>CAJUCW010000036.1 GCA_910585275.1 uncultured Muribaculaceae bacterium
ACGCCCCTTATGGACTTTCACCATAGATGTATGACATGCCCGTCATACTAAAAAAGCGAGTCAACTTTCATTGACTCACTCTCATTATTCTATTATTAATAAAAACGGGCGCCGCAATGTCAACCCTCGATTCGGGTTTTCTCAAAATGTGCCTTTTCAAGCTGCGCCTGCACGTAGCCGGCATCGACCGTAAATTTCTTTACGGGCTCAGACGGCACTTCAAACATGGCATCTACCATGATTGTCTCAACTATCGACCTTAAGCCTCGCGCCCCGAGTTTATATTCCACAGCCTTGTCAACGATAAGGCCGAGGGCGTCGTCGGTAAATTCAAGTTCCACTCCGTCAAGCAGGAATAGCTTTTTATATTGCCGTACGATAGCATTCTTAGGCTCCACCAGAATACGGCGCAACGCCGTTTTGTCGAGCGGGTCAAGGCTGGTAAGTATCGGAAGACGCCCTATGATTTCCGGAATAAGACCAAACGACTTGAGGTCTTGAGGCATGACATAGCGCATCAGGTTTTCACGTTGATGCTTACGGTTGGCTTCGTCATGACCATAGCCCACCACATGGGTATTGAGCCTCGATGCGATTTTACGTTCTATTCCGTCAAAAGCGCCGCCGCATATAAAGAGTATGTTTTTTGTATCGACTGCAATCATCTTTTGCTCGGGATGCTTGCGTCCTCCGTTGGGCGGCACAAGCACTGTAGAACCCTCAAGCAATTTCAGAAGACCTTGCTGCACGCCCTCGCCGCTGACGTCACGGGTAATGGAAGGGTTATCGCTTTTACGGGCAATCTTATCTATTTCATCGATAAATACAATACCTTTCTCGGCACGCGCCACATCATAATCGCACGCCTGAAGAAGTCTTACAAGCAACGATTCGATATCTTCGCCCACATAGCCCGCTTCGGTCAGGACAGTGGCATCGACAATGGCAAACGGCACGTCGAGAAGACGGGCTATGCTCTTGGCGAGCAACGTCTTGCCGGTGCCCGTGGGACCGACAAGGATTATGTTAGACTTCTCGATATCCACATCGTCGGCACCTTTTCCCTGAGAGATGCGCTTGTAGTGGTTATAGACGGCAACTGAAAGATATTTCTTGGCTTCGTCCTGACCAATCACATACTGGTCGAGAAACGTCTTGATTTCTCGTGGGGTTGGCACAGAAGACACCTCCGACGACACCACTTTCTCCTTAGAGTCCTGATTCTTCAGCTGGCTGTCGCGGGCATCGTCGATAAACTTGATGCAATCCGTACACAGATTCAAGCCGTCGAGCACAGTCACCACCGGATTAAGCTTGTTGTCGATAGCTCCGCACATCGAGCACATTATCCCCGATTTCTTATTCGCCATCTTTTATTTCTCTTTGGTAGGGTTTACAAGTACCTTGTCGATCATACCGTATTCCTTTGCTTCTTTAGCAATCATCCAATAATCGCGGTCGGAATCGGCTTCAACCTTTGCAAACGGTTGTCCCGAATGGTCGGAAATAATACGATACAGCTCCTCTTTAAGTTTAAGGATTTCGCGGGCGGTAATCTCGATGTCGGAAGCCTGGCCCTGTATTCCACCCATAGGCTGATGGATCATCACTCTCGAATGCGGAAGTGCGAAACGCTTTCCATGCTCGCCTGCCACCAGAAGGACGGCGGCCATCGATGCGGCCATACCCGTACAGATAGTGGATACATCGCTCGAAATATACTGCATAGTGTCGTAAATGCCAAGTCCGGCATAAACGGAACCACCGGGAGAATTGATGTAGATGGAGATATCTTTCCCGGGGTCGATAGAATCAAGATAAAGGAGCTGTGCCTGGATGATATTGGCGCTCGTATCTGACACTTGTGTGCCGAGGAATATGATACGGTCCATCATGAGGCGTGAAAACACATCCATCTGTGTGACGTTCAACTGACGCTCCTCAAGTATATAAGGGTTCATATAATCGGCGGAAGGCATAGTAGAAGAAACATTCCCTGCCGTTTTGTCAAGATATCTTGTATAACCGTCAAGAGTATTGGAACTCATCCCAAGATGGTTGACGGCAAAATTTCTGAAGTCGTTCTGCATATTATAATCTATTATTTCATTATTAATAACACCATACCAGGCCGTTATTATTCATGACACTGCAAAATCCGTGCCAAAATAATATAAAAAGACCCGTAGCCGGGCATGAAGCCGCCCGCACCCGGGTCTTTTCAATATTTTTGCGAATGCAATATTATGCCTCTGCCGGAATGAAAAGGTTGCGGAACTCTTCCACACTTACTTCCTTATTGTCGAGGGTGACATTCTCCTTAATCACCTCAAACACCTTACGGTTAAGGGCATTCTGGAAAAGCATCTCACGGTTCTTCTGGTCTTTCATGACCTCCTGGGCATATTTGTCGATAATCTGGTCGGAAAGGGCATTCGGGCCATACTGCATAAGCTGGCGGGCAACTACGCCACGAGCTTCGTCGAGCACGTCTTCTTCATTGACCTTGACCTCAAACTTTTCGGCCACATTGTCGCGGACGAGGTCCCATTCAAGCTGTCCACGCATCTTGCCGAATTCCTCATCAACGTTTTCGGCATTGATGCCTTCGCTCTGACGAACAAGGAATTCCTTGAGAAGAGCCTCGGGAAGCTCGAGAGAACCCACTGCTTTTTCCACGGCATCCTTGGCATCGATTGTGAAACGATAGTTGGAATCGTTCTCGAAATTGAGGGCGATAAGTTCTTTGATGGCAGCGCGGAATTCCTCTTCATTGTGGGCCTTGTCTTTACCCACGGCATTGTCGAAAAATTCCTGATCGAACTCGGCAGGTTTGAGGACAATGATTTCCTTGATTTCAAAATTGAAATCACCTTTGTGGGCGTCAACATCCTCTTTGTCAATATTGAGCATCGACGACATTTCGACTGCATTACCTTCGCATGTGGCGGAAGGATTAAAGACAACGACGTCGCCAACTTTCTTACCTTCGAAAAGCTTCTTCTGCGCCTCATCCTTGAAATGCATTGGAGCGATGATACCGTTCTCAACCACTACCCCGCCCTCTTTCACAGAGCCGTCCTCGTTAAGCTCGGCGATGGCTCCTTTGATCACGGCGTTAGGCTCGGTTTCCTCTCCGGGCACCTGATGACCGAAACGCTTGCGGAGACCCTCAACCTGTTCGTTAATCATCTCGTCGGTGACGGTGATGGTGTAATAAGGAACATGAAGGTCTTTGTTCACATGGTTATCGATTTCGGGAGCCAGACCCACATTGAATTTGAATGTAAACTCCTTGTTCTCGATATCGAAATTGTTGTCGCTCTGAGGAACCGGCTGTCCGAGCACATGAAGATTGTTTTCCTTTATATAGTTATACACAGCGTCTGCCACCTCTTTATTGATGACGTCATATTTCACGGCTGTGCCATATTTTTTAGCAATCAGGCCGGCAGGCACATGTCCGGGACGGAAACCCGGTTCGGCATGCTTCTTGCCAATCTCTTTGAGCTGTTTTGAAACCTTGTCAGCGTAGTCTTTTTCCTCGATAGCAACGGTAACGACACCGTTCACATTGTCGAGTTTCTCGAAATTTACGTTCATGTTGACTTTTATCTGGATTGATTTATATGTTCATGCAAAACTACATTGAAAATGTGGTGTCTGAACGTCAGACGCCACAAATCCGGATGCAAAGGTATTAAAAATTATCCGCCTCCGCAAATTTTCAGCAATTTAAATAATGTCAAAGCTTATAGGTAAGCATCAATGCCAGCGAAGCCGACGACGAGCGCACGTAATCATAATCCCTATAATGCGACGAGCGTACATAGTTTGTAAAAAGAGCCGTTCCGAACAGACGTTTCCATATCTTGAAATCCAGCCGAAACTCTGTCATATTTAGAGATGCCACCGACACGTCGCCCATCACGTTAAGTGTGCGGAAATCGACATCCTTGAGATTGGTGCCGTAACGGTATCCGCGCCACGTAAAAAGCCTGTAAAAATTATGGGACAGCGACAATGCAAGCCGGTCTTTATCAAACACAATGTTAAAACCTCCCTTCAGGGAAAAACCCGACGCCCAGTTGTAATTGCGGTAGTCGGTCCAATAATGGTCTGAAAGAATAGAACCGAGCGCTATGACATTAGCATGTGCGAAACAATCGAACACCCAGCGCTTTTTTTCCACATCCCGGAACATGAACCCGGCTCCGACTGATGCCGGCACACCCAATTTGAACGGCACCTTTTCAATATCGTCGATTGTGTCGCTGTCATAGAAATCGAAATGCTGATACAAGCCGATGCTTCCTTTCGAGCGAAAGTTGTCGAAGAGCTCTCTGGCAAGCAATCGCCCTTTCAATTCTATTTGACTCAGCAAAGGCTGAGTCTTGATTACCTGGAGTTGTGCCTTGATTGTGAAATAGTCGTAAGGCTGTTTGGACTTCACTTCAAAACGGTCGCCATATTCCGCATCGAGCTGCATGGCGAGACCTTGGTGGATATGGTTGAAATGGTTCTGATATTCGAGCATCTTGTAGCCAAGCGACACACGCACCACAAAATTCGGGGTTCCGAACTGTCGCCCTCTCGTTGGCCTGACTTTCCATGCATCGCCGGTGATAAGTCGGTTCAGGCCCCTCATAGGAGAAAGTATGAAAGCTGCCGCCTCACGCCCGAACCTGGCGCCTCCCCTAAGACGGTCGTCAAGCACTGCATCCGATGCCCTGTAAAGGATTTCCCCTATTGCGGCCCCTCCAATAGGAGTGGCTATTATGTCATTGGTGGAAGGATATTCGCACTCCATAAACATTTCCCACATGCCGCTCCCGGCTATGGCAAACAGTTCCGACTGCCAAAAGTTATAGCCGTTTGCTCTTGCCGCATTGTAATAAAGGCTGCCGTTATACGGATGCAGGAATGTATTGGTTCCGAGTTTATCGTTGTCCCAGATGAAGCCATGTTTAAAATTCTCTTTAATCGTATTGAATGAGATATGTGCGAAATCTCCGTTCTGTATATAACGGTCGAATGCCCACAGGCCGATATTGAATCCGAAAACTTCGGCCGAAGCCCTCCAGAAGTGTTTTTTCGTCATCCGCACCGAATCGACCGAATCTGGAGGTTCTTGCCTGACCGAACTGAATTGAATAGGTATTTGTGCCCGCATCCCGTCATCTTCCATAATGGCAAACGCCATAGAGAAGATTAAGCATAGAAGAACGATCTTTATTTTAATTGTGGAAGTTTTCATCGCAAAATGTGAAACGGCCAACTACGTTTAAGGCTATTACTATGCTTAGAACAAAATAAACCGCGCCGTGGTTGAACACTGCGCGGTTTATAATTGTCTGTCGTAATCCAAAACGACCGAAGGCTTGTCGGCTTACTTCACTCCGAGGTCGGCAAGCACGCGGTTGATTTTGTCTTCCGCTTTCTTGACGGTGTCAACATATTCCTCTTTCGAAGGAAGATCTTCACGCACCTCAACGTAGAACTTGATTTTAGGCTCGGTTCCGGAAGGACGGACCGACACTTTGTCGCCGGCTTCTGTGAAGAACTGAAGCACATTGGACGTGGTAGGGAAGTTCATCTTCTCCACGGTGCCGTTCTTGAGGTCGTGGCAGTTGAGGTCGGAATAATCCTTGATTGCCACCACAGGGCTTCCGGCAAGTTCCTTTGGAGGATTGGCACGGAAATTCTTCATCATGGCAACGATTTCATCCGCACCGGACTTACCGGGGCGCACCACGCTCACTCCTTTTTCGCGTGAGAAGCCATATTTCAAGTAGATGTCAATCAAAAGGTCATAGAGGGTAAGGTCTTGATCGGCCGCCCAGGCTGCAATCTCACACATAAGGGTAATAGATGAAACCGCATCTTTGTCACGCACGAAAGTTTCGGGAAGGAAGCCGTAGCTTTCCTCGCCGCCTCCAAGATAACGCTCTTTCCCTTCGAGATTGCGCATCACGTCGGCAATCCATTTGAATCCGGTGAAACAATCGTAGCATTTCACATCGTTTGCCTGCGCTATGCGTTTGATTGTCTCGGTGGTCACGATGGTCTTTACGCAATATTCGTTGCCTTTAAGCAGACCCAGTTCACGATTTCTCGTGATGATATAATACAAGAATATCATCACAATCTGGTTGCCGTTGAGAAGCTGGTATTCACCCTTGCTGTCGCGCACCACGAGGCCGATGCGGTCAGAGTCGGGGTCGGATGCGAGCACGAGGCTTGCGCCGGTCTCTTTGGCCTTGGCGATACCCATCGACATCGCCTCGGGATTCTCGGGATTGGGAGAAACGACCGTCGGGAAATCACCGCTCTGCACATCCTGTTCGGGAACATGGATTACATTCTTGAATCCCCATTTTTTAAGAGAGTCGAAGATGAGCATACCGCCGGTGCCATGGATCGGCGTATATACAATCTTCATGTCTTCATGACGCTTTATCGCATCGGGAGAAAGCGACAAGGTCTTGATATCGTCAAGAAACATTTCATCAACTTCCTTGCCGATAATCTGTATGAGGTCCTTGTTGGGGGTAAACTTTATCTGGTCAACCGAAGTGATGGCGTTGACGTATGCTATTGTCTCCACATCGTGGGGAGCAATCATCTGTGCGCCGTCGCTCCAATATGCCTTATAACCATTGTATTCCTTCGGGTTATGGCTTGCAGTGACCATCACTCCACTGTTCGTGCCAAGTTTACGGATGGCATAAGACACTTCGGGAACCGGACGGCATGACTCGAAGAGATATACCTTTATACCGTTGGCAGAGAAAATGTCGGCGGCAAGTTCCGCGAATTTGCGCGAATTGTTTCTCACGTCGTGACCAATGACCACGCTTATCTGCGGTTCGTCCTTGAAGCAATCGTTGAGATAATTGGCAAGTCCTTGTGTGGCGGCACCCACGGTGTAGATGTTCATGCGGTTGGAACCTGCGCCCATGATTCCGCGGAGGCCTCCCGTGCCGAATTCAAGGTCTTTATAGAACGAGTCGATGAGCTCGGTCTTGTCTTCGGCATCGAGCATCGCTTTTACGGCAGCTCTCGTTTCTGCGTCATATTGCGGTCCAAGCCATTTTTCGGCTTTTTCCTTGACTGTTTTCAATAATTCGTCGTTGTTCATAATTATATGATAATTGGGTTATTAAAGGGATCGTAATGCCACAGTTTTTTTCTTATTTCCGTGGAATTTTCAAAACTATTCGCAAAGCTAATGAAAAATGATGACAATAAAAAGTTAAAGATAAAAAAAGATTGTTTTTCGATAAAACATTCCGGCAGAAGTGGCCAGATTCATGGTTAAGAGCGCGTTTTCCGGATAAAGTTTAAAGACTTCGACATATATTCTCAATAGATTTTATTAAATTTGCGGTTTAAACATCAAAATCTATGATTTCATCAATGACGGGATTCGGGCGAGGAGTGGCCCAAACCCCAACCAAACGAATAAAGGTTGAGATTAAATCGCTCAACAGCAAACAGCTTGACCTCTCTCTCAGAGTTCCCGCAAGCTATAGGGAACTGGAAGTGACTCTCCGAAACCCCATGGCGGAGATTCTTGAGCGCGGAAAGGTGGAACTTGTGGCTACGGTGGAAAATGTAGTCGCAGAAGCCAATTCGGCAGTGAACGTGGAGCTCCTCGGCGTCTATAAAAAGCAAGTGGAGCAACTTGCTTTGAGTCTCGGCTTGCCCGAACCGGCAGACTGGTATAGCGTGCTCATGAGAATGCCCGATGCAATGAAATCGGAGACTCAAGTTGTCGGGGAAGAAGACGAAACGGCATTCATGGAGGCTGCCAAAGAGGCATTGGATGCCCTTGTTGAATTCCGTAGGCGTGAAGGGAGAAAGCTTTATGATTTCTTCCGCATTAAAATCGAACGCATTCGTCAACTTCTCAATGAAGTTGCGCCATACGAGGCGGAAAGGGTGCCTAAAATAAGGGAACGCCTCGAAGACCAGCTTACACGTCTCACTTCCATAGAATTTGACCGTGGGCGTCTTGAACAGGAATTGATTTTCTACATCGAAAAACTTGATGTGAATGAAGAAAAACTGCGTCTGGCCACGCACCTTAATTACTTCATAGAAACCCTCGGTGGCGAGGAAGACTTCCCGAAGAACGGACAAGGGAAGAAACTCGGTTTTATCGCCCAGGAAATCGGCAGGGAAATCAATACACTCGGCTCAAAGTCGAATCATGCGGGTATGCAAAAAATCGTGGTTATGATGAAGGATGAGTTGGAACAGATAAAGGAACAAGTGCTCAACGTGTTATGAGGAAAGGAAGAATTATTATTTTATCTGCCCCGTCCGGCACGGGAAAATCCACCATAATAAGCCGGCTAATGCAAGACGCCGACCTTCGGCTCGGCTTTTCCATATCGGCCACAAGCCGGAAACCACGCGGCCAGGAGGTTGACGGGAAAGACTACTTCTTTCTCTCGGAAGAAGAGTTTTGCCGCCGGGTGGAACGCGGAGAATTCGTAGAATGGGAAGAAGTGTATGCCGGCACACGCTACGGCACTCTTGAAAGCGAAGTGGAACGGGTTACATCCTCAGGCCACAACCTTATCATGGACGTTGACGTGAAAGGCGCGCTCAACATAAAAAAACGTTTTGACGGCGAAGCGCTCTCAATTTTTATTATGCCTCCCGGCATAGATGTGCTCGAACAGCGTTTGCGTTCGAGGGCAACCGATTCGGAGGAGACTATCGCCAAGCGTCTTGCCAAAGCCGAATATGAAATGGGGTTTGCCGAAAAGTTTGACACCGTTGTAGTTAACGATACGCTCGACGACGCAGTCAAAGAAGTCAACGGGCAAATCCGTGATTTCGTGGGCATCGATTAGTAGTTTTGTTTGTTATTTAATCAACAAAATGATATGATATGAGAGTGGGAATTTATAGCGGAAGTTTCGACCCGATCCATACGGGACACGCCATGGTGGCGAACTATTGTGCACAATGGGGAAATGTTGACGAGGTCTGGCTTATGGTCAGCCGTCTTAACCCCCTGAAAGAAGGCACCGAACCTACCGACGGCCTTCACCGTCTTCGTATGGCGAAACTGGTGGCTGAAAACTGCCGTGGGGTCAAGGCCTCGGGATTCGAACTTTCCCTCCCGTTGCCCTCATATACCTACGTGACGCTTTGCCGACTCCGCGAGCAATTTCCGGAACATGATTTCACACTCATCATAGGAAGCGACAATTGGGCTAATTTCGGCAGATGGCGCGATGCCCATAAGATTATCAAGGAATTTGGAATCATCATCTATCCGCGTCCCGGATTCGATGTTCCCAACGACCCTCCCCACGGCGTCGAGGTGCTTGGCAACGGCCCCACCGCCCACATTTCATCCACATTTGTGCGCGAGGCGATGGCCGACGGCGCCAACATCAATTATTTCGTACCTGCCGTCGTGGCGGAATACATATATGAACATGGTTTGTATAAACAATAAACAGGAAGGATTATGACAGAAGACAATATGCGTCAAAGGCTCCTTGCCCTCACTTCGCTTGCAGCCGATTATTGTGCGGTGTGTGAGAATGCGGGGGAAATGGAAAAATCGGAGTTTATCGACAGAATGCTTGATTCCCTTCCGAGATTATATTGGGAATTTTTCGATATTTCCACGGACGATGTGGTTGTTCTCGAAGAATACGATTGTTTCTCGTCGTATGTTGACGAGGATTATTACGAAAGCGTGCGTCGCCACATAGAGTCTGTGCTCGGCCCGGACGACGTGTTTCTTGAGACTTTCGAAGAGGATATGAAATATAGCGACACCCCGATTGCCGCGTCGGTCGCAGAATCGCTTGCCGACATATTCCAACCTCTTTTCAATTTTATTTCCGTTGTGAAAGACACCGACGGCGACAGCATCATAGAAGCTTATATGCAGTGCAAAGAGGATTTCGTTTCATATTGGAGCCAAACCCTCTGCAATGTGTTGCGGGCTCTTAACCATATCAAATATTCCGGAGTTTAACCTTTTCCAAATCTTTAGAATTATAATGAATAAAATAGAACGTCTGCTTGGATGGCTTGATGAATCCACATGCAACTTCCGTGCGGTAGAAACCATGAAACGAGAACTCGAGGCCGCCGGTTTTACAGAACTCCGTCAGGAAGACTGTTGGGAATTGTGTCCGGGGGCACGTCACTATGTCGTGAAAAACGATAGCGCAATCTTTGCTTTCATCGTTGGCTCCGGAGTGGCAGGTGAATGCGGATTCAAAATTATATCGGCGCATAGCGACAGTCCGTGTTTCAAAATCAAACCCAACGCGGAAATCTATGGCGACGGCGGAGTCGTGTCGCTCAACGTTGAAAAATATGGGGGAGGAATTCTTTATACTTGGTTCGACCGTCCGCTTTCGATGTCGGGACGCGTGATGGTTGATTCCGGAGATCCGATGAATCCCCGTTCCATCGTATTCGACCTCGACAGGGCGGTGGCCACCATTCCCCATCTTGCAATACATTTCAACCGTGGGGTGAACGAAGGGAATCCGCTCAGCGTGCAGAAAGACATGAAACCCGTAATAGGTTATTTCAATGCCGATGAAATAGCCGATGCCGTTTCCAAGGGAGGTTTCGTAAAAATGATGGTGGCGGAACATCTGGACATCGCCCCCCGCGACATTATAGATTATGAGATTTGCCTCTATCCTTTCGAGGCATCGTCGCTTTTCGGGGCCGACGACGAATATTTCCAGTCAGGCAGAATCGACGACCTCTCGATGGCATTTGCCGGACTGGAAGCCATGCTTTCCGAAATTGAAGAAGAATGCGCCGACACGCGCATCCTTGCCATATTCGACAACGAAGAGACCGGTTCCGGCACAAAACAGGGTGCCCATTCTCCGGTGTTGCGCGATATGTTGCACAGGATTGTCCTTAGCCTCGGAGGCGACGACGAAGCCTTCTATCGCGCCGTGGCGAAATCGTTTATGATTTCGGCAGACGACGCCCATGCATGGCATCCTAACTATAATGAGAAATATGACCCCACAAACCATCCGGTCATCGGAGGCGGCCCTGTGGTGAAAATCAATTCCAACTGCAAATATATGACCGATGCTCAAGGAGCTGCCGTCTTCAAAAGCCTTTGCAAAAAGGCGGGGGTGCCGTGTCAGACATTTGTGAACCATTCCGACGTAGCGGGAGGATCAACGCTCGGCAATATCCTTACAGGACAAATCGACATAAAGGGCGTTGACATGGGGAATGCCATCTGGGCGATGCATTCAGCCCGGGAAACAGCCGGAGTAGCCGACCACCTCGCCACCATCAAAGTATTCTCCACATTCTTCAGCTAACCGGAATTTCATGTTTTAATCTATCAGTCTTAATGGTGTGTCAAAAGAATGAATGCTTTTTTTGACACACCATTCTAATTTATAAAAACCTTAAGAATTATGGCCAAAGTATCTTGGAGACCCGGAACACAGATTTATCCACTGCCGGCAGTAATCGTAACCTGCGGCGATTCACCTGACAACTGGAACATGCTGACCGTGGCATGGACCGGCACCATCTGTTCCGACCCTGCAATGTGTTATATATCAGTGCGGCCCGAACGTGCATCCTATCCCCTTCTCGTAAAAAATATGGAATTCACCATCAACCTCACCACGGTTGAAATGGCACGCGCCACCGATTGGGCGGGCGTGCGTTCCGGCAGGGACTACGACAAATGGAAAGAAACGGGACTGACGCCGCTGCCGGGAGAGAAAGTGGCGTCGCCTACCATCGAACAGTCGCCCCTCAGCATAGAATGCAGGGTGAAATCGATAACACGGCTCGGCACACACGACATGTTTATAGCAGACGTGCTCAACGTCAGGGCCGACGACCGGTTCCTCGACCCTGACACCGGACGATTCTCACTTGAAGATGCCGACTTGCTGGCATATTCACATGGCATTTACCACAAGCTTGGGGAAATGATAGGAAAATTCGGATTCTCCGTCAAGAAGGGTTGAACAAGAAGTATTGAACCCCGGGAATACCATCAAATAAGTACCCGACTCCCCTATTTTACCTATTTAAGGTGATTGCAGATGACTATAAGAATATATAATTTTGCAATCGTAAAAACAGCAGCTTTTGTTATTAGTTATTTAGAGTCAGATTAGGCTATGACTTCGGTCATAAAAAGGATTGAAGTGGTGCAAATCAACAATTTGCACCACATAGCCATTTCATTGACATTCATCATAAATCGAAATGCACATGACAAAAGAACAAAAATATAACCACTCCGACAAAATGGTGTCGCTCATAGCCGACGACTATCGCCTTATTCAGGTGATGAGCCGGTTTGGAATCCCGATGGGATTCGGCGATAAATCCGTGGCTGAGGTTTGCACCGACGCAGGTGTTGACACAGACACGTTTCTTACCGTCGTTAATTTTATGATCGACGGCTTCAACAACTTCAACGCGTCGTCCGAAGTTTCTATCGAGTCGCTTCTCCTTTTCCTAAGACAAAGCCACGTATATTTCCTCGAATATTGCCTTCCGGCCATCAGAAGGAAACTTCTTGACAGTATCAAAATGAAATCGTCAGACGTTTCGTTTCTGATTCTTAAGCTCTTCGACGAATATGTGCAGGAAGTAACCACCCACATGAACTATGAAGACGAAACCGTGTTCAAATATGTCAGTTCCATTCTCGACGGGAAAACTTCAGGGAATTACAGAATCACTACCTACAGCGACCATCATGAGCAAGTCGGCTCCAAGCTTAAAGAGCTAAAAAACATTATTATCAAGTATTGTCCGCCCGATGCCAACACCAACTTGCTCAACGCCGCCCTCTACGACATATACAGATGCGAAGAGGAACTCGAAAGCCATTGCCGACTTGAAGATTGCTTATTGGTACCGGCTATTATGAAACTTGAAGAACAAAACAACTCCGACAAAAACTGACAACCCGACCACACCTCCCCCTCCACAGAATAAAATGGCAAGAGAAGAAAAGATACATATTGTCATCGCAGAATCGTCTCCGGTGCTCGCCGCCGGATTCTCACAATGTCTGCGACGCCTTCCGAACATCAACGTCAATATCCTGGAGGTAAAGAATCCGTCTGACCTTTACGCCTGTATAAAAGCCGGCACTCCTGACATACTACTCGTAAACCCCACTTTCGGAGGTTCGTTCAACCCGGCAACTCTAAGAACCGACATGACATCCGACGAACTCAAAATCGTTGCCATCGAAGTTGGCAAACTCAACAACCATGCAGCCGCGCTATATGACGACACAATCTCCGTAATAGACGACATCGACACTATTACAAAAAAAGTAAAATCCCTCTGTTCTTCACCCCGCGGACAAAGCGAAGAGAAAGAGAGTCTTTCACAAAGGGAAAAGGAAATTATCTCGCTTGTGGTGAAAGGGCTTACAAACCAAGAGATTGCCGACAAACTTTTTTTGTCGATACACACCGTCATAACCCATCGCCGCAACATAGCCCGAAAACTGGAAATCCACTCGGCCACAGGCCTTACCATCTATGCCATAGTCAATAAAATCGTTGACCTCTCAGAGATAAAGCTCTAATCGTCCGGTGACTTAGAGCGCATTCCTTAAAATTTCGGGGTCGTAGGGGTCGCAGCCTTGGAGTGGATTTTGTCACTTGCTGCAAGGAGCATACCGAGGTATGCGACTGAAAGCAAGGGGCAAAATACGCCCAAGGATGCGAGACATAGGTAATTTCATCTTACAGGCGGACAATGTGTATGTTAAAATATTGTTTATGATTTATAACTTTGATTTTGATATATTTACACATTATACAGCTATTTGAGGAAAAAATATAATAATTCTTTCATTCTCATCCCGGAGATTCACGGGAGGGAACGGACAATTCCGGTCAGATCTTTCCCTGTTTTGATGAAATGCAAAAGGAAACACGACCCAATTCGTATTCTCGAGGCCATATTCTACCTTTTGCGCAGTGGTTGCCAATGGAGACTGTTGCCCGAATGTTATCCGCATTGGAAATCCGTATATAACAAATGGAGATACCGGAATGCCAAAGGCATATTCAACAGCATTCACCGGTTTCTTCTTAAAAAAGCCCGCAAGAAGTGTGGACGGAATGAATCTCCGACCATCTGTTTTATAGACAGTGCGAGCCGTCGCAGCGGACTGTCAGACTCTGTTAAGGGAGTTGATGGCTTCAAGAAGATTAAGGGCATCAAACGTCATCTTATTGTAGCCAGTCAGGGATATATCCTTCATGTCCATACTACATGCGCAAATATCAGTGACAACAAGGCATGCCTGGAAATGATTGCCGAGACAAAACGCAAGTATCCGTCATTGAAGGAAATCCGCGCCGACAAAGGATACCGTGGTGAGGATGTGGGCAGAACCGTGCGGGCGCATGGACTGATTATCACCTGCACCAAATCCAACGCCGGAGGTGCCATATTTGTCCCGGCACAGGGACGTTGGATTGTGGAGCGTTCGATTTCATGGCTTGACAACTGCCGACGTCTTGTCCGTAACTATGAGAGAGAATGCTCTACTGCTTCATATATGACAGTTACTGCGGATATATACAGATTGTTACGCTATATTTGACTCTTTCTGACATTCCCTGAAGTGCTGACGCTCTCCTCAGCTCCGGCCTTTTACGCCTATACCGTCTTAAATCCGCAATCGGTAAGCCTGCATGTGTAAAAGTTACCTCTGTCCGACGCTTTTTGGCGTATTTTGCGAGATCTCATCAGTCACGATGCCCGCATCGTTCCTTCTTCGACTCGCAAAATCCACTCAAAAATCGCCGCCCCTACGACCCCGAAATTTTAAGGGACGCGCTCTTACCTCCATTTCGAATATTTTTATTAATTTTGCAATTACTTACGCCATGTCTGCATGAAATGAAGCTTAAGCACGCTCCCTTTCGCAACTACCTTTCGCAGACCTACGTAATTCAATATTCTACAAGATTATCAATATTCTTGAAATGACCGGAACAACAAAAAACGGAGGGGGCGCACCCGACACACATGATTTCGACCCCAAAGCCTCGAAACGGATGCTGCGCAACCGCAAGATAGTGACATGGCTTTGGATTTCGTTTCTAAGCTTAGGGGCGCTGATTGCCCTTTTCCTCCTGTTAATCTACAACGGAGTCATAGGCTATATGCCTCCTATCGAAGAACTTGAAGACCCGCACGACAAACTGGCCTCCGTGGTTATCGCCTCAGACGGCACTACGGAATTGGGACGTTATTTCGCAGGTGCAGGCAACAGGGTAAACTCCGACTATAAGGCGGTGTCGCCATACGTCATCGACGCACTGATTTCTACGGAAGATGAACGATATTTCGACCACTCCGGAATAGACTTCATCGCTCTGGGACGAACCGCCGTGAAAACAGTGCTTATGGGCGACAAATCGTCGGGCGGAGGCTCTACAATCACCCAGCAGCTTGCAAAACAATTATACTCAAGGCCGTCGAGCAATCTCCTCAAAAGGGCGATGCAAAAGCCCATCGAATGGATGATTTCGATAAAACTTGAACGTTTTTATACAAAACAGGAAATCATCAACATGTATCTCAACAGGTTTGACTTCCTGAACAATGCTGTGGGCATCAAGACCGCGGCCAACGTATATTTCAACAAAGAGCCGTCGGAACTCAAGGCGGAAGAAGCGGCAATGCTTGTAGGCATGCTTAAGAATCCAAGTTATTACAATCCGTTGCGTCACGAAGAGCGCACGCGCGAACGTCGCAATGTGGTGATAGAGCAGATGGCAAAGGCAGGGAAACTCTCGAGGGAAGACGCCGATTCGCTGAAAGCCCTTCCCCTAAGGCTGGACTATCATAAGGTGGACCATCGCGAAGGGGGCGCACCCTATCTGAGGGAAGAAATCAGGCACCTTATGAATGCGAAAAAACCGGTAAGGCCTGAACGCTCAGACTATAAGAACAACCTCGCCTACATCCTCGCCATGGGGCAATACAACACGGATTCGACCCAATGGGAGGAAAATCCGCTTTATGGTTGGATTCTTAAAAATCCTAAACCCGACGGTTCGTATTACAACATCTACACCGACGGACTTCGCATCTACACCACAATCGACGTCAGGATGCAGCAATATGCCGAAGAAGCAGTATATGAGCACCTCGGGGGAACACTGCAACCGGCGTTCGAAAAAGAAAAACGCGGACAGAAAACAGGTCCATATACCACCAACACCGCCGAACTCAGTCATTCGGGCGTTATGAACCTTATTAAAAACGCAATGAAACAAACCGAGAGGTGGAGGGTGCTGAAAAACGCTGGGATAGCCGATACGGAGATAGAAAAGACATTCCACACGCCCTATCAGATGGATGTGTTCGCATATGTCAAGGAAAACGGGAAACACCGTCCGGGCACCAAGACCGTGACCATGACTCCCTACGATTCGCTTCTTTATATGAAGTCAATCCTCCGCACAGGCATGATGAGCATGGACCCTCACAACGGATATGTGAAGGCATATGTAGGGGGTCCGGATTTCAATTTCTTCCAGTACGACATGGTATCGAGAGGGAAACGTCAGATCGGATCTACCGCCAAACCGTTCCTCTATACGCTTGCCATGGAGCAAGATTTCACCCCCTGCTCGATGTTCTCCAACACACAGCCCACGTTCGGCAACTGGTCGCCGAGAAACTCGGGAAGCGCACGCATCGGCGAGATGGTTGACCTCCGTTGGGCGCTCACGAACTCCAACAACTGGATTTCGGCACGCCTTGTGTATGAACTCGGGGCCAAGAACCTTGCGAACAAAATGAGAATGTTCGGTGTCACGGGACACATCGACGCAACTCTCCCGCTCGCTCTCGGAACGGTTGACGTGCCCGTTAAGGAAATGGTCGGAGGCTACACGGCGTTTGCCAACAAAGGGATGCGCGTTGACCCGGTGTTTGTTACCAGGATTGAAGACAACCAAGGCAATCTCATTTATTCCGCAACACCTCACCGCACGGAAGTGATAAACGAAGACGCCTACTACAAGATTCTCTCGATACTTCTCAACGTAGTTGACAGCGGAACGGCGGCGAGCCTTCGAGGCAGGTATGGGATAAGCGCGCAGATGGGTGGCAAAACCGGTACGACCAACTCAAACTCCGACTCATGGTTCATGGGATTCACCCCCGACCTCGTCACGGGAGTATGGGTAGGCGGAGAGGAACGCTACATCCATTTCAACACAATGGCACTCGGACAAGGTGCCCGCGCCGCACTACCCGTCTATGGCTATTACATGCAAAAAGTGTATGCCGACAAAAAACTCCCCTATGAGCAAGACTCACGCTTTGAATTCCCGGCTGACTTCAATCCCTGCGGAGGCGAGTATTTTGAAAACAGCGGCGACACGGTGGTGGAAGAAACTACGGAAGGTATTTTTGAATAATCAGACTACACGACAACGACAATGATATTACCCATTTATCTTTACGGACAACCTGTGCTCCGACAGGAAACCGACGACATTGAAAAAGACTATCCGGAGCTCGACAAACTCATCGGCGACATGTTTGAAACCATGTATCATTCCGAGGGCGTAGGCCTTGCTGCCCCGCAAATCGGACTCCCGATAAGTGTAATCGTGATTGACGGAACAGTACTTGCCGACAGATTTCCGGAATGCTCCGGACTCAAGATGGCACTCATCAACCCCGACCTCGAAGTGATTGAAGACGAAGCTCCCGTCACACGCGAAGAGGGATGCCTCTCGCTTCCCGGCCTTTCTGAGCCGGTGAAAAGGTATGAACATGTGCGTCTTAACTGGCTCGACGAAAATTTCGAAGAGCATGAGGAAGAATTCACCGGCTTTGCGGCAAGAATAATACAACATGAATTCGACCACCTTCTCGGCACGGTATATACTGACCGGGTGTCGCCGATTCGCAAGCAGATGATACGCACAAAACTCGGCAACATAGCCAAGGGAAAAGTGAAATGCGACTACCGCACAAAGGCACAACACATTAACAAGAATAAATAATGGCTGACGATAAAAAAATCATATTCTCGATGGTGGGGGTCAGCAAAATCATACCTCCCCAACGACAGATTCTGAAAGACATATACCTCTCTTTCTTTTATGGTGCAAAAATAGGCATCATCGGCTTGAACGGCTCCGGAAAATCAACCCTTCTTAAAATTATAGCAGGAATCGACAAGAGCTATCAAGGCAACGTGGTGTTCTCCCCCGGATATTCCGTAGGCTACCTCGAACAGGACCCCAAGCTCGATCCGGAAAAAACCGTAAAAGAAGTGGTGCAGGAAGGCGTGCAATCGGTGATGGACCTTCTGCGTGAATATGACGAAGTCAACAACGCCTTCGCCGACCCTGAAGTGCTTGAAAACCCCGACAAGATGGATGCCCTCATCAACCGTCAGGCCGAACTTCAGGACAAGCTCGACGCATGCGATGCCTGGAACATCGACAATAAACTCGAAAGGGCCATGGACGCTCTCCGTTGTCCGCCCGACGATAAGAAGATTGCCGTGCTCTCCGGCGGTGAACGCCGCCGTGTTGCCCTCTGCCGTCTTCTCCTTCAGCAGCCCGACATCCTTCTTCTTGACGAGCCTACCAACCACCTTGACGCCGAATCTATCGACTGGCTCGAACAGCATCTCCAGCAATATCCCGGCACGGTAATTGCCGTGACTCACGACCGTTACTTCCTCGACCACGTGGCAGGATGGATTCTCGAACTCGACCGTGGGGAAGGGATTCCATGGAAAGGGAACTACAGCTCCTGGCTCGACCAGAAGACGAAACGAATGGCCCAGGAGGAAAAACAGGCAAGCAAACGACGCAAGACCCTTGAGCGAGAACTCGAATGGGTGCGTATGGCCCCCAAAGCACGTCAGGCAAAAGGGAAGGCCCGTCTTTCAAGCTACGACCGCCTGCTAAACGAAGACCAGAAGCAACGCGAAGAGAAGCTTGAAATCTTCATTCCCAACGGCCCCCGACTCGGCAACAAAGTGATTGAAGCGCAACATCTCGCCAAAGCATACGACGACAAAGCCCTCTTTACCGACCTTAACTTCATGCTTCCGCCCAACGGCATCGTAGGGGTAATCGGGCCAAACGGTGCCGGTAAGACCACACTTTTCCGACTCATCATGGGATTGGAGAAACAAGATAAAGGCGAATTCGAAGTCGGCGAGACCGTGAAAATAGCCTACGTTGACCAAAACCACAAAGACCTCTCGCCCGACAAGAGTGTATATGAAGTTATTTCACAAGGTGTGGAATCCTTCCGTATGGGTGGAAGGGACATGAACGCCCGTGCCTATCTTTCGAAATTCAATTTCACGGGAGCCGACCAGGAGAAGAAGATCGGGGTGCTTTCCGGAGGAGAGCGAAACCGTCTCCATCTTGCCATGGCGCTTAAAGAAGAAGGAAACGTGCTTCTTCTCGACGAGCCTACCAACGACATTGACGTCAACACACTCCGTGCCCTTGAAGAAGGCCTCGAAAATTTCGCCGGCTGCGCCGTGGTTGTGAGTCATGACCGTTGGTTCCTCGACCGTATCGCCACCCACATCCTGGCATTCGAAGGCGACAGCCAGGTAACATTCTATGAAGGCTCTTATTCCGATTATGAGGAGTTCAAGCGCAAGCGCGACGGCAATGACACACCTCACCGCATCCGCTACCGCAAACTTGTGTGATCCATACGGCGGTATCGGGAAACCTGACACCTAAAATAAAAAATGCAGGAATTCAGAATTCCTGCATTTTTTTATTTTGATTACCGACAAATTATACGAGATGGATCCACTTGTCGCGGTCTCCGGGAAGAAGGTCGATAACCGGAATCTCAATCATGGTGTAGCATCCCGGCTGTTGGCGCATCGCGGCGCGGGCCGCACATACAAGCACCTGTCCGGTCAATGCCGGATTGTTAATCTTCATGTCGAACTCGAAAAGCTGGTTCTGGGTTTTGCCGCTCACACCTTTTCTCACGAGGTTGACTCCATGTCCCATATCCTTGAGGGCGTCCACGCTTTCCACATTCATCACATGGGTTTCGTCTGACGCGAAATACGGGTCGGCTTTGATGGCGGCGGCCACCTTATCGAAATCATAGCCTGGCAAAACCTCCACATAAACCATACGGCGGTGGATTCCGGTTCCCACCGGAATGGTCATTGAAAGAGCTGCCTTCACCCCTTCTACGGCCTTTACGGCAACTGTATGCCCCATGCTCATGCCGGGGCCGAAATTGGTATAGGTGATTCCTTTGGGTGCGACAGCCTCAAGAAGAGCCCTCACCACGGAATCGCTTCCCGGATCCCACCCGGCGGAAATTACACTTACGGTGCCGTTCTCGCGCGCCACTTTGCCGAGATTGTCGCGGAGTTCAGCTATTTTTGTATGGATATCGAAACTGTCAACCGTATTGATTCCTTTCTTCAGACACTTTACGGCATTTTCCTCGACTTTCCTCGTAGGGGTGGCAAGGATAGCCACATCCACGTCTTTTAATTCATCAATGTCTGAAACCACAGGAATTTCCACCGGAATTCCATTGCGGTCGCCCGCATCGCGACGCACAACTCCCGCAATCTCAAAATCTGGAGCTTCTTCCAAAGCCTGCAGTGTGAACTGCCCAATGTTGCCGTAACCAACCACGGCTGCACGGATTTTTTTCATCTTTAATAACGTTATAAGCAAGCCAACCGGCAAGACAGGCACATCTTTTACGAAGCAAAAAAGAGCAATCCTTCATCAAAGATGGAAATCAAACGCCATCCTTATCTAAGCCAACTCGCAATTTTACATTGCAAATTTACAAAGAATATCATAAAAAATGAGTAATTTTGCAGTCGAATTTACACGACTCCTCAAAAAAAACGATTCCACCGCTTTCACAACGTTTCCGACGATTGTGGATTGTGGCCTTTATCCAATGCCATGAATGGACATCATGAAAATTAATAACAATAATAGTATTATATAAAATCAGGTTTTGTTTATGGATTGGTTTATCGATCTGTTAAAGCCCGGAAACGTCTCGCTCGCGAGCACGATTCTGCTTTATTCCTTTGTGATATTCACGGGTATCTTCCTGGGTAAGGTTAAGATTCTCGGAGTGTCGCTGGGAGTGACGTTCGTGCTTTTCGTCGGGATTTTGCTGGGCCACTTCGGTTACGGGGTAGAAGCCAACACGCTTCATTTTCTCCGCGAATTCGGACTTATTCTTTTTATTTTTTCAATCGGTATGCAAGTTGGTCCCGGATTCTTCTCCTCTTTCAAAGAGGGGGGAATCAAGATGAATATGCTTGCAATGATTGGAATCGGCCTTAACGTAGTAATCATGCTTGCAATCTATTTCATGCAAGGAGGCAACCAAGGGCTTACCTCCATTGTAGAAATGATTGGCGTGATGAGCGGAGCCGTCACCAACACACCAGGTCTCGGTGCCGCCCAACAGACCATACTTCAGGTGCATTCCGATGCTTACGGCGCCAGCCAACAGATGTCGATGGGTTATGCCGCAGCCTATCCCCTTGGTGTGGTGGGCATCATACTCACCATGATTATCATCCGCAAAGTGTTCAAGGTTGACATCAAGAAAGAGATTGACGAAATTGAAAATGAAAAGACCGACTCCACTCTCGCCCCTCACATGGTGACCTTCAGAGTTACCAACGAGCTTGTGGCTGGCCTGAACATGCAGAAACTACACACTCTGATATCTTGCGATTACGTCTTCTCCCGCATTGAGAAACCTGACGGCACGGTCATTGTCCCTACGTCGCAGACCACCATCGAAATCGGCGACCTTGTGTTGGCAGTATGCTCCATTCAGGATGAGGAAGTATTCAAACGGTTTATCGGTCCGGTTGTTGAGAAAAACTGGCCTATGGATAAAGGGCCCGTGGTTTCGCGTCGCATCCTTGTCACCAAGACGGAATACAACGGCATGAAACTCGGTTCGCTTCGTCTGCATGCCGCCTATCAGCTCAACGTAACCCGCGTGAACCGTGCCGGCGTGGATCTTCTCGCAAGCCCCAACCTTCGCCTTCAGATGGGCGACCGTGTCACCGTGGTTGGTAAAATCGAAGATATCGACCGTCTCGCAGCCCGTCTCGGCAACTCCATGAAACGTCTTAACGAACCGAATCTCGTGACGATGTTTATCGGAATTTTCCTTGGCATCATCCTTGGAAGCCTCCCCATCCAGTTCCCCGGGATGTCGGTGCCTATGAAGCTCGGACTTGCGGGCGGCCCTCTCGTGGTAGCTATCCTTATCAGTGCATACGGCCATAAGATTCATCTTGTCACCTATACCAACTCATCCGCCAACCTCCTTCTACGCGAAATAGGCATCTGCCTCTTCCTTGCATCGGTAGGTATCGGTGCAGGCAAAGACTTCGCCGAAACGGTATTCAACCTTAAAGGCGCACTGTGGGTAGGCTATGGTTTTGCCATCACAGTCATTCCTCTGATTGTGGTAGGATGCATAGCACGTGGCAAATATAAGATGAACTATCTTTCCATCATCGGCATGATGAGCGGAGGCTATACCGACCCGCCGGCCCTTGCCTACGGCAACAAGGTAGCCAACAACGACGCGCCAGCCGTGGCATACTCCACGGTCTATCCTCTCACCATGTTTATGCGCGTTATTGTGGCGCAGATTATAGTCTTGTGTTTCCTTGAATAGCATAGCACTCGAATATATTGATTGTATAAAACGGATAAGGCGCGGTCTTTGCCCGCGCCTTATTTTAAACCTCTTTATCTGTCTTTGCTTTAAAATACGCCAAAATGGAAGAGACATTCTCATTCATACTTGAAGTTATCGGCACGGTGGCCGCCGCCATAAGCGGCATCAGGCTTGCCGCAACCAAAAATTTCGACTGGTTCGGAGCTTACACCGTAGGTCTCGTCACCGCAATCGGCGGAGGAACTTTACGAGACCTACTCCTTGACATCCCCGTTTTCTGGATGCAGACGTGGTGGTATCTCGGCGTCACCGCCCTCTCGCTCGCCACTGTCATAGTATTCCGCAACATCCTTGTAAGCCAGGAAAAGCTGCTGTTCATATTCGACAGTATCGGCCTTGCACTCTTCTGCGTAATCGGCATCCACAAGACACTTGCCATTGACTACCCGATGTGGGTGGCAGTAGTCATGGGAATAGTGACCGGTGCCTTCGGCGGAGTCCTGCGCGACATTCTAATCAACGAAGAGCCTCTCGTATTCCGCAAAGACATCTATGCCACCGCCTGCCTTGCCGGAGCGATTGTATATTGGCTTATTATGGTGTCGGGAGGGTCGTATCTCACCCGGCAATTAAGTTGCGCCGCCACAATCATCCTGCTCAGGGTGCTTGCACTAAAATTCAATCTCTCGCTCCCTACCCTGAAATCAAGTCCCGGCAAGACAAAAGACGTCTGACCGCCGTCAGGCTTCCATGCAAAAAAAAGGGAACGGGGCTCAGCCCCGTTCCCCTTTTTTTGCAATGCTGTTACACAAGAGCCGATTTTCCAATCGTAAAATAAAAACAAACAATTTCAACGATGAAAATCAGCAAAGAACTTTTCACAGCAAAAAAATATGCCGACGGCAGCTCCCCTGTCATGATTCGCATCAATCACAGAGGTATAGTCAAAAGAATCTGTACGTCAATAAAATGCGACATCAATCATTGGAACGAGGAAAAAGAATGCGTGACTGACAAGGATGTAGGACATCGTCATAAAAACGAGGAAATCGAAGCCGCCATGCGGCGTGTTGCCGGAAGAATCCAGGACTTCCTCGACGATTGCCTTTCACGCCAGCTCGACAATCTTTCAAGCCTGTTGCCTGAAGAATATTGCACAGAAGGCCAATCCGTAGAAATCGTACGGAAAGAGGCGACATCATTTTTATCGATAATCGACAAGAAGATAGAATCCACCGGCTCTCTCAATACCAAGCGAGGCTACAACACGTTTCGCAAATATTTCAACAAACGGTTTGGCTACGGCCCATGTGGATATGATATAAATCAAAAATTCGTTTACGATGTGGTGTCGGCACTCGAGAAAGACTATCCCGCCGATAGTTCTATGCGACATCTTATCGGCTCCCGTTTTAACGCTATTCTGAATTTCGGCAAAGCCAACGCCTTGATTCCGGCCTCATTCAATGCGAGGATGCCAAAATATAGGCTCCTGCCCGGCGACCGGAATCTGTCGGAAGACGAACTGCGAATCATATTCAACACTTTTTATTCCGGCACACGCGGAGGATTCCACATTGACGACCTGCGGATGCTATCTTTGTCACTATTCATTCTCGACATCGCTTTTCAAGGACTCGCCCCTGTCGATCTCGCATCATTGAAAATAAACGACCTTAGGTTTTCTACAATATACGCACCAATTAAACCGGAATCGGCACCATCAATGTCCGCAAATCCGACATCATCCGGAAAGGAAGATAGAGACAGTATGGAGGTGGTGGCGTTCACCACACTGCGCAAGAAAACGGGGCAACCCGTATCTGTCATAGCCTGCCTTAAGCCTATTGAACCAATAATAAAAACCCTTACTGACGGGAAAGCCCCCGACGATTATCTGATTCCTTGTTTTGTCAAATCAAAAAGTTATTCGCCGGAAAGATGCCAGAACCGACTGGCCAATTTTTTCTACAAGATGTCGGTCTATCTCAACGAGACGATAAACGACAACAGGCAAGCCCCCCACCTATTTAAAAACAAAGTGACATATTATTTCGCACGCCATGCCTATTGCAATATCGTTGACAGTCTCGACATTCCGCGCCATATCATCCAGAACCTCGTAGGCCATCGATCCACTGTGCTTGAAAAAAGCTATCTGCGCCCTATCAGCAACTGGGAACAAGCAGTAGTGTCGCGTGAAATATTCAGGATACTTATGCCTTGATTAACCGCGGACCCACTCGGAAATGGTGAGCGTCTTGGTCGAAAAACTTATGCCTATCTTTATGACCTCCCTGCCGTCGATGGCAAACGGAAGAGCATACGCCCGGTCGTTTATCTGTGCCAGAGCCTCCGTCGCCGGGCGGTCGAGCTTAAGCTCCATGATGTAGTAATAACGGTCGGTCTTCACGAAAAGGTCGATGCTCCCCTGCGACGTTCGGTATTCCGTTTCCACCTCAAGCCCCACGAGCTTCATCAGTATCAGAAGCGCGTTATGGAGGTTCTGTTCGCGGTCCATCTCCATGTCGTAGGATACAGACGAGAACATACTTGTAAGCCTGGCCATAAAACCGTCAACATCCCCGTCGTTAAAATCGTCGATAAGGTCATACACAAAAGGAATAGAGTCGTTATTCCGGATGTTTGAATAGAAAGGCAAGAGATATGACAGGAAACCCTCCTCAACTTCCTTGTTAGGAATCCCCAATGCGTATAACCCGGCACGACTGTTATATGATTTTATTGTAAGATATCCGGTTTGATACAACAACGCTATAGGCCGTGGGTTGTCAAGGTCGAGGCCTTCAAGAGAATTAAGCGAGCACCTCACATTCATCATCTCCTCAAGGTTGACGTCGAAACGCTTGAGCTGTTCCAGAAGCAACCTGGCCTGGCCCGACTGAATCCAATAATTGCGGAACTCCCTCACCTCCATCACGTTCAAAAGTGAATACGGATTATACATGTCCTCGCCATTGCCGGAGAAACGGTAGCCGTCATACCACCGTTTCAAATCAGCAAGTGTTTCCTCACAGGTATATCCGAACTTAACCGAAAGAGCCGAAACACCTTCCTTGAAATTATCAAGGAGTTCTTGCTCGGAAATTCCACAAACACTCGAGAAGCTGTCGTCAAACGAGATGTCGCGGATATTGTTCAGTCCTGAGAAGATGCTCAGATGCCCGAAACGGCTGACCCCAGTCAGAAACACAAGTTGAATATACTCTGCGCTGCTCTTGAAATTCGAATAGATGGCATATAGCTCTGCGCGGAATGCATCGAATAAATCCTTACGGTGGAGGTTGCTCACAAGTGGTTTGTCATACTCGTCAACCAGTATGACAACTCCTTTCCCCGTCTTCTCGTATATTTTACGTATTACAGTCTCGAATCGTGTCCCCGATTCACCTGCGGTGCTTTCGATGCCATATTCCCTCTCCCACTCCGTCAGCAACGAATCCAGACGTTGCCTCAGATGTTCCCTTTCATAATATCCACCTACGTTCAGGTCCAGGTACAGAACCGGATATGGACTCCAGTCCCACTCCATCGTGTCTGCATAAAGTCCTTTGAAGAGGTGGCGTTTCCCCTGGAAGAAACATTTCAAAGTGGAAAGGAACAGGCTCTTACCGAAACGCCGCGGACGACCCAAAAAATAATACTTCGACCCGCTGTCAAGAATCGTCTCTATAAAACGGGTCTTGTCAACATAAAGGCAATCCCTGTTGCGCAAAACCTCGAACGACTGCTCCCCTATCGGATATCTGACTCGTGCTTCCTTTCCCATTTCTATCTTAAATTATTACCTTCAAAAATATAGGTACATGCCTCAGGCATGTTTGATTGATGCGATTTCTGGCCGGCAATGCCCTCGCCACCACATTCAGCTACAAATATACAACAATTTAACGATAACGGCAAAACATAGGAAACTAATAAAACAGTGTTACCGGACCCGAGGGCCCGGTAACGCAACAAATGCAGCTGAAATTTAAACTTTGAACCTTAGAGCGCGTCCTTAAAACTTTAAACTTACCTCGCAATCTTCATTGAGCGGCTCCTGCCGTCGGCATCGGTGGCCGTCACCACATAGATGCCTTTTGGAAGATGGCTCAACGACGCGGAAACACCATTGCCGTTGCTGACAAAAGGCAACGCCTCTATAGCCCCGGTCAAAGAAGCTACGCATATACTCTTAATGGCTACCGCCGACTTTACAGTCACTTGACAATCATATCTTTCATAGCATATTTCTATGCCATTTTTATCTGTTGCAATCTCTTTTATTCCCGACGTCGCTATTCTGAAGAATATTGAATCACTCACTCGTTGTAATCCAAATTTGTCAACATATACAACTGCCACGTAATTCACGTCGTCTTCTCCTTCATTGAAATCAAGCACTCCTTTCACAGTGGAGGTTTCGTTGTTTGCCAAAATAGGAGTGGGCCCCATAGCCACCGATGTTATATTGGCCCCCAATGTTTCCGGGAAAATGAGAACATAAATAGGATATCCGAAGAAGTTGGATTCATTCGTAATATTGCAACTGAACGGAATCACCTCTTTGTCATGCACCATGAAGACATCAGTTGCTCCATAGCCGTCGATATTCCAAGACATGGAAGACAATCCCGGCATAGTAAAATCGGAAACCGATACCTTCATTGTCCCGGAATTGACATCCATTGTCACCGTCCCTTCCCAGGGATAGAGAAAATCGTTATTTGGTTCTGAAAGGGTGGGATCGCAATAACGAAGTGTGTATTCTCTCGAAGAAGAGGGCACTGATGCTCCCTTTTCAGTGGAGAAGAGTGTAATAAACTGACTGGTTACTGTTTCACCCGGTTTGAAAGTCAGAACTATGCCTTCTCCACTCATTTGGTGGCTCCCGTCAAAATACAGACGGGGATAGAAGGCACGGGTTATTTCCTTGTCAGAGTTGTTGGTGGCAGTGATTGTGAGTTTTACCGCACAATTATAATACAATGCCGACACCGGTTCGCTCGCATCGATGACCAGGTTGGCAAAAGGCAGATTCTCAATATTATACTCCGCGCCTGATTTACTGAATACAAAATAGTTATAACAGTTCGGAGAAGCAAGGACAGGAATCCATGGTGCGTTTTTTTCAGATGTTGTTTGGAAGCATACCGTGAACTTATACTTACCGTCTTCCAACCCCCGGGGGATTGGGACCGTCATTCTGTTACCCGAAACACCTGCGTATGAAATCATATTTCCATTCTCCGTCTTTGTAAGAGAGGGTGCGTCGATTTTTTTTCTTAATGCAAATGTATAATATTTTATGTCTCCCTGAGTATCATCTATTTTTTCTATTGAATAACCGAGGTTCACGGTTATTGCGTCGAGTCCCATATTTATCCACCAACCATTGTCGGATAAATTCAATATGAAACTGTTGTTTGATACTTCGGCTGAAAGATTTCCCATTTGCGTTATCAAGCACGGTGTGTCTCCTTCCTTTGTAGGTTGGATTCCAATCACAATATCTTGCCCGAAATTGAAGCCACCTCCTTCGCCGCCACCAGTGCCGACCGCATCCGGATTAAGCGCGTCGAGTGAAAAGTAGCCGTCGCTCATTCCACCCCATCCCCAGTTGAAATGGAAATAACCATCGGCGTTATATCCGTCGCAAACGAATTCATGACCGACTGAAGTCGATTGTCCTCCGTAAAGAACAGGTCTCCCGTTGGCGATTTCATTATAAATAATTTCATTCCATTCGGTGGCAGTGTAGTAGTCTCGGATACAGTATTGAATATTGGGGTTATATTTGAAATTGTTTATAAAAGCTTTTGCCGCATTTCTTGCCAATGCTCCCGATCCTGAAAGGCTGTAACTCATATCCACTGAATATCCACATGCCTTCATAAGATATGCCACGGCATCCGCCTCTTCAGGGGTATATTCACCCGAATAAGACAACTGCATGTTATTCCAATCCAATAGTTTTTCGCCAAGAAGCATTGTTTCCGTCTTGTCGGTGCCCGGGAGGGTGATTCTTCCGGATCCGAATGCTCTTTCCGGATAATTCCAATATTTCATTATCTGAGCCATGGCGGTTGCCACGCATCCTGTAGGCGCTTTATAACCATAAATCTCCGGACACGCATCGTTGTATGGTTCGTTTTGGTTCCATGTGGTTTTAACAAGTGGAGCGAACGCTTTTCTTCCTTCTACAGCATTCGCTTTATAAGCCGGAAAATTTTTAGCTCTTGCGTATTCTATTTGGCGACCATATTCCGACAACCACCATTCAAGTTGAGGAGGGAGGTTGGAGGAATTGAAGTCTCCACAATCTGTATAGCCCAACACCGGGATTGCCACATCATCGGCACTCACGACAATGAATCCTTTGCCGGAGGGATTCTCGAAAATATAAAGTGAAGCCGCCCCTTCGTCCGACTCCTTTGCCATCAACAGCTTTGGGAAATCGGTTGCCCGTGTAATCGTGATTCCTGCTCTTTCAAGAGCCTCGTTAGGTGTGAGCGGTGATGCAAAAGCGCTGCAAAACGAGAAAAATATGGTTGCAAAAAACGGAAATAGCTTTCTCATAAATTTCATGATATGATGATTAGATTCTAAAAAATCTATAAGGTGTGCCATAACCGGTTATGGCACACCTTATACAGATTGTTTACCTTAAGATTATTCTGCGGTAGGAATAAAGAAACTCGGTGTTTCGTATCCAATACATCCTAAGTTCCCGGCCATCCATGCGAACTGGAAGAATGCAGAATGGTCTTCATACATGCCGTTTTCAAATCCCGAAACGGATGTAACGAAAGATTCTTGTCCTTGCCAGTAACCTATATCCTGTACCCAAAGAGGCTGAGGTTCGTCATATCCTTGAAGACGAACTGTAAATGGCGTATTGGTCTGAGGGATACGGAAAAGTTGATATTTTCCGTCTTCATCTTCTCCAAAAACGTTGATCAGCTGCATTTTGACGGAACTTCCTACAGCAAAGGCATCTTCGATTCTATAAAGAGTCGGGTCTTGCACACATTTTTGTAGTGTTGCAAATGTTGATTGTGTGCCTACGAATCCCTGATTGATGTAGAAAGTGCCTTCCACAACGTCTGTCCAGTCGAGTCCGGTAAATGTCGCGGTTCCTCTCTTTCCGTATGTCCCGTTTGAAGCTACGGCTGAAATCACACAGTCTCCGTGTATATCCGTAAGGTTGACGTCAGTATTGACGGCACCTTCGACAGCAATTTTCTCACCGTTTTCAATCACGCGGTTCACATAGGCTTCTTCACCATTTTCTTTAATGAATTCACTGATGTCGGAAGCCCTTTCGACAAGATAATACACTTCACGTGCGGCACTGTTTGTGGCAAACCTTACTCTTACGTCGTTGTCCGGGTTAAGTGCCGGGTCGGTGACATCGTATGTATATACGGTCACTGCTGGAGTCGGGTTTGTCCCCGGGTCTGTTCCCTCTTCGGCAGAGCAAGATGCGAGTAATGCCATTGGAACAGCCATCAGGACATATTTATATATCTTCATTTGTCAATTTTTTTGAGTTAAAAAAATATTTGTTTCTCCGTTATCACCAACTGTGCTCAGGAGAGTTTCCTTTAGGCGCAATCGGGGTGGGATTGTTCACTACAGCTCCGTTATAGTTAGTCTCGGTCTGCACGATACAGAATGTCATCCACTGTGGAGGAGTACTTGTGTTCCAACGATATCCGTTGATGTGGTTTGTGCCGGGATAGCTTCGGATGATGCCTTTGTTCAGACGTTTCACATCAAACATTGACAGACCTTCTCCCCAGAATTCTACGCGGCGTTGCCACCATATTTCGTTTACGAAAGCGGATGTCGCATTGTTGTTGTATGCCTCGTTGTGTTTGCCATATTCATAGTTGGGATCACGCGTCTGGGCAAACGCTGTAAGAAGTTGTTTGCCACGCTCTTCGTTCTGGCGTCCTGCAGCCTCAGCCTCGATAAGGACCATTTCTTCCACACGCATCATCGGCACGTCAACGCAATAAGCCTCAAGGTTGTCAGTGTGGTTGCCGTCTTTCGCACGGAATTTCAAGGGCATTCCTCCGAACCCATGCGAACCGTTGGTGTTGGAAATGATGTTGGAGGCGGTCCCGTAAAGATTTTCAGGAACGTCTGAATACTCACTGAGGGCAGTAAGGATTTCGCTTTGCGATTCCATACTGTCAAGAGAGAAATCAATCCAGCATTTCTTGCGGGCATCTGTTGACGGGATGGTCTGGTATAGATGATAGTCGATGTAATTTCCTGCACCGTAGGTGGTGTAGTAGCCATAGCTGTCAGAAGGAAGTTCGGTGATAAACCAAGAACCCCATGAGTGGTTGCCTTCTTTGTCAACCATAACCTGGTCGTCTTTCTTAAATGTACAAGCCATCATCCAGGAGTTGGTGAAGTTGGCGTCGTTGAAGCCATGGTTACGGTCGATATATTGCTCTCCGGTCATTACAGTGTAGCCGTTCTGTGCCATCTTTGCATATTTTTCGGCGTTGGCCCAATCTTCCATAAGCAGATACACTCGGGCTTTCATACCATAGACGCAAGAAACGTCGGGAGTGTATTTGTTCGGACGTGCATAGTTGGCGAGTTGAGTTTCGGCCACATCGAGGTCGGAAAGGATGAACTGCATCATCTCTTGGTAAGGTGCACGTGGATTTTCCGTAGCGTTATCAAGATCTATCGCATTGGTGATGATAGGCACTGTAGGCGATTGCGAATCTTCCCCATACGACTTCTGAGAGTACATCTGCGCCAAGTCAAGATTATACCATGCTCGTAGGAAATGGGCTATTCCGGCACCTGCAATCCTTTCCGGAGATGGATTCTCTCCGGCCATGTTGATTACGGTGTTACAACTCTTGATACCTACGAAGTAATAGGTCCAGGGATACTGACAATCAAGATAGATGGGAGCGAGTGCAACACCACACTGATACCATGTGTTGAACCAATTATAGCCGCCTCCCACACATACCATGTCATTGCCGGTAACATCACGGCGCACGTAGATTGCCGGGTATCCGAAGTCATTTGGCTTTTCATAACTGTCGCCTGCAAATACCCATTGGCCGGCTATGTTGGAGGTGAGTGCGGAAACGAAATTATCGTATGAACCGGGAGCGTTGGCTGCTTGGTCTTCCGTCACAGAGCCTCCTTGTGGCTCAAACTCCTGGATGCAGGAAGAAAAGGCCATGAGTGCCACTCCGGCAGTCGTTAATACTATCTTTTTCATTGTTGATTTCTTTTTAATTGTTAGAATATAACTTCAAGGCCACCGGATATGGTTCTCATTGGAGAATATGCACCTACCGACGCGTTGCCTCCGAAAGAGTAGCGGGGGTCAAGACCTTTGCGGGCAGACCAGAAGCAGAGGTTCTCTCCGGCGCAATAAACGCGAAGTTTCTCAATGTCTTTGAAAAATTTCGGGAAGGTGAAACCTACGGTAAACGACTGGAAATTCAGATAACCGGCGTTGGTCAGGAAGCGGTCGCTCGCTTGTACAGCGTTTTCGTCTCCAATCTGCCAGCGTGGGATATTTGAAGTCGTGTTGTTGGGACTCCATGATTTGATGTAATCCTTATGGAAGTTACGGCCTGCGCTTGAACCCGTAAGTGAAGCGTCGGGAGTCATGAGGGTGGCGTAACGTGAATCATATACTTTTCCTCCTATTTGATAGTCGAACGTAGCTGTGATATCGAACCATTTTACCTTGACGGTAGTTGAGAATCCGCCATACACTTTGGGGAGAATCGAGCCAACCGCATATCTGGATGCTTCACCAGCCTTTGTGGTGACGTACTTGGGATCTTTTATCTTGCCGGGTTTCGACGTGGTCATTCCGCCGTCTGCCTGAATAAGGTTGGGGTCGTAATAATAGAGAGATTCACCTTTGTCGTTGACTCCAGCGTATGCAAGATTCATGTAATTATACATCGGCTCACCTTCTTCATACCAGTAGCTTCCTTCATAGAATCCGCCATAGACTTTTGTCTTTGCTTTTGGAAGCGATACAATTTTATTCACGTTGTGTGAAAGGTTGGCGTTGATGGTCCATTCGTAATCTTTTGTGCGGATGGGAGTGCCGGAAAGTGAAAGTTCCACACCGGTGTTTCGGATTGTACCCATGTTGCCGTAATATCCACGGCCACCAGTCGATTCGGGTACAGAAAGCCAGAACAAGAGGTTGCTTGTGTTTTTATTATAGAAATCGATATTGCCGGCAAGACGATTGTCGAAAAATCCGAATTCTACACCCACGTTGAGGTTGGTTGTGGTTTCCCAGGTAATTTCAGGATTGCCGAAGCCCATGTTGAAGATAGGAGACATTTGGGTTTTGGAAGCCCTCTGAAGATTATACATGTTGGTCCATGCATAGCTGCTGCTAATGTTGTCGTTACCCTGCTGACCGATAGAAACTTTAAGTTTAAGATAATCAAGCCAGTTGTGGGTGCTTGCCAAGAAGTCTTCTTTGGAAATCATCCAGGCCGCGCCTATGCTCCAGAAGTTGCCCCATCTGTGGGCTTTTGCGAAACGGGAAGAAGCATCACGACGATAGGATGCCGATGCATAATACTTTTCAAGATAGTTATATTGCACGCTCCCGAACCATCCTTCTACATTATAACGGTTCTTATATGATGAAGCATCTACTTGAACGTCAGCAAAGGCGTTGAGCTCAAGGATACTGGGAGAGAACATGCCTCGTCCTGAGGCTCCAAGGTAGCTGCCGTCTGAGCGGTAATATTCATGACCTGCCATTACGTTGACATAATGGTCGCAGAAATGCTTGTAGAAAGTAAGTGTTTGTGTGTTGTTTGTTCGTACGTTGGTGGTAACAGATTTCGTGATGCCTCCATTAGTGGCTTTACCACCCGGAGTGAATGGGCTGTAAGCTCCTGTTCCTTGGGTTTCTCCCCATGTGACATTGCTTACGACTTCGAATTTCAAATAGTCCGTGAAATCGAATGTTGCGTTGAAAGTGGCGTTAAGCTGATGTCCCGTCGATTTGTTTGTGTCATAGAGCTGTGTCCCAATAGGGTTGCCGGGTGCGCCGAACGGACGGAGTCCGTTGTAATAATCCTGCTGTCCGTAGTCAAAACGGATATTTCCGTATTCATCGTTAAGAATGTAAGGGTTTCCGTTTGAATCCACACCTCTTACATACACCGGATATATTGGGGCAATCATTCCGGTGAAGTAGAGTATATTGTTGGATGAAAAATCTGTGCCCATGCTCGGGTTGCCTGTGGTGCTACCATAGGTATAACCGATGTTACCTCCGATGCGCAGCCAGTTTTTAGCTTGATATTCTGCACGGATGCGTCCGCTGAATCGGTCATATTTCGAGGGGGTAAGGATACCTTCATCTCCAAGGTAACTAAGGCTGGCATACATAGAAGCACGGTCATTGCCGCCGTTTATGCTGACGTTGTATTCTTGACGGAAACCGTCTTTGTAAGCGATGTCGTTCCAGTTGTCAGGGATAAGATAACGTGACTCACCATTATATTCGAATGTGCGGCCAAGAGTCGCGTTCGGATTCAACCTGCCGTCCATACCGATAAGATTTTCACCTTCGGGAAGTGTATAGACATTATACATTAGCTGACCGAGCATGGTGTTGTTGGCAGCGGCGTTTGCAGCTGCCGCGCTCATTCCCTGTCCATATACGTTATAGTTATAAATCTGGCTGTAATAAGCCTCATAATAAGCTCCAGGATTGTCGATTACGTCATAGTCCTGAACTGCACGGCTGTTTGAGCCCCACTTTGCATTAACCGTAATCTGGGCGTCTTTGTTGGCGCCGCGCTTGGTTGTAATGATAATTACGCCGGCTGCACCACGCGCTCCGTAAAGTGCTGCTGAGGCAGCGTCTTTCAACACTGATATTGAAGCGATATCGCTCTGCGGTATATTACTGAGGCTTGCTGGATAAGGCGCGCCGTCAACAATTACGAGAGGTTCGATTCCGGAATAGAGGGAAGAAATGCCTCGAATGTTGATAGAGCCGGTAGAACCGGGGGCGCCCGTAGAACCTCGCATTTGAAGGCCAGGCACTGTGCCGACAAGTGCGTCGGCCACATTGGAAGTGGTGTGCTGCTGAATATCCGCTGCGTTGACCACGGCTGCAGAACCTGTGAAAGCTTCTTTTGTCGTAGTTCCGAACGCCACTACCATCACATCGTCGAGAGTCTTGCTGCTTGATGCCAAAGAAACGACCATATTTTCGGTCAGTGGCACTTTGACGGTATGATAGCCGACATAAGAAACCTGCACTTCCGTTACTTTGGAAGGAACAGTAAGTGAGAATTTTCCGTCGATGTCGGTTGCCACGCCAGCTCCGCCACCGATAGGCATGACGGTTGCACCGATGAGCGGTTCATTGTTCGCAGCATCGACAACCGTGCCGTGATATGTGCGCGTCTGGGCCATCGCTGTCCAGCTGCACACTACCAGTGCCATCAAGATTAAAAACAGTTTTCTCATACTTTAATAATTTAGAGATAGACTATTATTGCAATTATACGCTGGGGTACGGATCAAGATTGTGAAATCAAATATGTTGGAGGCATATCCGATGATTTGCATGATTTCATGCAGTCAACCGGGATAAAAGGCACGCCAAGGCGCAAAGCACGCAAAGGAATTTTCGCCAAGATTCTTGCGATATTCTTTATGTAGGGACGTGCCTTCGACACGTTGGAATGTACAATATATTTAGTTGGGAGACAGGTTGGTAATCAAATGATTGATGGTTTAACATACCGAAGGTGTGTCCCTACAAAATAATACTATTCCCCAATAAAAGTATAGAAATATCGCAATTATTCTCCATTAAAAGTGTAGAAATACAGCATTTCTGCGTAAGCACCATGTTCCTGTAGTGTTATAGACAGGAGCACATGAGCAACAGTAGTTATATTCCAATCACATTTTCTCCTGTTCACACTTCCTCCTGTTTCCACTGTTCTCCTGTCTTTATGAGTTTTATTGACAGAAGCACAGGAGCAACAGTAGTAATATTACAATCGCATTTCCTCCTGTTCATATTTCCTCCTGTTTCTCCTGTTCTCCTGTCTTTATGAGTTTTATAGACAGAAGCATAGGAGCAACAGTAGTAATATTACAATCACATTTTCTCTTGTTCATATTTCCTCCTGTTTCTCCTGTTCTCCTGTCTTTATGAGTTTTATTGACAGGAGCACATGAGCAACAATAGATTTTTCCCAATCACATTTACTCCTGTCTCCTGTCCATATATATCCATATATCTCCTGTCTCATTATATAATAGAAGTAATATCGGGATTCAAACATATCATCATACAAAATTGAGAATAAGGTTAAGATAGTATCCGGTGAGGATGCTTTTTTAGACATGTCAATTCAATGATATCTTAAAATTTTTGAAGAATAATTTAAAAATATCATTTTGTCTGCATTTTTACTATTTTACGACTAAGGATTATAATAAATCGACGGTTTTGACCTGAAAACATAACACTATTATGGCAATTTTCTTAAAAAATGTTCGGAAGAAATGTTTATATAATAAATTTTTTTCGAGTAACTATTCAGCGGACGCGCCGATGTAGTCGCCGTTTAGAAAAGGGCGAGGA
>CAJUCW010000037.1 GCA_910585275.1 uncultured Muribaculaceae bacterium
AGAACAATATCCCGTTTTAATGTGTTATTCCGATATTTTATTTTCGAAAAAAATCCGAAAGGGCACACAAAAAACTTTGAAAAAGCCCTCTCTTTGTATGAGAAATCGCCCTTTTTAAACCATCAGCAGGCAATAATTGTTAAAATTATACAATCTCTAATCTCCATTTTTTTGGCTTAATTATAAAAAGCGGGCTGTCTGTTTTATCAGACAGCCCGCTTTTTTCAAAAAAAGTCAGATAGTAATCGATGCGTGAAATCCTATTTGGGTAGGATTAATTTCCGGAATGAAGGAGACTTCATGTTTTTCGGCAAACGGACGTGTATATATAAGTGCCGTCCCCGCACCGATGGCGGCTCCTGCGAGCACATCCCACCAATGGTGCTTCTTGGCATACACCCTGCCCCACCCTACATATCCGGCCAATATATAAGCCGGCACCCCGAACTTCCATCCATATCTTCTTTGGAGAAACGTGGCGTTGGCAAAGGCTATACCTGTATGTCCGCTCGGAAAAGAATGTGTGTTGCTATGGTCCGGGCGCTCTTCCTTTATAGCATATTTTAAAATCAAAGATGCCCCGACTTCCGTGACAGCGGTAAGTGCCCCCTGTTTCAATCCATCCCAATCCCGTTCTATCAATATCCCTGCAAGTGTAGCCACCGGCATGGCAATTATACACACATCCGTTGAAATCCCGACACCCTTTTGGGCCGGCGTGCGGCGAAATCCAACATTTTCTTGTGCTAAAACATTAAAAGGGAAAGCAACGGCAAATAAAACGAAAAGGACTACGAAAGTGTGTCTCATGAAAACAGCTTTATTATATAAGGAAGAAACACGATAACCCCGACGATGACAGCTGTCATCGCCAGTACGGTAACAGCGGCAGCTCCGAAATCCTTAGCCTTCCCGATAAAGGGATCGCGCTCGGTAGTAATCCGGTCGGCAAGAGCTTCAACAGCGCTGTTGAGTGCTTCTGCTGAAATTACAAGTCCGATACAGATCAACACAGAACACCATTCCAGCGGAGAAATGCCGAGCGCAATCCCTGCCGCCACGGCCACAACAGCGGCGGCAACATGTATGCGTGCATTATGTTCTTCCCTCACGAGAGTTTTAAGGCCTTCCCAGGCATAGACAAATGCCTGGGCACGCTTTTTCCATGAAAATTTATTGTCAGTAGTCATAATCGAAAGAAAATTCGTCAACGTAAAGCACCGCTCCGGCACCACCGGTGAAAAAGTCGCCATATTTTGAGGCAGCCGCTGTAATCTGCAGATAGGAAGGCACCCGCGAAGTGCTCCTGTATTCGATTTCGATTTCAAACGGCTGATACTCCTCCATGGTGCCACCGAAAACCAGTTCTCCGTAACCTATTATATAATCGGCGTTCTTGTTGAAGAGATTTCTGTTTTTGGGATTGGTGCGGATTTCGAAAGGTGCGGTCCAATCGGTAAGCGCCACATATATATGGCAGGAGTCGGGACGGTCGCGCAAGTCGGAATATTCGCTGCTCGTATAATTTATAGGTGCCGTCTTATATTGGTAATACCCCTTAAGCTTCGTAGGACGCAATTTGAATGGACGCCCGAAATCGAGAATTCCGTTCGTGCCATCAACCTTTACGAAACTTCCGGTATATATAGACCCGGCGGCAAGCTTCCCTATGGAACCGATACCAACAAACTGGGTGTTGAGCTGGGCAGCCAGGCCGCTCCCCGTCGGAGTATCTTCAGTCGGCATTACATTGCTTTGCCCGAGCGTAGAGGCCCCGGTGTTGCCGGTGTCCCAATATTGCTCGCCGTTTTCATTCCAGGGGCACCATATTTTGTTGTTCTTAAGCCACCATTGATCGAACGAACCGTCCGGAATGTCGGCGGTGGCATCAGTGGTGACACGGACTTCGTTGCCGATGTCAGACCCCGCAACCGCCCTGACCACATATTCCGTCAACGGGTCAAGATGGGGTATGCAGCATGAAAAAGCCCCTTGCGTCTGGGTCACTGAAGACTGCGGGACGGAAATCCACTCGGAAGAATCGGCGCGACGGTATTGGAACCCTCCCCGCATATCGCTCGGACAGTTGCCGTAAGCCCATACAACCCGGCTCCATGCATCGACCGCTTCGGTGGAAACCACCAATTCCGTACGTTCCACATATATCGTCCATTCGTCGGAACGTCCATGAAACGTTACCTCCACCCTAACGGGACGAGAAAAGTCATACTCCCCCACCTGAATATCCGGCGAAAGCGTTGTGACACCTTCCGGACCAAGTTTTATAGAAGTGACATTAAGTTTGGAAAGATTGGCGGTTTCCGGCACGTTCACTATTATTCTCCTCCCTACTGCATCGATAACCGACTCCCCTATCTGACCTTCAATCGTGAGATAGCGTTCTATGTTCTGGATGGCAGACACAAGCCATTGGTATGTCTGATACCGGGTCAACTTCACTACTATAGGATGAGAAAGATCGTAAGTTCCCTCAAGAAGGTTCGGATCAGAACTTCCACCCTCCGAAATCGAAAACGAATCGAAACGTACAGACTCGATGTCAACCTGCTCGTCAAGATAAAGCGTAACAGACAATGCCAACGAATCAATCAAAGCCTCCCGGCTTTCGCCTACCGCGCTTATCGACGTTATGTTTTGCTGGATTCTCGGATAAGGGAGATCGTTTTTTATGCATCCGGCTAACAAAAGCAGGGAAAGCAGAAAAAGATTACCCAATATATATGTATATGGCTTTATCATCAACATAAACAAAAGCATCTAATATTATTGACTAATAATTGCAAAATTAATACAAATTTCCGGAATTATCATCCTTTGGTCTATTTGAAACATAAATGTGCAAATAAGAACATTCACATCAGTTTTTATTTGCAAACTATTCTATTTTTGTTCCATAAGAGGATAAATCCAAATAAATTTTACTAATTTTGCACAGAATCGAAAATAAGATGTAACAAAAAGTGCATCTTATAGCTCTTATATAGTAAAGCAAAAATATTTGTGCAATTTTGAATGTAGAGACACGCCTCCGGCTTGTTGGATTGCATACGATTGATAAACACAATTAAAACAGAATCTAACTTAACTATATTTTATGAAAAAAATCTACAGTTTGTTGATGCTTTCAGCAGTAGCCTATCCTACTGCCGCACAACAGTTGCCCAGCGTAGGCTTCGAGGGAGAATGGGAAAAGAATGTCCCTTGGAACAGCGTGACCGACACCCTTTCCTTTATCAATGCCACATTAGGAATGGAAGAAAACTATCCGAATGGCATATTCGGATTGCAGCCTAAAGGATGGATTATAGCAAATGTAAATGGTGTGGTGAGCGAAAAATTCGATGACGACGATAACCTCATCGGGTATGCCGGTTTAGGTGCCACACAGGTGGGATATAAGGTTGTCGGTTACAACTCCGAATCGGCAGTCATATTGCAGAATTCCCCCAACCCGTTCATGCCCACCCAAATCGTACCGGCCTACCTATCGTTGGGTAAAACCTGGGCTACCAATACATTAGATTGGACAACATTCGCTCCGGCCAACAAAGACGGCGGCGTATTCGGCGGTATGGAAATTTCTTCCCGCCCGGACGCACTGGCTTTCGTTTACCAGCGTGAATACGCACCAGCAGAAGGTGATGCCGATAACGCCCAGAACGCCACAGTGCTTGTATATGCATGGAAAGGCACCTGGACACAAAAGGACGTGCCCGCCAACAACTCTATGTCGGCTGAAACCGTAAAGGTGACCATGACCGACCGTGACCGCAACATCCTCGGAATGACTACCGACCAGGGCGGAGAGGTTACGAAAAGCGATGACGCCGAGCTGATAGCAAAGTCTCTTGACCAAATCGTAGGTGAGAAAAAGGAATGGACCGAATATTTCCTTCCTATCGAATACCTATCCGATGCAATGCCCACAAAAATCAATGTCGTGATAGCCGCCAACGACTATTTCGACAGCCAGCGCATAGTCAACGGCAACTCATTGACGGTTGACAATGTAAGATTCGTATATTACTCACGTCTCGGTGAAATCAAAGTCAACGGCGTGGCTATAGAGGGGTTTGATTCCAACACTTACGAATATTCGATTGCAGGCACCGCCCCTGCCATCGATAAAATCGAAACTGTCATCCTCGGTGGCGGCAAGTCTGCACAAACAGGCGTGAGCGTCAACGGCAAGACGATTACAATAACCGTGGCTAACGACAACGGAGCTGACATCGACGGCAGAAACGAACATTCGTACGTATTGAACTTCGACGAAGCCGCTTCGTCCGAACAAGCTTCCTATGCAGGCTACCTCAACATTGAAATGGGAGGGGCTCCGATGGCGGAAAATACACCCGCAACCATACAAATCACCAAAACCGGTGAAAACACATGCACCTTCGTACTTCCCAATTTCTCGCTCGACCTCGGTGGAGGCCCGACTCCTCTTGGCGACATAGTCGTTCCAGACGTTACTACCAGTGTTGAAAACGGAGTGACAACTTACAAAGGCGAGGTAAAAGGATTGACTCTCATGCAGGGTGCGCTTGTGGCAGACGTTGACCTCCAGGGCACAATCGACGCAGCAGGACAAGCCGATATGGTTATAGAAGTAATGTGGAACGGCATTCCCATCCACGTCACCTTCACCAGCAAGCTCTCCGGCATCGCCGGCGTAATCGATGAAAACGCTCCGATTGAGTATTACAACCTCAACGGAATCCGCGTTGAAAGCGACCAGCTCCCCGCAGGCATTTATATCCGCCGACAGGGCAACAAAACCGACAAGGTAATCATCCGATAACCATCCGGACTGTCGTGGCAACGACAATTCCTGCCAACGGAATCCGGTGTGGCGACCATATTTCGCCACACCGGATTTTTCATACCCACACAATTTAAGCCGAATCGTTGCGCCACTCAGTTATTTTATGTAATTTTGTAAATCACAATCATATATATATATTTCTTATATCGAAAAAAATTAGTTTATGAGACAATCGATATTGGCTTTTCTCATTCTCCCGGCAATCACACTCCAGACTGCGTGCATCAGGGAGGAGGCACTCAACGCGGAATGCGACATCGTGGCGGTGCAGATTTCTCAGGATATTTTATCGCGAAGCCCGATAATCTCGAATAACGAGGTGACAATCATCGTAAAAGACGGCATCGACCTCGACGGACTCGCTCCCGTTTTCACTCTAACCCCGGGCGCCACGATATCCCCGGAAAGCGGCACTCCTCGCGATTTCAATACGCCGCAACAATACACCGTGACATCCGAAGACAAGGAATGGTCGAAAACTTATACGGTGGATATACAACACACCAACGCCGTTGTTCTCAATTATGACTTCGACCATGTGCGACAGGTTCCGACTCAATCGGGAGAAGGAAGCTACGACGTGTTTTATAAAGTCGGGGCGGACGGGACGGTCTCTCTCACCTGGGCAAGTGCAAACCAGGCATTCGCACTCACCAACTCCGAAGGGACTCCGGATACATTCCCCACCTATCAATTTGACGACGGTAAAACCGGGAAATGCGTGGCCCTCACCACACGTTCTACTGGGGCATTCGGCCTTATGGTAAAAAAACCGATTGCCGCAGGCAACCTTTTCCTCGGTGAGTTCGACATGACAAGCGCTCTTGCCCAACCGCTCAAAGCCACTCATTTCGGCATTCCATTCATGAGCGAACCGGTGTCGCTGACCGGCTCATACCGTTATACTCCCGGACCAGAATACTGCAAACTGGGCGACGACGGCAAACTGACGCCCGTGCCGGGAAAAATCGATGAATTCAACATATATGCCGTGTTTTTTGAAGTCACCCCGGAAATGCAATGGCTCGACGGAACCAACGTAATGGCCGAAGATAATCCCAACATCATTGCCGTAGCTGAAATCCCGAATCCGGTTCCCGCCGAGGAATGGGAAGATTTCATGATTCCGTTTACTTACCGGGAAGGTAAAACCATCGATCCGGATAAACTCAAGGCCGGCCACTACAGCATCACCATTGTGATGTCGTCGAGCAAAGACGGCGACTTCTTCTCGGGTGCCGTAGGAAGCACCCTCTACGTTGACGACCTTCACCTCAACTGCAAGTGACACAAGCAAATGAATACCTAAATCAGAAAAACGAAAAACATGGACCTCAAACATATAAAGGCAGCCATCATCATGGCATTAGCATTTTTCGGGAGCGCATCTGCGGCCGACAACGCCGCAAACTCCTTCTTTGCAAAACCGCTTTGGGATTTCGAAGCTATTGCCGGCTTCAACATCGGAGGGGCGGCCCCGATTCCCCTGCCCAAGGAAATACGCAAAATCGAATCATATAATCCCAACCTGAACCTCCAGTTGGGAGTGACAGTCACCCGTTGGTTCACGGAAGAAAAGAAATGGGGCATCCAGGTCGGAGCTCATTTGCAGACAAAAGGGATGGACACAAAAGCCAGCGTGAAGAACTACGGCATGGAAATTATTCAGGACGGCAAAAAGCTCTCCGGCAGATGGACGGGCAAAGTGCAGACGCACTACCACTCACAACAGCTCGCCATCCCCATCCAGGGAGTATATTCTTTCAACGACCGCTTCTCCGTAAACCTCGGCCCCTATCTCGCCTACGCTTTCCGCAACAACTTCGACGGATACGTCACGGAAGGTTATCTGAGGGAAGGCGACCCTACCGGCGACAAAATATCTTTCGATGCAGATTCAAGGGCCACATACGATTTCGGCAACGAACTCCGCAAATTCCATTGGGGATTGCAAGGAGGCGTGACATGGACCGCCTTCAAGCATTTCAACGTGCATGCAAATCTGATGTGGGGTGCCAACGGCATATTCTATGATTCCTTCAAGACCGTAACCTTCACCCTCTATCCAATCTATCTGAACATCGGCTTCGGATACCGCTTCTAACTCTCATCTCTCCACCAGATAAGCAGCCCTTATCCAAGCAAATGAAAAAAGCCTTGACAGCACCCCGCCGTCAAGGCTTTTTCTTTCTCCGGCCCGCAAAAGCAAGCCAATGCAAATAACAGCAAGCCAAATGCAAGCAAACGGAAGCGAATGAAAGAGCAAACGGAAGCGAATAAAAGATCAACCGGAAGCGAATAAAAGATCAACCGGAAGCGAATCTCAGTTCTTGATTGTGGTCCGCACGAAGTAAGGACAAAAGCCATCTCACCTCCGGCAGCTCCTTATCCTCACCTCCGGCCCGAACCAATCCGTAGCGGCAATCCTCGCTGCAATCCCATTCATCTCCTGTGCCTTATTATAGGACACAGCTTTCGATTCATTCTCATAAACCATCGGATATACCAAAAGCAGCCGCGACTTCGACATAAGCTCGAATTCCTTGCCCTGCGGTGCGAAACGCCCCTCAAATCCTTTCTCACAAATCCTGATTATGGCCGCCCCGTTCTCTATCGCATAATCCCGCATAGCCTTTTCTTTAGGATGTATGAACGGAGACACGAGTACCCCCATGTTCGCCACACTCTTTCTCCAAATTTCAACATACCTCTCAAATTCCCCTGCAGCAAATCTCCGACTGAACCTCACCGCCTGTATATCGGGATTCTTCAAGAGGAATACATTCCCAATCGCATAAAACCGCCAATCGCCGGAAGTGACAATCCAGATATTACGATAATACTCCGGAAACATCCGCTTGATGAGACAACGACGGGGATTATCCTCTACATAATCCAATTGCCGGTTCCATTGCTCATCCTTATAGGCAATTTTATCATTAAAACCCTTATCAAAGAACGGAGTCATCGTTTTAGGGCGGCAACCATCATCCAACGAATCGTACCTTATGCGTGTGGTCTTTCCCATCAAGTTAGCCACCGCACGGCTCAACCCGCATTCAAGATACACATGCACGAACACACACAGATGCACATGGTCGGGCATTATTACATGCTTCTCCACTCTGAGTTGTGGAAATTGCCCGCACCACTTCTCCAACGCCATCTCCACGAATCTGCCTTCTTCCGTAAGCTGAGTGGAAGGTGCCTCCGGATGCGGGCTACGGAAAGCAGGATTCCCTACTACCCTCGAAAGGGTACCCGTATCCGGAGCCTTCATAATGGTGACAAGATAGCGGGCAGGACGATTGTAATCATGCCCCAACCGCCGCTTCAGGAAATTAGGATGAAGAGGGCGCCTGTTATACGGATGCGATTTCCTTGCCATAAACCAAAGATTATCAGATTATAATTTATATGTAGCTACTTGCAGCGACATTCACTTCGTTCACGCCACAATCAAGACCGGAAGCAAAAGTGAAATCAAGACCCAAAGCAAATCAGTGAATCAAGACCGAGAGCGATAGAATGCGATTCAAATCAAAAGCCAAGCGGACCAAAAGCCAACCGAATTAGAACCTAAGCAGAAGAATTTCCGTCTCTTGATTGTGGTCCGCACGAAGTAAGGACAAACGCAAGGAGGGTAGCGCAGATTCCTAAATGATGGCAGGGATGCAGCCAAGCCACACCCCTGCCTATTTAAAAAGCGCATTAAGAAATTTCAATCCTTATCTGCCACCCAGTCTTGCATGCCTCAGCTTCACTCATACACCAGCTCGAAGTCATCAACATAAAGCAATGAACCCTCGCCGCCACAGAAATAATCTCCAAATTTGGAAGCGGAGCAGACAATAACAAGATGGGTAGGAGCCATCGTCTTTGCCTTTTCTGTATATTCAAAAGGAATCTTTATATTTGCAAGTTGATTATCTTCTCCAAAAGCAGCATCCCAGGTTACTTGTCCGTAAGCGATTACATCATAGCTGCAATCATCGTTGGCATCCCCCGCAGGATTAAACAACTGCTTCGTCTTGGTTCTAACTTTAACACCGCCAGTTGTCAATGCCACATAAATCTGACCTTTGTCAGTATCTCCTTCTTTCAAGTAACCATCGGCAGCTCCCTTCTTCTCAACTGTACCAGGCCTATAGTTGGCCCATATAGACACAGCCGAAGGATGTGACCCATTATATGGCCTTCCAAAAGTTAATACTCCATCGGTTCCCTGAGTCTCATCATACGATCCTACAAATAAATTTCCTGCTGCAAATTTACCTATAGAGCCGATTCCCACAAACTGAGACTTCAATTCAGCAGACGTGGTTCCGGCATGGAATATGGATGTAGATTTATTCGTAACAAGTTTATTCATAGTAGAGGATCCATGGTTACCAGAATCCCAGAATGAAACCGTTCCGTCACCACTCGGAATCAACACCTTTGAATTGTCCTTGAAATTGGACCATTCTTCCATCGAAGCATTCGGAATCGTAAATTCTCCTTCCGTAGTGAATTCACCTATTTCTTCCGATTCGAATTCGTATGCGCCATCAACAAAAGCCCCGGCGACAACGCGGAATTGATAGGCAGTGGCAGGAGTCAAACCTGTCAGCCTGACGGAAGCACCTCCGGCAGCACGCGTAGAATTCACCGGAACGGTGGTCCAAGCAGATTCTCCCGACTTGCGATATTGCACAGCCGGATTCTCGACACTGACATCAGTAATATTTACGGGGATAGTAACACTTCTGGCACTTACGGAAGTAAAGTCATTCTGAAAATCTTCAAACTCAATGATAATCGGATCCGCATATACTATTGCCGCTTCCGTATTGGCTATACGCACTAAAGTTTGCGCCTTCTTGCCATTGTTATCTGTGGCCATAACGGTCATTACATATTCTGTTTCCCTTTCAGGAAGAGAATTGAAGAATTCAGGAGCAAACTGAATAAACTTACGATACAGATTTTCTTTCGGATCCGACTCAGTGAACAATAAGCCTTTCCTTTCAAGGTCTGTCTCTATAGTCTCCGGAAGCCCAACTAATTCTAACTTATTGCTGCCCAAAAAACCAATTAAATATGAATCTTCTGTTTGAAGCATCAAAGACTTAAAACCTTTATACGCAGCAATTCTAAGCGTTTTGCTTGTAAAAGAACCGGGAGTTCCGATAATCTGGGCATCCAATGCAGGATCATTGTTAAGCCAAGAAAAGGAAGGTTTTCCATAAATCGTAACCTCATCCTCTACCAAACTCTCTTCCGAAATAGAAATCGTAAAGAACGCTCCGCCTTGGTCACTCTCCGCCGGAGTATAATTGAACTCCAAACGATAATGAGTGGAAGGCTTCACATTTTCAATCACTCCAGATTTAGTGAATTCATGGCCTTTGCTATTGATTCCGGTTACGGTATAGTTAAGCGAAGTGTCGCCGTTTGGCATCATGAAATATCCCTGCTTATAAAGGCTATCGGCAGAGTAGATAAGCTCTCCTCGTGAATTACCAATAGTCACCTTCAAATCTTGCATAAGCTTCGAATCGATGGTCGATTCCTCGATTGACGCCACCACATTGGCTATCCTGCAATTAATAGCTACGTTTGCCATGGGGACATCGCCACTTATCGAAAAATCTGAAGCTCCTTTGAAATATTTCTTGGTGAAGGAAGCAGACGCAGAGTCTCCAGCCATAGCCTCGGCTACGTAAGAGCCGTAACGGAGATATATTCCATCCTTCGGGATATTTTGGGTACCAACCCATTTATTCAGCACACCCTTGTCGTTGCTTATATAAATCCGGGCATTAGCTTTCAGTTCCTCTTCCCCTTCCACAGCGCGGGTCAACTTCGAATTGACATCGACGCAAAGACGGACGAGTCCCTCGCCATCAGTCGAGAACGGAGCCTCCGACTGACAAGACTGTAACGCAACTCCAGCAGTCATGACGACAGCCGAAATAGCAAATATTTTATTTATCTTTTTCATAGCTGTCTGTTATTATTCGGTTCTAAGTTTAAGTTCCGTCACTGTCTTACCACCGGCATCTATGATTGTGAGAATAAACTTGTGGTCAGCAGCTCCATAAATACCTAAAAGACTCATAAACTGGGAAACATCAAACCTAACATCGTTTTGGCCCTTCACTTGATCTTTAACAGGAAGACTCAATCCTATCAAACCTTCTTCCACATCAACCCCTTCGGCAGTAAGACACGATATCAAATCAAATTTACTGGAAAGACCTACTCCAGTCAAAACGTCGTTTGTCAACTTGGGCGAATCTATTTCGACGGTAAATCCTGTCACCCCCGTATCACTATGAACATTCAATACACAATTATAAGGATGTTCTTCATCTATTTCTTTGGGGACAAGGTTCCATTCTTCGAGATTAATTGGATCCTCGGCTGTCACAGTCGGACCATTACCCGGTTCATCGGGCGTTGGCTCATCGGGTCCGGGATCCGGTTCGGGGTCTTCCTCCTCGGGATAACGGTCATCTTTCATATATATGTCTTCGTCGTCTCCTACTCCTACGTCAACGCCGCTTCCTCCTGTCTGGTCTTCAAGCTGAATTCCGGCATCTATCTTGATTTCGTTACCCGGGTCTCCGGGATTGATGTCACCGGGGTCGTTCGGGTCGGCAGCATGCAACTTAAAGGTGATTCTATAATGCACACCCGGCTGGACTGTATCGTATGTTTTAGTTTCACTAGTAGAATCGCCATCAACTACTCCGGAAAACACAGCGGCAAGCGTAGTGCTCCCCTCATCGTATGCGAAGAAACCGCTTCTCGACTCATACTTGTCAAAATCAAGACTCCCGCTACTTCCAACCGTTACCGACACCTTCGAATTGTCACTCATCACATTTGCAAGACTCTCATCGAAAAGAATAGTAACCTTCACATTCGAAAGCTTACATTCGATTGTGCCGATGTTATCCTTGATTTTGTCTTTCTCTATGGAAAAACGTTCCGACTGACCAAGGTAATACGGCTTGTCAAACGCGGCATTGTTACCTTCGCCATAATCACCCCCATAATAAGCCTTCACGATATAATCACCTACTGGAAGAGTTACCACTTCCGGCATAGAGCCATATTCAAATGACTTTACACTTTGGGAAAGGTCATCGGCTTTCAGGAAATCAACCGTGAAATCATTTACGTCAGGCACAGGAGTGGCCCTGACTAATTTTTCGTCCGTCTTTAGTTCGACAGACAAAGCGGAGGAAAGAAGCCGCCCCTCCCCGATTTGTTCCCCCTCGGAAAATGGTGCCTCCGAAGAACAAGAGGCAGCCCCGATAAGGAGAAATATTGCGGATAATATATTTGTTATCTTTTTCATATTAATCATTTTGTTTCTCACCATAATTAAACCTCAGATTGGAAACGGTAAGTTCCGAACCAATGCACATTGCATGAGCGGAATTATCCTTTAACGTCCTATCAAACAAACTAGACACGCCTTCATTCAAATCATTACCCGTAGGATATTTCGTTTCTATCTTCTCTCCTTCTTCCAAATCTGAAGACAGGAAACGAATGCACACCTTAGCGGGTTTTACGCCGAATGGATATCTATGTAAAGTAATTTTATCATCTTCCATTCCATCTCTCTCAAAAAGATATTTCTTACGCTGATTGATAACAGCTCCTTTATCATCATATACTATGATTTCAACCGATCCCCTTGAAACGCCCTGATATGGAACGTATTTATAACTGAAACTCAAAGAGGTAGGACGCGCATCAAAAGCAAATCCATCTGAGCGAGTTTCATCCCCATCAAAATTATATGTACCCAAGAACAACTCGCCGGAAACACGAGTAAAGGAATTATAATTTGGTGCATTAGGATTATAATATAGGGTACTACTATTAGCAGCTGGTAAAGTACCGTTATGACTATATCCAACTGTTCGAATAACCACTGTATTTAATTCATTATGTTTGTCTCCAACAAATGTGGATGCTACCATAAACCACGAATTCTGTGGATTAGAACCTTCATAGAAGGTCCTTTTATTTATAGAAGACCATCCTCCTTTTGGTTCAGAATACTTAAATGTGCATTTATTTGAATAAGTTGGTCCGCCCCACTTATAATCGGCACCAACCTGAATCTGCTTATTAATGGTTTGCTCAATCTGAGAAAAATCGCCATTTGGAACCGGAGTCGCCTTAGTGGTAACAATGGTATCATCGCTTCCAAACTTCGTTGCATTTGCTGAAGATTGAAGTGTAGTTTGTATTCTATATTCAGTTTCAGGCTGAAGGTTATATACAGCTATAAGGCCAGTGGGCTCATCTCTTGAAAATTCACCTTCCTTAAGCCTTGTTCCATTTACAAATACACGAAGTTTATGGAAGAAAAGTAACTTCTTATTCGGATCATCGTTTACCACATTAATCCTAAGTTTCTGTGTCATAGGGTCAAGTTGTACTTGATAATCAGGATAAACGAACTGTGTATTTGTTGTCATCATATTTGTGCCATCCTCCGTCTCTTCGCCAAAGAATGCCCTCACATCGAATTCATCGCGGTCCACATCAGGAACAGAAATCCTATAGACATAATCATACGATTCGAATACCCTTGTAGATTCCTTTTTAGCTATCGACAAAATTTCAGAATCTACAAAACCATAATTCCCCTGGCAACGGAATGAGAATGGATTGCTGCCGGGGGCGGTCGGGTCGGGACCATTATAACTTACGGTCACATCCACATACCCTTCGCCGAACGGAGCGGGAGCGGCTGTCATCGACATTTCAACCGGAACGCATGCCACCGTCACTGAAACAGGGTCGTTAATCTGGTCAAACTTATCTTTAACCTGGAAGATGAACTTATGGTTGCCGTCCGGAAGTTCCCGACAAAATTCCGTAAGGTCAAGCTGCGCCATCTCTCCGGGATTGCGGAAGAACCCGACAGCCTTGATGCCTGCAGCCTGCATGTCGGTTTGATTCTTCTCAGTGGCCTGACAAAGATCAATAAAACCGTTTCTTAAAAAGTCCGGATTATAAGTATCCGATTCTATAGTAAGTTTGGCCTCTTTTATACCACCCATAGCTGAAACATTGAATTTCACCTCACCGTTGAAAGGTGTGCCCGACTGGGTGACAAAATTCTGTCCGTTTTCAAATCCCTCCGATTTTACTACCGGAGGGAGTGTATTTTCCAATTCCTCAGTCAAATCAATCGTGACGGGTTCTTCATTGAGAGAATCGTCAAATTCAATCACAAGCTGGTCTTTTGCAATGCCTCCCACTTCCCCGTTATAAACGTTGTAGCGCATCTTATACATGTGGCGCGGTTCTGTCACAAATGTTGCCGGATTAAGCTTAAGCGTCTTACCGTTTTGCAATTCTGCCTGGATAATTACATTTACATTTCCGGGAACCACATAACTCATACCCTCTTCGCTCCCCAGATTCACCGGTTCATGACCGTCTGTCTGCACGGAGGTCTGCCAATCGGTGAAATATTTTTTGAATGCTTCGGTATATTCGATAACAATGATAGAGTTGGCGAGCGAAGCCTCAAGCGCGATTTCGGTAGTCTGGCCCTCAAGAACGGTCACGTCATCGACTTTTCCGTAGTAATATGCGTGTTCATAGGTTTCTCCGGTGACAAAACCTTGCGATTCGGGTTCGCCATACCAAACCTCGATTTCATAAGTACCGACCGAGTAACTGTCTTTCTCTGCAAATTCTTTTACGGTGGAAAAAGTCTGGGAGAAAGAACCATCGGATTTAGAGACCTTCACCTTGAAGTCAGCCACGGGAGGGGTGGCAATTTCGGAGGAAACGGCACGAACGGCAGGCACTGCGGCCGTCACATCGTTGGTGGTGGCGAGGTCAAGCCTGATGCTCCCTTCGCCGCTACCGGTTCCCCATGGGGCTTCGCTGGCGCAGCCGGCAAGAATGAGGAAGGTTGCCGCCGCAGACAGTCCGCGCCCGAAAGAAAATGATTTCATAGCTTATTTAGTTAGATATATTATTCGAAATGTTTCCGTAAGCCCCGGCTTACAGTTGCTAATTAAAAGACACACTTAGCATCGCAAAGTTACACTTTTTTCGCGAAAAAACAATCATTTAAGTTCATTCCAATGGTAAAAAACCCCAATTAGACCAGAAAACCGAGCAAAACCAGTTTTTTCTCCAACCAGAACAACCATCAACTCCTCCTCATCAAAGACTCCAACCAGAACAACCAGAATTTCAGTTTACTCAAACCAATCTCCAACCAGAACAACCAAGAACAACCAGAATTATAAAAAATTTTGGTTGAAATAAAAAAAACTGGTTGTCCTTGGTTGTCCTAGTTGGATTACACACCTTCTGGTTGCCCTTGGTTGTCCTAGTTGGATTAAGCACCTTCTGGTTGTCCTTGGTTGTCCTGGTTGGAGCAAGGGAGTTGTGCTGGATGAATCAGAGAGATACGAATCTCTTTTTTAAATCTTCCAGTCGCGTGGTAAACATTCCATCAGTTAGTTTTTTCGTATGGAAATTCACTAATAAGCCGTACGGAATTCCTGTAAGCTGAAGGTATGAACCAATCTGTAAATGATGCACCGGTTGCAACTCTTCCACCGCTTTAAGTTCTATAATCAAGACATCATTGACAACTAAGTCAGCCCTGAAAGCATTCGGTATTATATCACCATCATAAACCAGGTTAATAGCAACCTCCTCGTCAACCCTAAAACCTTCTTTACGCAAAGCGTGAGTCAACACTTTCCTATAGGCGGATTCCAACAAGCCGCATCCCAATGCCTTGTGAACTTTTATACAAATCCCCTTGACAGAATAAACCATCCTCTCCAACTCCGCCAAATTCAAATCACCCATAAATTATTTTTTAGTAATAATCTCAAAATTACTAATAAATCTCATATAATCAAAATAATCCCAAAATACATCCATCCATACCAACCAGAAATCCAGTTTTTTCTCCAACCAGAACAACCAAGAACAACCAGAATTATTAAATTTTGGTTGGAATAAAAAAAACTGGTTGTCCTTGGTTGTTCTGGTTGGATTACACACCTTCTGGTTGTCCTTGGTTGTCCTGGTTGGATTAAAACGTGCTGGTTGTCCTTGGTTGTTCTGGTTGGATTACACACCTTCTGGTTGTCCTTGGTTGTCCTGGTTGGATTAAAACGTGCTGGTTGTCCTTGGTTGTCCTGGTTGGAGCAAGGGAGTTGTCCTGGTTGTCAGAGGTTGACGGCCACGCCGAAGTTGATATTGAAGATGTTGAAGCGGAAATTGGCACCGGAGGTGAAGCGGTTACCCATCGCCACCCCGTCAACGGTCTGTTTCTCGTTTCTCAACGAAAACCCGAACACACCGAACGACACGTTGAACGACACCTGGTCCATGATAAACACGCACACACCCGGCGAGAAATTAAGGGCGGCTTGCATCGTAGTGGTATGCGTAAGCTTGGGCGCGCCATTAAACGGACGGTTGAAATCGGAATTTCCTGAAGAAAAAGCAAGTTCCACCTCATTATAAATTCCGAAGCGGCCACGGCGTGAAATTCCGTAATATTGATTAAAAGTAAGAGCGGCCGTATATGATTCGCTCCTGTAATATATGTCTTTGAGATTGAAACTCATGTCTTCATCAATATCGACATTGAAAGAGTCGATATTCGCACGCCCGGAACTGTAGCCGAGACGCAACCCAACTGACATATTGTTGCGTATGAAATAAGAAAAATAAGGGCGTATAGAAAACATGTGACCCGAAAGGTCGATATCTGAAAGAAGATTGAGCACCTCCAGGTCAGCGGTAGAAAACTCACCGTAGGAAGCCGTAACGCCAATCTGCCATATCCCCCTGGGGATGAACAGATAATTGAAAAGCCCGCGGTCGAAGCGTCCGAGATTCGGGGCACGAAGCATCATCTTCAGCGTGTCGCCGCGGAAGGTGACGCGCTCGGAAAAATCAATACCTTTGTCTGCAGCCTTCATCCCTATGCCTCCCTCAAGAAGACGGCCGACATCGCCGGCCAACGAATCAGGCACCCACAAATACTTGCCACCAACCCGCTCCGGAAGAACCGTCAAAGCGGAATCCGCCTCATTGGCAGGAACCGACGCCGTGGTTTTAACAAAAGGTCCGTCGGCCGGTCCTTCTTCCGGACACACCATAATTTCTTCTATATTACCTACTCCGGAACCCACCACACCCGTACGCACCACAGAATCTTTGTAAATCACAATCTCCGAACGCGTTATCACATCTCTACGCAATACCCTTTTCGTGAGCACAATAGTATCTGACACAGTGATGGTATCGGTGCGCAGGATTGTCTTGCGAGTCACCGTAGAATCCGGTGTCGCCACGGAAGCCACGGCCACTGTCGTGAAAGCCAGAACAAGAGTCAATATGGAAAGGAATCTTCTCATGGCCGTCACAGATAAAATGAAACTCCAAAAGATATGGAGAAAAGGTTGATACGGAAATTCGCTGACTTCGACTTACGGTTGGACTCATAAATCTGGTCCTTTATAGCCTTGGTGTGCGTATAGCTGAAACCGAGCACACCGACGTTGACTTCAAGGGCGGAATAGTTGTTGAGAAACACGCACAACCCCGGAGCCAGACCGATATCGGCGGAGAAATTGCGCTCGTAAGTACCGGAAAGGGTCTCCCCCACTCCTGTGGTAATTTTTGTCTGTCCTCCACCAAGCTGAAGTTGCAATTCATTGAAAAAACCGAATCGTTTGCTGCGTCCGATGGAGAAATAGTTGCGCATCATTACGGTGCCGTAATAATTATGGGAGAGACGGTAGAGATGGTCAATGGAATAATCGGTTTCGGAGTCGAGCACGATGTCGGCGTTTTCGAGTTTGGTGAGTGAGCGGGAATAGGAAAACCTGCCGCCCACACCGAGGTCGGGGGCGACGACAAACATCACCATAGGCGAAACCTTAAAACTATAGGTGTCGCCGGAAATCCCTTCGAAAATAAGAAACTGGTATTTATTCTGGTTCGACTGAGAATAGGAGACGTTGACGCCTGCCACCCATTGACCTTTAGGCACGAAAACCACAGATTCGATGTCGCGAGAGAACTCTTCGAGCGGAGTTTCGACGGCGACACTGTCGGAAGGCGACTCGTTGCTTTCCTGTGCAACAGAAGCAACGGGATACACAAAAAGGAGAGTCAAAACCGACAATAAGACTGATAGTTTCGTTCGAATCATGTCGCAAAGTTACTAAATTCAATGCATAATTCATAATGCACGAGGCATAAAATAAAAAAGCATGCGCAGCGGAATAATCCTGCCGTGCATGCTTTCTATTTTTATACGCGCCGCTACGTCAGCGACGGTTGAGGATATTGCGGAGAGATTCCAGGGCGGACCCGGCCGACGAATCGGAAGAAGCTCCGGTCTTATTGGTAGAGGTGCATTTCATGTCGAAACCAATGCAGGCCCCGTCATAGCTGTCGAGGATGGAAGAGAGTGCCGAAGCCATCGTCGAACCCGTGAGACGACTCACGGTGGCTATCATCTGCTTGAGTTTCGTGGCGTCGAACATCAAGTCGAGGTCGCTCCCGCTCTTCTGGACGTAGGCCGTAAACTGCCCCACTTTCATGCCGAGAGCCTTGATGTTGAAAGTGAAGGTGCCATCGCCATCATTGGCTGCGATGTCGCCGGTGAGTTTTATCCCCTTCACGTTCATCGTAAAATTGGCGGCAGTATCAACCGAAAGGGTCATCCCCGTAAGCCCGTATTGTTCGTAATAAGGCTTGAGTTTCGTTTCAAGCGCGGCCGCGCCGGCTATGCCGCCGGCTTGCTTCAGGAGATTGTCGCTCTTAAACGCCACCGCCGGACCCTCCGACGTGTAATCGCCGACAAGGTCTGCGAGTGTGAGGTTGGTTTTCGTAAAGACACCCTCCACAAGATTGCCGATTGTAGAACCCGAGCCTCCGAGACCCTTTAGCAAATCGCCCAGACCCTGGGCATGAACAGTGGCTCCCCAAAGGAGAGCCACCGCAATGAAGATAGTTTTTAATCTCATTTCTTTTCAGTTGTTTTCTTCGTAGAAGCCTTCTTCTTCGTAGCGGTCTTCGCCGGAGAGTCAGCCTTTTTTACGGCGGTTGCTTTCTTGGCCGGGGCTGCTTTCTTTACGGCTGCCGTTTTCTTTTCAGAAGTCTCCTTCGCGGTTGTTTCCTTTTTGACACGCTTTTTCGGCATTGGTTTAACGCGACGGAGCACCTGCACGGTTCTTGCCGGGAGATACATCTTCAGCCAGCCCTTTCCCGAAGGTGAATAAAGCGGGTCAGGGGTTGTGAAATGATGCACGTTGTCGTCAACGAGCCCATACCCTCCGAAAGCGGGAGAATCGCTGTCGAGCACCACTTCATACTCTCCGGCCGGTGCCAGGAAGCCATAGCCCGTGAAGCTTTGTGTCGGGTTCCAGTTGAACACGAAGACAAGGTCGCCCCTCATGAACGCGAGCACGTTGTCGCCGTCTTTCTCCCAAAGTTTCTCCACGGGGAGAGCCTGGAAATTATAAATACCCGACACAAGTTCAACCATCGAATTATCAAACGCGTTGAGGAATCGATATTTGAGGTCCTCACGGTCAACGAGGTCCCACTGACGGCGGGCATACTTATAGCTCCAGCCGTTACCTTCGCGGGGGAAGTCAATCCATTCGGGATGTCCGAACTCGTTGCCCATAAAGTTGAGATAGCCTCCGTTGACGGTGGCGAGCGTCACGAGACGGATCATCTTGTGGAGCGCCATGCCGCGTGCCACGGTCATATCTTCGTCGCCCACCATCATGTGCCAATACATCTCCTTGTCGATAAGACGGAAAATGATGGTCTTGTCGCCCACAAGAGCCTGGTCGTGGCTTTCGCAATATGATATCGTCTTTTCATCGGCACGGCGGTTGGTAAGCTCCCAGAAGATGGAAGTGGGATGCCAGTCCTCGTCTTTCCTCTCCTTTATCATCTTTATCCAATAGTCGGGGATTCCCATGGCCATGCGGTAGTCGAATCCGATTCCGCCCTCGTCGAATTTCACGGCGAGCCCCGGCATTCCGCTCATCTCCTCGGCTATGGTAATGGCCTTGGGATTCACCTCATGTATCAGCAGGTTGGCAAGCGTAAGGTAAGTGAGCGCGTTGGGGTCCTGGTTGCCGTCGTAGTAGTCGGCGTATGAGCCGAACGCCTTACCAAGTCCGTGGTCATAATAGAGCATCGAGGTGACGCCGTCGAAACGGAAACCGTCGAACTTGAATTCTTCAAGCCAATATTTGCAGTTGGAAAGAAGGAAATGGAGCACCGAATTTTTGCCATAATCGAAAAGCAGGGAATCCCATGCAGGATGTTCGCGGCGGCTGTCGCCATAGAAATAAAGGTCATACGAACCGTCGAGACGTCCCAAGCCCTCCACTTCGTTCTTAACGGCGTGCGAATGCACAATGTCCATAATCACGGCTATGCCGAGGCGGTGGGCCTCATCTATAAGCTGCTTCAGCTCATCGGGAGTGCCGAAACGTGAACTGGGGGCATAGAAACTGCTTACGTGATAGCCGAACGAACCATAATACGGATGCTCCTGGATGGCCATAATCTGTATGGCGTTATAGCCGTCGGCAGCTATGCGGGGAAGGGTCTTCTCGCGGAATTCGTTGTAGGAGCCGACCCCTTCGGTTTCCTGAGCCATGCCGATGTGGCACTCATATATAAGGAGTGGCTTCACATCAGGCGAGAATTTCTTCACCTTGAACTTATACGGCTTTTCCGGAGCATAGACTTCTGCTGAAAAAATTTTCGTGTCCGTATCCTGCACCACACGGTTGGCATAGGCCGGAATCCTTTCCCCCTGGCCGCCGTCCCAGGTTACGAACATCTTGAAGAGGTCGCCGTCATGAAGCGCGTCTTCCGGCAAATGGGCCTCCCAAACGCCGTTGTCTATACGTTTGAGTTTATAGGCATCTTCCGTTTTCCACTCGGAGAACGTTCCTATAAGCCAAATCTCGCGGGCATTGGGAGCATATTCGCGGAAAATCCATCCCCCTTCCGGAAGATGGTGAAGCCCATAATATTTATAAGCGTTTGCAAAATTTGAAAGGGAACCGTCGGTATTGGCGGTGAGTTCGTCAAGTTTTCTCACCACATCCTCGTGGCGTCCTTCGATGGCCGGGGCAAACGGTTCGAGCCACGGGTCGTTGCGAAGGAAAGCTAATTTCTTTTTCATTATTATCTTATTGGGTTATTTCATTCTTATTAATTAACGTCGCGGCGACGCTTTTTGTTATTTTTCTTTATCTTATGCCCCGGAGAACGCTTGTTTTTAGAAGAAACCGGTTTGGCATGGTTGCCTCCCTTGCGTGGTGGCGGGGTATGGCGTACGGGGCGTTCCGGCAGAGGCTCGTCAACGCGGAAACAGCGGCGCACCGCCTCCCTTATCCGGTCGGCGTCGGGACCTCCCTCCTTAAGCGTGGCGATTACCCCGGCTATATATTCGTCTTTATTCTTATAACCGAGCAACCTCGCCACTCCGCAATCGCCAAGCATCGGTTTATGGTTAAACACCTTAAGGATGCCGGGGTAGTAATGGTTCTCAAGAAAACCCTTGAACTGGTCACGCAGTTCGTTGTATTGCTCACGCGGACGCAACATGGTGACAAGGCTGCGGAGATGCGTCTCCATTGCGGTAATGCATGAAAAACGGGCATCTATTTTGCACTCCACCTCACGCTTCACCCTATGGCGCACATGCTGGAGAGCCTGCTCGTCGAATCGGCGGCGGAATTCATCTTCCACAGCCTTCTGCACATGGGCGAAAACCTTGTCGGGGTTACGCCTGCGCCGGCATGCCATCGGACGTATCACCCCTTCGAGAAGAAACAGATTCTCCACCTCCGCCACGTCGGGCACCATCACCGACTTGCGACGCAGATATTCCACTTCCGGGTCGGTGCGTCGGTCACGGTCAACCACCCCGCGGCTTGCGAGATGGTGCATGTTGCGGAGGTCGTTGAAAGTGCGCGTACTCTCTATCACCTTATCGCATGAACCAAGAGGCTTGACAGTGCAATCCGGAAAAACCAGCGGATATAAGCGTGCATCTATACTGTGGCGAGCGTCGCCCTCTATGAAAAGCACCGGCTTGCGCGTGCCGATAAGGTCAACAAACAGTTCCTCGTTGAAATCGCCGGGGCGGATAATCTCATAGTCCCACGCATGCATCTCCGCATCGTAGCTCTTCACCCATACGCACACGTTGTGCGTTCGTGAATTGACAAACTCCACATCGACGGAATTATAGACGAACGTGCAGTCGGGCCGCAGTTCCTCTATTGAATTCCAAAGATTGTTGAGCACCGTGGGATGCAGGAAAAGGGAAGGCGAATCGATAAAAATCACAGCTTCCGGCATGGCATAGAGCACGGCGGCGGCATAATAGAGCACCGTCTGTTCGCTTTGGCTCAGACTTTCGGCAGAGATAAGGTCATCGCCGGAAGAGGTGGCAAACATCATGCTTCCGGCAGTGCGCACTATTTGGTTGCCCGGGAAAACCCTTTCCCAAAGCGAAACAAGACAGTCCAAACGGGTGGGCTTAAGTTTGGGCACCATACCCGTTGACATCCGCTCCTGTTTCATCGAGAGAAGATATTCGAACTCGTCGGTGAAAAGCATATAGGCGAGTTTATCAAGCTCGCTGACGGCATCGGTGCGCATGTAGGGTTGCTTTTCCACAGCCTCCCTGAAAAGCACGTCGATGCTCCCGGGGCGTGTAGATTCCTCCCTTTCCGGGAAAGGGGCGCTGATTGCCGACAGACAATATGCCCGCTGACCGTTCAACCGGGTCAGCTCCTCCATAAACTTGGTTTTTCCCGCTCCGCTTCCGCCGATAATCGACAACTGCCGTGCATCGGGAAGTTCGGGGACCATGCGTCCGCCGGTGAGGGGTGGTAATGTGAGCGAAGTCATATAAGTATGAGTTTTCCGACTCCAAATATAGTCATTTTCCCTGACACACCAACAATTTAACATGCTAAAAAAACACAATGGTTTGCGGGTTGGGAATATTATGACTATATTTGCATGTATAAACCTAAAATATTCACAATATGTTTTCAGGAATTGTAGAAGACGCACTTGAAGTGGTAGCCCTACGCCACGAGGGAACCAACCTGCATATTACCATGCGTTGCAACTTTGCCGACGAACTCCGCATAGACCAGAGCATAGCCCACAACGGGGTGTGCCTTACAGTCGTTTCACTTCCAGGCGACGGCACCTACACCGTGACCGCTATCCAGGAAACCCTCGACCGTTCAAACCTCGGCGACCTCAAGCCGGGCGACCTCGTCAACGTGGAGCGTTCCATGAAAATGGACGGCAGGCTCGACGGCCATATCGTGCAAGGCCATGTGGATACCACTGCCGTATGCGAAAGCGTCGAGACGGAAGACGGCAGTTGGCGCTACCGTTTCCGCTATTCGGCCGACCCGGCCCTCATCCGCAAAGGCTACGTCACAGTGGAAAAAGGTTCAGTGACAGTCAACGGAGTGAGCCTCACCGTGTGCGATTCTGAAAAAGATTCTTTCTCGGTAGCCATCATCCCCTATACCCACGACCATACCAATTTCAGTCGCATAGAGACAGGCACCAAGGTGAATCTCGAATTCGACATCATTGGGAAATACATCGCCCGGATTGCAGAATTTAAGGTTGAAGGTTGAAAGTTTAAGGTTTAATGTTTAAAGTTGAAGGTTTAATGTTTAAAGTTTAGAAAAGCCATTTATTTCGCTCAGAAAAAATACTGATATCTAAACCTTAAACCCTAAACCTTAAACCACAAAAAGCTATGAAAAAAATAATAGTAGCCATCGACGGCTATTCCTCTTCCGGCAAAAGCACCATGGCGCGCGAACTTGCCGCACGTGTAGGTTATATATATGTAGATTCCGGGGCGATGTACCGGGCCGTGACCCTCTATGCCATGCGCCACGGAATGATAACTCCCGACAAAACCGTTGACACGGAAAGACTCGTGGCCGCACTCCCATCCATCCATATTTCATTCGCCCCGGCCGGAGCCGACGGTGTGCAACACACCCTCCTCAACGGCGAAGACGTGGAGCGAGAGATACGCGACATGCAGGTGAGCGAAAACGTAAGCCCCGTGGCCGTGATTCAGGAAGTGCGCCAACGTCTTGTGGCGCTCCAGCAGGAATTCGGAGAACACAAGGGCATAGTAATGGACGGACGCGACATCGGCACCACCGTTTTCCCGAATGCCGAACTGAAGGTATTCGTATGTGCAAGTCCTGAAGAACGCGCACGCCGCCGCCTTAAGGAACTCTCGGAAAAAGGTGAGAATGTGACGTATCAAGAGGTGTATGACAACGTCGTTGAACGCGACCGTATCGACACATCCCGCGAGGTATCACCCCTGCGTAAGGCCGAAGATGCCATCGAACTCGACAACGGCACGATGACCCGCCAAGAACAGATGGACTGGCTGCTCAGACAATTCGAGGCAGCCATAATAAAATCCTGAGACATGGCTGTAGAGATTGACGTAAACTCCGGGTTCTGCTTCGGCGTGGTCACAGCCATCAGGAAAGCCGAAGAGGAACTGCAAGACAGCGGGCAACTATACTGCCTCGGCGACATCGTACACAATGCCGGGGAAGTGGAACGCCTTTGCGAAAAAGGGCTGCGCACCATCACTCATGAAGAACTCGGAAAACTTTATGACGTAAAGGTGCTCCTGCGAGCCCACGGAGAGCCTCCCCAGACCTACGCCATCGCCGAAGCCAACAACGTCACGATAATCGACGCGACATGTCCGGTGGTGCTCCAACTCCAGAGGAGGATTAAAAAGGCATACAACGAAGGTCTGGAGGCTGAGAAAAATGGCGGTGCCAAACCTCTGATAGTGATTTACGGCAAAAACGGCCACGCCGAGGTAAACGGCCTCGTAGGGCAAACCAACGGCGAGGCTGTAGTCATCCAGGACCTCGACGGAATCAACGGTCTTGACCTCGACCGCGACATACTCCTATATTCGCAGACCACCAAGTCTCTTGAAGGGTTCAGGCAGGTCGTAGAAGAGATAAAAAGGAGGAAAAACAAAGGTAAATTCGAATATTTCGACACTATCTGCCGCCAGGTGGCCAACCGCATGGAAAAAATGCGGGAATTCGCTGCATCGCATGAAGTGGTGGTTTTCGTGAGCGGGGCCAAAAGTTCCAACGGAAAAGTGCTCTTTGAGAAATGTCGGGAAGTAAATCCCCGCACATATCTGATATCGGATGAAACGCAACTGCTTCCCGAATGGACTTCCGGAGCTGATTCAATAGGGATTTGCGGAGCCACCTCCACCCCGCTGTGGCTTATGGAGAAAGTGGCAGACAAGATAAGGAACTGTAATGACCGCAACGACAACTGACGACATCGATCCCCGCGACGAATATTTCATGCGTCTCGCCCTCGATGAGGCGCACGAGGCGGCACGTCGCGACGAAGTGCCGGTCGGCGCGATAATCGTGGCCGATAGCCGCATCCTTGCAAGGACCCATAACCTTACAGAGACCCTGAACGACGTGACGGCTCATGCCGAAATGATGGCAATCACGGCGGCAGCCGACGCCCTCGGGGGAAAATACCTCCCCCAATGCACGCTTTACGTCACGGTAGAACCGTGCCCGATGTGTGCCGGAGCATTGGGATGGAGCCAAATCGGGCGTGTGGTATATGGAGCCGCCGATGCAAAAAGAGGCTTCACGAAATTCAGCCACACGGGACTCACCCTCCTCCATCCCCGCACGATCGTCACCCCCGGCGTGCTTGCCGACGAATGCGCCGCCATCATGACCGACTTCTTCCGCCGCAAACGAAGATAAGGATTATAACGGATTAAAAAACAAACGGTCCGGACGAATATTCGTCCGGACCGTTTGTTTTTATACCCAATCGGGTCATTTCACCATTATGCGGCGATATACGCAAGTATTGTCCGTACGTATCACCACAACCACTGCGCCGGGTTGAAGCGCGCCAAACGTCAATACACCATCTTCTACCGACGATGAAGCAGCAACGCGGATACCCGACAAATCATATACCTCCACGGAGGCTACACCCGACAGGTCGCCCTTCACGGTCAGCACGCCGTTTTCAACCACAACGTCATAACCGCTGTCTGAAACGCCCTCAACCGAAACACTTCCGGAGAATCCGATTTCATAAGGTTCTGACAACGACCCGAGGGGATATTCCTCGAAATCGACAGACACAACGGAATCGCTTCTCTTTCCTGCAGCCGACATCATGCGGAACGCAATCTTATCACCGGGATTACCATGGACATTAATCATGACAACCCCATCGACATACATTCCGACACCACGGCATTCATCGCCGCAGAACGCGCCCACATGATAAGCCCCGGACTCGGCCAATGCATCCTTCATGCCGTCAACAACTGCCGTGACGGGCATTACGGAAGGATAGCGGTGGTTGTCGGCCACCCAAGGCGACATGTTAGCGCTCCGGGTCGGGAGCGTAGTTTCCTTGGCAGGAACAATGTTATATACGAATTCCTTCTCTGAGTTGCTGAAATACATATAGCCGGCACCGGGAGACATCGAAGAAAGCGTGCCTTTCCACGAGCCGTCGGCATCCACCTGTTCAAAACCGTCGAGACCGACAAGCATGTCGCCCTCTTCGGCACCTGCATTGGCAAGAAGGTCGTTTATCAGAAGGCTCGAATCATCTGTGGGGCAGCCAATCCAGTTCCATCCTTTGCATAGTTTAACCGGCGTGGCAGGGTCAAACGACACTCCGGAAATCCTGCCGGTCCACGACGCATCGCTTACACATACCTTATACGCCTCAAGCGGATTAAGCTCCGACAGATTGCCTACAAGGCCATATTTCGGGTCTCTAACCACTTCCTCCGTCTGTGAAAGGATACGGCTCACACCGTCGCCTGCAAATTCCGACACGCTCACCGCATTTTCCACATTGTGCGAAATCCAGTTCCAGTTCTCGGCAAGAGAATAGCCTATATCGCTTTTCTTAAGGCCATAGCCGAACTCCACGTTTTCAGAGAAGTTGCCTTTGTATTCAGCCACAGCCCTTACGGTCATCTCATCTCCTGTCATTTCGAGAGGAGAATCATATACCTTACGCGAACCTTCGGCAGAAACGGGGTCGGTGCCATCGATGGTATAGTAAATCACCGCACCTTCCGTCTGTGTGGAGAGTTCTATCTTGCTCGAACGATAGAGCGCCGAACCGTCTTCTTTAGATGCGGCCGGATCGAACACCCAGAACGGATGGCTTCCGATTTTATACTCAGCAGCACCAACCTCTTCATTGGCACAGAGATATGCAGAGAAAGGAAGCGAAGCCTTTGCATTGTCACCTTCCTCACGTACAAATGCATCGCCCTTTTCATTAAGAACGTAGCATATGCCCTGACGCATTTCTCCGTCGAAAGAACCGTAAAGAGAATAGTTCTTTCCTCTTGCCGCCAGTTCTTCCGGAATCGGGGTATAAGGCACATCATACACGACACTGTCTGCCGATGACTGTCCCTCTGCATAGAATGTAACGGGAACTTCCTTGAAGGGAGCGCTCATCGACGCCATGTACGGGCGGTTGGGTAGAATAGAACCTTGTGCTGTCATTTCCACAGAGTCGTTTCCATCGAAAGAGACAACCGACAGCCCGCTTCCCTCGCGGGTGCCGAACTCTACTCCATATTCCATACCTTCCGGTGCAAACGGTAGGATTATTCCTCTCCAGCCTGCATCAATGTCGGAACCTTCGCTGCCGGGGATGTTGACAGTAAAGGATATGCGGTGTTTGCCAAGACTGAAACTTGCGGGTGCATTAAACGCATAACTACCGTCAAGAACAATATCCGACGCTGCCACACGGGCTCCGTTTTCATTCAGAATCACGTTCAAGGAGTCGGCATCGGCAAGACTGCCATCCGACATATAGATAAGACAGTTCGGATTAATGCCTTTGAACGAGGCGGCGTTTATACCCGACTCTCCGCTTCTCGTGGCCGGTGCGCCGGATGCCGGGATGATGATGCTCGTTAAGTTGACACAACCTTCGAAAGCACCCTCGCCGATAGTGTTGACTCCGGGGAAGATGATGCTCTCAAGATTCTCACATCCCTTGAACGAAGATGCGCCAATCTCCGTGACATTGCCCGACATAACTACATTCCTGAGGTTTGTCATGCCGGTGAAAGCGTCGGCCGGAATCTCGCTGTTGTCTATACCGGTGAGATCCAGTGTCTCGACCGACTCAAATTTCTCGCGAATCGACTTAAACGCATTCTCGTCAACCTCTCCTGTCACGGCAAGCTCTGAGAACGATTCCACATCATCCTTCTTCACCACCGGGAGGTCTCCGGATGCGATAGGCTCTCCTTCAACAGGAGTGACGGAGGCATCCACCTTTACCCAGGTGTTGCCGGGGAGGGAGGAAACGGTATAGCAACCCTCCTCATCGGGAAGCACCGTCTCTATCGGCCATTCATATTCCGGTTCTGAACCGAGCTTGGTTATGATCTTATTCTCAACCCTGACATCAAGGCTTACGTTGGGCGAAGATGTTGTAAGACGGAATTTATAGTCTTTCCCTTCCCTATAAAGAGTTTTGGTTACAGATGAATTAGTATCAAACATCGACATGTCAACATCGTCCCATCTGTCACCGTCTTCAAGATTGACAATCTCCGCAGTCACACCATCCGGCAGCTGGAACGTGATACCATAATAAAATTCAACATCTATTACATGGTCCTGAGGATGCTTGATATTGCCTGGCTGATACCAGTCATCAAATTTCACAGCATACTGTCCGTATTTGAAATAGCTGGTGCCGGTCATGTCCTGCCCATTATCATAGAGCTTGAACGCCTCTCCGGGACGTCGGATTGCATTCCTGCTCAGCGTACAGTTGGGAAGGCCAACAGTGACAGAAAGTTCCTTTCCTGATGTATATTCAATCTTGGTCAGGTCGTTGTAATACTGGTTGTATCCGAAGCTCCTTGTCGGGTCTATCTGGATGTTGTAATATTTGGCAGAAGTTTTCTGTCCAAGGCTGTTCCAGTATGAAGCCGCACCATATGCGCCTTCAGAACCCTGTGGAACCTCAAGCGTAATGCTTGAACAATCTGCGGGGAACGGACTCATATTGCCGGTTGACGGTGGGGTTGAGCCAAGCATCACAATCTTTCCAAGACCTGCGCATGACGAGAACGCACTGCTGCCAACATAAGTCACTGTCGATGGGAGCGTAATCTCTTTAAGATTCGTGCAGCGATAGAAAGCGTTTTCCTCGATGCTCTCAAGATTCGACGGCAATATCACCGACCTAAGCGTTGATGACGACAGGGACTTGGTTGGAACAAATGCGTTTGTCGGGATAGCGTTCTTGGCTCCGACCGCTCCCTTTATCGTTACATCCGACAAATCAAGGTCAACTATATTGCCTGAATTGTTACGAAATGCGTCAAACTCCGTTGAAAGAATAGTTCCTATCAACTTCAGCCTTGACGGGCAAGCCGCTATCTTGCTTGCAAGTTCCCCTTCCCTGACATTCACAACCACATAATCGTCGGCATCGGCAGCATTCACCTGTATTGCGATATCAAGGTCTTCTGTCACCGACGGAATCGATACGTTTGCGATGGCGGCCTTCACCACCTTATTGACACCGTTGACCGAAAGGGTTATGCGGTCGGCCGTTGACACCGGCATCACCTTTAGAGTGAACGGCATGCCTCTTACCACCTGGCTTGCACCACCCTGGATAACGGCTCCGTTTACTGATGAAGGCATGTTCACGCTGTGATACACCACCTTATTGCCTACCGCGTCGATACGGTCAACAATAGTATCACTCTCCGCATTAAGCAAATACCAGTTTTTCTTGTTGTACGAGGTCGCTATGCAAACACGGTTTCCGTCCCTGACTGTAGCGTCCTTCACCTGACAGGTGAAGTTGTACGACAGGTTGCCGGCATTTGTAAACGCGTTGGTCATCACAGGTGAGATAAACTCCTTGATTCCACCATTCTTGTCGGTAAGCACTACTCCGAAATATTTCAAAGCACCGTCGCCGGTTGGCACCTTTATCGCGTTCACCCTTACTGTAAAGGCTTTTCCGGGTATGACGTTGACAACATCCGTCACGAGCCCCACTCCGCCTTCATCGCCGGTGATTGCCCAGTCGGTGTCCTCGAACGTAGGCTCCGGATTCCTGAAGTTTACATGAAAGAGTGTATTGCCTTTGACAACGGATTTATACACACCTTCTGCATCTGCATACAGGCGTGTGTTGTTGGCATAGACCTCCATGGTGGCATCGCCGAATGAATCGTCACATTCCACCTTGAAACTGTATTCGGTGCCCGGAACTACTTCCGTACCCTCGGTTAGAGTAGTAACCTTAAGACCCTTCGATTCCTGAACCATCACCTTGCAATAATCCGGTGCGACGGCATCCTGCTCGGTGATTTCCTTGAAATCCTGCCAATATTCCTTGGCCTGGTATGCGGAGGTTGCGCCTGTCGGCACCACAAGCCTTGCCCTGGGGGTTCCGTTGAACACACACCAGTTTACCCATGCCGGCGAAGAACGCCTTACAGTCACCTCGCGCAATGACGAGCAGCCAAGGAATATATTATATTCATACGTGCCTACAGAGGCGGGAATCTCTATGGAACGCAATCCGGAATAGCTGAAACATCCGCTCTTGAATGCCGTGATATTGGATGGCAGAATAATGCTTTCCAACGAGCCGTAGCCGCTCAACGCCTTCGCAGGAATGGCATTAGCCGGATTGGAACCCTTCGCAAGGATGCTCACCTGAGAGATGTCGAGTCGTTTAAGTTTCATTCGGTCTCGGATAAACGTGAAGTCATCTGCGTTCATCGTGCCGTAAAGGGTAAGGTCAACCACCGTTGACGACGCCTTCTCGTCTATAAGTCGCGACAAGGTGCCGGCCTCCACCCACAGCGTGCTTTTTGTCAGCACTTCAGAGGCATCCTGGACTATGATGTCTATCTTCTGGTCTTCAACCACATTGGAGAGGGTATAGACATCCGAAGCATCAGGAGTGAGGATAAAACCGTTGGCTTTTACAGTCACAACCTTGTCAACCGACGTGGGCACAACCTTGAATGAATAGTCTCGCCCTTTGATCACTCTTGAGTCGGTCGCCGTAATCTCCACAAAATCCATTGCAACGGGCACCATTACCGAATAATATGGTATCACACCACCTTTGGCGGAGAAATCGCCGGGCGCAAGAAGGTCGCCGGCTACAGGATACCATGTCTGTTCTCCGGTATTTCCTGTCACAAGACGCACCACATCTCCGTCATCAACAGAAACGTCGGACGGAAGCCAGCACCGGAAGTCAGCATATTTCACCAACTGAAGCGACCCGAGGCCGAAACGGCGACTCTCGCTCAACAGACATTTCATCTTGCCCTTGGCATTGAAAAGAGCAACCGCGATATTTCCGCTGAACCCTGAGTTGGAAATGTTTTTCAAGGCTCCAGCCCTTACGGTAAACTCTTTCCCTGACTCCACATCTGTCTCATCAAGCGTAAGTCCCGGCTGGCGCTCGTCGCTCGTTATGTGAATGGGCGACCACGCCGCGCCATCCGACGCCGGCTTGATGTTATACACTACTGTTGTAAGGTCATTGAAACTGTGGGAGGAGCTCACTACAGGATTCAAGGCATCCGAAGCATAATAGCCGTTGGCTGCGCCTCCCCAGCCCCAATTGATGTGGAAATAAGCTATACCTCCACGCATCTGATAGCCGTCGCATACAAAAGCATGCCCTGCAGAAATGTCCTGGCCGCTATAGAGCACCGGCCGTCCGGATTCAATCTCGTTCACGATCAAAGCATCCCATGAACTGCGATCCATCTCTGAACGTTTCTTATACGAAACGCCTGCGTCATAGCCGAACATCGACGTCAAAGCGTATGGCACCTTGACCTCGAATGCACTTGAACTTGACATGCCGAAATCGGTGCCTATCGCCACTGCGGCATCCGCCACAAGTGTGGCTACCGCCTGCGCTTCTATATCTGAATACCCGCTGCGATAATTGTCGCCTCGCATATTGTCCCAGCTATATGCCGTAGCCTCTCCTTCCTTTATCAAGGAAGAAGGACGTGACGCAGGAGAGCCATGATACTTCAATATCTCTGCCAATGCCACACCCACACATCCTGTAAGGCGGCGATTGGGTATGTTATTGTTGAATGGTGCCTCCTGACTCCAGGACGGGGTTTCGAGTAATACTGAACCAGAGTCGCCGCTGCGTGTTGCCAGATTATAGGAGGATATCCACTCCATCCCTGAAACCGGGCTGGATATTACAGGACAGACTGCATCTGGAACCGATTCCCGGCTCCATGTGGATGTATCGGAGTAACCGACAACCGGCAATGCCCTGTCATCGGCCGACACAATAATGAAACCTTTTCCATCTTTCGCGTTGAAAATGTATGAAACCGGAATGGAGGCGGCATCGGTGGCTGTATGAACGAGCTCGAAAGCATCTGTGTCTGCCAACCGGTAAACATCGCCGGTCCGAAAGAATTCGGCGGCAACCGTCTTTGCATCATCCACAGTCAATGTCGCGCCATAGGATAATCCCGGCGACGCGACGCAGAGTGCAAGAATCAGCGTCTGCAGATTTGGTTTAAACATAAGTCTTGATTTATTTTTATTTGGTTTATTTGATTTCGTTGAAGTTGTTTAAACGACTTCGATACATGAATTTGGAGGGTGTGCCTTTCTTTGATGTTGACACACCCTCTCTTAATTATTTCACCATTACTTTCTTTCCGTTGATTATATATAGACCGGGGGCGAGACGAGGCATCACCTCTTCGGCATTGGCATCCTTGTAAAGGAGCGTGCCTCTAAGACTATATACCGTCACTCTATTTCCGTCTGTAACGATGGCATTGTTTACAGACGACATGTCATCCGATGTGGTGCCATGTATCTCCAGGTCGTTGGCGGGCATGTATTCCGGAATCTCTTCTTTCCAGCCATCAAATACCTTGTTGCCGGGTACATCAGGCGTAGGAATTTCAATTTTTGCGCCATATTCTATCTCCTCAACCATATATACCTCTCCATCAAGATATACGGTAAGTGTGTAGCTGTTGACGGTATAACTGCCGGTTACCTCGATATCCTTCGCGGGCATCGTCTCGGGCATTTCACCCCAGCCGGCAAAAGTGTAGCCTTCGCGGGCCGGTGCATCGGGCGCGGTGATGGAAGAACCGTATTCAACGTCGAGCGTGGCAACGACCTCTTCGCCAATCTTGAACACAGCCTTGTAGCTGTTGACGGTATAGCTGCCGGTTACCTCGATATCCTTCGCGGGCATCGTCTCGGGCATTTCACCCCAGCCGGCAAAAGTGTAGCCTTCGCGAACCGGTGCATCGGGTGCGGTGATGGAAGAACCGTATTCAACGTCGAGCGTGGCAACGACCTCTTCGCCAATCTTGAACACAGCCTTGTAGCTGTTGACGGTATAGCTGCCGGTTACCTCGATATCCTTCGCGGGCATCGTCTCGGGTATTTCACCCCAGCCGGCAAAAGTGTAGCCTTCGCGGGCCGGCGCCTCGGGTGCGGTGATGACAGAACCGTATTCAACGTCGAGCGTGGCAACTACCTCTTCGCCAATCTTGAACACAGCCTTGTAGCTGTTGACCGTGTAACTGCCGGTTACCTCGATATCCTTTGCGGGCATCGTCTCGGGGATTTCACCCCAGCCGGCAAAAGTGTAGCCTTCGCGGGCCGGTGCATCGGGTGCGGTGATGGAAGAACCGTATTCAACATCAAGCGTGGCAACGACATCGTCGCCAATCTTGAACACAGCCTTGTAGCTGTTGACCGTGTAGCTGCCGCTTACCTCGATATCCTTCGCGGGCATCGTCTCGGGTATTTCGCTCCAGCCGGCAAAAGTGTAGCCTTCGCGAACCGGTGCCTCGGGTGCGGTGATGGAAGAACCGTATTCAACGTCGAGCGTGGCAACGACATCTTCGCCAATTTTGAACACAGCCTTGTAGCTGTTGACGGTATAGCTGCCGCTTACCTCGATATCCTTCGCGGGCATCGTCTCGGGTATTTCGCTCCAGCCGGCAAAAGTGTAGCCTTCGCGAACCGGTGCCTCGGGTGCGGTGATGGAAGAACCGTATTCAACGTCGAGCGTGGCAACGACATCTTCGCCAATTTTGAACACAGCCTTGTAGCTGTTGACGGTATAGCTGCCGGTTACCTCGATATCCTTCGCGGGCATCGTCTCGGGTATTTCACCCCAGCCGGCAAAAGTGTAGCCTTCGCGGGCCGGTGCATCGGGCGCGGTGATGACAGAACCGTATTCAACGTCGAGCGTGGCAACTACATCTTCTCCTACCTTGAACACAGCCTTGTAGCTGTTGACCGTGTAGCTGCCGCTTACCTCGATATCCTTCGCGGGCATCGTCTCGGGTATTTCGCTCCAGCCGGCAAAAGTGTAGCCTTCGCGAACCGGTGCATCGGGTGCGGTGATGGAAGAACCGTATTCAACGTCGAGCGTGGCAACGACATCTT
>CAJUCW010000038.1 GCA_910585275.1 uncultured Muribaculaceae bacterium
AAATGGGCAGGTCCTTTTTGTGTCCTTACTCAGACACACTCAAAGAAACAGTATCTGCCGGGATGAACAAAGCTCCTCCGCCATTGGATTTAGTGCAGGTGAAAGACATGCCATGGTTTGCTGCGGCAAGTATAATCTCATCTCCACGATACCCTTTGTCGGCACGTATCTCCATGAGTGAGGCATACTTGCATTTGACTTCCGGAATCATCTCCAGGGATGCTTTACCGTCGTTGACATTGGCGCATGAGGTCCGGGCATGGAGGATATTGCCTTATTGCCTTGACTGTCAACGATGATATGACGTTTGATTCCTTTAACCTTCTTAAAACCGTCAATCCCTTTTTTCCGAATCCGACAGTCCGCTGCGGCGGCTTGCACTGTCAATGAAACAAACAGTAGGAAATTCGCTCCTTCCCGCAACAATACGGGCATTTCTGACAAGAAATGAGTGAATCCTTGCGAATATCCCTTTCGCATTCCGGTATCTCCATTTGTTATAGACTGATTTCCAATGCGGATAGCATGTAGGGAGCAGTCGCCACTGACAACCGCTCCGCAACAGATAGAATATGGATTTGAGAATACGGACGGGGTCATGCCTGCGTCTGCATTTCAAAAGTTCCGGAAATCTATAGAGAAGAATCTCCCTGTGTCTTTTGTTAATTCGGGGAATCTGAATAAATGTATTGTTATATTTTTTATCAACTGACAGGACAATCTGTAAATTAATCGTAAATATTTGATATAAAGAATAAACGACGTTTTAACATTCACAGTATCATTCTGAAGGGAAAAGTTACCAACACACTCGCATCCTTGGGTGCCTTTGTTCCCTTGCTTTCAGTCGCATACGGGGAGTATGCTCCTTTCAGCAAGTGAATAAATCCACTCCAAGGCTGCGACCCCTACGACCGCGAAATTTTAAGGAACGCGCTCTAATTATTTCGGTTAGAAGTCAATGTTTTTGAATCAGCTGTTTCTGAATTCTTTAGGCGACATGCCCATATTCTTTTTAAAATACTTCCCAAAGAAAGATTGCGAGGGAAAATTGAGTTCATCTGCAATCTGTTGGATCGGCAGGTTGGTTGATTTAAGAAGCACCTTAGCTTCAAGCACCACGAAACGTTCAATCCATTCCACTGCAGTGAATCCTGTGAGCGATTTCATTGTTCGTGAAAGATGTTTCGGAGTGATTTCAAGTTTATCTGCATAAAAACTCAGAAACCGTTCTTTTTTAAAATTCTGTTGCACAAGAGTGATGAATCTATCGGGTATGCGGTTATTAACTTTTGGAAAGTTCTCCGAAAGATGGCGGTAACATTTATGCCCGATGCTGTAAAAGAACGATGAAATGGCCAACACTTCCGCCTGATATGCGTATGGGTTTGCCATGTCAGAGGATATTTCTGACATTATCTCTACATGTCTTACGAAACTTGGAAATAATTCCGGTGGAATCCCGACCACCGGATTCCTTGTCGCTACGGAATATTGCGGACAGTCTTTAAGTTTAAGGAAGAGATTGTCGGTAAAACGTTTCGACATTACTATGCATGAAGCGTCAAAATCATCGCTTACCATCTTGATTTGCAGAATCTGCGACCGACGTATGTTTACGATACAGGGGGCATGGATATTATATTGTATGAGGTTAATATCAGCTACGCATTCCCCTTTTCTTACAAGAATGGAAACGGTGGCACTGAATTTAAGCGGGTCGGAGGAAGTGGGTATTATTTGCTTGCCGATATGCTCCAGCATCCAGAAATCAGACGAAAGTATGTTAGATACGTCGTCCGATAGTTTTATGTCGTAATGTAGTCCGATATCCATTGTAACGATTTCGTTGCATTCGATGTGCAAATTTAAGCCATAGTCGGAAAATAAACAAGTGCAAATACATAAAAAGAGAAAACTTTCCATTATTTAATTCGATATTATGAAACATAATCCCCCTTTGGTAGTTATAAGATAAAGCTCTGTCTCATTAAGCGAATAGTGTTATTGGCAGTCATTGCTTTTCAATCCGTATAGATAACAATAAATTTAAAGACTATGTCTGATTTTACCATATATATTTTATTATTATTGCTCGTTATTTGTTTTTGGGCTTGGGAGCTTTGGGTGTCAAAACGAAGTCGTCGTTCTCCGTCTTACGATCCTACTGACGTTCTTTATGAGGACGATGATAACGACGACCCTCTTAATAATCCGGGAATAATCACCGATAATAAGGTTATAATTAAAACCCTTCGAGTCCTGGGCCCGGAAAGATATGACGAAATGACAAAGCGTCTTTCTTCGCTTATAGATAAACATAAAGGGGAGGATTTTTACACTGTCTCGCTTGAAGCCGTTTCTTTAGGAAAGGATTGTGCAAGAGTGCTCCATCATCTTTTGCCCGGCGACCCTCTTTGCTTGTTGCGTTCGGAGGACGATGGCAATATGCAGTTTAAGGTCTTTTCTGCAGGTCATTTGGTTGGCGGCATTTCATCGGATAATGCCGTTCAACTAAGCCGTCTTATGAAGTATGCTTATTTTTTGGGAATATACGTATGGCGTCAGAATTGTTATGGCTGTACTTGCGAAGACACAAATCTTGATATCATTGTTTTCTATCACTTCAAGGAAAAAATGACAGTAGTGAAAGAATCTCTGTTTGATGACATCCCTTTTGTAATGAGGGTGGAAGGCATCAACCCCTTTTTGCTGATTCAGAATTAAGGAACGCGCTAATAACTGGAGCTGGTGCGTAATTCATAATTTATAAGTGGATTGGTGATATAAAAAAACACACGCTTACGGCAGATTGAATTAACGATTTGATTCCCAAATACTGCATGCCATAAGCGTGTGTCTGCATTTAAAAGAGTCTAAGTTTCGTAACCCTTACTCACAAAAACGGATTGTCGGATTCCGTTTATTAGAGATATTTCTTTTCCCGGAGTAAGTCGGAATATGTCTTAGACACTTCCAGGTTAGTGGATTCAGGATATCTTATGTCGGTGAATACCTGCGCGAGGCTTTCTTTATTGTTTTCTTTTACGAAAAAAATATTTTCAGGATTTTCGTCAATCCCTTTGTATAATCTCGCTATTTCTTCGTCGCCGTCTTTACGGTATTTTTCATGATGTATGAATGCATCCGCCGGCAATCTTTCGGGTTTGGTAGCTTTCGTGGAAGGATAGCCCAATGAAAGCGAGGCCACAGGCACCACAAGGTCCGGAAGTTCCAAAAGGTCGGATATTGCTTTGGCATTATAATTTACAGTGCCGAGATAACATGTTCCCAACCCTTCCATCTCCGCTATTGTAGTAATCTGTTGAGCGAGTATAATGGCGTCGGTGGCGGCCATCATAAATGAATGGAAGTTGGAGTAGCACGGTTTCGCTCCACTAATTTCACACCATCTCGAGAATCTGTTGAAATCTGCGCATATCGTGAGGACTATGTCGCATCCTGTAGATGCCGGCTGGTTAAAATGCTGTTTCGCAAGTTTCTCTTTCATTTCCTTGTCGCGCGTGATTATTACAGAATAAAGTTGCATGTTGCCACACGTCGGGGCGTGCATCGCACGTCTAAGGATATCGTTTATCAATTCATCGCTTACTGTCTTCCCCGAATAGTTCCTTACGGTGACTCTGTTTGAAAAGTAGTCTTTATTTGCATCCATTGCTAAAGTAATCGGTTTTTATTAATTATATGAGGAGAGAGTGCAAATGTAATAAAATTTTGTTAATTTTGCATGTCTTCGCAACTCGAATGTTGCGGAAAATAGTTGAGAACGTAAATACTATATACAAAATAAATGGCTGATTTAAAAAAATATACCTTTGACGATGCCTATGAAGCATCGGTGGAATACTTCAAGGGAGACCAACTTGCTGCGAGGGTATGGGCTACAAAGTATGCTCTGAAAGACTCCGACGGCAATTATTATGAGCTTACGCCCGACGATATGCATCATCGCATTGCTTCCGAGATTGCAAGAATTGAGGGAAAATATCCTTCCCCTATGTCAGAAGACGAGGTGTTCTCTTTATTGAAGGGTTTCAGGTATATTGTGCCTCAAGGTAGTCCGATGGCAGGTATCGGCAATAATTTCCAGGTTGGTTCGCTTTCAAACTGCTTTGTGATAGGTCTTGACGGCACTCCCGATTCTTACGGTGGCATAGTCAAAATAGATGAAGAGCAAGTACAACTCATGAAGCGGCGGGGCGGTGTGGGCCATGATCTTTCCCATCTTCGTCCGAAGGGGTCTGCCGTGAAAAATTCCGCTTTGACTTCCACCGGACTTGTGCCATTTATGGAGCGTTACAGCAATTCTACAAGAGAGGTGGCGCAGGATGGTCGCAGGGGTGCTCTCATGCTTTCTGTCAGTATCCGCCATCCTGACGCGAGCGATTTTATCGACGCCAAGATGACGCAAGGAAAAGTCACCGGAGCCAATGTCTCGGTCAAGATTGACGACGACTTTATGAATGCCGCGATTTTGGAAGTTCCTTATGAGCAGCGTTTCCCGGTGGATTCTGATAATCCCGCAGTGAAAAAGGAGATTGACGCCACTGCGCTTTGGCGCAAGATAATTCACAATGCGTGGAAAAGTGCCGAGCCTGGAGTGTTGTTTTGGGACACCGTGACACGTGAAAGTGTCGCCGATTGTTATAAAGACTTCGGCTTCCGGTCAGTATCTACCAACCCTTGCGGGGAAATTCCGTTGTGTCCTTACGACAGTTGTAGGCTTCTCGCCATTAATCTATACAGTTACGTCAAAAATCCGTTCACTCCTCAGGCAGAGTTCGATTTTGCTTTGCTACGCGAGCATGCAAGATATGCCCAAAGGATAATGGACGATATCATCGACCTTGAAGCCGAAAAGATTGACCTCATTATCGAGAAGATAAAAGGAGACCCCGAGGTTGACGAAGTTAAGCAGACCGAGTTGAACCTTTGGAAGAAAATACGAGAAAAGACACTTAAAGGACGACGCACCGGGTGTGGCACCACCGGCGAAGGAGATATGCTTGCTGCTTTAGGTTTGCGCTACGGCACTAAAGAAGCTACCGAATGCTCCGTGGAGATTCATAAGACGCTTGCATTGGCTTATTACGGTGCGTCGGTTGAACTTGCTTCTCAGCGAGGGGCTTTCGAGGTTTATGATGCCGAGCTTGAAAAAAGCAATCCCTACATATCCCGTCTTAGGGAAGCTGATCCTGAAATGGTGGCGAGAATGGAAAAGACAGGGCGTAGAAACATCGCTTGTTTGACCATAGCCCCCACCGGCACAACTTCTATAATGACACAGACATCGTCGGGTATAGAGCCGGTATTCATGCCTGTTTATCAGCGTAGGCGAAAAGTGAATCCGAGCGATGAGAATGTCAGGATTGATTTTGTAGATGAAGTTGGCGATTCATTTGAAGAATATGTGGTATATCACCACAAATTTCTCGAATGGATGAAAGTGAACGGCATCGAAGTCAAAGACAACCTTACACCGGAAGAACTTGACGAACTTGTGTCGCGTTCTCCTTACTATAAGGCTACCGCAAACGATGTGGATTGGCTTGAAAAGGTTAGGATGCAGGGTGCCATTCAGAAATGGGTTGACCATTCTATCAGCGTCACCATCAATCTGCCTAACGATGTTTCGGAAGAACTGGTAGCCGAACTGTATGCCGAGGCTTGGCGTTCCGGATGCAAGGGTTGCACTGTCTATCGCGATGGTTCCCGAAACAATGTGCTTGAGGCATTGCCTAAGAATAATGCAGGGAAGGAGCAAGAAGAAAAAGTGGAACTTATCCATATGCCCGACCATGTTGCCAAACGTCCTGACGAACTTGAGGCTGACGTGGTGCGTTTTCAGAATAACAAGGAGAAGTGGATTGCGTTCGTCGGCCTTGTAGATGGTAAACCTTACGAAATTTTCACCGGTCTTGCTGACGACGAAGATGGAATTTTCTGTCCTAAAAGGGTGAATCACGGAAAGATTATCAAGGCTGTTGATGAAAAAGGACGCAAACGATACGACTTCCAATTTATCAACAAACGCGGCTATAAGACCACTATCGAAGGCTTGAGCGAAAAATTTAATCCCGAATTCTGGAACTACGCAAAATTGATTTCCGGCGTATTGCGCTACGGAATGCCGATTGACCAGGTGCTTAAACTTGTTGGTACCCTCGAATTGGATTCTAACAGTATCAATACGTGGAAGAACGGAGTGGAGCGTGCTTTGAAGAAGTATCTTCCCAACGGCACCGAAGCCAAAGGGCAAAAGTGTCCCAATTGTGGTTCCGAGACTTTGGTTTATCAGGAAGGTTGTCTGATTTGCACCACTTGTGGAAACTCAAGATGTGGATAGTATCTTGAATTCTCTCAAGCCTTTTTACATTCTAATGAATAATTATGGAAATAACTAAATAATTTCTCACATGAAAATCTCTTTTAATTTGAACTATCACACCCAATGGGGAGAATCTCTGTATATTTGCGGAGATCTTCTCCAATTGGGCGGTGGCGATCCCAAGGAAGCAATTGAGATGAAACTATCATCGCCCGATACTTGGGTCGCTGAGTTTGAATTCGAGGCTTGTCCCCTTGAATTCAACTATTATTTCATTGTCAAGGCCCCCGAGAAGGCGTGGCGTTTCGAATGGGGCAAGCCACATCGCTTTATCGGCTCTGAAGGCCTTGATAATGTAAAGATATTCGACTCCTGGCAAGACCAGCCTTCCGACAAGCCGTATTATTCGTCTGCTTTCATCGATGGCATTCTTATGCGTCGGTTCCGCGATCAGCCATTGCAGTCTGTTCCCGGAACGGTACAATTCCGCATCAACGCCCCAATGGTGATGCCTGACGAGGTGCTTGCTATTGCCGGAGAAGGAGACTATCTCGGCAACTGGGTTCCTGCAAAGGCTCTCCCTCTTAATGATGCCCGTTATCCGGAATGGACCATTAATCTGCCATTGTCGGAGTTCGACGCGCCGTTCCAATATAAATTCGTAATCTTGAAAAAAGACACGAAAGAGGCGGTGGCATGGGAAACTATCGACAATCGCATCTGCGGCTTCATAAACGAAGATCCCGATTGCCAGATTGTGGTTGACGGTTTGAGATTTGCAAATCCCAGAAATGACTGGAAAGGGGCCGGCACGGCTATTCCCGTGTTCTCCATAAGGGCTGAAGGTGATTTCGGCGTGGGAGATTTCCTCGACATAAAGAAGATGGTTGACTGGTGTAAGCGGACAGGCCAGAAGGTGCTTCAGGTTCTTCCTATCAACGACACTGTGAAGACTGGAACTTGGGTTGATTCTTACCCTTATAGCGCCAATTCCACTTTTGCCCTTCATCCCATGTATCTTCGTCCGGAGGCTGTAGGTGTTCTTGCCGATGAACAACGGAGAGAGCACTTCAGGCGCATAGCCGATGAGTTGAACCAACTTCCACAAATTGATTACGAGGCTGTAAATAAAGCCAAGGACGATTATTTTCGTGAGATTTTTGCCCAGAAGGGTGAAGTTGACCTTGCTTCCGATGAATTTGTAAGATTTTTCAGCAAGAATGAAAGCTGGCTGAAGCCTTATGCTGCATGGAGGGTGCTTTGTGAAGAATTCAAGACTCCTGACAACACACAATGGGGTGAATACGCCGAGTTTGACGCCGACAGGGTTTCGAAGTTCTGCAAAGAGAAGCGCGACAAGGTAAGATACCATTATTTCTTGCAATATCATCTCGACAGGCAACTTCGCGAAGTGCGTGACTATGCCCACCTTCACGGCGTGGTGCTGAAGGGCGACATTCCTATCGGGATCAGCCGTTTCAGTGTTGACGCATGGCAGTATCCCAAGCTTTTCAATATGGATTGCCAGGCAGGTGCTCCACCCGACGATTTTTCTGTTCTCGGACAAAACTGGGGATTCCCGACATATAACTGGGATGAAATGTCGAAAGACGGGTTCCAGTGGTGGAAAGACCGTTTCCGTAAGATGGCGGAATATTTCGATGCTTACCGCATTGACCATATTCTCGGGTTTTTCAGAATCTGGCAGATTCCTATGGATGCCATCCATGGTCTGCTCGGATATTTCAATCCGGCTCTCCCCTTCTCTCCTGAAGAGCTGCGGCATAACTATGACTTCTGGATTAATCCGGAAGTGCAGGCCAATCCACTTATTCTGGAATGGATGCTTACCGATTTCTTCGGCGAATATACCGACGATGTGAAGAAAACGTATCTCGATTCTTTGCCCGAAGGTCGTTACAGACTTCGTTCTTTTGTCAACACCCAAAGGAAGGTGATGGACTATTTTATGTCGCTCGAACAAAACGAGAAGAACCAAAAGATCTGCAACGCTTTGTTGGGTATTATCGATGATGTCCTTTTCATTGAAGACCCATATAAGAAAGGACATTATCATCCGAGGATTGCGGCACAATACACATATCAGTTCCGCATTTTGAACGATTATGAGAAATGGTGCTTCAATCGTCTTTACAACGATTTCTTCTATCATAGGCACAATGATTTTTGGTATGGGAAGGCTATGTGGAAACTACCCCCGCTTATCGACTCTACCGGAATGCTCACTTGCGCCGAAGACCTTGGAATGATTCCCGACTGCGTGCCTGAAGTGATGGACCGTCTTGAGATTCTTTCTCTTGAAATCCAGAGGATGCCCAAGGACCCTGCTCTTGAATTTGGCGACACATGGCGCTATCCTTATTTCTCTGTATGCACCACTTCTACCCATGACATGGGCGGAATCCGTGCATGGTGGGAAACCGACAGTGCTGTAACGCAACGGTTCTTCAACCATGCTCTCCATGAACCGGGTCAGGCACCATATTTTGCCGAGCCGTGGGTATGCGCCAAGATTCTTGATCTACAGCTTAAGAGCCCGTCGATGTTCTGCATCATCCCTCTTGCTGATTGGCTCTCTGCCGATGGCAATTTGCGCAGGCAGAATCCTCAGGAGGAGCAGATAAACGAGCCAGCCAATTCCCAACATTATTGGCGCTACCGTATGCATCTCACCGTTGAAAAATTGCTTGAAGCGGAAGGTTTCAACCAGAATCTTTTCAACGCAATACGTTCTTCGGCAAGATAAGAAATAAAAGATTTGTGATTTGTTTTGTGTGCGTCGGTGGAATTTGTCTGCCGACGCATATTTTAGTAATTTTATGTTAATTTTAATTATACTTTATTAAATGAAATTGCTTTTTTAAGGTCATTTTATAATTTTGCGACAAATCTGATATTTCCAAAATGAAAAAGAAGACCTTGGGGTGGATGGCGTATTTCATCCTTGTTTTGCTTGGTACGGTGACCGCCGCAGCCACGGTTGTGGTTGATGCTTCAACAGGGCTCCCTTTGCCGAAGGCCTCGGTTTTTGATAAAAAAGGAAATCTTGTCGGTGTGTGTTCCGACGATGGTTTGGTGCCACGGCTCTCCCCTTCTCTTTATCCCCTTTCTTTGCGGTGTATGGGTTACTCTTCGGTCTCCATTGAAACGCCTGATATTGAAAAGGTGTTGCTTTCACAGATTGAGTTTAAGTTGCCCGAACTTACTGTAGATAATAAGAAGCATCAGGTGCTTCATATAATAGGATATGTAAGGGAATATTCCACAATTTCCACATATACAGACACTGTAATGCTTTTCCGGGAGAAAACGGTTGACTTCATGATTCCTGCACGACGGACCAAGCATTACAAAGGTTGGACATATCCAAGAGTGCTCGCTTCGAAATCATACTATCATTTTTCAGATGCCAACGGTCTTGACAGCGTTAGCAAGTATTTTAGTCAGAATTTTTCTTGGTCTGACCTTGTCGGTGTCTTTAAAAGCCGTGAGATTCCACATGTTTTAAGGGATGTTGAAGTTGGTAACGATACGATATTCGGAAAGTTCAGCCCTTCCTCGCTTTGGAAAAAGAGGGGGAACATAATAATGCTTGACAACGATATCCTTGCTGACAAGAATAACCAGACTTGGGCTCCCGAACTTTTCAGGCTTTTCAGTATGAATGTGGATTTTACAAAGTTTTATATCAATTATCTGTTTCATGAACCCGGAAGTAATGTTGTTCTTGCGGATGATATTGCCAGGATGTCGTTTATTATCGAATCGAAGGGAAGGGGAAAGAATTTAAGGAGCCTTTTCCATACCCTTGACCCTATATATATGAATACTTACGGGGAGATTTATATCACCGATAAGGAATATATGACTGTTAAGGAAGCGGTTAAATGGGAGAAACGCCCCCCGCTTGGAGATGATATCGGGATACATCCTCCGGAAGACGCTCCGCAGCTTCAGCCTGTCATTGCCGCTCTTGTTGACAGGGTTAATAATTTCGATGTCGAGCGTATGCTTATCAACAAGAAGACCGACCCCTATTATCACGTCATGAAGAAATTTGAAAAGAAGCGGAAGAAAAAAGGTATTGTTTCGCGCATTTTAAATCGATGACAGACGGATATTGCTTAATATTTGCAATTTTTATGTGCAACGCCTCGTTAACAATTTATGATTTCCATAGAAATGATGACGACTGAGTTCGCTGATGATTCAAAGGTGGTGCTGATGTGTGGTGTCAGCGGTTCCGGTAAAACGTATTATTCCTATAAACTTGAAGAGAAAGGCTACGAGCGTCTTTCTCCGGATGAATTGCTTTGGAACCGTTATGGCGCCGGATTCACCTCATTGCCGTTCGATCAACAAAAGAAACTTTTTATTGATGCTTCACATGAAATATTAGACATGACAGTCCGGCTCGTTCGTGCGGGTAAAAAGGTTGTTGTCGATTCAACAATGTGCAAGCGTTTCAAGCGTGATGAGATGCGCGAAGCCTGTCTTCCTCTCGGTGTGAATCCCCTCATTGTTTATCTGGAGGCTCCTTATCCTTTGCTTGAACAGAGGCTTGCATTCCGAAAAGGAAGCGGACCGAACGACTTGATTGTTTCTAAAGAACAGTTGAAAACGTTTTATTCTAATTTTGAGATTCCTCGGGAGGATGAGAATTTTATCGTGGTTTCTCAGAAATAAGCTTATTTCTGAATACCCGATGAAACTCCAGCCTGCTTTGAAATTCTCTCCAAAACTCAACCCCTCCCCTACATTGTCTCACAATAAAATCAAAAATATTCGTGCAATAAAAGAAAAGCATGTTTTTGTGTGCCATAGTTTCAAAAAAATAGATTATATTTGCCGTTGCTAACATAAACTCATGAAATGAATTATTCCCGGCTCTTGACGATATGACTTCTTTTAAATATACCCGGCGGTATTGAAGCCAAGAAGAGAATATACTCACCGATTCAATTCTTTTGAAAGCCAGCGTTGGCTTCGCGAAGGAGAGCCGCTAAATTCGATATTTTTGGAAAATGAAAAGACTAATCACATCGTTTCTGTCTGCCGGTGTCGCGGCTTCGATGATAGCTGCTGTAACTTCTTTACCGACAGTAATCGACACAGTCAGTGTCACCAGCCCTAACGGATGGCTTAAATTTGCCGTTGACAACACCGATGGCTCCCCTTCCTATGCAGTAACCTATACTGGTATTGACATCATGCTTGATTCTCCGCTTGGTCTTACCGCCGACTACGGTGATTTCTCTAAAGACCTTAAACTTGTATCGGTCAAGAAAGGGAGTATCGACAAGAAATATAAACTCAACCGAATAAAGAAATCTGACAACCGTTTCGAGGCAAACTCTATTGAATGTGAATTCGTCAATCCTAAAGGCGACCGCATGATTCTTGAAGTGCAAGTGGCCCATTGCAACATAGCCTTCCGTTATAGGCTTCCCAAACCCAAGGGAAGGGGTGCAGTGAGGGTTATGAATGAATCCACCGGATTTCATCTTCCTCCTTATGCCACCGGCTTTCTGACTCCTCAATCGGATGCCATGGTCGGTTGGAAAAGAACCAAACCCAGTTATGAAGAGGAGTACATAATTGATGCTCCTATCGACACCAAATCGAAATACGGCCACGGTTTTACTTTTCCTGCGGTGTTTCATATCGGTGACAAGGCGTGGACTATGGTCAGTGAAACCGGTGTTGACCGCAATTACTGTGGTTCACGACTTTCCGACCCTGAAAACGGATTGTTTACCCTTCAGTTTCCGATGCCTGAGGAAAACAACGGCAACGGTACTGTGGAGCCTGCCTTCTCACTTCCGGGTGCCACGCCATGGCGTTTGATTACGGTGGGGCACTCTCCTCGTCCTCTTGCCTCGACCACCCTTCCGTGGGATGTTGTGGAAGAAAAGTTTCCGGCATCGGAGGACTACAAGCCGGGTAAATCGACATGGAGCTGGATTCTTTGGCAGGATGATGCCATAAATATGGATGATTCGAAAAAATACATCGACCTTGCCGCTGAAATGGGCTACCCATACACGCTAATTGATGCTGGATGGGACAAGACCATGGGACGCGATGGAATCGTGGAGTTGGTGGAATATGGCAAAGACAAAGGCGTAGCCCCATTCCTTTGGTATAGTTCCAGCGGATATTGGAACGACATCGAGCAGTCTCCGATCAACAAGATGGACGACCCTACGGCACGCAAGGCTGAGATGAGATGGATGAAAGAGATTGGAGTCAAAGGAATCAAGGTGGATCTCTTCGGCGGCGACAAGCAGGAGACGATGCGTCTGTATGAAGACATACTCAGCGATGCCAACGACAACGGCCTGATGGTGATTTTTCATGGTTGCACCCTTCCGAGAGGTTGGGAAAAAATGTATCCGAATTATGTAGGAAGTGAGGCGGTTCTTGCTTCTGAAAACATGATTTTCTCACAAGGTTTCTGCGACAACGAGGCTGTCAATGCGACGTTGCATCCCATAATTCGCAATGCCGTAGGAGCAATGGAATATGGCGGGACCTTTCTTAACAAGCGGCTTAACCGTGGAAACGACGGCGGCAACCGGCGCATGACATCAGATGCCTTCCAGCTTGCCTTGGCGGTCATTTACCAAAGCCCTGTTCAGAATTTCGCTCTTGCCCCCAACAATCTGACGGATGCCGACCCGATAGCACTCGACTTTATGCGTGAAGTCCCTACCCTTTGGGATGATGTCGCGCTGCTTGAAGGTTATCCCGGCAAGTTCATAGTCTTGTCGCGCAAAAGCGGCGACAAATGGTATGTTGCCGGCATCAATGCTGAAAAATCCACCAAAGAGTTGGCTCTCGACCTTGATTCTCTCGGAGAAGGAACGGCTGTTATGATTTCCGACGGTAAGAACGGCAAACTACGCAAAGAGGAAATAACCATTAGCAAAGGCAAAAAGAAAAAGGTTTCTATTCCGGCTTCATCCGGATTCGTTATCATCAAGAAGATTTAAGCTTGCTATACCATCTTAAAAAGATGGTATAGCAGAACCGATAAAATATAGGGACATGCCTCCGGCATGTTTGATTAACAATCTGATTTTCAAACGCTACATACCGCAAGCATGTCCCTCCTACATTTGAAACTAAAGAACTATTATGAAAAAATTAGTAGTATTGCTTTGTTTGGTAATCAATATTGCGGTTGCCAATGCCCAGATTGTTGAAAAGGGAGAAGGTAATCCTATTTGGGGTGTGCGCGCTGCGTTTGACGTAAATTTACCCGGAAAAGTACGAAGCAATATATTCAACGACAAGATGTTCCGGACTGGAACCGGTGGCACACTCGGAGCGGTATGTAACATTTATTTGGGAAGCAAATTCTATCTTGAGCCTGCGATATCGTTGTTTTACGATACTTATTCGTATAATGACATTGTAGTAGCTGACTATTACTACATGGAAGACGACCCTACTGTTTATAAAGTGGGAATTCGGATTCCTGTTATTGTCGGGTATAGCATCGAAGTTTCCGATTTGATTTCTATTGCTCCCTTCACCGGACCGGAGTTGAGTTATGCTTTTGCAGGCGACGTTAGATTTCATGATAAAGATAAAATGGATTTGGAGGATGCTTCATTTTTGTCATTATTCGGGAAAAACGGGAATCAACATCGTCTGGAATGCGGTTGGAAAATAGGTGTGGCATTCTTCACCGGAAAGTGGAGTTTTAATATCGACGGCACTATAGGAATGACCAATCTAATGAAAAATGGTTTGAAATTTCATGAAAATCGAGGAAGTGTCAGTATTACCCGTTATCTTTGAAATTTATTCCGCTCGTGATAAAAGGGATTAATCCTTGTCGAAAATTCTATGTCAAAATAAGAAAAAAGTTATGAAAAAGGTGATTTTGCTTGTTGTTTTGACATTGGGACTTGTCGCAGGGAACTTGAATGCACAGACCGGACGCCATGGCCGTCGGTGTGCCGACCATTACGAGCAGCATAAACATGCCTGTCATCGGTCTGATTATTTTATAGCAGATGATAAGGTTTTCTTTAGAGGTAGAGAGATTAAGGGAGCATCTGCGTATAGATTTGAGATACTCAACGACGGATACGCGAAAGACGTATGGAACGTTTATTATTGCGGAGTGAAAGTGAAAAATGCGTCGTCCGATTCATTCAGGGTCTTAGGTTACGGTTATGCCAAAGATACATGGGGCGTGTTTTATAATGGTGTAAAGATTACCGGTGCTTCAACGAACAGCTTCACCATCCTTCCTGATTGGTATGCGAAAGATACGTGGAGCGTCTATTATGACGGAAAAAAGATTGCAGGTGCTTCTCCCGATAGTTTTAAAGTCCTGCATGACGGATATGCCAAAGATACGTGGCACGTATATTTTGACGGTGCTAAGATTCCCTCCGCTTCGCCGGATAGTTTTAAAGTCTTGCATGACGGATATGCCGAAGATACGTGGCACGTATTTTATTACGGACGGAAAATCAAATAAAATGAAATCCACCACTCCAATGAAGCAAAATAATTCAACAGCAAACAACAGTGTGTCTGGCCTTCGTTATGGAATATTTATTCCATTAACTTTAATGATAGCGTCGATAATTTCCTGTTGCTTCTCATATTCTAACGCCAAACAAAACATCGCTAATGATCTTAACGATGCGATGTTTGCATTAGCCAATGAAAACAGTGAACTTTGGACGCGCCCCGATACCGTTGCGGCAATACGCCAAATGTACGAAACCACGCATAAACCACTAATTTATCAGGCATCTGATGTCAATTTCAGGATCACATCTCTGAAAGATAAGGCTTACTTCACACTTGCATTGGTTGACAGAAAGAATTCTTCGCCAAAAATCATTGGAAACAAAATAACTTCGGATTCCATTATGCTTGTTCCGCAACGTGCATCAGATGGGATTGCAATAAAGGTTCAGGGTTTTGCGGACTGTTCCATAGCTTCCATATTCATTGCGTCAGACCAGACTTTGCCGGGAATTTTGTTCTCGCTTTCTATCCTTTCAATGGTGAGTATGTTTATATGGAAAAGCAAGGAATCAGAAAAGTCAGATACCGAACTTGTAGTCCTTCCGGTGTCTCCATCGCTTGATGACATAAAACTCACTCCTATGCAACGACAGTTTGCTCAGATGCTTCTTGACGCACCGGATATGAAAGTGGATAAAAGGATATTGTGCGAAACCCTTTGGGGCAATAAAAGTAATGCGGAGGAATCTTTATACACCCTTGTGAGGCGCACTAAAGCCGCCCTTGCCGAAGCGGGTATGGAGATTGTATGTAACAGAGGCGATTCATACGAGCTGCGTGTAAATGATTGACATATAGTATTGTCAGAATTTGTCAGATAAAAGTCAGACAAATTTTTAAATCAAATTGAGGCATTTTCACTTGCTTTGCAGAAAAAATTGCAAAGCATGAAAGTTAAAATCTCCACGTTAATTCTGACCGCTTTCCTTATAATAGAGAACGGTTATTCACAGACTCAAGAGGCTTCCGACAGTCTCACCTGCGAACTTCAGGAGGTAATCGTTACCGCCAAACATCCGGCTACTAAATTAGTCGGCTCTACCCTCGTTTCAACGATTCCCGGCACCAACCTTGCTGACCTTGGCACCGCTCTCGATGTTCTTGCGCAGTTGCCGATGATTAAGGTTGAAGACAACACCGTCAGTGTCATAGGTAAGAACAATATTGAAATCTATATTGACGGGCGACCGATGCGTGACGAACAAGAGTTACGACAGCTGCTTTCTTCCAATTTAAAGAAAGTGGAATTACTCATGGCTCCGGGAGCTGCTTACGAAAGTACCACGGGTGCGGTGCTTAAAATCACGACACGCCGAAATTTCGTGCAAGGGCTGTCGCTAACCGACCAGTTTATACTTGAACGCCGCCGCAAATGGTCGGCTTTGGATTACCTCGCTCTAAGCTATCGAGTCGGCAACTGGGAGTTCTGTGCCAACGGTACGATAAATCACAATAACTCATTAGCAAAGGGATTTACTACCAATACACTTGTTTACGAAGGGAAAGAAACGGTAGTAGGGAGTAGCCAACATAATACATACCCTACGACAACAGGAGTTGTCAAGGCAGGATTCAACTATGCCAATGGCCCACAATCGTTTGGAGCATATTACCGTTACAATCCTGAACACGGTGATTTCAAAAATACAGGTAGCGAATGGCTTAACGACAATCCGGCAATCAGCAGTAATATAGACAAACATACAAGAGCACACAGCCACCTCGCTTCCCTCTATTATGAAAACATTTTCTCCGAAAAATATCTTCTTCACTTTGACGGTGATTTTCGCCGGTCAAATGAGAATAATTCCGTAACTACTACCTATCCCACATCATCTAATCCGACAGTGAACTCTACAGATGAAAGGTCATCGACTCTCTGGGCAGGGAAGCTATATCTTAAGTTCCCTATTGGGAAAGGAGATTTTACCGTCGGAACGCAAGATAGTTATACCCATACTTCTCTTGATTACCGCATGCTGAACAATGCTGTCAGTGAATATATCCCCTCATCAATGACAGATGCACGACAAACTTCCGCCGCTTTGTTCGCTTCTTGGTCCCGTATGTTCGGCAAGTTATCCCTTTCGGTTGGGGCAAGATATGAATTTGTCGATTATGACTTTAAGGTCAACGGTATTCGCGATAAAGATCTAAGTCGCCGCGACCATCTTTTGACGCCTGATGTGTCGCTCGGGTACTCTTTTAACGAAGAATCGCAGATAAGCCTAAGTTATAAAATGGCGACAGTCAAGCCTCCATATTCACAGCTTACAGGTTCGCTTAGTTATACAGGCTTGCACCAAATCGAGGGTGGCAATCCGGAGCTACGTGACGAAAGGATGCATGATATTCAGCTGTTAGGCTTATGGAAAGGCTTTATGTTTCAGGTTGATTATACCCGCTCTCTCGATACATACGCTTTTGTCAAGCAGGTTTACCCCGCCGACAATCTCCAGTTGCTTATGCACCCTGTAAATATCGACGTTTCAGCATTAAATCTTTTTCTTGTCTGGAGTAAACCCATACGCCGATGGACTCCAAATGTTACAGTCGGAATGTATAGGCAATGGTTGCAGCTTGATAATCACCGATACGACAAGCCGTTATTCTCTTATTATTTCGACAATACTTTTTCCTTCCCTCAGGGATGGACGATTACAGCCAACATTAGTGGTCGTTCACAGGGAGATATGCACACCAACCGCTTTGGCGCATCATTGTTCACGATGGATGCTTCGATTGGAAAAACATTCCTTAACAAATCGCTGACTATCAAACTGTCTGCCACTGACATTTTCAACACAGCCAATAATAACTGGACAATGGACACCTATGGTGTTTTCGTTGATAAACGCCAAAGCTATGATAATAGAGGAATCATACTAAACATCATCTACAATTACCAACCCCGTAAAAGTAAATACAAAGGTAGTGCTGCAGCCGAATCAGAGCTGAATCGTCTTTAATATTTGTGCAGTTTTGCTGTATGGACATGCCTCCGGCATATTTGTTTGAATGGAATTGGAAATGGACAAATGTTTTACTTCATTGGCTTTAACTTGTTTTGTCTTAACAAATATTAACTATTAATTATAGTTATAACTATAAAATATAGTTGTATATTTGCGGTGCGAAATGTAAAACATAGAAAAGATGCACAATTCCGATAAAGGAAGGTCGTTGAAAAGACTGAAAATGTCGGGAGGATGTTCGATTCCACATTTCATGTTTATTGATGTCCGTGTCAAATTCAGTAAACCAAAAATATAATTGCTATATGGAAAAACTAACCGCTAAAGAGGAAGAAGTATTAGGTCTGTTCTGGCAACATGGGCCGCTCTATGTAAGGGAAATTGTGGATTTGTATGATGACCCCAAACCTCATTTCAATACTATTTCCACAATAGTGCGTGCGCTCGAAGAAAAGGGTTATGTTGGCCATACTCCCATAGGTAAATCTTATCAGTATCATGCCATTGTTGCTGAGGAAGACATGGGTAAAAAATCCCTTTCCTCTATCGTGGGTCGGTATTTCAAGAATTCTTACCTTCGGGTTGTTTCTTCGTTCGTTGAAGACGGCAACATTCCTGTGGAAGACCTTCGCCGGCTGCTTGATGAAGTTGAGAAGTCGCATAAAGATAAAGAGAATTGATTATGGGTGCTCTATTATCCTATTCTCTTGCCGTGTCGGTAGTCATACTTTTGCTTTTCCCGATATTATGGCAGATTGTAAACCGATGCACATCATTCCGTTTCAACAGGGCGTCTATCATTGGAGGGATGGTGCTTTCGCTTGTAATTCCATGTGTCGTTAATCCGGAAACTTTTAACATTCTATCTGTGATGAAATCCGGAGACATAGATACTTCTTTGATTACCACCGACCAAACAGCAAATCCTTTTACAACTGATTATTTTGTAGCTGAAGTCCGAGAAATATCTTTTCCATGGGTTTCAATAGCGGTTATTGCATATCTTTTCGGCTTACTTGTTCTCTTATGTCGTGAGGTCATATCTTATGTTCGTCTTTTCTCTCTGATTTCTCGTTGTGATAGAATAAAGAGGGATGGGATTATAGTCTGTCATCTTTCCTATGGGAAGACAGCACCTTTCAGTTGGTGTAATTATGTTTTCCTGCATGACTCGGAATCTGTTGAAAACGATGCAAGTGTATATCTTCACGAAAAGGCCCATGCAGACAAGAACCATTGGATTGATATTCTTTTTGCCGATCTGTTTTGCATTCTGTTGTGGTATAATCCCTTGGCTTGGAAGACAAAGCAATTTATGAAACTAAACCATGAATTTGAGGCAGACTCTGAAGTTATAAATTCCGGAATTAACATTTATAATTATCAAAGAATGCTTGTAACAAAGGCAATGGAATTGAGGGAATTTCATTTTGCAAACGGGTTTGCGGCCGACCGACGCAACTTCCGTAAAAGAGTGCTTGCTATAGGAAGAAAGCGTTCTCCAAGAAAGACTATGCTGATTGCATTATTTGCCCTCCCGGTAGTCGTTCTTTCGGCGTTGGTTTTAGCATCGCCTGCTTCAGCGCGTTTTCTTACAGACATCTCTGAGTATAGATTAAGATGGGAAAACGAAAAGGAAAGTAATAAGGTTTTGGACAATACTTTAGATGAAGATAAAACCGGTAAACTTGTCCAAGCCACAATATTTTCCTTTGGGACTACATCTTACTCTGAGGAAAAAATGGATTCCACGGTTGAACTTCCTTCTCCTTTTAAGGATCAAACCGCTTTAGGCGAGATTGTTAGATTGGCAGTTAGCACAATACAATCTGACAAAGAGAAGAAAGTAAATATAGGGATTGTGGTGGATGAAGAAGGCAGGGTTAAAGAGGTTGTGACAGACAGTCCTAACGACCCATTGGTGGAAACTGTCGTTGACCAGGCTTTGAACGGCATTAAGTTCGAGCAGATGACTGACAATGGAAAACCTATACAAGTCCGTTTCAATATCCCTGTAACCATAAAGAAAACAAATATGGATTAAATTGTAAAGACGTATAACCGTTGTCCGGCCACAACTATACCCTTATGAAAAATGTAATCTCAATATTATTGATGACCTTGTTCTTTGATATGCAGGGTTTTAGCCAAACTGATATAGGCGGTATTGTAAAAAATGCCGAGGGTAAAGGTGTGGATTTTGTAAGTGTAATTGCTTCGCCAACTAATGCACCTAAAATAATACTTGCATCAACTTTCACTGATGAAAACGGTAAGTTTCGGATGTCGGTAAAGAGCGACTCCGATAGTCTTATATTGAAAGCTTCAAGTCTGGAAATTGCTCCGAGTAAGATTACAGTTCCAAATCGTTCCGGCAACTATGATATAATTGTAGAGAACCGTACTGTCGAGCTGAAGGAGGTTGTAGTAAAGTCGAAGAAAGTATATTCACAGGGCGACACCATCAATTATAATGTTGGCTCTTTTCTCTCGCAGACAGACCAGTCGATAGCCGACGTTTTGCGGAAAATGCCGGGCATAACGGTTTCGGATGCCGGACAGGTGTCCTATCAGGGCAAACCTATCAAGAATCTTTACATTGAAGGGCTTGACCTTATGAAGGGGCATTACGGTATTGCCACCAACAACATCAACCCCAACAACATCGCCACCGTGCAGGTGCTTGAAAACCATCAGGACATCAAGGCTCTCAAAGGGCTGCGCCCCGAGGAACAGGCCTCGATAAACCTGCGGCTCAAAGAGGGTGTCAAAGGAGTGTTCAATCTCATTGGCACGCTCGGAGGCGGATATGGCGACGAAGGACTGTGGAATAACTCCGCGATAGCGACATATTTCCGTCGCAACAGCCAGTTTCTCGCAACTTACAAGGGAAATAATACAGGCGAGGACCTGTCGCAGGAGCTGTATTCCTTCGACAATGATTATTCGCGCACAAACTATATCTCGACAATCTCTATGCCGTCGGCTCCGGGTATCGACAAGCGTTTCTACTATTTCAACCGCTCGCATAATGCTACATTCAACAATGTATATCGCATAGGCAAATCGGGAGAGTTCGGTATAAACGCGGCTTATCTGAACGACTGCGACATGAGGCAAAGCCATTCAACGACCACCAATTATCTGCCCGACGGCGGGATGAACACCGTTGATGAAATGATGGACGGGATAGCTCGTATGCAGAAGGCATACGGCGACTTAACATATATGAACAACGGCGATGAAAACTACCTCAAAGAGCAGCTTAAATTTGATTGGAGTACAACCGATGCCGACAGCCGGATTTCAGCAGGAGGCGACAACGTGAGCCAGATCGGTAAGACCGACACATACCGCCTTCTCAATAAATTCCACATGACGCACCGCAATTCCTCCGACCGTGGATTTGAGATTTCATCGCTTGTCAACTTGGAAAAGCGACCGCATAGCCTGTCTGTTTCTCCCAATCTATTCCCTGACATCATACCGGGTGAAATGCTGTATCAGCATGTGGATTTCCGTAATATTTCCACCGAGAACCGTGCGGGCTTGCTGTCTGTTTTCAAGGTTGGCAATTTTACATTGCATCCCTTTGCGATAGTCAACTATCATCACAATTCTCTCGAAAGCCGACTTGACGCAACGGACAACGACCTGACGCTCGACTATCTCGATGCCGGAGTCGGAGCAGAAATTATGTTCAGCACCCGCAAAATCCATGCCTCGCTCTATCTGCCGATGAAATACCGGCTGTTCCGGCTCAACAACAGACTTGACGGCAACATCATCGACAAAAGCCGTTTCCGAGTCGAGCCGTCGCTCAACTTCACATTTAAAATCAACAGCAATCATAACCTCAAAGCGGCGGCAATGCTGAATTATATGACACCCTCGATTGAAACGCTGTATTCCGGGTACATACTGACATCTTACCGCCAGTTGTCGGCCTACGATGTGGCAGGGCTGTACGAAGGTATGAATCAGCATTACTCGTTTGGCTACGATTTCAAGAACATTCTTTCAATGAGTTTTGCCGGAGCGGAGGTTTCATTGAACAGACAATCGCCCGAGGTGCTATATGGCTGCTATTACGACGGCATAGTGCAGCGCACCATCAGCCGCCGAACATCGGAGAATGGAGATATGATTTCGGCAAAAATCCATGCAAGTCAGGGGTTCGACTGGCGACGCCTGAAAATCGGGGCCTCGGTCACATACTCCTATTATGACAGTCCGCTGCTCGTTCAGGACGATGTGCTTCGCTACTCCGGCAACAGTATCGGAGTGAACGCCGACATAAGCCTGACACCGTCCAAATGGCTGGGTATATCTTATCAAGGCAATTACTCGCAGTCGGCAACTCAGCAGAAAGGATATGACAGATTTCCGTGGCTTCGCACCGTAACGAACAAGGCTTCTCTCGACTTTACAATTCCCGGAGGCGTTACGCTGACTACATCGCTCTACCATTACTACAACAACTTCAACGACGGCGACAAGTCTTTCCTTCTGCTCAATGCCGAGGCGAAGTACTCCATTAAGCGTTTCAGCTTTACGCTGTCGTGCGACAATCTGCTCAACCGCAAGTCGTATATTTACTCCGACCTCTCGGCTCTCACCGAGTCAAAAGCTATCTACAACATACGCCCACGCAGTGTGTTACTCAAATTCCGATTCAGAATATTCTAAAATACACCGATATGAAATATCTATTATGCCTACTTTTTGTATCCTTGTGGATTACTGGTGCGGCACAGGAATCTCACTCCCGTATTATTGACAAAGCTACCCCTGTCGATACCGCCCGCTACATGGTTACATATTCCCTGAAATATAAATTCCATCCAGACCAAAAGGATGCCTACAACGACACACGGATTGTGCAGATAGGTAAGCACAGAGTCAAAGATTACAGCGACATAATCAACCATTTCGATTCGTTGGCAACCGATCAGGTCAGACGCGGTGCGCAATCGTATTCAAATGTGTCAGGCGAACCGTGGCCTTTGGAAATCATCAAACCCATTCGGGGAGTTAAAGCCGATTTAAAGTACCGATTGTCAACGTCCGCCTTCTTTGTCTATTCTGATTCTGTTCCAACGCTGGAATGGAATTTCATCGATGAAACCACCGATTCGATTATGGGCTATGACTGTCGTAAGGCAACTGTTGAGTTTGCCGGGAGAAATTATACGGCATGGTTTACGCCTGATATTCCCCTTCCTTTCGGTCCTTACAAATTCGGAGGTCTGCCGGGTCTTATTCTAAAAGTGGAAGATGCAGAACAACAATTTGTCTGGGAGGCAAAGGGTTTTGAGCGTGCAAACACTCCCATAATGGAATATACATACCGTGACGGCAACGACAAACGATGCACGGCAGCAGATGTTGAAAAGACTCTTACACGCTATTTCAAATCGCCGGTCGGTTTTATGATTTCAGAAATGGGCGGCGATAGCAACAGGATTCATATTGTCGGCAAAGATGGCAAACGAATGAACAACGCCGATGCAGCCAAAATATCCGTTCCATATAAACCCCTTGAAATAAAATGAAGATATTACAGCTAATGGCACTTACCATGTTCATGACAGGATATGCCGACGCACAGTTAACTACCACAACAGCGAAACTGAAAAGATTCGGAGAACCGTTACCTGCAATAAGGCATGTTACGGATATGAAAGTATTCGGTGATACATTGCTGTTTGTCTTTGAATGCGAGAACGGATATGGCCAACGGCTTCTCCGTCGCGCAATTATCGACAGCGTTAATAACACACTAAAAATAAGCCCGGATATGGGCAAACGTGAAGACGGTTACTATGCTTCCTATATGCCCTATCCTTTTGTCTCCGTCAATGGCGCTATCCGTGTTGCCAGTCAAGACAATTGCGAGGTTTTTGCCGTAGAGAACGATACAGCGTTTGTCAGGACACGGCAGTATCTGATGGACGGCAACGGCACTGTGCCTTTTCCTCTTTCACAATACGTTCAGGATGTATATATGACTAATCCTGATAGATACGTTTTCATCGGACGTGAGCCAAACGGTGGTCGCCAATATGCCATAACCGCCGACCTTGCCACATCAAAAATTGATACAGTCAGACAGATCAACATTTCTCCCGAATTACAGACATGGATGCCTAACGCCGGGGAAATGGTCTATTCGGACAAACATAACAGGCTCGCCTTTGCCTATAAACTCCACCCTGTTATCGAGATATTCGACACCGACGGCAAGACAATCAAATCGGTTAAAACTGGAGAAGACACCTTCGACCAAAAGACGCTTGAAGAAGCCGACCTCGAGGCTATGAATAGTCTGCACATCGTGGATTTAACATATACCTCCGATTACATCTATGCGTTGAATTGGGGTTATGGGTATTCCGATGCCGACAAATACTCTCCGTCAATTTATAAAATTGACTGGAGCGGCAAAGTAATCGACAGGTATTTCAACATACCATATCCACTTTATAGTATCGCAGCCATCGACGATAACCGGCTCATTGGCTGGAACGGCAGGGATTTTATCTTAGTTCAGCCATAAACAGCTTAGACAACGCCGGAAGGTAATCTTGGAATTCTTTGTGTATAAATGCCTCAGCTAACCTCAAATGCACACAAAAGAGTGCATCGGATTTAGGACTTATTAATTACCTTTGCCGAAGCAAAACTACCGATTAAAATACATAGTTGTGACATTTGTCACAGCTTTTGTCATTTTTACTGTGTAATTTTGCGATTAGTATCAATAGTTGGTAATTTGGTAATAGACAGTTTTTTTGATAGATATAATGCTATGCACAAAATAGAATCATACATAATGACAGGACTGATGCTTTCGGTGTTGTTCATCATGTCGTCCTGTACGGAAAAGGAAGACTTCATTCCAGAACCTACGCCAACCTGCGTCTCCATTTCCGGCATTGTAACCACCTCTTCCGGTCAGCCGCTTGCCAATATTCCGGTCTTTGTGGATTACTATGAGGCGTATTGGCTCGGTCCTCAGACCACTATTCATAAGGCAAAAGGCACTACCGACATCAACGGTAGATATCGGCTCTTTTTTGAACCGGAAGTGGATATTGAATCGGAAAACAGAAAGCCGAGTCGAGCATATCTGCTTTATGCAGACCTTAGCGAACTTAAAAGTGAAGAATATATTATGCCCGGCGATTTTGCCGATAACGATGAAAAAGTATATAGACTTGACATGTATGGCTCTATTGATAAAGGCGATAATCTTGAGATAAACCTTTATTTCCCGAAGAAGAAAGAAATGATGACAGAGTTGAAAAACTTTGTGTCGGAAAAAAGACTTGTCGTGACAAACACATTAGTGTATGGTGCACAAAACTCCGTGATAGACCGTAATGTAGAACTTGATTCGAAAGGCAACGGTTGTGTGATTATACCGTGTGCCTTGAAGGAGACAAACCAGTTGTCGGTAAGGGTTGTAAACGGATTTTCAGATGTCTGTAGTCCTAAGCAGTTGATAGTGGATGATAATTCCGAATCGTATATCATATTCGACAATATGGAGGTTCTTGAAAAGTGCCGTTTCAAACTGTCGCTATACAGCCATGCTTCGTTTAATGGGGAGGAATATGGCGATGATGCCGCATTCTCTACTCCGGCTCCGTTTGATTTTATCGGTTTTAGGATAGTCAGGCCTGACGGTGCTTATGAAATAATGGACATGTCAAGGTATCAGTATTACGATTCTATTGTGTGGAGTGAGCCGGATCAACCGGAGACATTTAGGGTGTTTGATAAAAGTACTTACGAGTCGGGGTCAGAGAATCACTTCACTGCTCAGTGGGGTTCTTATTTTTTTAAAGAAGGAGTTCACAAGTCCATACTGTCCGGCTATAGGAACGGTAAGGTTGTCTTTGCTGATTCTATAGACTTTGAACTTAAGGACCGGGATTTTCTATGCTTCGACTGGAATAGATTTGACGGCGAAACAAATCTTGGAATGGTTCATGACATATATTGCAGGTTTAACAGCTTCTATGAGTATAGAGTGAGTGCAGATAAAGATAAAAATGGAGACAAGTCGGTTAACGTTTACGTGGAATTTCACGACAACTGGCCTAAAGACGTAATTCTGAACTGGGAACAGACACGGCTTGAGCAACTGTTATGGGAGCATATTGGGCATTGGATTGAATATGACAGTTCTGATGTTCGTGAGTTGTTCAGTCGTTTGCCTGCAGATGACGATCCCGGGAAATTATATGAAAATGAAACAACACGAGCCATCGTGTTGTATTCGCCTGCCACGGAATACGAAGAAGAATATTATTATATTCACGCAGAACCGAAATAATACAACGAAGTTCCAATAATTAGCGCATTTTTATTAAATGTTCACTATCAACAGCCCTGACAAAACTCCGATAATTGCAATACACAACTCAATAAATGAATATAAACTTGATTGACATGGAAAAATATATTTTAATTGCAATATTAGCATTGATTGCAGTCGCTTTCTGCGGTTGTAACGATGACGATAGTCCGAAGGATAAATCCGAACTTATCCAAATGTGGGTTTCAGCAGAAACCACTGAAACCTTCCATTGGGGAGATGACAACCACGAGTACCCAATAGAGTGTATGCAAGTGAAGTATTCATTGGAGGGTTCATGGGAACCGATGATGTTCGATGCAATCGAGAATTTCCAATATGAAAAAGGTGTTGAATATGAGTTAAGTGTACTGCGCACAACTCTATCCAATCCTCCTGCGGACGGGGCTGCATACGCCTATCGTCTTGAACGTGTCATAAGTCACAAAGTATTGTCTGCCAATATGGACGGCATTGATGAATGTATCGTGATTCCTTCCGAAGGTAAGGATTCCGATATTGATTTCACAACAAACGCACCATGCGAGATAGCAAGAATAACGGGAGATGTTTTTGGTGAGGCTGATTTATTGGAACTTTATGACAGCGGCTATGGAAATGGATATTCGTTGCGGTTAAATATACCTCAGAATACAGGCATGGGGCGTGTTATGCTCCTGACATTTCGTCTTAGCAACGGAGATAAAAAAGAGATTGGGATATGGCAGATGCCAAGAACTTTTGCAGATACGGAAACTTTCGAGCTCCCGTATGCGGGAAGTTTAGGCTATATGATTGGCACGGATCAGGATAACTATGGTAGAATACGAAACATCAAGATTGTAGGCACAATGAATGCCAATGATGCGTATTATCTCAAGCGTATTCTTGAATCTCATGGCTATCAGGGTTATGGTGAAAAACCGGAATATAATGTTGATATGGCTCAAAGTGGATTTGTAGCAGGCGAAAATAGCAAATATGCCAACTGTGGAATATGCGATGTTGGGAGAGAGTATCTGCCATCGGCATTTACTGACGAAGTGCCCTCCGGAATTTTCACATCCAATAAGTATTTATCAGCAGTGATTTTGCCGGAAAGCATCAAAGCTATAAATCCGAGTGCATTCAGTCATTGTATAGGTCTAAGGAAAATCAACATACCTTCCGCTTGTATTGAGATAGGTAGCCAAGCATTCAGTTCGTGTACATCCTTAACGAATATAGAATTTCCTTATATATCCCAAAACATAGACCTGCCACATCTACAAACGATTGGAGATGCTGCTTTTTCAAATATAGGGCGTCTTAAAAGTTTTGTCCTTCCGGAATCATTAAAAAACGTCCCTACAACCGCTCTTAGCTTTTACGTTGACAAACTTTTCAGTCTGACGGAAGAGCCTCCCGTATGGAATGTTCCGGGTAATGCCGGATATGTTGTCGGTCCAAGACCTGATGGTTGCACGTTGTATGTGCCATTCGGATGTAGCAAATCGTATAAGTCCTCAGAAAAATGGAGTAAGTTCAATATTGAGGAAATGCCTGAAGACAAGTGGTGGGAAATGATACCATAGTGAAATAATAACAGTTTAATCATACTAATAGTCAAGTCCTCGGCAGTGATGTCGGGGACTTGAATTATATGTAATTAACTTTTAGAACAGTCTTCAAGGCCATTCTCCCACGGGCCTAACAGTCAGTGTAACATAGCACGCAATAACGCCATGAACCACTTCAAAATGAGAAAAACTAAGAAAAAAGATCGCTCTACGCTGATTTTTATGCCCGTTTGTGACATTTGTCACACTTATTGTCAATTATTCGTTGTATCTTTGCTTAAATTCGGGTAATAGACCAATGAAGAAGAATCACCGACGCCGACCGAGAGAAAAGCCGCAAGGCTCTCGAAGTTCTCTGTTTCTCCCGAATTTATAACCTACCAAATCCGCAAACACTGACTATGGCACGAGGAAAACAGACCTGCAAGATACTTAAAGAGATCCGGCGGCAGATTGCCGAGGCCAACGGCATCGAGTTCGCCACATCGGAGTGTCGCTACAAGTGCGACTGCCTCGGCACATGCCCCAAATGCGAAGCCGAGGTGTGCTACCTTGAGCAGCAGCTCCGCGCCCGCTCCCTCGCAGGGAAAGCCGTAGCCCTTGCCGGAATCTCGGCGGGGATGATTCTCATGTCTGGTTGCAGCGGCTCATCTGCGAATCAATCAAGCGAAACCTTGCAGGGCGAACCAGTGGAATTAACCAATACCATGGATTATACTCAAGGTGAGAATGTGGCTGGTTGGGACGAATCAGAAGTAGATGAAAAGCCACAATTTCCCGGTGGCGACGTGGCAATGAGGTAATCCTTTGATGAATGTTATCGTAAAGAAAAAGATGTTATAACAGGCAATGTTACTGTGGGCTACTTGGTGGACTCGAGAGGAAAAATCATATACACCGAAATAGCTGAAGGCGATTCTCTGCTTGGTGAACAGATAATGAGAATCATAAAACAGTTTCCTGATTATGTCCCGGGGAAGAAAAACGGGAAGCCAGTTGCTGTGTATATGACATTTCCATTTTCAACATCTATTAAAATAGGAGTAGATACAATTAGATAACTATGGTAGTGGTGTCGAATTATAAAAAGCGCGTATAGTTTGCCACGTTAATTCCAGTGCTTATGACATTCAGTTGTTTTGCATCGTTTTACATATTCACCGGTTCTTTGATTGGTGACGGCTTTGTCAGAACTTCGTTCTGGTTGTCATTCATGCTGCTGTTTCTGTCTGTCATGTTTGGATGGCTTGCTGTTCAAGCATTCAAGATTTACAGCCGAAAGGTGATTTACGGCAACGAGTTGGAGTATTATATGCCTTACCTCCCGTTTCTTGTATTCTACAGAGATATTGATGCTTATGAAGCTAAATATCGTGTAAGAACTTTCAATAGGTATGGAGAAATTATCAATGGCATCTGGCTGGTACGAAAAGGTAAAGTGAGGTATGAAATGTATAGCGATACTTTCAGTAATTTATATGAGTTAGGTAAAGCGATAAAACTACCGGAATACGTTATAAAAAAGCCGGTTCCACCTTTTACTCTTGCTGCTTATCAATTAGGTCTTAAAAGAGTTATTACAAAATAGCCCAATGATGGATCAGATAGGTAAATTCATAGCCTCTGCAGTTGTCATGTTCTTGTTCATGTTCAGCCTGATATTCTGCTTCGACTCGCCCGACACGATGACCAATACCCTATTGGTCAGTGCAAACGTGCTGTTTTAGGGCGGCATCCTTTGGCTCATAAACAGGAAAGGAGGCAAGCGATGAAACTGACCGATAAGCGATTTTGGATAGCGTGAGGAGTGATGTTCGTTCTAATAATCGTGGTGTTTTACCATCTTCAGATGATGCACGTCAGCGGCCACAAAACGCAAAAGACCTTCATGGACTCTCTCATCAGATGAAATCGCCGATGAGAGAGACCCCATTGCCAATGGTACAAAATCCGAAGTATTTTGACGATAATCCAAAACGGGAAGTGTCGTAATATCAGGAATTTTAATTACATTTGCATTATAGAAATGAATAACGAGACAAAACTTGTAATCTATAAAGCTCCAAATGGAGAAACACAGTTGGATGTCACTGTACATGGTGATACAATCTGGCTCACGCAACGTCAGATTGCAGAACTATTCGGTACGAAAGTTCCGGCAATCTCAAAGCATCTGAAAAACATCTTTGAATCCGGAGAATTGGAACGCGATGCGACTATTTCCAAAATGGAAACAGTCGTGAATCGTGGCTTCCGAGGCTCATCTGTTGAGGTAGTTGATCATTATAATCTTGACGCAATCCTTTCTGTTGGTTATCGTGTCAATTCAAAGAATGCCACGGCTTTCCGCATCTGGGCAAATAAGATATTGAAGCAGTATCTTCTTCAAGGCTATGCCATAAACGAGCGGATAGCTGCACAGAAATATGACGAGCTTAGTCAGTTGATAAAAGTGCTCGGCCGCACAATCCAAAATCAGGAAAGGCTTACGGAGGACAGCCGTTCATTACTTGATGTTGTGGTTGACTACACATACGCCCTCGACACCCTTGACCGCTACGACTATCAGGAACTGAAGATCGAGGACACCACCGGTAAAGAGTCGTTTCATGCCACTTACGAAAACGCCATGGAAGTCATCCGAGAGTTACATGAGAAATTCGGTGGCAGCACATTGTTCGGCAACGAAAAGGACGATTCCTTCAAAAGCTCCATCGGTCAGATTTACCAGACCTTCGGTGGCGTTGACCTCTATCCCTCAGTGGAGGAGAAAGCCGCCATGCTCCTGTATCTCGTCACGAAGAACCACTCGTTCAGCGACGGAAACAAACGCATTGCTGCCACACTGTTCCTGTGGTTCCTCAATGGCAACGACATTCTCTACAACGAAGACGGTACAAAGCGCATTGCCGACAACACCCTCGTAGCCCTCACCCTTATGATAGCCGAAAGCCGCACCGAAGAGAAGGACACAATGGTTAAAGTAATCGTCAACCTCATCAACAAAAACAACTGAGGAAAGGAAACAAAACAACACCAGAAATATGGCACGGCTTAACGACTTCATGACGAGGATTGACCTGTCGGTGCTGAATGATTATATCACGGCTAATGGCAAGAACACGGTCTATGCCAAAGGCGATAGAATTGTTCAGCAGGGGCAATTGTGCCGTTATATAGGTGTGGTAAAGTCTGGATATTTCAAATATGTAGCTATTAATTCAAAGGGGCAGGAAGTGGTAACCGGCTTCACTTTCGAGGATGAGGTCGTTACGGATTATGTGCGGGGATTCCTGTATGACCAGCCTTCGCGAACCTCTATTGTCGCGGGATGCGATGCCGAGGTTCAGCGGGTGTCTGTCAAAGATGCGCGTCGGTTTATCATAGAGTGTAATCCCGGCTTTGTCGCCGAGGTTTCCTCCAATCTGTTGCAAGAGGCTTATTGCCGTTATCTGAATATGCTTGTAAAGACACCTTCAGAACGGTTCCATGAACTTGTCTCCTGCTACCCCGGCGTTACAGACAATCTGCCTGTTCAGGAAATTGCCTCCTATCTGGGCATCTCTCGACGTCAGTTGCACCGCATCCGTGAGGCTGAAAGTGCCGCCAACGCCTTCGAAGGTGAGGATATTTAAGAAAAATCTTCGCTCCACGCTGATTTTCATGCCCCGATGGGACATTTGTCACATCGAATGTCGATTATTCGTTGTAACTTTCCTCTAAAA
>CAJUCW010000039.1 GCA_910585275.1 uncultured Muribaculaceae bacterium
AAAATGCGAAAATAGCTCAGTTGGTAGAGCACGACCTTGCCAAGGTCGGGGTCGCGGGTTCGAGTCCCGTTTTTCGCTCCAACTCCAATCAATCGAATGTCCAGGTGGCGGAATTGGTAGACGCGCTACTTTGAGGGGGTAGTGGCCGTTTGGCTGTGTGAGTTCGAGTCTCATCTTGGACACTGAAGGAATTCTGAATCTTCGGATTCGGGATTCCTTTTTGTTTGTTTTACACAATGCTTTTATGGACAAGACAGATAATCAACCGGCTCTCAACGAGCATAACAAACAGGAATATCCTCCGATGCATACGGCGGAGCATTTACTCAATGGGGAAATGGCCCGCAGATATGGGCAGGGGAGGGCGTTCAGCGCGCATGTGGAGAGGAAGAAATCGAAACTCGATTTCCATCTTCCGAAGCCGATGTCGGCCGAAGAGATAAAGGGGATGGAAGATTATATAAATAAGGTGATTGCGGAATGCGTGCCCGTCACCGAAGAATTCATAACACAGGCGGAGGCTATTGACCGGTTTGACATGAGCCGTTTGCCGGAAGGAGCGTCAGAAACCGTGAGAGTGGTTAAAATCGGCGACTATGACCAATGCCTGTGTGCCGGGACGCACGTGTCAAACACTTCGGAAATAGGAAGATTCCGAATCTCCAGCAGCAGATATGATGACGGTGTGCAACGTCTTGTTTTCAGGCTTGACTGACCATGGTGTAGCGGTTTGCATAATTCTATATGAGGATTTTTATAAATAAGATAATTCCGTTCGGGAAGAATTTCTATGCGATAAATCTTTTCGGAGTGCTTTTTGCGAAGGGACCGTGCGGTCAGAGGGTTATTAATCATGAAAAAATACATACGGCACAGATGAAGGAGTTGCTATATCTGTTCTTTTATTTGGCGTATGTGGTGGAATGGCTGGTAAGGTTGGTGCAGTTTCGTAATAGTTATGAAGCATACCGCAACATTTCGTTTGAGAGGGAGGCATATGCCAATGAGTTGAATTTCAAGTATCTGAGAGAAAGGAGATGCTATTCTTTCATGAGGTATTTTAAGAATTTGCGACGATTTTAATTAAAGAATGTTAAAACGTCGGGATGCGATTGAACCATTTGGGGGTGTTGATTGTCTTATATATAGAAAATCGTTAGTATCACATTGGTTACTACAATACAGATTCAGCGATTTCTGTTTCATGATGTTAGGTTAGTTTGAAAAGTATTATTGAAAAAGAGAGCGGTCGATGTGAATCGGCCGCTTTTCGTTTTAACCGGGACAACCCGGGATTCTCAAACCAGGACAACCAAGGACAACCAGATTTTTTGATTGCATTGTTTCAAAAAAACATAGCCCCGGGAAACGGCGTCATCGCTGTTCCCCGGGGGTGTAATTTTTGTCGGGTGGTATATTATGAGAATGTAATGAGTTTATTTCAAGGTTTTGCCGACGTTTAAAGCTTTCGCAATGACGGATCCGAGGGCCCGATATGTGTTGGTTTCTGAATCGAACGTTATGGGACGGAGTTTCGAATAATCGACTCGGCCGTTTTCGTCAAGGATTGAATCATCGGCTACGGTCCGCACCACCTCCCCTACGACGCGAGTGCCTCCGTCGCCGTTGTCAGTCATTGATATAATCCTGCATTCCATGGCGAGCACGAACTCTTCGATTATCGGGGCCATAACTTCTTTTGCCGGAGTGACAGTGGCTTTGACATGACTGAGTTTTGTCTTGTCGTGTCCTGAAGTGATTCCGAGATAGTCTGCAAGTTCCACACGTTCTTCATCGGCGATATGCACGGTAAAGCCGCCTGATTTACGCATGTTTTCAGTGGTCTTATGGCTTGAAGAGATGTTGAGGGCAATCTGATTGTCCCAGCATTGTCCGCCCCAGGCCACGTTCATGGCGTCGGGATTGCGGTTTTCGTCGTATGTGCCGATAATCAGCACCGGATGCGGTGCGATTATCGGGCGGGTTTTGATGTTTTTAAGCATAAATCAATTAAATTTATAAAATCAGAGTAATGTATGGTCAGGCCATCTTGAGGGCAAGGTCGGTTATCCATATCCAAAGAGGGCAGAAACCTATGAAAAGAATCACCGACAGGGTGAGCGAGGATGTGCCTGTGGCGACGTAGGTGTCATACTCGTCGGCAATTATGATTCCGGAGAATGCAGGAGGCAATGCACCTGCCACGACGAGCATCTTCAGATTCTCCGGATCCATCTTGAAGACAAGTCCGAGGATGAGGATTACGGCCGGCATCATAATCATCTTCATGATGGAACCGAGCACAGCCTGCCAGTTGACCGAGAACTTGATGGCCGAAAGGGTAATACCAGCAGAGAACACAGCCATAGAGGCATTTGCCTTGGCTATAAGGTTGAAGGAAGGCGACGCCCAGTCGGGCCAAGGAATTCCGACAACCACCCAGATTACTGCAAGAATCGGCGCCCAAGCCACAGGTTGCTCCAAGGCGTGGATTACCGGCGCCCAGGCACTTTGTTTCTTCGTAGAGCCGGGGTTTTGCTTTTCAAGGGAGGCATTCATAAGCGAAAGTCCCACCGGAATGCCGATGGCATTGACCACGATACCCACGATAGCGACTACAAGCGCCACGGAAGGGGAGGTGCCGAAAATAGGTTCAAGCACGGCAAATCCGAGGAACCCGATTGTGGGCGAACCGCTGATAAGAGCGGATACGGCGGCATCGGCGCCCGTGTTTTTCTTGAAGCAGTATTTAAAGACGAAATACACCGCCATGAAGCATGCCATGATGCCGATGGTGGAAACCACGGTGAGCTTTATGTCGCGGATAAGCATCTCGCGGCTGGCCTGCACAATAGAAACGAAAAGGGCGGCAGGCAATGCATAGTCGAGCACGACCTTGTTGAATTTCTTGGCGTCTTCGCCGGAAAAGATTCCTTTCTTTCCCGAAATGAATCCGGCAAGCATCACGACAATAATCGGGACGATTGCATATAATATTACATGAGAAATGTCCATAACTTCATTTTTTATTGTTTATAGCCAATCAGAATAAAGAAAAAGAATTGTGCAGCCGGGAGGCAATCGGCCAGATTTTCCGAAGGCTTGTGCCTAAATCCGGGGATACGTTAAATCTTCGATAAAAGTGGTTTTTATACCGTGTAGTCGATGAGCGGGGTGGGGTTGAGGTAGCCAATATGGCCGCTCTCCTTGCCTGCATCGGCAGCAAGCTGCACGTCGATGATGGCCGGTTTCTTCGAAGCAATCGCCTCTTCAAGGGCTGCTTTGAGTTGAGCGGGGGTCGTGACGTAGTAGCCTTTCGCCCCGAACATGTCGCCCATCTTGTCGTAGCGCGCCTCAAGGTCGAGGGTGGTTGGGGCGGGGTCGTGTTCTATTGCCGGGTCGGTCGATGGGTTGACTCCGATGCTGTTGTAGATGCCTCCGTTGTTTAAAACCACCACTGTAACGGGAAGTCTGAAACGGCAGATGGTGGCGAAATCCATACCGGAGAACCCGAATGCGGAGTCGCCTTCGATTGCTACGACAGACTTGCCGGTGGCTACGGCCGCTCCAATGCATGAGCCCATTCCCATCCCCATAATCGCCCATGTGGCACAGTCTATGCGGTGGCGGGGCAACTGCATGTCGATTGCGTCGCGGGTGTCATCAAGAGTGTTGGCTCCTTCGTTTACGAGGATTATATCAGGATTCGCGGCAAGCACCGGTTTGATGGCACTCAGTGCGCTCCAATGGTTCATAGGCTCCAAAGATGCGGCTTCCGACAGTCGGGCCTCGAATTTCGCATTCTTAATTTTTGTCTGGGCTTGCAAAGACTTCACCCATGCCGGATCCGAATCCATTGATTTGCCGTCCATGGCTTTGAGCAACGCGTTGAGCGACTCTTTAAGGTCGCCTATGACAGGTGCGGCAATCGGTACGTTGACATCGATTTCCGTAGGCTCGACATCGAGTTGGATGAACTTGATGGCAGGATTCCATTTGCCTCTACCGAACGAAAGCATCCAGTTGAGACGTGCGCCCACCACAAGCACTACGTCGGATTTCTCCATGATGTCAGAGCGGCAGGAAAGCGCACTTAGGTCGCCGTCATCGGGAAGAAGACCTTTGGCCATCGACATTGGAAGATATGGTATGTTGTATGTCTCGGCAAGCTTTTTAAGTTCATTCTCCACCTGGGCATAGGCCGCCCCTTTGCCAATAAGGATCGCAGGGCGTTTGGCGGAAAGAAGAATCTCGACTGCCCTCGCCACCGATTCCCGGTTGGGTAAGATTGGGGAATATAGGTCAACCGGAGTATAAAAAAGTTTTTGTGCCTCGGTAGCGTCCATAGTTTCGCCGAGGGCCGGGGTCGTCATATCGATATATACACCTCCGGGCCTCCCGCTTACTGCCGCCCGATAAGCTCTTGCCACAGCCGAAGGGATATCTTTGGCATGGCTGCAGCGGAAGGCAGCTTTCACGAGAGGACGCGCCGTATTAAGTTGGTCGAGTTCTTCATAGGTGCCCATTTTCATGTCAACCATAGTGGGGTCCGAAGCTCCTGAAATCTGTATCATCGGATAACAGTTGACCGTAGCGTTGGCGGTTGCGGTCAGTCCGTTGAGAAATCCGAGAGATGAGACGGTGAGCAATACACCCGGCACACGTGTGAGATAACCATGCGTTGCCGCCGCCATCCCGGCCTGCTGTTCGAAACGGAATCCTACATATTTTACCCCCACTTTCTGCATGGCGTATGCGGCTTCCGTTACAGGAATACCTACAAGTCCATATACATTGTCAAGGCCAAGGCGTTTGAGAGCTTCAGCAAGGATATACATGCCGGTAACCTGCTCGGGGAACTGAGGTTTTGAGCTATTTGAAGTGTCCATTGTTTTTCGATTAAGGATGATAAATTGAGTAAAAGGCTTGCCGGGCGTGAGGTCACCCCTTGCAAGCCTTTCGATAATTATGAAAGTAAATTATTTTTTCGGCATAGGTGCGGTGGTGCCGTTGGCTTTGAATTTAGCCAAATCCTCCGGAGTATAGCCCAAGCCTGTGAGGATTTCATCGGTGTTGCCACCGAGTTCGGGGCATGGTCCGTAGGTGGGTTGATAATTCGATATGGTGAATGGGCATCCCACGGTGACGAATTCTCCGATTTTGCCTCCCTGGTTTATTTTCACGAGTGTGTTGCCGTCGTAGAGCGACTCATCGGTCATGATCTCTTTGGTTGACAAAACTGGGCCGACAGGCACTCCTGCTTTTCCAAGAATTTCGGTGACTTCGAATTTTGTCTTATCCGCTGTCCATGTTCCGATTCTCCGGTATATCTCCTGTTTGTGGCGGTCACGTGCGTCTGCAGTATTGAAATCGGGATTCGTCAGCCAATCCTGAAATCCTACGGCGTTGCAGAAAAGTTCGAAATCCTTTGCGCCCCGCTGGAGGACGATATAGACATAGTTGTTGGCATCCAGCTCGGAGTCATATCCTCCGGCAGGCTTGCATTTGTAGGTCCATCCAAGCACGCCACCTCCTTCGATGTTCCCTGAACGGGGCACGCAGTCGCCAAACTTGCCGTCGGGATATTGCGGGAATTGGGTGAGGTAGCCTATTTTGTCGAGAGTGAGCTGGTCACGCGTCTTTATACGGCAAAGGTTTAGACATGCATTGTGCATCGACTGATAGACGAACGAACCCTCGCCGGTTTTTTCGCGTTGGCAGAGCGCCGCGAGAATACCGATCAAAAGATGCATTCCGGTGTTGGAGTCGCCAAGCGCTGCACCGCTTTGTGTTGGAATGTTTTCCGCCCCTTCATACCATCCGGTGGTGGAGGCTGCAGCCGCCGTCACCTGTGCGATAGGTTCGTATGCCTTAAGGTCTTTATATTTTGACGACTGCGGGAATCCCTTTATTGTGCCGTAGATGCACTTAGGATTCAACTTGTGTACCTCTTCCCAAGAGAACCCAAGTTTATCCATGGCTCCCGGATGTAAGTTTTCGATAAATATGTCGGCTCCTTTAATCAGTTTGGTGAGGATTTCTTTTCCATCGGGAGTCTTGGCGTCGAGGGCAAGCGATTTTTTGTCGGAATTAAGTTGAAGGAAGTAATAGCTTGGTAGTTCCGGATTGAACTGAAGTTCGCCTCTTGTGGCATCGCCTACTCCGGGGCGTTCGATTTTTATTACATCTGCTCCAAGCCAAGCTAACATTTGGGTGCAGGAAGGCCCTGATTGCACTTCGGTAAAATCAATCACCTTGATGCCCTGCAAAGGTGCTGTGTTCATAATATAATTAAGATTTAATTATAACAAAAAAAGCAAGCCATGGCAACACATAGGAGTCGTACCTTTCTTATTGTCGCGTTCGGAAATATGCTAATCCGGCTTGCCGATTATCTGACAATATAACCGAAAAAAACGTGAAAGTGTTCATGGCATGTTTAGAGCACACTCTTAAAAGCGGAAAGCGATAAAATGGATAGTACTGATGGTGCAGTGATGTCGGATTCCCTAATATAAAATAATAAAAGCGGTATTGTTTCCTACCGCTTTTATTTGTTTGAAAGGATTGTAGAAGAATTATTGCCTACGGCTCCATATCCACGCATTTGGAAATCTGGAACTGATGGCTTTAGTGTTCAGTTGTTTTCGGAGTTCTTCCTTGTTGTCGGAAGCCGCTACAGCCACCCTGCACATCTTTCTCGACGGAACCGCAGTGAGATTGTATTCGTCTGTAGAATTGTTTGAAGCGTAAGCTTCCGCCTCGCGTGACGACGAAAATGTTGCCACTATGAGATAATGCAAAGGTTCTTGCTTTTCGGATTGAGCTATGGCATTTCCGACAGTTTTCACAGTATCCTGCTTTGCAGTTGATTCTATGGGAACGGGAATCAATGCTTCTACCGGCACTACCGAAGCCTTTTGCACACGCTCGTCACGAGGAATGGGATTAAGCAAAACAGTGATAGTCACGGCTGCAATGACAAGGAATGCCGCCGCCATTCTCGTAAATGTCTTGCTTATTCTGAAATGGTAGAAATCTTGTTCAATTAATTCCGCATCCTCGGATTCGGTTGAACCGGACTGGACTTCAGTCTCGACATTTGCGACGGCTTCAGTCTTAATATCGAATTCAGCCGACGTGTATCCCAATTTTGCATTGAAATCGGAAACGGAAACAGCGGGAGAGAATATAAGATTGCCTTCTTCACCATGATGTAGGCATCCGATGTTGCCACAATCAATCATCCCTTCTCTTTGGATATGGGAGATGATTGCATTGACTTCCCGTATAATCACCATTCTTGATTCTTCGAACGACAGTTTATACTTACGGGCATAAGAATTAGCCAGCAAACCGTCGTCGAGAGTGACGGCCTGATTAAACATTACCGTACGGGAAGGGGGGATAATCACACCTTTCTCCATGTCGATTTTGGCAGATGTCATCGAAGCTATGAATGCTCCCAATCCGGGTACAATCACGCAGTCATGATGCAAAAGCAGGTATTCGATATGTTTGAAAAGATGGTTCATGATTAAAACTGGCATCCCTATGTCGGGGATTTGCGAGTGCAAAGTTAGTAATAATTTTTCAACCCTGTAACAAAAAATGACGGAAGTTATTTACCGTTTTGGGGGAAGAATTGTTCAACGAATTGAGGGTCAGCCCCTTTGTCGAGAGCAATTTTTTTATCGATTTCCGCTTCATGATTTCTGTAGTTCAGACGGTGGAGATAGCCCCTTGCAAGATAGAAATCGGGATGCTCGGGAAACTTTTGGATGGACTTGTAGATGTCTTCCGAGGCATCGCTATATCTTTCCATATTGATTTTAAGAAGTATGCGGGAGAAACGGGTCTCCGGATTGTCGTCCATGGCGATGGCTTCGTCATACAGCCGCAAGGCGTCATTATAATTGCCTTCACGTTCTTCCACACGGGCGAGTCCCGACATCGACGCGCTGTTTCGTGGATACAGTTTCGCCAGAGTGGAGAAATCTTTTTTCGCTTTTTCAGTTTCGTTTTTTCCCAACAAGAGGAGTCCCCTCATCTGTAAGGGCCATTCCTGGACCGAATCTATCCGAAGGGTTTCGTCAAGGTCTGCCAGCGCACCATCGTAGTCTCCTATAAAAAGACGAGTGCGCGCCCTGTTGGTCCTTATGACTGACGAGCGCGGGGCCACCGAAAGCCCGAGTTCGAAAGCTTCGAGGGCTTCATCCATCTTTCCCATATTCGTACGCACCACTCCGAGGTTTGAAAGGAGGAGAGCGTTGGAAAAGTTGCCGGGTTCCAGACGAAGCGCCTTTAAAATAACGCTTTCGGCATCGCTCCAGCGTTCTCGCTTCATATAATTGTCGGCAGAGTCTGCAAGTTCCATGTAGCGCGGCGAGGAGGCGCATACTTCGGCTGCGAAAGCCAAAAACGCGGCGAGTAAAAATGCGGATTGTAGTTTCATGATGATAAAACGTAAGAGACCCGCCCATGATTGCATGGACGGGTCTTTTTAGGTTTATTATTCAGGAATTTTATGACACTATTTCCGCTTCGAATAGTTTTCAATTCCTTGGTTAAGGAATCTCTTGTATCCAGGAATATCTTCCTTATATACGAATGCCGGGGCAAGCGGTTTCCCGTCGTTATCGACGATGACGTGGAACGGCTGCGCGTTGGCCCCGAATTTAGAACGCTGGAGGTAGCTCCATTTGTCGCCATAGGTGCGGAGAGTGCGGACGGTGCCGTCTTTTTCCGTTACTTTGACAGGTTCGGGGAGGGCTTTCTTTTCATCCACCATAAGGGTAACAAGCACGAAATCATTGTCGATGCTTGCCTTTACCTCGGAATCGGTCCAGACGGCAGCCTCCATTTTGCGGCAGTTTACGCATCCATAGCCTGAAAAGTCAATCAAGACAGGTTTGCCAAGCTGCTTGGCGAGTTTCATGCCTTCTTCATAGTCGTCAACCTGGGCGTGGACATCGCCTTCATAGAGAGAGAAATCCTGGGTTGAAATCGGCGGAGAGAAGGCGCTGATGCTCTTGAGGGGGGCTCCCCATAAGCCGGGAAGCATATAGACGGCAAATGCAAACGATATGCAAGCGAGCATGAATCGAGCGACGCTTATTTTTTCCACTTTGTCATCGTGCGGGAATGTGAGTTTGCCAAGAAGATAAACACCGAGGAGGGCGAAAATCACAATCCAGAGTGAGAGGAATACTTCGCGGTCAAGTATCCTCCATCCGTAGGCGAGGTCGGCCACCGAAAGGAATTTGAGGGCAAGGGCAAGTTCGAGGAAACCTAATACCACTTTCACCGTGTTCATCCATCCTCCGCTCTTCGGCATAGATTTGAGCATCGTGGGGAACATGGCGAAAACCGAGAACGGAAGGGCGAGTGCGAGCGCAAAGCCAAACATTCCGACAGCAGGGGAGATGAAATTGGATGTGGCCGCCGCTTCCACGAGTAGCGTGCCGATAATCGGGCCCGTGCAAGAGAAGGAAACGAGCACAAGGGTGAAAGCCATGAAGAATATGCTCAGATACCCTGTGGTGGCATCTACCTTGGAATCCATCTTATTGGTCCATGACGAGGGCAGCGTGAGTTCAAATCCACCCATAAACGAGATGGCGAACACCACGAGGAGCAGGAAGAATATGATGTTGAACAGTGCGCTCGTGGCGAGTTCGTTGAGTGCCGACGCACCGAACAGTGCTGTCACCACCAATCCAAGCCCTACATAGATTACGATAATAGAGAGTCCATATACGGCCGCCGTCATCACCGATTTGCGCTTGCTTTTGTTCTGCTTAAGGAAGAAGCTCACGGTCATCGGAATCATGGGCCATACACACGGGGTGACCAATGCTATCAAACCGCCTATGAATCCCGCAAGGAAGATATAAAGAAGCGATCTGCCCTGCTGTTCGGGTTCGTCGGAAAACTCTTTAAGCTCGGCTTCCACATTATCCCACCATGACATGTCGGTGCTGTTGACTCCGCTGAGGTTTGCCGCCGGCATCAGCGGGGATTCGGCGTTCTGAAGTGAATCTGTCATCTGGGCGAGGACATCGGCACCGTCTTGAGCGGGGGATGTAGCGGGAGTCTCGGGCTCTTTAGCTTTTTCTTCAGCCTTGGGGGCCGGAGTCGGTTCCTTTACGATCGCCTGTCCCTTAAAGGAGTGGGAGGCGAAGAGAGGCACGCAGCCTGTGTCGTTGCAAGACTGTCCTTTGATTTCAACGTTTACCGTGAAGTCTTTCGCGGTGGGCTTCAGTTTTTGGGTGAAAGTGACGCTGCCAGTATAAAAGTGTTCGTCAACTTCGAAAATGTCGTTGAATTGCTTTGTATAAGCCTTGTTTGCCGTCGGGGTCCCGTCTAACGAACATCCCGAGGTCTCGAAATGGAATTCGAGAGGGTTCGACCCTCCGGGAGGGTTGTCGGTAGAGAAAAGATGATAGCCGGGGGCTATTTTGGCCGATATCTCAATGGCAGGATTCTCCGTATTGTCGCCTACGATACGAAAACTCCATGTCACTGCATCGGCCGCCATCATGACGGCGGCGAAACAGAGGAGAGAAAGTGTCAGAAAATACTTTTTCATCCGGGTTTAGGTTAGTTGATTTAAAATTTTGTGCTAAATTACTAATAAATTCTTATTTAATACGCCAATGGTCGTGAAAAGAATATGCCTCGGCAGGATTTTTTTGACTTTTTGACAAAAAACCGCGTTCCTTAAATCGATGTGAAAATGAAATTAAAGACCAAATTCTTTGAGAGAAGAGGAAATATTCTTACTTTTGTGAAGTTGTAAAATCTTGCATAAAATGAGACATGTAATACTTCCGGAAGAAAAAGACGGAGAACACCGTCGCCTCCCATTTTATCTTGCCGCCGAGGAATGGGTGGCGCGTTGTCTGCCTGCGGGCGACTATTTCTTTTCTTGGAGGGTTGACCCCACCGTGATATGCGGGCGTAATCAAGAAATAGACAAGGAGGTCAATCTTGTGTATTGTCGCGACCATGGCATCGATGTTGTGAGGCGACGTAGCGGCGGAGGCTGTGTCTTCGCCGACCGTCAGAACTTTATGTTTTCTTTCATTACCGACAGCGACAAGGTGACAGAAGTTTTTGCACGCTACACCTCAATGATTGCAGAGTCTATTTGCAAATTGGGTATAGAGGCGTATGCTTCGGGTAGGAACGACATTCTTATAGGTGAACGCAAAGTGGCGGGTAACGCATTTTATCATCTGCCCGGCAGGAGTATTGCCCATGGGACTATGTTATATGATTTCGACCCCGTCTGTCTTGCAAATGCTTTGACCCCCTCTAAAGCCAAGTTGGAATCGAAAGGGGTAAAATCGGTGCCGAAAAGGGTCACTTGCCTTAAAAACGAAGGGATTGCTTTGAGCCCGGAAGATTTTGAACGATTTATGATAAAAGAAATTACCGCAGGCGAGCCTTACGTAGTTACAGGAAAGGATTTGGAAGAAATCAAGGGTATAGAGAAGGGTTATTACGATCCTTCCTTCATGCGGATATCTGCTTCGAATAACGGAACTGCCGACAAGACGCACAGGGTGTCGCGACACCGACTCATCGAGGGGCTCGGAGATTTCAGTGTGGAATACGACATTGATGAGACGGAGAATGCAGTGAGGAATATGAGCATTTCCGGAGATTTCTTTATGAATGGAGATGTGGAAGAGCTGCTTTGCAAGCCTTTGGAGGGAGTGAAAGCAACGAGGGAAGAACTTGAAAGGGCTGTCGCTAAGATATGCCCCGAAAAAGTGATTCCCGGACTCGATTCCCAAACGTTTGCCGACATCCTGATTTAGGAACGCACTATTAATCAGGCATCTTCTTCGGCTTCGTATTCCCGTTGAAGGAACATCTTGACTTCTTTGAAAAGTTTCGACGCGAATACGAAGTCGTTGAGGTCTTTATTTGTGCTTCGGAAAATGTTGCGGTCGCTGCCTGTCCAGTCGCAGTGTCCTTTGTTGATGAATATGATGTTTTCTCCTATGCCCAACACGGAGTTCATGTCGTGGGTGTTGATTATGGTAGTGATTCCATATTCATGTGTGATGTCGCTCAGAAGCTCGTCGATAAGGATTGATGTCTTGGGGTCGAGGCCGGAATTTGGCTCGTCGCAGAAGAGGTATTTCGGATTGAGGGCTATGGCTCGGGCAATCGCCACACGTTTCTGCATGCCTCCGGAAATTTCGGAGGGGTATTTCTCATCGGCGTTTGTAAGCCCCACACGGTTTATACAGAAATGAGCACGTTCGAGTTGCTCCTCATGGGATAGAGGGCTGAACATTTTCAGCGGGAACATGACGTTGCCGAGCACGGTTTCATTGTCGAAAAGGGCCGACCCCTGGAAAAGCATACCTATCTCCGTGCGCAGGGCGCGTTTTTGTTGCTCGTTCATGGAGCGGAACATCCTTCCGTCGTATAGTATCGACCCTTCCTCCGGAGAGAGGAGCCCGATAAGGCATTTCATAAACACAGTCTTGCCTGACCCGCTCTGCCCGATAATGAGATTGGTTTTCCCGGTCTCGAATTTTGCGGATATGTTGTAGAGCACCCTTTGTCCGTCAAACCATTTGGATACGTTTTTTGCCTCTATCATGACTTTGCGTTTTGAGATGGAAAATGATTATTGAAGAAGGAGTTTGGTGAGGATAACGTCGGCGAGAAGGATTATGATGGAGCTTGACACCACCGCCTTTGTGCTTGCCTGTCCCACTTCAAGCGCGCCCCCCTTGACGTAATAACCGTAATACGCCGCAATGGTGGTGATGATAAAGGCGAACACTACGGTTTTTATGATGCCGTACCATACATACCATTCATTGAAAAACGACTGTATGCCGAAAACGTAGTCTTCCACCGAAATCATGGTGGTGAAATTCGCTATAAACCAGCCTCCTATAAGCCCCATGAACATGGAGAGCACGCAAAGCACCGGCACGAAAAGCACGAATCCTATTATTTTAGGGAGCACCACGAAATTTGCTGAGTTGATGCCCATGATGTCGAGGGCGTCGATTTGCTCGGTCACCCTCATAGTGCCGATTTCCGAAGCTATGTTGCTACCCACCTTTCCGGCAAGGATAAGGCTCATCATTGTTGACGAGAATTCCAGAAGGAGAATCTCGCGCGTGGCAAGTCCTGTGGAATAGGAGGGTATCAAAGGCGACACGATGTTGATGGTCATCTGGATTGTGATGACCGCACCGATGAAGAGCGATATTATGATGACGAGGGGAATGGAATCCACGCCGAGTTTCGAAATCTCGAAAACAAGACGGTTGAAAAACACCTTTCCCTTGTCGGGCAGACGGAACACCTGCGACAGGAACATGCAGTAGCGACCGAACGAAGCAATTGATGAAACAATCATTTTTCAATATTATGTTATTGCCGCAAAATGGAGAGAATAAATGCGGCTGTCCGTAAATCCGTGCAAAATTAATAAAAAAAAGCCAATCTTCACTCTTTACCGACAAAAGGGATAATTTATCGGTGTTGGAGATAACTCCCTTTCGTTTGCTATGGTGGCGGAATTTTATTAATTTTGCATCCATAAGGTCATTTCAACGGATTTCACGATGATGCGGGAGTCCGTAAATAACCGAGGCAGATGGTAATAAAACAAATTTTCATGTATTTGTTCTTATACGAACCACTGCTTTTCATAACTATAACAAAAAAACGGACATGTTGGTAATTGGAATTGCCGGTGGAACCGGTTCCGGGAAAACCACTGTGGTTAGAAGAATCATAGAATCGCTGCCTAAAGACGAAGTGGCGGTAATCCCGCAAGACTGTTATTATAAAGATAACGCCCATATCCCGCTCGAGGAAAGGCTCACAATGAACTACGACGAGCCCGCCTCGATAGAATGGACGCTTCTTTGCGAGCATCTCAGGGCTCTGAAAGAAGGGAAGACAGTGGAGATGCCTACCTACGATTTCATTACCTGTTCAAGATTGAAAGAAACGGTCACGCTGAAGCCTCGTGATGTTGTGGTGGTCGAGGGCATACTTGTGCTGACCGACAAGCCGTTGAGAGATATGCTCGACGTGAAGGTGTTTGTCGATGCGGACGCCGACGAGCGTCTGATAAGGGTGATATCAAGAGACTGCATTGAGAGGGGGAGAACGCCGCAAATGGTGATTGACCGCTATCAGGAGACCCTTAAACCGATGCACGAACTTTACATAGAGCCGTCAAAGCGTTATGCCGACCTGATTATTCCGCAGGGGGGGAATAATAATGTGGCTATAAAACTTCTTACGGATTATATCCGTTCGCTCCTTTCTTCATGTTCCGATAAATAAGCCCAGATGAAAATATTTCCGCTTTTTAAGAAACACGAAAGCCTCACTCCCGAGGAAAAGGAGGTGGCGAAACGTATGGAGACTGAGCCTGTGCCGGATATGCAGGAGGCGGAGGTGGATGCGAAAATAGAGGTGCGGACCTCCGAAGGTGTTGCCGTTGACAGCGAATTTGAAATGGAAGTCCCTCAGAAAGGGGAATTGCGCACGGAGAACCTTGTCAAGAGATATGGCAAGCGTACGGTTGCCAACCATGTCTCTATCAACGTGACCCAAGGAGAAATCGTGGGACTGCTCGGACCTAACGGTGCGGGAAAAACCACTACTTTCTATATGACCACCGGCCTTATTACTCCAAACGAGGGGAAGATTTTTCTTGACAATAAAGACATCACGGGCTATCCGGTTTATAAGCGTGCGCAGCTTGGTATAGGCTATCTCGCCCAGGAGCCTTCGGTGTTCCGTAAGCTGAGCGTGGAAAACAATATACGCGCCGTGCTTGAAATGACCAATACTTCAAAGGAATACCAAAAAGAAAAATTGGAAAGTCTCCTCGACGAGTTCCGTTTGCAGAAGGTGCGAAAAAACCTTGGCGACCAATTGTCGGGCGGGGAGCGGCGACGCACGGAGATTGCCCGGTGTCTTGCCATCAACCCGAAGTTTATAATGCTCGACGAACCTTTCGCCGGAGTTGACCCCATAGCGGTGGCCGACATCCAGGAAGTGGTTTATAAGCTTAAATCCAAGAATATCGGCATCCTGATTACCGACCATAACGCACAGGAGACGTTGCGTATCACCGACCGTGCCTATCTCCTTTTCGAAGGAAAAATCCTTTTCCAAGGCACCAGCGAGCAGCTTGCCGCCAATCCTGTGGTGAGGGAAAAATATCTGGGACGCGATTTCATATTTACAAGAAAAAATTTCGATGTCTGAAAATTATCTGTCTCCCTTAAGGGAATCGACTGCATTCAGGCTTCTGGTGCTGTTTACATCTTTTTTTGTGATGCTTGTCATAGCGGCGGGAATCGGCGCGTCGTTGTCGCTCTTGCCGGGTATTGACGAACGCACGAAGATGCTTGCGGCTTCGGCGGTGCAGTGCGTAGTTGCCTTTTGTATTCCTGCATGGATTGCCGGAAGGTTTTCTTCCGTAAAGCCGTTGTCGTTTCTCGGATTGTCGCACACTCCTCCGTTGAAGGCATACGTCGGGGTGTTGCTCGTGTATTTCTTTGCCCTCCCTGCGATGAACCAGCTTATAGCATGGAACTCTGCCATGCATTTTCCGGATTGGGCTTCCGGGCTTGAAGCTACTTTGAGGGGTTGGGAGGATGCCAACAACGAAGTGGTGGATAGGGTGCTTGCTTCAGGAAGTTTTGCCGGCATGCTTTGCGGCGTGGCAATAGTTGGTGTGCTTACGGGTTTTTCCGAGGAATTGTTATTCCGAGGGGGGCTTCAAGGCATATTTTCGCGATCCGGTATAGGTGTAGCCATGTCAGTATGGTGTGCGGCGGCAATATTCAGTGCCGTGCATTTCCAGTTTTTCGGTTTCTTCCCGCGTCTGCTTATGGGGGCCTTTTTCGGTTATCTGCTTGTGTGGACCGGAAGTATTTGGCCTTCGGTGTTTGCCCACGCTTTGAACAATTCGATAGTGGTGGTGAGCTATTGGCTGCAGGGTGACGCTGCTTCTGGAGGAATAGACGCTTTCGGGGTGGCGGGCAACGGTGAAATTCCGTGGGATGCCTTTGCGAGCGTGGTTGCCACGTCGTTGTTTTTCTGGCGTTTCCGTGGGTACTTTTTTAAAAGAGAGTTGAAATAAATTAATAAGCAAAGAATATGGCGAAGAAATCAGCAGGGCCCACTTTCCGGGAGATTATGACGGCAATCAGGAAGCGAGACTTCGCGCCTGTGTATATTCTGATGGGAGAGGAGTCTTATTACATCGATCAGATTGTAAAGGCACTTGAGAACGGTGTGGTCGATGAGGCGGACCGTGATTTCAACTCCATTGTCTATTATGGTGCCGATGCCGAAATCGGGAAAGTTATAGGAAGCGCGCAGCAATATCCCGTGATGGCTGACCGACAGCTTGTGATGCTTAAAGAGGCGCAGACCATGTCGCAGGCAAAATCGCAACTCGACAAGCTTGCATCATACGTTGGCAGACCTAACAATATGACTGTGCTTGTGGTGGTGTATAAAGGTGATGCACTTCCTGCCACCTCCGCTTTGATGAAGCGGGCGAAAGATTCCGACTGCGTTGTTTTTCGTAGCGACAAACTTAAAGATTATCAGCTGTCCGGTCCGATTTCAGATTATTGTGCCTCCAAAGGTATGGGGATAGACGATAAGGCGGTGTCGCTGCTTTGCGACTATATCGGCAATCCGTTGAGCAAACTTTTCGGAGAAATCGACAAACTTATAATAGCCGCAGGCCGTGATGTGAAACGCATTTCTCCGGAATTGATTGAACGGAACATCGGCATTTCGAAAGATTTCAATACATTTGAACTTGTAAAGGCTTGTGCGCGTAAAGATTATCCCAAGGCGATGATGATTGTGGAGTATTTTTCGCGCAATCCCAAGCAAAATCCGGGAGTGATGACAGCGGCTGTGCTCTTTAAATTTTTCTCCAATCTTTTCATAGCTGCGGTGACGCGCGACAAAAGCGACCAGTCACTGACGGCGGCTCTCGATTTGAAAAATTCTTACGCGTTGAAGGATTATCGCGACGGGTTGCAGTTTTATAATGCACGCCAGGCTCTTGCCGCCGTTCATGCCCTCCGGGAATATGATGTGCATAGTAAGGGGATAGGTTCGACACAGAATGAATTCGAACTTCTCAAAGAACTAATATTTAAGATTTTTACAGCGGTATGATTTTTTATTTCACCGGCACGGGAAATTCGGGATATGTGGCGAGGATACTTTCGGAAAAACTTGGAACCACAACGGTTGAGATTTCCAAGACGGAATCCGAGATCGATATCTCGGAGGAAAAATCTATAGGATTCGTTTTTCCGATTTATTCATGGGGCGTCCCTCCGAATGTATTGTCGTTTATCGAGGGGCTTCCGGAGGCTTTTTTCCAGAGGATTAAGGTGGGTCAGATTCCTGTGTGGTGTGTAATGACATGTGGCGACGAGGTTGCTTTGGCCCCCGAGATGTTTGAGAAGGCAATGTCTCGTCGTGGAGTGGATGTGGAATCTGTCTGGAGCGTGATTATGCCTAACAACTATGTGTTGCTTCCCGGATTTGACGTTGATTCCAAAGAGGTGGAGCGTAAAAAACTGGAGGAAGCTCCTGCAAGAATTTCTGAGATAGCCGACGGAATCATGCAGCATCGCAAGACGGTTGATGTGGTGCGTGGAGGGAGCGCATGGATAAAGACAAAAGGGGTGTATCCCCTCTTTAAAAGCTGGGGAATTTTCCCGAAGAAATGGCATTCCACACCTTCTTGCGTAGGATGCGGCATATGTGCGCGGAGTTGCCCCGTAGGCAACGTGAAGATGGAAGAGGGGAGACCCGTATGGGGGGCGGACTGTTGTTCTTGCCTTGCCTGCTATCATAGTTGTCCGCGCCATGCCGTGGAATACGGAAATGCCACAAAAAAGAAGGGTCAATACTTCTTCCCGGAGTCCTGAAGTTTAGAAAAATTTGGTTACGGAGTTGTCGTAGTTCATGACGATGGGCCCGTTGCCGAAATCTACGATGGAATAGGCGGGTATTTTCTTATCGTCGAAGAAGACCACGATATTGCCGGATAATTCCCCTTGATAGGTTTTGCCTCCGATTGTCGCTGTCCATTTGCTGCCGTTATTTTCAACCGTTAATTTATCTGCAGGTTTGTTTGCCACTTTATAAGTTCCGGCTTTGGGAAGCGTAAACTTGGATTGCTTCACTTGGTCGGAAACATAGCCACGAAGCCCTGGGGAATACTCCACAAGGTTCCATCCTCCTTTGTTTTCAGACAGTTTGAAAACCATGCCGGGGAGCGCCTTTACCTCTTCGTTTTTCTGGTTGAGGGTGACGTAGCCGGTGGCATCTGGTTCGTCGAAGACTTTCGTTTCCTTATTGACCGCAATGAATGTATCTGCCATTATCGTGGAAAAAGCCAACGAAGAGGCGAAAAACAGAGCTGAAGCGATGGCGCGGAAACCGCCCATAAAATATTTCTTTTTCATAACTTATATTTTTTGATGGTATTGCCGTGTTTTCGGCATGCTTGGGAGCATGTCGGTTCAAAATACACAGGATGTCATAGTTTGATGTTTAACACGCATTATAAGTATAAGACAATAAAAACATGAAAAAATTACATTTCCCTTCCAAAATTTCCCAATAAAATGTAAAATAGAACCAAAATTCCGTAATCCCGCATAAACGGAAGATTTAGTAATCTTCTTTGTTAATGGTGCGCAACTGGATATCGCTGATGGAAATCACATCGGAAACATTTTCGCGGGTGAAAGAGATTTTGTATTGTGCGAAGTCTTCATTGTCAATATTGAAATAAAGAGGACGGTCATCGCCTACTGCAACCGTGGCATTAAGCACAATCTTGGAATTCATGAGGTTTTGTAGCTTAACGCCGATTTTTTTACCGGTTTCACCTTCTGCATGAAAGGTGAGCTTGTAGTGTCCGTCAGTGAGCTGAAGCGAATGGTAAACGTTCTGGTTGGCATCGGTTTTGCCGTCATGTCCGAATGAGAAGAGTGTGTCGCCGCTGTTGACTGTCCAGCCATGTTGATCGGCGACAAACCCTTTCCTTTCGATGCGTGGCATCCACTTTAGGGTTGTGTCGCAAGGCATGTCGAGTGTATATTGTTGGAAGAAACGCCACATAGTCAGCGATGAGTTGCCGTCTTCCGTGTTTGTCGTGAAGTCGTTATGCCCCATTCCGTCAATTTCATAATATACGAAGGGGAAGCTTCCGTCTGTAGCCGCATATACGCTTTTGTCGTACACCCCTTTGACTCCGGATTTTTCGGGCACGGGATCCGCTCCCATGCGAGCCACCATCTCATCGACGATGGTAGGCATAAGACGATAGTGCACGAAGTCGTCTCCTTTACCGTGGATATGAAGGAAGGGCACAGGCCGCTTGCCTGTATGCTGCAAATGGAATTCGTTAAGCGGGAAGCCGCTTATGCTGGCGAAAGCGGCAAATACGTCGCTGCATGCATTGGCCATGGCATACGTGTTCATTCCTCCGTTGGAGAAACCGCAGCAATAGACGCGCTTACGGTTAATTCCATAATTCTCTGCAACGTCATCGATAATGGCCTTGAGAAAGGCGGCTTCCGTGTTGTCTTCGCCGGTTGCGTCCCATCCGGTGGTATATCCTCCGAAGACCGGGAAGAACATTTGACCGCCCTGAGGATAGGCAACTATGAACTTTTCGGAGTCGGCAATTTCGTTGAAGCGAGGGCTTTGGTTGCCGCTATTGCCTCCGGCACCGTGCATGGCAATGACCAGCGGTGAGCCTTGCGGGCAATCTTTCGGAATGTAAAGCTTATATGAGCGGTTTTCGCTGCCGATGGTTATGGTGTGTTGATTGTCTGCCTTGATGTATCCGAAGCCTGATATCAGCAATGCAAGGGTTAACGATGATCGTAAAAAGTTTTTGTACATACTTCTTGTCTTGATGGTGTTTCGTGCATTTTATACAAAGGTATGAATTATTCTCAGATTGAACTACCGAAAATGTAACATAGTCATAATAAAAAGTCTCATCTTGCGGAAAGATTTGAATCTTACTACAAGATGAGGCTTAAAACGGTACAAATACCTGTGGTTTCTATAACCTAAAAAAATATGTCCTTATGAAATTATCGGCGGAGGATAAAGGAAAGGATGAGATCGAGGACTTCGGGAGATATGGTCTCACGGATTGAATCGTATTCGGCCATTTCGCCGGTTTCGCAGTGTTGCATCAAGTGGTTTAGGCCTGGCATGACATGTGTTTCAGCTTTGGGGATATTCTTCTTTATGATTCCGATATTGGCTCCCGCCTCCACTTGCGTGTCTTTGTCGCCGTTGATGGCAAGCACCGGACATTTGATTTTTGAAAGAAACGTCTGCGGGTTAATTGTTATCAAAGTGTCGAACCATGGCGTTCTGATTTTCTGGGTAGATTTTAAAGATGTTATTATTGACGGAGGCACCACTTTGCCCGTGGCTTTTGCAAGAGAATCGATGTCGATGGGCTTGCAAACGCCCGATTTGTTCTGTTCTATCTGAATGTCGAAAAGACGGCTTATCAAGGTCATGCAATTTTCTTTGGTCTCGCCGGTAATTCCGGATTGGTCGAGAATCAGTTCGTTCTGCTTTAACAAGCCTTCCTTGCCCGATTCCGCCAAACCGGCAAGGGAAATAATGAAATCAGGCACTTTTTCCGCTGCGAGCATGAAGGCGATTGTGCCTCCTTCAGAATGCCCTAATAGACCGATCTTGCCAATTCCCTTCATTTTCTTTAGGAATTCCATACCGCTCTTGGCATCGTCTTTGAAGGTATAGGTTGTGGCTTTAAGGAAATCTCCTTTCGATTCGCCGGTGCCACGGTCGTCATAGCGAAGGGAAGCTACCCCGTTGCGTGCGAGATAGTCGGCGATAACGGCAAACGGTTTATGGTCTAACATCTCCTCGTCGCGGTTTTGGGGGCCGCTGCCTGTAACCATTACGATAGCGGGTATTTTTTTACTCTTTGTATCGGCAGGGAGGGTCATTGTACCGCTCAAGAGGGTGCCGTCTGTAGAGGTGAAAACTGTGTCTATTACAGTATATGGAAACGGAGGACGGGGAGTCTGCGGACGTCTGTCTTCCAAAGGAGCATCCGGTTTCAACAAGAGAGGGAAGGTCATTCCGCGTTGTGTGAATTTACCGGAGATAGAGTCGGATGCAACATTTCCCCTGAAAGTAGCACCGATTGACTTACATTCCAACGCAATGGAATCGTCTGAACAGAAGGTGACATCCGCAGAGATACCTTTGACCCCTTGCGAAGGAGAGTCAAGTGTGCAGGATGTTTTCCCTTGGTCAGTTTCGGAGAAATTGAAAACAAGCGGAATTTTCGTTTGCCCGAATTCAAGATTACCACGCCAGGGACCGGTTATGGCCGATGCATTGCAGCAGACAAGTGCCGATAAGACAGCTGCTATGGTCCGATATTTAGATAAAATATTCATATTTGCGAATTTAAGTAAGGTAAATAAAACACCATGGCAGATTCCTACCATGGCGTTTTATTTAGGGTGGAGTCAATTTTGTCAGATTTTCAGGAGTTCGAAAATCTTGTCTGCGGCAGCCGAAAGACCATCGGCGTCTTTACCGCCTGCTTGAGCGAAGAACGGTTGACCGCCTCCTCCTCCCTTGATGAGCTTGGCTGCCTCGCGGATAATCTGCGAAGCGTTCAGTCCCTCTTTCACAAGGTCGTCGGTAATCATCAGCGTCAGCAAAGGTTTGTCGGCCGTATAGGTAGTGCCGATAAAGACGGTGTGCTCCGGCGATTCCTTGCGGATTGTGAAAGCGATGTTCTTGACAACCTCCGGGAGACGCGGTCCGGCAATTCGGCAGACTTTCACGCCGTTTTCAATCTTTGCGTTTTCAAGAGTTTCTTTGGCAAGATTCTTGACACGCTCCTCCATATATTCGTCAACCTGCTTCTTGAGATCGGAGTTCTCTTTGATAGCTTTCTCTACAGCCACTTTGATGTTTGATGCATTTCCAAGGAAAGAAGCGAGGTCTTTCATAGTGTCCTGGAGGCCGTCAAGCATATCCTCAACCCCTACGGCAGTCACAGCTTCGATTCTGCGTATTCCTGCGGCAATGGAGCTTTCTGACAAGATACGCACCATGCCTATGTTGCCGGAGTTGGCTACATGGGTACCGCCGCAGAGTTCTACGGAAGAACCGTATTTTACAACCCTTACCTTGTCGCCATATTTCTCGCCGAACAATGCCATGGCACCCATTTTGCGGGCCTCCTCAATTGGCATTTCGCGGGCCTCTTCAAGAGGCATCGCCTTGCGGATGCGGGAGTTGACAATGTGTTCCACTTTTCTAAGTTCTTCCGGGGTGACTTTTTGGAAGTGAGAGAAGTCGAAACGTAGTACCTCAGGGGAAACGAACGAGCCCTTCTGCTCCACATGAGAGCCGAGCACCTCACGGAGAGCCTCATGAAGGAGATGGGTGGCGGAGTGGTTGGCGGAAGTTGCTGCACGGGCAGTCTCGTCAATCTTAGCCAAGAATTCGTCTTCCGGGTTTGAAGGGAGTTTATGGGCAAGATGCACGCCAATGTTGTTCTCACGCTTGGTATCAAATATCTCGACAACCTCTCCATCAGAGCCGGTGAGGGTTCCGCGGTCGCCTACCTGGCCACCCATCTCTGCGTAGAACGGAGTCTTTGAGAGGATAATCTGGTAATATTCTTTACCTTTCTGTTTCACCTTGCGATAGCGGAGGATGCTCGTGCGAGCCTCGGTGGAGTCGTAACCCACAAATTCCTGTTCGCCGGGAGCCACGACTGTCCAGTCGCCGGTCTCTACTGCGGCAGCATTGCGGGCACGGTCTTTCTGCTTCTTCATCTCGGCATCGAATTCCTTCTGGTCAAGATCCATGCCGTTCTCACGGAGAATAAGCTCAGTGAGGTCGAGCGGGAATCCGTAGGTGTCATAAAGTGTGAAGGCATCCTTTCCGGAAAGGGTCATAGAGCCGGCAGCCTTAGCCTTTTCCATAAGAGAATCGAGAAGCTTTATGCCATTGTCAAGAGTGCGGAGGAAGGATTCTTCTTCCTCTTTTATCACTTTTGTGATAAGATCTTTCTGAGCCTTGAGTTCGGGATATGATTCACCCATCTGCTCTACGAGCTTATCTACAAGCTTATATAGGAACGCCTCTTTCTGGTTGAGGAAAGTATAGGCGTAGCGCACGGCGCGGCGGAGGATTCGTCGGATAACGTAGCCGGCCTTTGCGTTGGATGGAAGCTGGGAATCGGCTATCGAGAAAGAAATTGTGCGGAGATGGTCGGCCACCACGCGCATTGCAATATCCACTTTTTCATCCACTCCGTATTTGAGTCCGGTAAGGCCGGAAATCACATCTATAATAGGAGTGAAAACGTCAGTGTCGTAGTTCGATTTTTTACCCTGAAGAGCCATGCAGAGGCGTTCGAAGCCCATACCTGTGTCGATGACTTTGGCAGGGAGCGGTTCGAGCGAGCCGTCAGCCTTGCGGTTATACTGCATGAAGACAAGGTTCCAGATTTCGATTACCTGGGGATTGTCTTTATTGACGAGCGAAGCCCCGTCGATGGCAGCGCGTTCTTCGTCTGAACGGAGGTCGATATGAATCTCGCTGCAAGGTCCACAAGGCCCCGTATCGCCCATTTCCCAGAAATTGTCGTGGCGGTTTCCGTTGATTATATGCGATGCCGGAAGATGTTTTTCCCAATATGATGCGGCTTCATTGTCGCGTTCGAGGCCTTCGGGGGCATAACCTTCAAAAACAGTGGCATATAATCTTTCCGGGTTGAGTTTCAGGATGTCAACGAGATACTCCCACGCCCAGTCGATTGCTTCTTTTTTGAAATAATCGCCAAACGACCAGTTGCCAAGCATCTCGAACATCGTGTGATGGTAGGTGTCATGACCCACTTCTTCAAGGTCGTTGTGTTTACCCGATACGCGAAGACACTTCTGGCTGTCGGCCACACGTTTGTGGGTGGCGGGTCGGTTGCCGAGGATAATGTCTTTAAATTGGTTCATGCCCGCGTTGGTAAACATCAGCGTGGGGTCGTCTTTAATCACCATCGGAGCGGAGGGCACAATCTGATGCCCTTTATCACGAAAGAAAGACTTAAACGATTCTCTGATTTCGTTGCTTGTCATTATTTATAATTTTATCGAAGGCATGTCGTAATTGAAAACCGAAATGATGTAGGAACATTGTTTTGCGATGTTGCAATTGCAACTCAGCTGCTTAATTAAGCATGCCGTAGGGCGGTCCCTGCATAAAACAAATTACATCACACCTTCCTGATTTGATATGCGTTACAAAATTTGTTGCAAAATTAGTGGATTTTCAATAATTTTGCAAAAATAATCAAGTGAAGTTGTGACGGATCCGACAACTTCGTTGTGTTAACTTCCTAAATACTGAAGAGGTATTGGCTAAAAATATCTATTACAGATATAATCCGGAGACCGATAATTTCGAAAGGGTTTATCCGTCGCTGAGAATGAGGCTGGCATCATGGGGCAAGACCTGGCTGATTGCGGCCTTTATCGGTGTGGCTATATTCCTGCTCGTTTTCTATTGCTTCGATTCTCCTACTGAAGAGAACCTTAGGATAGAAAACGCCCAGTTGAGGACGCAATATGGCATTTTGAGCCGCCGGCTCGACAATTCATTGAAGGTGATGGAGCATATTCAGGACCGCGACGACAATTTTTATCGGGTAATGATGCAGATGGACCCGATGAGCCGTTCGCAGCGACTGGCGGGTCTTGACAACGAGAACCGCTACCGCGAATTGCGCCAACTTAGCGACGCCGGACTCGTGACCCGGCTCACACAAAGCATGGACCTTCTCGAACGCCAGCTTTATGCGCAATCGCAAAGCTTCGACCAGCTGAGAATAACCCTTGGACAGCAGAAAGACAAACTTGCCCATATCCCTTCTGTGTTGCCTATCAACATATCCGATTACACCATGTCGTCGGGCTACGGTTATCGCCGCGACCCGATTTACGGGGCCACTAAATTTCACGAAGGGCTTGACTTCGCTGCCGCCATGGGAACGAAAGTTTTCGCTACGGCCGACGGAAAAGTCAGCATGGCGCAAAGGACTGCCGGATATGGAAACTGTATCGACATTGACCATGGATACAACTATCTGAGCCGTTACGCCCATCTTAGCGAAATCCTTGTCAAGGAAGGGGAGGAGGTGAAGCGGGGGCAACTTATAGGGAAGGTGGGTTCTACCGGCAAGTCAACAGGACCGCATCTTCATTATGAAGTCAGATTTAAAGACGAACCTCAGAATCCTGTCAATTATTATTTCATGGACCTCACGCCTGAGGAATACGCCGAAATGATTCAGATAGCTGAAAATGCCGGACATGTCATGGACTGAGAGGTTGAAACGTAAAGCTTTTATTAAAAATGCCGTCAAACTTAACGAAGAAGTATTATAAGATAAGGGATGTGGCTGAAATCCTTAACGTTTCCCAGCCGACGTTGCGCTATTGGGAAAGCGAGTTCCCGGAAATCAGACCTTTACGAAGCACGTCAAATCAACGTTATTATACGCCCGACGATATAATCACCCTCAGAATTATATATTATCTGGTGAAGGTGAGGGGATTGAAGATAGAGGCTGCGAAGGAACAGATGCGGCTCAACCGCACCAATATCACAAAACGTATGGACATAATAGATAAGCTGTCGGATGTGCGCGACGAGCTTGAGATGATCCTTAAGAGTCTGGAAAAGCGAAAATAAGATTCTATGCCGGCTACAGGTTGGAATTATAGTAGAGCGGGTTGCCTGTGACGTTCTTGCCTATAAAGGAAGGCTTTTCGTATTCAAAGCCGGATTCGGGAATCTCTACTTCAGCCACCACAAGCCCTTCACGCTGCCCGTGGAATTCATCTATTTCCCAGGTGAGACCTTTGTAGTCAACGTAATATCGGTTTTTCTCCACAATGCCCGGCTCGCAAAGTTTCAACAGAGCGATAGCGTCTTCGAAGGGTATTTCATACTCGAATTCAAGACGCACGTCGCCTGCATTCTTCCCTTTTACTGTCAGAAACCCGAGGTCATCGACAGTGCGTACGCGCACCGTGCGTTCCGGCTGCCTGTTGAGATAACCTTGATTAATCGTTACGCATTTAAATGCAACGTCCTTATAGCGGTCGTTGACGACAAGATATTTATGTTCTATTTCCAAAGCCATGTTGCAAAGTTATTCAAAATAACTCAAGCATGCAAGCAGGGCGTAAACGCTCTCTAAATGGTCACTCTTCGAGTTTCGTGCCTTTAAATATGCCGAGAAGGTCATATTTAAGGATAACACCGTCTGAAAGTCCTATTTCATAGCCTGACGATTTCTTTTTGACACTGACGATTTTCGCTCCATCGTAGTTTTTCGAAACGTTTCTGCGGATGGTCTTCATTATAATGCCGTCGGGCACTGCACGGTTTTTGCAATCGACGGAAGTCCATTTCCCCTTGTTGTTGAATTCTATGGTAGTGCCGTTGACGAGTCTGACATCATAATCTGTTTTCTTCAAAAGATGTTTGTCGATTTTTATCATGCCGATTTTAGCTTTCGGGAAGTATTCTTTCAGCATGTTTTGGGCTTCTTCCGGAAGGTCTTCGCGCGACAACGTGTATTTATCGAAAGGAAACGCAACTGCGCTTGACACGGCCGCGAACACAAATAATATAATCAATAGTGTCTTTTTCATAGTTGAAGAGTGTTTGTCATACTTTAGAAACACTCTTCTTGATTAAGATGTTTAGAGCACGATTTTTTAGGAACGCGTTCTTATTCTTTATGACTCGATTGTTCTCTTTTTAAATGGAGATATGCGGAAACTGCGCCGACGAGTATTGCCCCGCCTATGATGTTTCCTGCGGTCACGACAAGAAGGTTCGTCCAAAGAGCGGTTTGTGAAACGGTTGCACCTTCCATCATTCCGGCCGGGATGAAAAACATATTTGCGATGCAATGTTCGTAGCCGAGGGCAACGAAAGCGAACACCGGAAGCCAGCATCCGGCAATCTTATCGCATAGAGTTTTCCCCGAAAGCGCCATCCACACTGCAAGGCAGACACACCAGTTCGCACCGATTCCGCGCAGAAGCATGGTGGCGACCGGAAGACTGGCTTTAGTCTCGGCAATCTTGATTATGGCGGAGTGATATGGTTCGCCCGATGTTAGGCCGCTCCACACCACAAGAAATGCCGTTACAGCCAAAGCCCCTATAAAATTTCCACACCACACAATCGCCCAGTTCCTCAAAACATTACCTTTCGAGATAGTTCTTGCCATGTATCCCGGAATCAATACCGCATTGTTGCCGGTGAAAAGTTCCGCCCCTTGGGTCACCACAAGCACGAGCCCCAGTGGGAAAACGAGCCCGCTCAGAAGCTTTTGCAGTCCCGGATTGCCGGCGGTGGCTTCCGGAAACCCGAATCCGATGATTAAGGAAAGAATTCCCCCTAAAGCAATGAAGGCACCTGCAAGTATGGAAAGGATAAGAGTGCGGGAAAACGATAAAGAAACTTTTGAAATTCCTACAGAGAGTGTAGTTTCGATTATTTCGGCAGGGGTTCGCATATATGATATGTATTATGGTTCAATTTTTTTACAAAATTAAGGGTTTTTCATGAAAAATAAGTAAGTTTGCAGTGCAGAATCATAAGCCTTGAAAAAATTATCATACATGACATCGAAACGGAATATGGTTGCGGTTTCTCTCATAGGTTGTATGTTAGCTGCTTATGGAGGAGAGGCCGGCCTTGTGGATTATATTGACCCCCGTATAGGGTCGGAAGGGCTTGGACGCGTCTTTATAGGTCCATGTGCCCCGTTCGGTATGGTGCGTCCATCGCCTGATTGCACCCCTTCCCCTAACAGCGGTTGGCTGCCGATGCCTGAACGTGTTGACGGTTTCGCCCAGGTTCATGTGAGCGGCACGGGGGGAGGTCCGAAATATGGCAACATATTGCTGATGCCGTTTTCAGATGGCTTGACAAGGCATGATATATATGATTACCGCGACGAAGAGACCATACTTCCTTGTTATTATGGCACGGTTTTCCGCGACAGCGGCATAAAGACTGAAATAACCGCGTCCGACCGTAGCTCGGCTTATCGGTTTATATATCCGGCGACCGGGGAGAAGTCGCTTAAGATAGATGCCGGTTTCTTCCTCGGTGAATCTCCGGAACCGGATGCGAGGGAAGCGCAACAGTTCGTCGGTTCGGAGGTTGAAATCCTTTCAGATACAGAAGTGTCGGGCTATTCGCGCATCCGCGGCGGTTGGAACAACGGAAGGGCATATACGGTCTATTTTTATGTCAAGAGCGATGTCCCGTTTGTAGAAACCGCTACGTGGAAAGGAAACGACATCAGCGGGGCGAAATCTCAGTTCGATTCCGGAAATAAAACCGGGGCGTTGTTGAGATTCCCTGAACAAAGCGACACCGTGAATGTGCGCGTCGGCATATCTTTCATCAGCCCGCTTAAAGCGAAATATAACTATGAAAAAGAATCTGCCGGAAAAACTTTTGAAGAGATAAAGGGCGACGTGTCATCCAAATGGGAGGGGCTTTTAGAGAAAGTGGAGATTGACCCTGAGGCGCCGGAAGAGTATAAACGTATGTTCTATACCGCCCTCTATCATACGATGCTTATGCCGAGCGACCGCACGGGCGAGAACCCGCTTTGGACCGATCCCGAACCGTATTACGATGATTTCTATGCGCTATGGGACACCTACCGCACTTCGATGCCGCTTCTGACAATAATAGCCCCTCACAGAATGAGGGATATGGTCAATTCATTAATTAATATCTGCAAGCGTGACGGTTTTATGCCAGATGCTCGCAGCGGCAACTGCAACGGAAGAACCCAAGGCGGCTCTACCGCCGACATTGTCATAGCCGATGCCTGTGTAAAGGGGGTGGAAGGGATAGACTACGAAAAAGGTTTGGAGGCAATGCTCGTGGATGCCACCGTTCCGCCGGGAGGAAACGAGGAAGCGGAAGGGCGGGGAGGCCTTAGGGAATATCTTACGCTCGGCTATATCCCGCATGGCATAGCGAGGGCCGGAAACCGGACGGTGGAGTATTCGCTTTGCGACTTTGCAATACATCAGGTGGCGAAACGTCTCGGACATAATGACCTTTCGGAACGTTATCTCCGGCAATCGGAGTCGTGGAAGAATCTATGGCGTGACGACTACGAACATGACGGTGCCCGCGGTTTTATCATGCCGAGGGATGCAGAAGGGAATTGGCTGGACCGACTTCCGTTCGGACATTCGAAAGTGCAGTCGCCAACCTATGTCTATACACCTCTTACATTCGAAGGTCCATGGTACACCCCATGGTGGAATATGTTTTTCTATGAAGCATCTTCTTGGGAATATTCGTTGAGCATACCTCACGACGTGCCCGGTTTGATAGAAAAATGCGGCGGGGCCGACGCTTTTGACAAAAGGCTCGACACTTTTTTCGCCAAAGATTATTTCAATGTCAACAACGAACCGTCGTTCATGTCGCCATGTCTTTACCATTGGATAGGGCGCCCGGACAAGTCGGGCGATACGATTCTGAAAATCATTGAAAAGAATTATAATGATTCTGCCAAAGGTTTGCCCGGCAACGATGATTCGGGAGCGATGTCGTCTTGGCTTGTATTTAACATGGCAGGCATATATCCCAATGCCGGACATGACTATTATCTTATCCATACTCCGTTGCTTAAGTCAACGGTCTTCAATCTTACGGACGGAAAATCGTTCAGGATTGTCGCCGACGGTCTTTCGGATGAAAAACGATATATTTCCAAGGCGTATCTCAACGGGAAGCGTTATGACTATTCCACACTACGCCATGCGGATATCGTTGCCGGAGGTGAATTGAAGCTCGTGATGTCGGATAAGCCCGGTAAGTGGGGTAAGAAAATGTTTAAGGAGAATTGAAATGAAACGCATATTCGTATTATTGTCATGTTTGGCGGCATTTATGCCGGAGTTCATAGTCCGGGCGGATGTTATGCCCGGCGACACTTTAAAAGTGGCTTATAAATTACACGGTCAGACCCGGCGGTTTAAATTCGTATATATGCCTGCTTCGGGAGGGGGATTCGACCTTCATTGGAACATAGTGCGTAACCTTAAGCTTTGGCAAGGTTGTTATTCTATGTCGGGCGATGCCGTAAGGGAGGGAAAAGGTCAAAGCTATATCATGCCCGAAGATGGCAATATGGTTAAGCTCGACGACGGTGAGACCTTCGGAATAATATCCACTGCCGCTTTTGACCGCTTAATTGCCGAGGGGGCGTTTTGCTATAACGGCGTAACCTACGAAAAGTGTGGCGGTTCTCAATCCGGGCTGGGAAAACTGATAGAGGTGAAGGATGCAGTGGAAGGAGGGAGAATGTGGATTCTTGAAAACCGTAGATTGCCTTTGATAGTGAAAATGGAAGATAACCCGCTTGAAATAAATTGGGAGATGACGAAATAGTCCGGTTTGGTATTCTTAACATAACGATGGTGTTTTTCCGCAAGATTCGATTGTTATTATAGTCATAAAGACGACAAATGTCTTTACTGATTAAAATAATTGAATTATGGGATACAACATCGCAGATATCGAAGGGATAGGCGAAAGCTATGCCTCGAAACTTAAAGAATACGGGATTTCGACCGTGGAACAACTTCTTGAGGCCGGAAAGTCGGCGAAAGGGCGTGACAAGATAGCGGAATCAACCGGCATCCCCGGTAAATTGATTTTAAAATGGGTGAACCATGCCGATTTATTCCGGATTAAAGGAGTAGGGCCTCAATTTGCAGAATTGCTTGAAGCATCCGGAGTGGATACCGTAAAAGAATTCCGCCACCGGGAGGCAGAGAACCTTGCCGTGAAAATGGAGGAGGTGAACAAAGAAAAGCATTTGTGTCATCGCACGCCTTCTGCTACGGAATTGCAGAAAATGATTGACGAGGCTTCAGAACTCGAGCCGATGGTGTCTTATTGAGGGATGCAATCGAATATTTCGAGATAACCAAAGGGCGACAGGCATACCGTGCTGTCGCTTTTTTTTGGTAAAATATATCTTAATTAGGGATATTCAGTTAATGGCTAATTGATTGCTTGCTAATGTCGTAGATA
>CAJUCW010000040.1 GCA_910585275.1 uncultured Muribaculaceae bacterium
AATGGTGATGTCTATTCCACATTATCGCCTTAGCGTGTCCGCTGAATAGTTACTAGATTGCGGCGTAAGTGTTAAATATTGTTAAATATCATTGCGTTTAAGCCACAAGGTTTTGTGTTTAGGGAAATTTAGATTAAATTTGCGGAAACTTAAAAAAACAACTACCATGCGAAAAAGGTACATCGTAAATCCGGAAGTCGAGGGCATCATTGATGATATGACTGCCCAAGATGCAATTAAAGTCATCGGAGGTGATGGAGAGCCTGACTTAACTGTTCAGACTGCATGTACAAACAATACTCCTCCCCCTCCTCCTCCAACACAAACAACAATTCAGAACACCCAAACGAATTGTTTCCTCAACATTTGGACTAAAACATTCTAATTACATTGGAGGATGACTATCAAGATAGTCATCCTCCAATGTAATGGGCATAAAGATATTTTTTATATTATCAACACGAGAATCTTGTTTAATCCATATATAATGGAATACCTTATAGATTTTAATGATTGCGAAATAATCACATATAAGAATGATTCTATAATCGTTATTAATCGCACTTTGGGGACCTGGTGTGTGTTGAATCAAATAGATTTTTTAATAGTTAAGAATCTGTTTCAATACAATCACAAATATATATCAAAAGATTACTTCATTAGTAATATAAATATCATTCGGAATCTTTTTTATAGTTGCATCATAAATATTAATAAACAGCAATATTTGATTGAATCTGATTCTAATTCTAATGAAATTGATTGTCCTTTTTCATTAATAATTAAAACCACTAATAAGTGCAATTTAAATTGCAGCTACTGTTATACACATTCTGCTAAGATATCGATTAGAGAAATTACTTCAGATAATATTATAACTTTGCTAAATAGACTTCGCAAACAAATTGGAAGCGATAGAATAATTCACATGACATTTCATGGAGGAGAGCCGTTATTGTGTTTTTCTCTAATTAAGGACATTATAGAAGTAATTGAAAAAAAATTTATTAATATATTTATTTCTATACAAACTAATGGTATTCTTATATCAAAAGAAATCGTTGATTATTGTACTCGCAAGTCAATAAGAATAGGAGTGAGTCTTGATGGAATCTCTTTTCATGACAATATTGGCAGATTTGGCAAAGAGGGAAAATTTTTATACAATAGAGTTCTGAATAATATTGAGTTACTTATCAAGTCAAATATTGATTTTGGCATATTGACGGTAATTAATAAAATGAACTATGATTCTATTTATGATTTTGTTAAATTTTTTCACGCGATGGGTGTAAAAAAATTTGTTCTTAATCCCATGTTGAAATTGGATGGTGCAGATAATGAAATTAATACCGATGTCCTTTTAGAGAATTATCTTAACCTAATTAACTATATTGATGGTGTAAATAATAATATATGCCATCCTGATGATTATATATCTGAAAGAGGTATCACAACAATAATACATAGTCTTTTTTTAAATAAAAGTCAGCAATGTTATAGTCTTCCGTGTGGTGCCGCTATGAACTTATTAGCTTGTGACTCCAATGGCGACATATATCCTTGTGATGTTTTTTTTAATAATAATGATTTTATAATTTCCAACTGTCAAACCTATGATTATAATAAGAGAACTGATATAGTTAATTTGTTTTCTTCAATGTCTCTTAATAACATTCAAGATTGTAGCAGTTGTATTTTTAAAAAATTTTGCACTTTTTGTTGTCCGGCAGATTCATACTTTGTTCATTCGGATTTTAATCATTGTCATAGCATGTGCTCTTTTTCTAAAAAAATTATCCCAGAGCTAATGTATTTGATTGCAAAAGATAAGATTAAAATTAAAAATTTTGTATAGGGCGCAATAGGGTAATGGGGCTATATTCTAAATAATTAATATGCCGCCTTTGATGACCTAAAATTTTTAGCGAAATCAACGGAGCGACTTCATCACGAGGTCGCTCCGCCTGCTATATTACGACTTGGCTAAATAATTTCTTCTTGTTGAGCCATTCATCACGGCGTTGTCTGCACTCTTTGAGTGTACCAGCCACGCAGGAGAACAATTCCCCATCGGTGTGGCGATAGTCGTATTGGCAGTGTTTTTTTCGTCTTGTACCATATCCGGTGTAGAACACCTCGTATTGTTCAGTGCCGGGAGTGGTGGTCGTGCTTACTCCGTTGGCGGTAAGTTTCGTTGCCATATCTTCAAGTTTTAGAATTTTACAAATATCATACGTTGTTCAAAAGTCTGTTCAGGGTCGCTGACCTTGCGTTGTTTTACCCAAAAGTGGTGTTTGCCAAAGCCATAGACGAAGTATCTGTCAAGGTCGCTACTAAGAGCATATGCCGAGATAGTTTCCCGCAATTCCTTTTCGTCTTTTGTAAGCACTATGCGGTTTATCAGTTCAAGGACTGTTTCACGCACCTTATTGTCAAAATCGAATATCAGACTTTCAATTATTACGTTCATAATAGGTGGATTTTATGACCTGCGCCATTGCTGACGCAGGTCTGATTAAACATTAGGCTGTCATTCTCTCCTTGATAAGTCGGGCGTTTGAGTTCACAAGCTCGATGATGCGGTCGTGGTACTCGGTGTCCTTGTTATATTTGCCGTGGCACTGCACAACTTTGAGGGTCTGCAAGTCAACCTCTACCGTCTCTATTATGGTATCGCCAATCCTTGCCGACAATACCAGCGTGTTCTTTTTAAGGTAGTAGGAAGATGAGAATACGCAGATGTGCTGGGTGTTACCCTCTTGGCAGTATTCCTCTATGCTCTCAAGCACCTTCACCGATATTTCATTGTCGGAGATTACCAGACCGAAGAACTTGGATTTTAGAGCCTTGAACTGTTCTTCGTTCTCTTTCTCCCGGAGCAGTCTTTCCTCGGTTCTTCTGCGCTCGACTTCCTCACGCTCCCTTCTGCGTCTGTATTCTATCATTCGGCTCAATCCGTCGTGCGCCTCTATGAAATCTTCGGGGCAGATGTTCTTGGGATTGCGGAGGTCTTTGCCGATGTTCTTCAGCATCCGCAGATAGTCGCACCACATTCCGATGTTGTTGATATGGTAGCGGTGGCGTTTGGCGATAAGGTACGATGCCCAAAATTCATCCGCATTGCAGGGATTGGAGAGAAAGTATTTCATTTCCTCAATCTCTCCGGCTTTCATCAGCGTCTCCATTCTTGGGTCGGCAAGCAGAGCCTTGAAAAGTCTGACGGGGGATATTCCGTAGAAATCGCCCTTGAAGCCGTTGCGTTTGAGTTGGGGAATGACCGACATTCTCGGATAGACATCGCTCCATGCGACAACATCATCATACAGTGAGTTGTGCGGGCGTACCTCCATGTCGCTCCAATACGACCAGCAGTCGCAGTAATGGAAGGTAAATCCACGGAGCAGAGCCATGTCGGTAACTTTGCCGTCGGGAGAAATCCACCTTTGCACGACCTCCTGACAATAGAGTTGTCTGACCTCTCCCTTACGGCTTTCGCTCGTTATCTGCGACACACGGATTACTTGAAAACCCTTGTGTGCTGTTATGACGCTGAAATATGCGGTTTCCTTATGTGTGCGTTTGCGGGTGTCCTTCACTTTCAGTTCAGTGCCGCAGTGAGGGCATTTGCAACCTGCGATAGTGTCGCAAAGGTTGCCTTTCTCTCCCTTCCAAACGTGTCCGCAGTCTGAGCATGTCATTGTTCCGCTATTTGTGCGATAGGCGAAATGCTCAATGCAGTGGCGGTATGCCCATTTCTCTTGTGTCGCGGTTATGGGGCGCAGTGTGGCGGATAGTCCTGCCACTTGCTTCTGTAATGCAGTCTTGGGTTTCATAGCCATAATGTTTAGAAGTCGAATAGACTTGGTTGTTCAACTTGGGATTTATTCTCACTCACTTTCTTGGATTGCGTGGGTCTGCGCATTTTAGCCATTTCCTCATCACGGAGTCTGTTGATGGCGTCCTGCCGTGCCTGTTCCTTTTCTTCCTCTGTGAGTTCTACCGTATGGTTCACTACCACCTGGCAGTTGATAGGCTTGCCAACCTCTATTTCATTTTCTTCATAGAAATGGACTGCCATTCCAAAAATTTCATCGTCTGCGAAGCCGTTGCAACCGCTTTTCTGCACTTGGTTGATGATAAAAGTACAGCAGTCGGATACTGACTTTGATGGATTGGCGTACTTGACTGCGAACAGAGCGTCATTCTCCGCCATAGTTTCAAGATAAGCCTTGATTGTGTCTTGGAACGATTGTGTTCCCTTCATCGCGTTGCTTGCCATAGTCGTAAATGTTTTTAGAGTGTAGTCATTATCCAATAGATTATCCCTAATGCGGAGAGGATTGAGATTATCCACCCGATGCCTCGGAATATTCTTTTAATAAGCCAGCCGATAGTCAGACCAACGATTGCTCCGATGACAATCAGTATCACTTTCGCCACCATTGCAACCGCCTTGCTTATGCGGTAATGATAGGAGGATTGGCGAGCTTGCCTTGACCTATTTATATGTTGTTCTGTGGCTTTCATATCGGTGGGGGCTTTTTTTTAACCTCATGCGTCCAAAGACAGTGTGGTTGTTTGAGTTGCTTGACACCTGAAAGGCGTGTGGCGCAAAAGAAGGGATGTTCACGGCAAGGCGGAAAAATACTACTCGCAGAGTGGAGATTTTTCCGGATCGACGCGAATGTCCCTTTGCCACACGTTTATTTTGGCAAGCAACTCCAACTGACCCACAAGACTCAGGTACGCATCAGATGAAGATGGCCTCCCCGATATACAGGAAAGCCACAGGACGACATTGAAATCAAAAATGCCGGACTTTACTGAACGGCATCATAATGAAAAATCTGGGGAAACAAGAAAATGACTGTAAGTAAAAAGAAATGACAATGCAATCCCGGAACAGGATAATGTCCGGCATTAGTTCAAGCCGGAGAGCAGCGCAGGCGCAGGGCAAATGACGGTCTTTATCCCCGTGGATTGAATTACCTGCTGGGACATGGAATGACCGTGTTCAGTCGTAAGATGCGGACAACCGTCCCCGGTTGCACATCTTTCGGCGACACGGATATTCGATGTCCAGCATCGTAGTGAGGCAATATAAAAATCCGGAATCGTCCTGTCAAGGACAACTATCAGGCTATGATAAAAAGAAAGGAGCGTGCAATCCCGGAACTGGATAATGTCCAGCATCGCAGCGAAGTCCAGCGCGGGATAGCGAAGTATATTTCAGATTCAGTCATCTGACATTATTAAGTATCAAAAATTATGAGTACTTTTGTGTGCAAAATCACGAATTGGAGTTACGGCTACTTCATAGTGACCTCGATTATGAGGCTGCGAGAGGTGTACTTTCCGGTGTAGGCATAGGTAAAAACAGGCAAATCGCGACGGTTAAAAATCCTTAACGCAAACCAATAATCTAAAATTCAATTTACTCGGCTTTCCGTCAACTTCCACAAAAGTACACGATTAGTACCCACACCTCTCCAAACCCCTCTGAAAATCACCAAGTTTGCCCAAATAAGAAAAAATTAGTAATTTTGTCGGTACCATATCCCGTAAGGGTTGTATTCTATTTTAAGCATTAATATCATGAGAAAAAGATTGACCACATTTCTTTCGGTTGCTACACTCGTAGGCATTACGGCGTTTGCCGACAATCCCGTGGCTCGCACCAAATCTACGGTTGTTTCCGGGAACGCCCGTTTTACTGTACTCACTCCTGAAATGGTGCGTATCGAGTATAGCCCGACATCAGATTTCGAAGACCGTGCCACTTTTGCCATTGTCAACCGCGACCTTCCTACCCCCGGATTTAAGAAGAAAGAAGATAAACGATTCCTTTATCTCACCACCGATAAGCTTAGCCTGCGCTACCGGAAAGGCTCCGATATCAGAAACTGCGAACCGGCCGATTCCAATCTCGTCATCACGATGGAATTGAACGGTAAGCCAGTTGTGTGGTATCCGGGGCTGCAGGACGACGGAAACCTTAAAGGCACTACCCGCACGCTCGACAGTCAGAACGGCGACAATAAACGGCGTGAACTCGAAGACGGCATTCTTTCCCGGTCGGGCTGGGCCGTAATCGACGATTCCCCGTCCGCCACACGTGGCGACGGAAGTCGTTCGCTCGCTTTCGAACCGGTGGATGGCGACATCGACTGGGTGGCGGAGCGCAAAGGCAAGGATGCCCTCGATTTGTATTTCATGGGTTATGGCCACGACTATAAGAGGGCGCTCGGCGATTTCACAAAGGTGGCAGGCAAGATTCCGCTTCCCCCGCTCTATGTTTTCGGCTATTGGTATAGCAAATATTCGGCCTACAGCGCCGATGATTATAGAAAAATAATGAAAGATTTGACCGACAATGAAATTCCGACCGATGTCTTGATTCTTGATATGGACTGGCACTGGAACGGCGATAAGAATGTGTCGGGTGGTCGTGGAGGTTGGACCGGCTGGACCTGGAACACTAATCTTATCCCTGATCCCGAGGGTTTGCTTTCAGATATACATTCGTCGGGGTTGCGCACTGCATTGAACCTTCATCCTGCCGACGGTGTGAGGAGCGACGAGGATTTCTACGGAGACATCGCTGCCGACCTTGGATTTGACACATCGAACGGTAACGGCATTCCGTGGATGCTTGAGAACCGTGATTTTTATAAATCTTTTTTCAAGAATATCATACGTGCCAGGGAGGGGCAGGGCGTCGATTTCTGGTGGCTTGATTGGCAGCAGAATCTTCTTAACCCTCGTGTGGACGGACTTGGCGAGACATTCTGGTGCAACCATGTTTTCTTTAACGAAATGAAGAGGAGCCGCCCCGACCGCCGTCCCGTGATATTCCACCGTTGGGGAGGTCTCGGTTCGCACCGCTATCAGATAGGTTTTTCGGGCGATGCCTATATCAATTTCCCGACTCTTGCTTTTCAACCTTATTTCACGGCCACCGCTTCAAATGTAGGTTACGCTTATTGGGGCCATGACCTTGGCGGACACATGAATCCTAACGATGACCCGAACGATCCGGAGCGTTTCTTGCGTTGGGTGCAGTTTGGTGTGTTCACTCCGATTTTCCGCACCCATGCTTCGTCGGCACCTGTGATTGAACGCCGTATGTGGGTTTATCCCAATTTTTCGGATTTCCGTGATGCGGTAAGGCTCCGGTATTCTCTCCTCCCTTACATTTACACGATGGCGAGGAAAACTTATGACACTGGGGTGGGAATTGTTCGTCCCCTCTATTATGAACATCCCGAGACGGAGGCCGCGTATGCACGTGAAAACGAATATTATTTCGGCGATGACATACTTGTGGCTCCTGTGGTTGACCGTTCGGATTTCGGCACAAGCCACAAGAACGTATGGCTTCCGGAGGGTAACTGGTGGTCGGTGTCGGATTGCAGGATATATGAAGGAGGCAAAGACTATGATATGACATTTACGCTCCAACAGATTCCCTATTTTCTGAAGGAGGGCTCAATCATACCCCGCAATCCGGCATCCGTGATGCATGCTATGGATTGCCCGGACCATATAGTGCTCGATATCGTTTCTTCTGACAAAGGGGAAGGCGCCCTTTATGAGGATGCCGGCGATTCGAATAATTATCCGGAAGAGTATGCCGTGACAACCTTCTGCCAGAGAAGGAACGGCGACACTGCTTTCTATTCCGTTCTGCCGCGTAAAGGGAAATTCGAAGGGATGCCTACGCAGCGTGGCTATAAAATGAATGTTTACAATTCGGGCGTGCCTGTTTCTGTAAAAATCGGCGGGAAGGAGTCAGACAATTTTGAATATAATAAGGAAACTAACGTAACGACCATGGATATCCCAACAGTGAAAAGCTCCGAAGGCGTAGAGGTCGAAGTGAAATACGCAAATTGATTAGTATCATGTAGAGACATGCCTCCCGCATGGTCTATTAACAGATTGATAATAAAAGCGGGGACATCGAAAGTCGATGTCCCCGCTTTATTAATGCCAATTAAGGAATTCCAAATTGTTTCATTTTCAATATCCCTCATAACGGACTGAGAGCTTATGAGGCCTGTATTCAGGAGGTAATGAACCTGTTTTTGCTAAAATTCCAATGGCTTTGGAACGTTTTGACAGATTCAAACCTCTTTTGGCACATCTTTTTAAGGCTTTCTCAAAACGTTTGGTGGTAATGACATCATAGTTCATTTGGCGATGCTGTTTATATGTTCAATAAGAGAATCGGCGCTTTCCCAACGTGTAATCGTTCCATTTCTTACTTCTTCGATTGCTAAATCAAGTTCCGATTTGTGGCTTTTTTTTTACTGATTTGGCGATTGAAACGCCGTCAATAGCGTTGAGCACTTTTCTAAGGCTTGGTAAGATAGCCGGGTTTTCTATGTTAAGAATAAGTTGTGTCATGACTTCTTGAATTTAATTGATGACGCGAATATACGGATTATTTATTGGATAAACAAATAATTAAAGCGGTTAGTTGTTTTTGCAATGGAAGAATAGGATGGTGTTATTTTGATTATATTCGTAGCAGTTCTCCACCGCCTCTCCATCGGAACAATCGGGTTTAGACCGGGGGAATAATACTTGCTACAACCAAGGATAGCCGGTTTTTGCTCCAACCAGGGTAACCAAATCGGCTTATGGGCTTCAAGAGGGGAGTTGACTTTTGCATTTTGCAAAATATATATGGGAGTGTTGGTGCGTTGGGGAAATTTGATTAAATTTGCAGTTGCTACGGTTTGTCTGTAGCGTTAAGCATAATGAAAGTTAATTCACGTCTCTTTCCCCTCGCGGGATTTATGGCAGCTGTTTTGCCTGCTTTTGCTTCGAATCCGGATCTTCCGCGTGTGGAGATTCTCGGAAAGGAATATTTTTATCATGAAATTAAAAAGGGCGAGTCGATATATGGGATTGCCAAACAGTATAATTGGGATCTCGAGGAACTCGTGAGGCTTAATCCCAACTCGGCCTCGGAGATGAAGAAGGGTACACGCCTTTATTACCCTACGGGGAAGGTAACGGTTGTTTCGGAGGTGACGGAAGAGCCTGTTTCCGACGATGTGGAATATGAACCGATTCGTCACGTTGTGAAAAAAGGAGAGACGGTATATAGCATTTCAAAAAAATATAATGTGCCTCTCGACGTGATTTATGCCGCCTATCCGCAAGCTAAATATGGAATCAAGGCGGGAGAGACTCTTGTGTTTCAGCAGACGTCTGAACAGGTTTCAAACAAATACCTTTATTATGTAGTCAAACCGGGTGATACGCTTTATTCAGTTTCCAAGCGTTATCACACTACGGTTGAAGATATTTTGAAATCCAATCCAGGGGTTTCCGAAACTAATTTCAGAATCGGAGACACGGTGCGCATAGCCGTCAATTCCGATTCCACACGTTTTCATACGGAACTTGTTGAGGAGGAGCGTCTTGCGAGCATCGACAGCTATAAGGTGAAAAAGAACGACACATGGAAGTCAATATCTAAAAAGACCGGAGTGGATGTCGAGACGTTGAAGGAGGCGAACGAGGATGTCGTGAAGCCGGAGAAGAACGAGGTGATTAACGTGCCTGTGGTTGAAACCGTGCAGGTGGAGAAGGAGGTTGCTATGGAAGACCCGAGGGAACTTTCGTCGGAAGGAATCAGAGAGATGTATGATTCCATCCATAAGGTGGATTCCGACGTAGAGCAGCTTAGGGAAGTTAAAGTGGCCCTTCTTCTTGACGAGCCTTCATCTAAAAAGGATGTGGATTTTTCTCGTGGATTCCTGCTTGCGCTCGACGGGATGAAAGACGCGCCTTTCAAGATAAGCATGAAAGTGATTGACGGCAGGCTTTCCTCGAATTCTGTTACGGAGGCGCTCGACGAGTTCGAACCGAACCTTCTTGTGGCTACGGCTGACAAAGCATTTCCGGCTTTCCTTGCCGATTACGGGGAGACCAATCACCTGGAAGTGGTGAATGTGTTTGACGTAAGGAACGAACTTTATGAAGACAATCCGGCTATGATACAGATTCTGACGCCCTCGTCGTTTTTCAACGAGCAGGTGGCAGACAGAATAGCGTCTGATTATGAGGGTAGGGAGCTTCTGATGGTAGGGGTGAACGACTCCAACGACGCCATCGCTGAATTGGTGGCCGAAAAATTCCCGGAGGAAAAGATAAAGAAAATTTCGGTGAATTCACTTGCCGACTGCAACATAACCGATGACGGTTCTTATCTGATTTATGCTTTCCCGCAGAAGCGTGACGAGGTTAACGAAGTGCTCGCCACCGTAAAGAATATCCGAGAAGCGCATCCTATAGCCGATATCACGATTGTGGGTCGTCCGAGTTGGGTGACAATTTCCGACAGTTTCCAAGGCCATTTCGACGATTGCGAGATTGTGGTGCCGGCAAGGTGTTGGCTCAATCCCGAGAAGGATTCTGTAAAGGATTTCACAGAGAGGTATGAGGAGATGTATGATCAGAGTCCGGTGAAGTCGTTCCCGAATTTTGCAGCCTCCGGATTCGATGTTGCAAATTATTTTGTCAACAGCGCTGCCCGCAACGGCGGCGACTTCAACAAGACGGTGAATGTTGACGCGAAAGGGATCCAGACCGACTTCAAGCTACGCCGAGTAAGCAATTGGGGAGGTTTCTTGAATCCTGTGGTCTATCTCATTAAGTTCAGACCTTCGGGCATGGTAGAAGAGGTAATAATAAAGGATTAAAAGATGGGGTTCATAGGAGTAGCCGGTTTCGGCAAGAGGGCCGTTTTGAGCCTTATGTTGGGAGTGGCGGGAGTGGCCACGATGTTTTCGCAAACGCATTACAACTCTAACGTAGCAGTTGGTGTGAGGGGAGGCGTTGACTTCTCACAAGTGTTTTTCAATCCGTCGGTGAGGCAAAAATTTGCACCGGGAATGACGGCCGGTGTCGCTTTCAGATATATCGAGGAGAGTCATTTCGGTCTTATCGCCGAATTGAATTTCGTGCAAAGGGGATGGGCTGAGAATTTCGAGGAGGCTCCATACAACTACAGGAGGACATTGGATTATATAGAACTTCCTTTACTTGCCCACATATTTTTCGGCAGACGCGGACGGTTCTTCTTTAACGCCGGACCTCAGGTGGCGCTTTTCCTCGGGGAATCGACGAAGGCCAATTTCGATCCGAATGAAATGGCATCCCTTCCTGATTTTCCTTACACCAACAGGATGAACGAGCAGATGCTCCTTTCCGTAAGCCAGAAAATAGATTACGGCATTTCCGCCGGCTTAGGGGCGGAGTTTAATTTGAACAAACGGAATTCGCTTTCGCTTGAGGCGAGGTTTTATTTCGGACTTGGCAATATTTTCCCTTCTAAAAGGGCTGACACCTACAACGCCTCAAACCAGATGACGCTTTCGGCTACCATCGGGTATTGGTTCAGAATCAAATGATGCTTTATGCATGACCGACCGAAGGCCGGTAACATAACAAAGGTGCAGAGAAGTTCGAAGCGCTTATATTCAGAACATCGCTTTTATGAGGCATATGTAAAGAAGAACGGCAGGCATAACGAAGAGGAGGGAGTCGATGCGGTCAAGGATTCCGCCATGGCCGGGGATTATGTTGCCACTGTCTTTGATATGCAGGTTGCGCTTTATCATGGATTCCACCAAGTCCCCCCAAGTGGCGAAGACCGTCACAATCACTGCAAGGCCAAGCCAAATCGGAATGGATGCGTCGATGACTACGTTGCCGTTGCCGCTTATGCAGAAGATTCCGCTTCCATAAATACAGAAGATAGTGGCCGCAATTAAGTTGAAAACAAGGCCTCCGAAGAATCCTTCCCATGACTTTTTAGGAGAAATTCTTTCGAACAGACGGTGACGCCCTATGGCGCTGCCCACAAGGAACGCACCGGTGTCGTTAAGCCATATCATAAGGAATACCGCAAGAACAAGATGCAGACTCCACCATTCGCCGATGCATGCCATCAGACCGAGCGGCAAACCGATGTATAGTTGGGTCATCATGGAACGTGCGAGGTTTGCCAAGGGAGATTCACTCTTCAGATAGAGTTCGAGAGTCATGCGGCAAAGCAGGATAAAGACCCATATAAGGAGCGGATAGAGCATCCAAGTGAAAGCAAGACATACCGTCCCGGCAATGTCAAGGAGCAAGGCAGGGACCGTGCGTTGCTGCAATTCCCGGGTAATTTTCTCAAACTCGACGACGGCGATAGCTCCGAAGGCGGCGGCCATCCATGAGAAGGGTATTACACCCCAGAGAATGCAGCCTACAATGACAGCCACATAAACAATACCGGAGAGGGAACGTATTATAAGTTTTTTCGCATCCATTCTTTTTGTTGGGATTGATAGTAAGAGTTATAAGCTACTTGTCTGCAAAATTAACAAAAATAGCGGGAGAAAAGGTTATATTTCTAAAAAAAATAGAGACGACAGATATCTGTCGCCTCTATTTTTTTAATACGGAGGATTTAATCGATGTCAACCTGCGGGAGAGCTGCGAGTTTCATGCCGTGTCCTTCGATGAAGTCGATAATTGCATCGCGTTCCGTAGAGGGGTCGATGTCTTCATGTATGCGTCGGAGAGCATTGAATACCGACGCACTGTTCTGATAGACGTGGCGATAACACTTTGCTATGTCATCGATAATCGCGTCGCTCTTGTTGCCTTTCTTCAGCACGAAGGCATTTACACCGTAATAAGTAATGGGGTTATGTGCCATGACTACAAACGGAGGTACATTGCCGTTGACACGGCAACCCCCTTTGACGAGCACCCAGTCGCCTACGTGGCATTTTTCATGCACAAGCGCGTGGGAAGAAAGGATGGTGTAGTTGCCGATTTTTACATCTCCCGCGATCTTGACGGAGTTGCCGAGCACGCAATAGTCGCCTATTTCCGAATCATGGCCGATGTGGGTCTGTGCCATGATGAAAGAGTTGCTGCCGATTACGGTTTTTCCTCCTTCGTGGATGCTACGGTTGATGATTACCTGCTCGCGGATTTTGTTGTTGTCGCCGATTATGACGAGAGAACTCTCGCCTTTCCAACGGAAATCCTGTGGCGTGGCAGCAATGATCGCACCTTCGTAGATTCTGTTGTTTTTACCGATACGTGCACCGGCAAGCACGCTTGAATGGGAATGGATGTGGCATCCTTCGCCGATAACGACATCCCTGTCGATATACACGAATGCATCCACAACCACGTCGTCGGCAAGCTTTGCATCCGGATGGACGTATGCGAGACTGTTGATTTTAGCCATAATTCAAGATTTTAAGGTTAGTGTTATCTGCCGCCGCCTACCGACTGGTAGAGTGAGATAAGGGCGGATGTCTTGTCGTGCCAATTTGCAATGCATGCAAGTTGGGCGTTGAGTAATCCGGAACGTGCGGTAAGCACCTCAAGATATGTGGTGCCGGGATTATACATGAAAAGTTCGTTGGTGTATTCCACCGATTTTTCAAGCTGGTCAACCTGAAGTTCGAGATAACGGCGTTTCTCTTCGTTCTTGTTGTAAGAAACGAGAGCCTCGCTGACATCGGCGCTTGCCGACAATACGGCATATTCGAAGTTGTTGAGCGCCTGTGCCTGCTGTGCCTTTGCAGCCTGCAGGGTGGCGATGTTCTGTCCGCGGGAGAAAATCGGGGCTGTGAGCTGTCCGGCAAGCTGGATGAACCATTCGCCGGGATTCTTGATCATGCTTCCGAGAAGGTTGGTGAAACCACCCTGTGCCGAAATAACAATCGAAGGGTAGAACGCAGCACGTGCGCTGTTGGTGGAATAATATGCGGCCGCGAGCGAACGCTCTGCAGCACGGATGTCGGGACGAGCTCCAAGATACGACACAGGAATACCGGCCGTGAGCTGTTCAGGGATAGAGAAGTCGAGGTCGTTGCTGACTTCCCAGGTCTGAGGATAGCTGTTTAGCAGGAGCGACATCGTGTTGTGCAACTCGTGGAGTGAAGTTTCCATCGTAGGGATGGAGGCTTGGATGTTGTAGAGGTTTGCACGGCTCTGTACCACGGCGGCCTCGTTTGTGCGTCCCGCTTCCTTAAGGAGTTCCATAGTCTTCACCTGTTCTTCCCAGATTTCGGCGGTGCGGCGCGTAAGGTCGAGCTGCTGGTTGAGCATCATGATGGCATAGTAGGTGTTGGCAACACCGCATACAATCTGAGAACGTGTCGCCTGCTCGTAGGCCTGGCTCATCTCATAGCTCATCTGGGCGCCGCGCTTACGGTTTAGGATTTTTGCAAAGGCATCGATTTCCCATTGCGCGGCAAGAGGAAGCGTATAGCTCCATTCCATGTGGCTTCCTCCATAGCTTGAGGTGCCTCCGTTGGGAGTGAAGGCAAGCGATGGAAAATAGCTGAGTTTGGCTCCACGAAGCTGGGCATGGGCGATATCAACGTTGTATTTCGCGTTTTCGAGATCCTTGTTGTTTGCAAGGGCAAGACGGATGAGCGTCTGGAGTTTCGGGTCTTTGAAAACGTCTTCCCATCCAAGATAGGGGAGTGACGTGGAATCGACCGGATTCTCCAAAGCTTTCTTGAAATCGGAAGCGATAGGGCTTTCCGAAGCAGGCAGCTCGTATTTCTGATAGATGTGGCAGCTTGATAGAGCGACCGCCATCACTGCGCCGACGGCGCAAATTTTATAAAGTTTCATATAAATTCTGTTTTATGGAATCTGCCGGGTCTTCTTCCGCCTTCTTCAAGATGAAGAAGACCCGGCAGAACATGATGACGGCTCACTTACTGTTTTGGAATGGAATATTGTTCAAGTTCCGAAGATATGCCGGTGTTGTCGGTGTCTTTCCATTTCGGGGGCGACAGTTTTTCCTGAAGGGCCTGGAATGCCATAAACAGGGCCGGCACGAAAATAACCTGAAGAATCATACCAATCAACATACCGCCGATTGCACCCGAGCCGAGGGCCCGGTTGCCGTTTGCACCGGCACCGGTGGCCACCATCAGAGGGATGAGGCCGATAATCATTGCGAGCGAGGTCATAAGAATCGGTCGGAGACGGGCCACAGCTCCCTGCACTGCCGAATTGAAGATGCTCATGCCCGTGCGTCGGCGTTCGAGGGCGAACTCCACGATAAGAATGGCGTTCTTGGCAAGAAGACCGATAAGCATAATCAAGGCAATCTGAAGATATATGTTGTTGTCGATGCCCATCATTCTCGCGAAAATAAATGTACCCATCAGTCCGAACGGCACGGAAAGGATTACCGACCACGGAAGCAGGTAGCTTTCATACTGGGCCGAAAGGATGAGATAGACGAATAGGAGCACAAGACCGAAGATATAAGCGGTCTGTCCCGAACCGGTGGCGGCCTCCTCGCGGGTAAGTCCGCCGAAGTCGTAACCGAATCCCACGGGTAGGGTCTGGTCGGCTACTTCAGCGATAGCGGCGATGGCCTGGCCGGAAGAGAATCCGGGTGCTGTGTTGCCAGTGATGTTGATTGACGTAAACATGTTGAAGCGGTTGATTACGTCTGGTCCATACACGCGTGTAAGCTTGACGAAGTTGTCAAGGGGTGCCATCTCGTTGCCGTTGCGGATTTTTACCTGCTTCAGTGTTTCGGGCGACACACGTGCCTCCGGGTCGGCCTGCATCATCACTCGGTAGAGCTTACCGAACTTGTTGAAGTTGGAGACATACATACCTCCATAGTATCCTTGGAGTGCCGAGAGGACTGCATTCTGTGTGAGCCCTGCCTGTTTCACCTTAGCGACATCAATGTCAACAAGATACTGCGGGAAAGAGGGGTTGAAGGTAGAATATGCCATGGCAATCTCCGGACGCGCGTTAAGAGCGCCGATAAACCTCTGGTAAACCTGGAAAAAGTTGTTGAGGTCTCCGCCGGTCCTGTCAAGGAGCTTGAGTTCGAATCCATTGGTGGCGCCATAACCGGTAATCATCGGAGGCTGGAAGAACATCACGCGACCGTCCTTTATCTCAGAACATTTTTGAACAAGCAACTGCACTATATGGGCGGCATCTTCAGTCTTCATGTCGCGGTCTTCCCAGTTTTTAAGCTTGATGATGAAAGAGCCGTAGGTGTTGCCCTGACCTCCGACGAAGCTATATCCTGTGATGGCTGTGGTTGTCTGGATTGCAGGAATAGTGCGGGCGATGCTGTCCACCTTATCCATGATTGACTTTGTCTTTTCAAGAGCTGTGGCAGGGGGCATATCCACGACGCCCATTATAGTGCCGGTGTCTTCGTTTGGCACAAGTGCCGTAGGGGTGGTTGACATAAGCCATACAAGCACTACAACAGAGCCGGCCACTGAAGCAAAAGCTATCCATTTGTGGTGAAGGAAAAGGGTTGTGGCCTTCTTGTACTTGGCCAGTAGAGCATCGAATGCCACATTGAACCAATAGAAGAAACGCTTGCGGAAAGGCACTTTCTTTTCATTTTTCGGAATATCGTAGCCGCCCGTAGTTACGGTTTCGTCATCTGTCTTGTGAGGCTTAAGGAAGAGAGCGCAGAGAGCGGGGGAGAGGGTAAGCGCATTGATTGCCGAAAGGAAAATCGACATAGCCATTGTAAGACCGAACTGGCGATAGAACACACCTGAAGGGCCACCCATGAATGACACGGGAATAAACACGAGCATCATGACAAGAGTGATTGACACAAGTGCGCTTCCGATTTCGTTCATGGCATCGATGGCGGCACGTTTTGCCGATTTGTAGCCTTGGTCGAGCTTGGCATGCACCGCCTCGACCACCACAATGGCGTCATCGACCACAATGGCAATGGCGAGCACAAGTGCGGAAAGAGTGAGGAGGTTGATCGAGAATCCGAATATATATAGGAGAAAGAACGTTCCGACCAATGCCACAGGGATGGCAATCATCGGGATAAGCGTAGAACGGAAATCCTGGAGGAAGATGAAAACCACGAGGAACACGAGGATAAACGCCTCGATAAGGGTTTTCAATACCTCATGAATAGAGGCGTAGAGGAAGTCGTTGACGTTAAGAGTATAGCTTATCTTAAGTCCTTCCGGAGCCTCTTTCTGGAATTTCTCAAGTTCGGCTACGATATTGTTCACAACATCCGTGGCGTTTGAACCCGGCGATTGGAACACCATAGCGGCAACACCGACATGTCCGTTGACAGTAGCGTGGAATCCATAGGAAAGACGACCAAGCTCAACATCAGCCACATCCTTGAGTCGTAGAATCTGTCCGTCAGGAGTGGCGCGGACGATGATGTCTTCAAATTGCTGCTCATCGGTGAGACGGCCTTTATAACGCATCACATACTGGAAACTCTGGTTGCCCTGTTCGCCAAACTGACCAGGGGCCGCCTCGATGTTCTGCTCGGCAAGTGCTGCCGACACATCGGTAGGCATAAGCCCGTATTGAGCCATCACGTCGGGCTTGAGCCATATACGCATACTGTAGTCGGCACCCATCACCATAGCCTCGCCTACGCCATATATACGCTTGATGACCGGGATAATGTTGATGGCGAGGTAGTTCTCGATAAAGCTTTCCGAATACTTATTGGTTTCATCATAGATGTCGAACACTATAAGCATTGACGACATACGTTTCTGAGTGATGACACCTACCTGGTTAACCTCTGAAGGCAGAAACGAAGCCGCCTTGGCCACACGGTTTTGCACATCGACGGCTGCCATGTCGGGGTCCATCCCCGGTTTGAAAGTGACGGTAATGGTTGCAGAGCCGTTGTTGGCGGCCGAAGAATACATGTAGTCCATATTCTCGGCACCGTTGATTTGCTCCTCAAGGGGGGCGATGACGGAATTAAGCACAGACTGCGCGTTTGCACCAGTATAGGTTGTGGAAACCTGTACTGTCGGCGGCGCGATGTCTGGATATTGCTCGATTGGGAGAGCCATCAGGCCGAGAATACCGAATATCACGATAAAAACCGAGATAACGGTAGAGAATACAGGCCTGTTGATAAACGTTGCTAAATTCATCTTTTCTGTAATGGATAGTTATTATTTTTCAGCTTCGGCATTGGCGTTGGCATTGTCCTCTGCCTGGGCGGGAGCCTGCGCCGGATTGGATGTCTTTGGCGTGATTACCATACCCTCACGAGTGGTGATACCTACGCCTTCGGTAACGATGGTTTCGCCGGGTTTAAGGCCGGAAGTCACGATATAGTTCTTCCCATCGTTCTCGGGAGCGACCGTAATGTTTCTCGAAACAAGTTTGGCCGAATCTCCGACTACGAAAACGAATTTCATATCCTGCACCTCAAATGTGGCTTTCTGAGGCACGAGCATCACTCCTTGGTGGATGGCGGGAAGGAGTACCTTGCCGGTGTTGCCGCTGCGAAGCATGCCGTCGGGGTTAGGGAAGAGGGCTTTTGCATTAGCACTGCCCGTAGCTTGGTTAAGCACTCCCGATACAGAGATGATTTTACCCTTGTAAGGATAGAGTTCGCCGTTGGCAAGCTGCAAAGAAACTTCGGGGAGCTGTCCGATGGCTTCCTTGAGTGAACGTTTACCACCGTCGGTATAATTGAGCACGTCTTTCTCGGTGAGCGAGAAGTTTGCCTCGATATCGGAATTGTTTGAAAGCATGGTGAGAAGAGTGGATGGCGACACAAGGGCTCCTTCCTTAAAGTCGATGACACCGACCATTCCGGAGACGGGGGCGGTAACGACTGAATAAGAAAGATTCTTTCTGGCGGATGTAAGCCCTGCCTGAGCTTGCTGAAGCTGCGCTTTCGCCGAATTCAAAGCATCTACCGATGTCTGGTAAGCCGAAGCACTTATGATGTTTTTGTCAAGAAGAATCTTGTTGTTGTTGGCATTGGTTGTGGCTGTGTTGACATTTGCCTGGGCCACCGCTACAGCCGCCTGTGCCTGTTCTACCGCCGCCTGGAGCTGAACCTGATCGATGGTGAACAAAACCTGTCCTTTCGACACATGGTCGCCTTCTTCGACGTTTACTTTTGTAAGAAAGCCGCTTACCTGAGGACGGATTTCGACATCGTTTTCACCTTCGAGGGTTGCAGGATAGGCGGTTTCAAGTGTGGCATCGGTTGTCTCCAATGTCTGGACAGCGAGTTCGGGAGCCGTCATTCCCTGCTGCTGGTCTGATTTACCTTTGCACGACGGAAGCATAAGGCCTCCTGCTGCCAGCAAAAATGCCGACACATAAATCTTTCTGATTTTCATATTAACTTAATTGTTTCCTTTCAGGATTATATGGATTTGTTTTATTTACCTGTGTGGAATGGGTATATTTCACCTGTAAAAACTACGCAAAGTTAATAAAAAAGGAATTAAGATAATAAGAATCCACCCTTTATCGGACAAATAGACCAAATTTTGTTCGGTTTAGAAAACTTGATTCGAAATTCCGGTTTTGCGAGTTTCTGCCATATATGAGATGGAATGGATGCCAATACTTTAATAAAACATCTCCTTCTCAAAAAAGTTTTTTAAATAAAGAACGCTCATGGATTGGCTGGAAATTCTTTTAGCATCCATGAGCGTTCAATTTTCAGATGGAGAGGGTCAATCTTTATTAAAAGGGGGAGGTGTGCCGGCATCATCGGAATCGGAATCCGGGAGGGGTTCTTCTTTTGTTTTGTGTTCCAGGCGTTTTGCTTCCTCCTTCTTATTGATCTCGATGATTTCATCGGTGCGGCTCTTCCATTTGCGAGGACCGAGTATTTTCTCTACATCGTCATGGAAAATCACTTCTCTCTCAACAAGGAGGTCTCTGATTTCATTATGCTCTTTCGCGTATTCTTTCAGAATGTCTTTTGCGCGGGCATATTGTTCGTTGACGATTCTTTTGACTTCTTCGTCGATTACTTTTGCGGTCTCGTCAGAGTACGGTTTTGTGAAACCATAATCCTGACCGGTTGAGTCGCTGTAATTAATATTGGGAAGCTTGTCGCTCATACCATATACGAGCACAAGCGAGCGGGCTATCTTCGTGCATTTTTCAAGGTCGTCGCTCGCACCGGTGCCTACCTGTCCGGTAAAAACTTCTTCGGCGGCACGTCCGGCAAGAAGGCCGCACATTGTGTCAAGAAGCGCCTGGGTGGGAATAATCTGACGTGCCTCTGGGGCATACCATGCGGCACCGAGTGCCCTTCCGCGCGGAACGATGGTGACCTTCACAAGCGGGTTGCCGTATTGGGTCATCCAGCTGATAGTGGCATGTCCGGCTTCATGGGTGGCGATAGAGAATTTCTCTTCGTCGGTGATGATTCTTGAACGCTTCTCAAGACCGCCGACGATACGGTCGATGGCGGCCATGAAATCGTCCCAGTCAACCGCTTGCTTGTTGTTGCGGGCGGCGATGAGGGCAGCCTCGTTGCATACGTTGGCGATATCGGCACCGGAGAATCCTTGAGTCTGGCGTGCGAGCTGCTCAACGTCGAGCTTGCTGTTTACCTTTAGATTGCGGAGATGCACGTTGAAAATTTCCACTCGGTCGGTGAGTTCCGGGAGGTCAACATATATCTGGCGGTCGAAACGACCCGGGCGGAGCAAAGCCTTGTCGAGCATGTCGGCACGGTTGGTGGCGGCGAGGATGATAACGCCGTTGTTCGAACCGAAACCGTCCATTTCCGTAAGCATCTGGTTTAGGGTGTTCTCGCGTTCGTCGTTCGAACCCATGTTGGGGTTCTTTCCGCGGGCACGGCCCACGGCATCGATTTCATCGATGAAGACGATGCAGGGAGCTTTCTCCTTAGCCTGTTTGAAAAGGTCGCGAACACGTGCGGCTCCCACTCCGACAAACATTTCTACAAAATCGGAACCAGACATCGAAAGAAACGGCACGTTGGCCTCACCGGCCACAGCCTTGGCAAGGAGGGTTTTGCCCGTTCCCGGAGGGCCAACGAGAAGTGCCCCTTTCGGAATTTTGGCGCCAAGTTCGGTGTATCTTTGGGGATTCTTAAGGAATTCCACAATTTCCTCGATTTCTACCTTAGCCTCGGCAAGACCTGCCACATCCTTGAAAGTCACGGTGTTGCCGTTGTCTTTGTCAAAAACGGTTGCACGCGATTTCCCAACGTTGAAGATGCCGCCGCCACCGGCACCCCCGCTCATTCTTCTCGACATATAGACCATGAAGACAACGAGAAGAAGGATGGGGCCGAAATACCAGAAAAGTTTCATGAAATCAGACCCTTTCTCGTAGTTTACTTTGATAAGAGGTTTTCCTTCAGCGGTCAGTGCGGCATTCCAAGAATCGATTTTTTCCTGGATTTTGTCGGACGACGGAATGGTTGTTTTAATTTTTTTATCGCCTTCAAAGGCATCGGAATTGTCAAATTTGTGTTTTTTTGCACCGGCGTCAGTCACGTATCCCTCCGCGGTGTTGGTTTCAGCGAACACTTTGATTTTATCGATGTCGCCGGCAAGGGCCGCTTTTTCGAAATCGGTCCAGTCAACATCTTTGGTTTGCGAGGCGTCTTGAAAATAAAACAAGGCGAAAAGCGACAACAGAATCACACCATACATCCAATACATATTGAACAGCGGGCGTTTGTTCTGATTCCCCGGTTTAGGATTCTTTGGGTATTTTATCATAAATTATGGAAATTACAATTGAAAGTGAATAGGTTAATCGAGGTCGGGAATCAATTCGATGGGTGCGTCGTTCCAAAGTGACTCAAGATTGTAAAAAGTCCGGAAGTCGGGAAGGAATACATGCACCATGATGTCGCCGTAGTCGATAATAATCCATTGACAGTTGCGGTAGCCTTCGTAATTCAAAGGTTTAATCCTGCATTTTTCCAGGAGGCTATCTCTTACTGAATCTGCAATGGCAGCCACTTGCGAAGTGCTGTTGCCTTGGCAAATGATGAGTTTGCTTGTAGAAGCGCCGTCTATTTCAGAAAGGTCGATAATTGCAGTTTTTTTACCTTTCTTGTCGGCAATCGCTTCCACGATATAGTTTTGGATGTCGGTGTTGTCTTGCATTCGGTATCGTTGTTTGATGTTATGCAATCATCTGCGAAATGATTGGCGGCATACAATGATATAACAATTATTGCGCCAAATTTATCGTTGATGAGGGAAAAAACAAATGCGAAATTACAAAAAAATGCCCAAACTTCAAAGAAGCAGGGCATTGACAAATATTAATTTATTGTTAACTTTTGAGTTTGCTCGGAAAGGAACGATGGCGTTTTGTTATTCTCCATATCTCATTTCTACCACATCCCAGTCGATGATGTCCCATAGCTTATGGAGATAATCCGCTCTGAGGTTTTGGTAATCAAGATAATAAGCATGCTCCCAAACATCGAAGGTGAGAATGGGTTTCAGTCCGTTTGTCAGCGGATTCTCGGCATTTTTCCCCTGCATGATGAAAAGCTTCCCCTCGGAGTCGGCTGCGAGCCAAACCCATCCGGAGCCGAAAAGTGTGGCGCCTGCTTCTTCAAATTTCTTTTTAAACTCGTCGAGGCTGCCAAACTGGGCGTCGATTCTTTCGCGGAGTCTGCCCGATGGCTCTTTCATCCCGTCGGGAGAGAATTGGAAGAAATAAAAAATATGGTTCCAGGCTTGCGAAGCGTTGTTGAAAAGCTTGCCGTCGCTTTTGACGATAATTTCTTCCAGAGCCATGTCGGCAAATTCAGTGCCTTCTATGAGCTTATTGAGAGTTTCGATGTAAGCCCTCTCATGTTTGCCGTAATGATATTCTATCGTAGTCGGAGATATCACCGGAGTTAAGGCATCCGGGGCATAGGGAAGGCGAGGTTGGGTGAATTTCATATTTATAAATCTTTAAAATTATATACTTAAAGTTCTACAATCATAACATTTCACCATTCCTTTTGTTCATCGGTGGGATTCAATCAAAAATTGAATCCCAATCTTTCCATACGGGCTGATAGCCGCGCCGCATGATAGCCGCCTCCACTTCACGGGGCGCACGTTCGTCGCTCACCTCAAACTGCTCGAGCGATTCTGGCACCGAAGAATAACCTCCCGGGTCGGTCTTGCTTCCTGCGCTCATCGAAGTGACTCCGAGTGGAATCATATTGTCGCGATATGACGGAGTCTCTCTTGTAGAATAAGATATGTCGGCGTCATGGTCGAAAATTCTGAAAGCGAACGTCAGCTGGGCAAGCTGCCTGTCAGAAATTGTGCTTTTGGGTTGGAATCCGCTTTCCGACGGCCTCATCCTTGGGAAATTGACGGAATAGCGGCATCTCCAGTATTTTTTCTGGAGATACCTCAGATGGCGCGCCATCATCACTGCGTCGCCACGCCAGTCTTCCAGACCGAGCAATGCTCCGAGTCCGATTTTATGCACTCCCGCCTCGCCCATGCGGTCATATCCGTTCAGCCGCCAGTCGAAATGGCTTTTCATCCCTTTAGGGTGATATTTGCGGTATGCTTCCCTGTGGTATGTCTCTTGGAAACATACCACTCCGTTAAGCCCGGAATACGTGAGGCGTTCGTAGTCGGCAGCGCGCATCGGCTGCACCTCGATGGTGAGGTTGTGGAAATAGGGCCGGCATGTGTGGAGCACTTTTTCGAGATAATCCACCCCGCATAGGGAGGGATATTCGCCCGAGACAATCAGCAGATTTTCAAAAGGGCCGAGACGTTTGATGGCTTTGCATTCCTCTTCAATCTGCGCCATGTCGAGGATGGTGCGTTCAAAGGGATTGTCGTGGTTGAAGCCGCAGTATATGCATTTGTTGGTGCATGCGTTTCCCACGTACATCGGGATATACATCGATATTGTCTTGCCGAAGCGTTCGCTTGTGAAATGTTTGCTGAGGGCAGCGAGTTCTTCAAGCCTGGGAGCCGCCGCCTCGGAAATAAGCACGGCGAACTCTTCCGGCGTGAGCGGTTTTACGTCGCGGCGTGCCTTGGCTATCACGCGGTCAACGTCGGCGGGAGTGGCGTTTTCCACAAGGGCGACCGTATCGTCCCAGTCGTATCGGTCGATTATATCGGCGAATCCATGTCCGAAAATAGCATCGGGCGTGGGGTCTGAAATCATTCTCCGCATTTGTCGGTGATGCTTTGTGAAATCCTCATCGCGCAGAAGTTAGGACCGCACATGGTGCAGAACCTGTCGTCGGCATCGGGGGCGTTTCTTCTTGAATCGAGATAATAGTGTTTTGCTTTCTCAGGGTCGAGCGAAAGGTTGAACTGGTCTTTCCATCTGAAGTCGTATCTCGCTTTGCTGAGGGCGTCGTCTCTTACCTGGGCACCGGGGAACCCTTTTGCAAGGTCGGCTGCGTGTGCTGCAATTTTATAAGCTATCACGCCTTCCCTCACGTCGTTGAGATCGGGCAGAGAAAGGTGCTCTTTGGGAGTGACATAGCATATCATGGCGGTGCCGAGGTCGGAGATGATGGCTGCCCCGATTGCCGATGTGATATGGTCATAGGCGGGCGCTATGTCGGTGGTGAGTGGGCCAAGGGTGTAGAACGGGGCCTCATGGCAAACGTCGGCCTGCTTCTCCATGTTGGCTTTTATTTTATGCATTGGCACATGTCCCGGACCCTCGATGAGCACCTGCACGTCGTGCTGCCATGCTTTTTCCGTCAACTCGCCGAGCACTTCAAGTTCGAGAAACTGCGCACGGTCGTTTGCATCGTGGATAGAGCCGGGGCGCATGCCGTCGCCGAGCGAAACAGCCACGTCATATTTATTGAGGATTTCGCATATTTCGTCGAAATGGGTATAGAGGAAGCTTTCGCAATCGTGTTCCACACACCATTGCGTCATGATGGAGCCGCCGCGCGACACACATCCTGTGAGGCGTTCGGCCACAAGCGCGGCATGCTCGCGGAGAACTCCGGCATGGATGGTGAAATAATCCACTCCCTGTTCGCATTGTTCGATAAGGGTGTCGCGATAGATTTCCCACGTGAGTTTCTTCACGTCACCGTTCACCTTCTCAAGTGCCTGATAAATGGGCACCGTGCCCACCGGCACAGGGCAGTTGCGGATGATCCATTCACGCGTTTCGTGGATGTTGTCGCCGGTCGAGAGGTCCATCAGTGTGTCGCCTCCCCAATAGCAGCTCCATACGGCCTTCGCCACTTCCTCCTCTATTCCTGACGACAACGCCGAGTTGCCGATGTTGGTGTTGAGTTTCACCGCAAACGCTTTCCCTATAATCATTGGTTCTGCCTCCGGATGGTTGATGTTGGCTGAAATGATTGCGCGTCCTGCGGCAATTTCATCCCTTACAAACTCAGGGGTGATGTGGCTCTTGATTCCCCTCGCCTCATTGTCGAGGTTTTCCCTTATCGCCACGTATTCCATTTCCGGGGTTATAATCCCTTTTTTTGCATAATGCATCTGCGTTACACGCTTTCCCTCTTTGGCAACTCTCGGGCGATGCATCATAGGGAATCGGATGGCGTCAAGTTCCGGCATGTTGCGGCGGACACGTCCGTATTCGCTTGTTATGTCGTCAAGCAATTCGGTGTCATTGCGCTCTTCCACCCAGCTTTCCCTTATTCTCGGGAGACCTCTGTTGATATCGACGGTAATGGCGGGGTCTGTATATGGCCCGCTTGTGTCATAGACGGTGACGGGGTCATTCGGATACTCCACTCTTTTTCCGTTTTCTATCTTTACGGTGGGGTATTGTGAGATTTCCCTCATCGCCACCTTTATTGGATGAAGCTTCCCGCTGACGTATTTCTTCCTTGAATTGGGGTAAGATGAAACGTCAATATTTTCGATTTTCATTGAATGTCGGTAGTTTATGTGTTGTTGTATAATGATTTTGTCGATTATGACAGGTTAGTCGAGGAACGAAGTGAGCGGGCTCGTGGCGACTGCATGGTTGCTCACGGCGCCGAGTCCGGCGGTGAAGGCCTCTCTCCCGGCGATTACGGCGCGCCGGAATGCGTCTGCCATCAATACGGGATTTCCTGCCACGGCTATCGCCGTGTTTACAAGGACTGCGTCGGCGCCCATCTCCATTGCTTCGGCTGCATGCGACGGAGCTCCGAGGCCGGCGTCAACCACCACCGGCACATTGCTTTGCTCTATTATGATTTCAAGAAGGTCGCGGGTTATGAGCCCTTTGTTCGTGCCGATGGGGGCGGCGAGGGGCATCACTGCGGCCGCTCCCGCTTCTTCAAGGAGTTTGCACAGCACAGGGTCGGCCTGGATGTAGGGAAGCACCGTGAATCCTTCGGCGGCCAGTGTTTCCGTGGCTTTCAACGTCTCGATAGGGTCGGGCATCAGGTATTTCGGGTCGGGGTGTATTTCGAGTTTGATGAATCCTGTGCCGAAAATCTCGCGGCTCATTCGCGCCGCCAACACGGCCTCCTTGGCATTCCTCACGCCGGAAGTGTTGGGAAGCAGCTGCACGTTGTCGCGGTTGATGTGGGTGAGCATTTCGTCGGTAGCTTCGTTCATCATATTCACTCTTTTCATAGCCACCGTTATCATTTGCGAGCCTGAGCTTTTTATGGCTTCGAGCATTGTTTCGGGAGAAGAGAACTTGCCGGTGCCCACAAACAGGCGCGAGGTAAATTCTCTTTCCCCGATTTTCAGTTTTTCGTCCATTGTCAGATATAGTTGGAAAATGTTTGTTGTGTTTCAGTTTACGGTCACTCCGTTTTTGGGAGGGCGGCGAGGAAACGCTCGGTTTCTTTCACCATGTCTTTTGCAAAAGCGATTGCACCGCTCACTGCGATTCCGTTGGCTCCGGCCTCGATTATTGGAAGCACGTCGTCAAGTTTTATGCCCCCTACCGCCACATGCGCTATGTTGACGTTTTTCTCCGTCATCTCGTAGCACAAGGTGCGTAGCCCTTCTATGCCGAGCACGGGGGCGAGGTTTTTTTTAGTGGTGGTTGAAGCGAAGGGCCCGAGTCCGTAATAGTCGATGTCGAGATTGCTCACGGCAAGCACGTCGGCGATGGTGTTGGCCGTTACGCCGATCACGGCAGCAGGACCCAGAATCATTCTCGCCTTGCTGCAAGGCATGTCTTCCTTGCCGAGATGCACTCCACCCACATTGAGTTCCTTGGCAAGCTCGACCCTGTCGTTGAGGATGAGAAAAACTTCTTTTTTCTCGCATTCTGGTTTTACAGCCTCCACGACTTTTCGAATTTCATCGTCCGACGCATCCTTCATGCGTATCTGCACCCAACGGCACCCTCCTTCTATGACCGCCAGCACCTGGTCTTCCACCGGCACGTTGCAGTCTGTGTTTGTTATGTATTGCAGCATATTATAAGGTTTTATATTGTTTTGTTTCCTTTTATTTTATCTTGTTGCCAGAAATATCCGAGCATAGCCGCCCCGTAGAAGCCTGCATCCCTGATGGTGATGAATTTATCGGGTGTGACCCCTCCGAGGGCTATCACTTTCTTCCCTGTCAGTTTCCCTTTAAGATCGGCAATGTCGAACGCGCCCATATAACCTTTTTTCGATATGGAATCAAAAATGGGGGAGAGGGTCACATAGTCGTAAAGCCCGGCGGAGTCAAGTTGCTCGATGTCGTGGAGCGACCTGCTTACCGATTCGACTCTCTCTACCGGTAAGGGATTCCTGCCGTTTAGATGCACTCCTCCAAGGCCGAGTTCGGTTGCGAGTCTGAAATGGTCGTGAACTTTGATTCTGCAGCGAAGCCGTGGAGGTATGTTTTCAATGAGCGAACGAGTTCTTTCATAAGTCCATCCAGGCTTGCGCACATGCACCAGGTCGGCTTCGCCCGAATCAAGGATCCGGCATATTTCGGCTGCTTCGTCGGGCACTTCGTCGGGAGCGGTGATGGCGATAATCAACAGTCCGTTAACCATTCTTTTCCTGTTTTATCCTCCGAATGCCGCTGAAATCACTGTCACACGGTCAAGTTCGTGTAACTTCGTCAGTTCCCAATCGTCTTTCTTCACAATCATATCGTTGACGGCTATGGCCGTGCCTTGTTTCTTGATTCCTTTCCATTCCGCCAAGTCTTCCACCGACATATAGTCGTCCGGAAGTTTCGTGGGGATATTGTTAAGAATAATGTTCATATTTTTTTCAGGTTATAATTGTTTGTGTTTAATACGCCGTTGTATGAATGTCCGTATTCATATCCTCGGCTCGCTTCGATTATCTTTTTGATTGTATGCTCTGCGGCGTAAAATGCTTCCACTAATCGAGCTCCTTTTGCCATTTCGCATGCGAGAAGGGTGGAGAGGGTGCATCCTGTGCCGTGAAGGTTATGGCAATCTATTTTAGGGGACTCGGCTACATGGCATTCGCATCCTTGTGCCGTTCTGATTGCGGCCACGTCTGCCACGGTATCATTGGCGGTATGCCCTCCTTTTAATATAACCGCTTTGCACTTGAAGAGTTCAAGCAGTTTACGGGCAATGTCAGTGAGTTCGTTTCGATTATAATTCTCGAATTTATCCGCCGGTTCCCCGAGAAAAAACGCTGCTTCCTTGAGATTGGGGGTGACTGCCGTGGCTAAAGGGAGCAACCTTCCCTTATAGAACTGTATGGTGTGGTCCGTCGAAACGGATAGGTCTTTGCCTGACGTGGCGGAAAGAACAGGGTCTATGACTACAGGCACGCAGGAAATCGAATTCTCAATGAATCGTGCTATGGTCTCTCCGTTTTCAATCGACGCGAGCATACCGACTTTAACGGCATCCGGAATCTGGTCGTCGATAACTGCATTTAATTGCGATTCCACGACATCGCTTGCCACAGGCAGAATGGCACTGATTGCCGACGTGCTTTGAGCCGTAACGGCAGTAACCGCAGTCATGGCATAGACGTGACAAAGGTCGGCGGCTTTAATGTCGGCTTGTATCCCGGCTCCCCCCGAAGAGTCGGAGCCTGCGATTGTCAGAATTGTGGTCAGTCTCATACGCATAAAAAAACGGTCTGACCTGATGTCGGGACCGATTTTCCATGTATCCTGTCGTAACAAAAGACATAAAACGGGGGAAGCTCCCTTCGTCGGTATTATCCGCATCAGGTTCACAGGGTATAATCTCAGCCCATGCGGGCACCCCTGCTTCGTCGGCAAAGTTACAAAAATAATCCGGAAAAGTCCGTCAAAAACAAGAATTATTTATTAAGGTTTTCAGTTTGATGTTCCGAACAACATTATTCAATACACTGTCTTCGGTGTCAGATACCGGACGCTCACGCAGTCGCTATATGACAACGAAGGGGAGTTCGAGAATGCCCGGTGCCGCGTGACTTCGGGAGAGATAATCAGGAAAACAAGAAAGAATCAAACAGACAGAGCATGACCCGGCTTGAAAGATACAGAGAGCAGCTTGCGAAGCTGGAGAAGAAGAGAAGCACACATCTGAGGAGCGGACGTTTCATCGAAGCCAACAACCTCATCAACGACCTCCGCGAGGTTGAAATGTTTATCAAACAAGCGGAGGAATACGAGAAAACGACCAAACCGAAGTCGCTGAAAGACATCGTGACCAAGAAACAGCTTAACGAAATGGGCATCATTCCGCTGATGATAGAATGTCATCTTTCAGCCGACTTTCTTACCGAAGTGGCCTACGTGGTAGTTGATATATGCAAGGAACACGGCTTCTCGGACGTGGTGCTCAGGCCCGACTTAAATGACATAATCAAAAAAACGGAGAAGTTTGCGTCTTTCCTTACCGGTGTCAGCCCGTAAGTATGCGAACTCATCCCCAACAACGAGGCCTTTAACAACAACCTTCTTTGCGTTGTCGTTTGGTGGTGCTTACGATAATGAAGATTTAACGTCGTCCCTGGTAGGAGACTGCCAAGCACCACATATCGCAGTCGATGGCCGGGGATAATTGTTTTGAGAAAATACGGGACAAGACTCACCAAGAAAGCGAAGGAGACTTTCGAAAGCATTAAGAGGGTGGATGAGCACGGGCATGAATATTGGTCTTCCAGAGAATTGTCGAAAGTTCTTGAATATTCAGATTATAGATATTTTGAGGATGTTGCTCGCAGGGCATATACAGCTGTAAAAATAGCGGGATTAATCCTGATGACCATTTCGTGGTAATCAACGAAATGGTTCAGATTGGTTCTAACGCTGAGAGAAAGATAGTTACGGTCTTTATGAGCCGCTACGCTTGTTATCTTGCAATACAGAATGCAAGTTCTGCCAAACCCATTGTAGCTCAAGCACAAACATATTTTGCCATTCAAACACGTAGGGCAGAACTTTTGTTGAATGAAAATACCGGACTCTCGGAAGAGGAAGAGAAGTGGTTGCTCTTGCGCGATGAAATGCGGAAACATAATACCCAGCTTGCCGGAGCCGCCAATGATGCCGGGGTAAAAACACCGCTTGATTATGCCATATCTAAGTACATGACAAAAATTTGAAAATATCAAATTTCGGCTTGTAGAGAGGTC
>CAJUCW010000041.1 GCA_910585275.1 uncultured Muribaculaceae bacterium
ACTCGCGACCCTTAGCTTGGAAGGCTAATGCTCTACCAACTGAGCTACTTCCGCAATTCCTTTCAGCATCAAAGTCTAAAAGTGTGGGCGAAGATGGATTCGAACCACCGAAGGCATAAGCCAGCAGATTTACAGTCTGCCCCATTTGGCCACTCTGGTATTCGCCCCTTCAATCAGTCATTCCGTTCACTTTTTCAGTGTTTCGGAGTTCCTAACCGAAATCGAGTGCAAAGTTACAGCTTTTTTCCACACTCTCCAAATTTTTTCACAACTTTTTTCAAGAAAATTTCATCAACTCATGTCCGATTCAAACGCAATTAAACATTAAAACTCTATGAATCAATAAAATTATAACAATTCAAAAAAAGTTTATTTTCAGACCCTCGGAAGTCTGTCATTCCACCGTGACAGACTTCGCGAGGTTTCGCGGCATATCCACATCCTTCCCTTTGTTGATGGCTATATAATAGCTAAGCAACTGCAAAGGAATGCTCGTTATAATCGGAGAAAGGCATTCCGGCATCTCCGGCACCTCGAGCACATGGTCGGCGATATTGCGTATCACGGTATCGCCTTCGTTTACTATTGCTATTATAGAACCTCCCCTCGCCTTCACCTGCTGCACGTTGCTTACGATCTTTTCATAAAGATGGTCGTTCGGAGCTATAATAACGCTGGGCATCTCCGCATCGATAAGGGCTATAGGGCCGTGCTTCATTTCTGCGGCAGGATATCCCTCGGCGTGTATATATGAAATTTCCTTAAGCTTCAGGGCGCCCTCAAGAGCCACCGGATAGCTATAGCCGCGCCCGAGATAAAGGAAATTACGGGCATAAGTATAAATCAAGGAAAGACGTTCGATCTGATCAGAAAGCTTCAACACTTTTTCTACAATCTTGGAAATCTTAAGGATATGCTTGCCAAGTTCCTCGATTTCCTCTTTGGGAAGAGTCTTTTTTACCTGCGCTATCGAAAGGGCGAGCATAGTGAGCACCATTACTTGCCCTGTAAAAGCTTTTGTTGAGGCAACACCGATTTCAGGGCCTACATGTATATATGTGCCGCTGTCTGTTTCCCTCGGAATAGAGCTACCCACCACGTTACTTACACCATATACGAACGCACCCATTCCTTTCGCAATATTTATGGCAGCAAGCGTGTCGGCTGTCTCGCCGCTTTGCGAAATTGCAATTACTATATCCTTGTCGTCAAGCACCGGATTCGAATACCGGAACTCACTGGCATATTCCACCTCCACAGGAATACGGCACATGTCCTGGATAAGGTATTTACCGAGCAATGCGGCGTGCCATGAAGTGCCACATGCCACTATCACGATACGCTTGGCGTTCACAAATTTATCAATATTGTCGTTGACTCCGTTCAAGACCACACGGCGACCGCCCGACACCACCCTGCCGCGAATGCAATCGAGAAGGGTTGACGGTTGCTCGAATATCTCTTTGAGCATAAAATGAGGATAGCCCCCTTTTTCAAGCTGCGAAATACTCATTTCGAGTGTGGTCACATCTATCTTGCTTTCCTTGTTTTCAAGGTCAAGAATCTTCAGCGGTTCGCCACGCTCTATCACGGCCACTTCCTCATCTTTAAGATATACGCAATCTTTGGTGTATTCCACGAAAGGGGTGGCATCCGAAGCCAGGAACATTTCGTCTTCACCTATGCCGATTACGAGCGGAGAACTTTTCCTGGCAGCGATAATCCTGTCGGGGTTATTTTTCTCTATCACCGCTATCGCATACGCTCCGACAACCTGTTTCAATGATTCGCGCACAGCATCCACCAAAGAGCAATTGTTTTTAATCCTGATATATTCTATCAGCTGCACAAGCACTTCAGTGTCAGTCTCGGAATGGAAAGTGCATCCATGCTGTGCAAGCGCGTCTTTAAGCACCTTGTAATTCTCGATAGTGCCATTATGCACGAGCGCCAAATTTCCATCTTCGCTGAAGTGGGGATGGGCATTGCAATCGCTCGGCTCGCCGTGGGTGGCCCAACGGGTATGGGCTATGCCCACCTTGGCATCAAGATTCTTGTCATTGCAAAAAGCTTCAAGGTTGCTGACCTTGCCCATCGTTTTATACACATTTAGCTTCCCTTCGGGAGAAACCAGAGCGATGCCAGCACTGTCATATCCTCTGTATTCCAGACGATGAAGGCCTTTTATCAGAACTTCATAAACGTTGCCATTACCAACGTAACCTACTATTCCACACATATAATGATATAGTCTTGATTCCCGCAGACTCCTGTTGAAGAATACAGCGGGATATTTTCAATTAAATTATCGGGGTAAATACTATCCGCATCTCCAATGTAGGATTCACGGCCGCAAAGTCTTTGCCTAAGGGTCATCTCTGAAAAAGAGAGTCCAGAGTGTAGTCGAGGCCCTTTGATTATGTAAACGCCGCGCCTCAGATATTATTGCCTGATCCCGCTGCAATTCCGCCATATCACTGAAATGTAGGCAAAAACACGTAAAAAAAGCCGGGATACCAAACCCGGCTTTATATCCTTTAGTCATCAAAACGTCATTTGGAGACAGGAGCGTCAATCGCCTCACCGTCACCCACAGCAATCACTCCGGCTGAGTCTTCCGCAGGCATGTCAACGATTGAACCTGCCACATCGGAATCCGAAGCCACGTCGGCCCATTCCGGAGCGGAGAACCATGTCAGCGGTGCAAGTTCATTTATCTTTGCAACGTTTTCAGCACCCACTTCCTCCTGCGTGCAATTCGAAATTTTTTCAAAAAATTCATTTGCATAGGGGAATTTATCGCTCAAAGCCGCCACTTTGTCCGTAAGTTTTCCGGCCTCTTCCGACGTAGGCGACAGGAGATTGATCTGGTCTTGCAGTTTTTGTGCCTCCTTGGCATATTTGCCGCAATAGTCAACCATAACCGTATAATCTTTCTGAGTCAGCTGCTCCCCCTTATTGATTTTTGACACTACACCGGCGGTATCGTCGGCTCCGCCACACGCCCCCATAAGAAGACATAACGCCAATATGGCGAACAATTTCATAGCTTTCATAACTTCATATATTTAATAATTATCAAAATTCATCGCCCAAGGGTGTCAATGCGGAATCACGCAATTTATAAAGCAGGCTCTTTTTCAACGAAGGGTCGTCGCGCACCATTCCCGAAAGTTCCCAATGATGTCCTGCCTCTTCCCGCAATAGAGGAGAAGTGGCATCCACATTTGCGAGGTTCCACGTAAGGAGCACGGTCTTAATTTTCAAAGCCTTCAGCTTGCGCACAAGCATCTCATGGTCGGCATCTCCGGTAATCAACACGACATAATCGAACTTCCGGAATGTAGCGAGTTCGTAGGCTTCAAGGGCGAACCATACGTCAACCCCCTTTTCTATCACCTGCACCACCCCGTCTTTCTCCATTTCGCGTAAATGTTTATAATGGAAAATCACATCGTTTTCTATCAAAGTGTCTTCAAATTTACGTTCGTTGTAAAGAAGATGTTTATCGTAGGCATCTTTCACCCGGAAACGCCCTCTGAAATAATGCGCCTCCGTTATCTGGCAATTGGCAAAATCCACAGTCTCCACTTGCGAAAGACGGTCGCAAATGAAATCAAAAAGCGACCTTACCCTTATTATAGAGCTCTCGGTTGCTTTCAACGCCCGGTTTATCTTGGCATAATAACCACCATCGATAAAGACTCCTATTGATAAATATCCCTGCATAAAAAACGATTTAACTACGGGAGGCAACAACAGAATCTGATAAATAATTCTGTTTTGGCTGACTCCCACACTATTAATAACCTCCTGAACTTTGATTTGTTCATAAAGAAATCGTCTTCAACGTCATGCATGACGTTGAAGACGATTACATTAAAAATGCACCCCGGGGCCACCCGAACCCCATAGGCATGCAGCACGCCCGTCAGGCAAGGCGGCGCAATATATCGGTAAGGAACTTCCAGAATTCCTGCACCGACGGTATATTGGCCTTCTCATTTGGCGAATGGATATCTTTCAAGGTCGGGCCGAATGAAATCATATCGAGCCCCGGCATTTTTTCAAGGAATAGCCCGCATTCAAGGCCGGCATGCAAGGCTTCCACCTTAGGACTATGTCCGAACAACGATTCAAAGCTCTCCACAGCTACGGAAAGCACCTTCGAATCCGGGTTAGGAGCCCAGCCCACGTAGGCGTCGTCGAAACGCACATCCGCCCCGATTATCTCAAACAAGGATTTTACACGGTCTGCAATCTCGTCGCGGCGCGAGTCAACCGAAGAACGCTGATGCACGGTCACAAGCACATGGTCACCTTGCATCTTGACCGAAGCCAAATTGCAAGAAGTCTCCACCAGTCCTTCCACGGCATTCGACATTCCCTGCACTCCGTTCGGACAAGAGAACACGGCTGATATAAGATTGCGTGCCACATCCTCCTCGAAAACGCAGTCCGGAGCATCGGCAGGGATGGCTGTAAACGTGAAGTCAGGGCCTTCGGCAAGAAGGAATTCCGCATGCAATATATCGGAGAATGCCTCAACATCTCTTTCAAACCCGTCTTTACTTGCAGCCGGGACACCTACCACTGCCCATGCCTCCCTCGGTATTGCGTTGGCAAGACCGCCTCCGTCGATAGCGGCAAGCTGAAGGGAGTGTTTATCCCATGACTCCCATAAGAAACGACATAATTGCTGGTTGGCGTTACCTCTGCCGAGATTTATTTCCATTCCGGAGTGTCCTCCCTTGAAATGGTTGAGATGCACCTTATAATATATGAGTCCGGCCGGCGCGTCCGCAAAGGTTACGGGGACAGAACATAAAGTCACTTTTCCACCGGCACATCCTATCACAAGCGAACCATGTTCCTCAGAATCAAGGTTCAAAAGAATAGACCCTGTCACAAATCCCGGCTGCAAGCCGTTAGCCCCTATAAGGCCCTGCTCCTCATCCACCGTAAAAAGGCACTCAATCGGGCCATGCACGAGGCTGTCATCGAGAAGCACAGCCATCCCGGAGGCACATCCGAGGCCATTGTCGGCCCCCAATGTTGTCCCGTCGGCCTTCACCCAATCTCCATCCACGATAGTCGCGATAGGGTCTGTAAGAAAATCGTGTTCCTTGTCGCCTCTTTTCTCAGCCACCATATCCTGATGTCCCTGAAGAATGATTGTCGGGGCGTTTTCATGGCCCGGAGTAGCGGGTTTGCTCATCATTACGTTGCCCACCTCATCCGTTTTGACAGATATGCCGTGACGTTGTGCCCAATCCACAAGAAAGCTGCGCATCTTTTCAAGATGATGCGTGGGACGAGGCACTTTCGTTATCTCATCGAAACATTGCCAAACAAGCTTTGGCTCAAGATTTGTTATTTCCATATTCATTTTCCTTTTTCCCGGGCACTAAACCGCTTGTAGGCCGCCGCCATTTTTTTTTGGTAGCCTCGTCTGGCATATCCTGCCCCATTATACTTCCGGGCGAAACCCGCCCAATTCTTATTCCTTAAATCGGAAAGCATACCCGAATTTTTGATAAACGCCGCAAAAAGCTCAAGCTGCGCGAGCTCAGAATATGCCATAAGCTTCACAAATTCATCGACCGACTCACATCCGCATTTGGCATAATTGAAGCCCCCTATCTGGAACATTCCCCAGAACGTACCCATATTCGCCGCGCGGGCATTCGTTTTACGGGCATTTATAAGTTGTGTCCATTCCCTCAAGGCATATCCTTTCAAACCTGACGGCACTTTCTCCCCTTTTGCACCGGAAGATTTCACCTTCTTGCGAAAACGGGAATACATCGTGTTGTCGAAATTCACCACCGGCACACCCGGCGCCCAGAATCCCTTCATATCCTTTCCTGCTTCTATTGCCACCACAGCACGTATGGCTGCAACTTCCACGTCAAGTTCTTTCGCCACAAGGTTAAAATCTTCGTCGGAAAGGCCCGAATAGCGTATCGAAGCATCGATCGCCAAGACGGAATCCATACCGCTTGTTTCAAAGAGGGAGTCGTCGGGCATAATGATGTTTTCAAGCACCGACACCACCCTCCCCGAATCATTCTCCTCACCGGTGCCACAATCGCGCACAGTTCCATTTCCGGGAGCGCTTCCTGCCAGAACAGCAAAAAACGCCCCCGGAAATACTGTCAGCGAAAGAAATCGGTGAATCATAAAGAAGCCACTTTTTTCAACACCAATTCAAGATGACGCCAGAATTTTTCTACAGTCGGGATAAGAAGTTGCTCGTCGGGGGAATGCACGCCTGTCATGGTCGGCCCGAAGCTGACCATATCAAGTTCAGGGTTGTTCGCAAGGAAGAGACCACACTCCAGACCGGCGTGGATAGCCTTAATGGCGGGCTTGACTCCGAACAGTTCTTCGTATGCCTCGGCAGAAAGTCTCATTACGGTCGATTCCATATTTGGAGCCCAACCGGGATAACCGTCGGAATGCGACACCTCCGCGCCAGCAAGCTGAAAATGAGCCTCAACCTGTCCGGCTATATCTTCCTTACGCGACTCCACCGACGAACGTTGCGACGTGGTAACCTTTATCCTGTCGTCGCCCTCCATCTTGACAGCCGCAAGGTTGGTAGAAGTTTCAACAAGCCCTTCTATGTCGTGGCTCATCGATATCACTCCGTGAGGCGCCGAATACAACGCCCTCACAAGTGCAATCGATGTCTTCGAATCTATGCAATACTCCGGACGTTCCACCGAATCGATGCGCAAATCCATGCAAGGTTCAACCCCTTTGTATTCATTGCGTATTGCAGCGGCATACTGTTCAAGGAATTTCTCGATGTCGCCTCTGTGTTCGCTATGGATACCGAATACGGCTTCGGCTTCGCGGGGAATAGCGTTGCGGAGGTTGCCTCCGCTGAAACTGCTCACCTCTATGTCCCACTTCCGGCTGCACTCCCATATAAAGCGGGCTATGACCTTATTGGCATTCGCCCTCCCGAGGTGGATGTCGCCGCCACTGTGGCCGCCGAGCAGACCGCTTACTTTGACATTATAATAAGAGAAATTTTCCGGAGAAAAACTACGCTTATAGGTAAATACCGCGGTGGTATCAATTCCACCGGCACACCCCACAAATATTTCCCCGTCGTCTTCCGAGTCAAGATTAATCAGGATTTTACCGTTGACCATACCCTTCCCGAGATTCTGTGCGCCTTCGAGGCCGATTTCCTCGTTGACTGTGAAGAGAGCCTCCACCGGACCATGTTCAAGCGAATCGTCGATCATTACCGCAAGCGCCGCTGCCATTCCTATTCCATTGTCGGCTCCGAGAGTAGTGCCGCGGGCTTTCACCCAGTCGCCGTCGATATATGTCTCTATGGGGTCTTTGAGGAAATCATGCTCGATGTCGCTGTTCTTCTCTGCCACCATATCCATGTGGGCCTGAAGCACCACCACAGGAGCATTCTCCCTTCCGGGAGTGCCCTTTTTACTCATTACTACGTTACCGACCTCATCAGTCTTGACCGCTATGTCATGTTTCTTTGCGAAATTAAGGAGATATTCCCTTATCTTTTCTTCATGACAAGAGGGACGGGGCACCTTGGTAATCTCGTCGAAGCACTGCCAGATCAAGGCAGGTTTCAAATCTTTAACTTCCATTGTTATTTTGATTTTATTACAGTTTTGTCCTTTTGTGAGGGGAGTTTTTCACGGGCAATGATTCTTACCATATGGAAAATGCCCCTTTATGATTCGATTTTCAAAAGTACGAAAAAATTTTTTCTTTACAAAATCAGAAACCTCGTAAATGTTTTTTTGCCCTTATATACCTATTATATTCTCTTCGCGTTTTTTTATTTTCACGATTTTTCCTAATTTTGCACATCCTATTTCTCCTCGACATCAATAATTGATACGAGAAATGTTAAAATAACTTTAAAAAACAGTGAAATTAACCTTATTGGTGCTTTTATTTTGCGGAATAGCGTTACTTTTGCTCTCCGTTAGGGTGATTTTTTCCAAATCACATACCTTCCTTTCCGGGCATGCCTGCGCAGGCCCCCGTTACCCTCAAAGGAAAAAAGCACCTTCTCAAACACATAAAACCGAACAACAATAACATTTTACATATATAATGAAAAAGAATCTTCTCAGAGTTTCAGCTCTCGCTTTTGCTCTCTCTCTTTGCGTTGCCCTCCCCTCTTGTGGCGACAATACCAAGAAAGAAGCAGAAAAGCCCGCTGCCGCAGCAAAAACCAACGCCGAAAAAAGCGGACTGCCCAACTATCGGTATGTTGACCTCGACACTGTCCTTAACAAGTATAACCTTGCAAAAGACTACAACGAGGAGATGCTACGCATGCAAAACAATATGGAGAGCGAAGTGAAACGCCACGAAAACTCAATCCAGTCTTTTGCCACATCAATGCAAAAGAAGCTTCAGAACAACGGTTATCTTTCGGAAGAGTCTTATAAAGCAGACCAAGAAAAAATCAACAACATGCAAGCCACGGCCCAGCGTTCGGTAGCTTCCCTGCAAAACAATTTTGAAAATGCGGCCATGACTGCCCAGAAAACCGTCAACGACTCTATCCAGGCTTTCATCAAGGATTACAATGCTAAAAAGGGATATGACGCAATCCTATTCAAAAACGCCACTCTTTTTATAAATCCGGACCTCGATATCACCGATGAAGTTGTGGAAGGCTTGAACGCACGCTACAACAAGGTAAAAAAATAAACGACATTTCGTCAAGTGGGCTGTCTCCGGATTTTCAGAGACAGCCCTTTTTATTTTTACGCAACAACTCGTCGCTCCAAATCGTTGTAGAATCATGAGAGGCGCACAAAACGTTGTTTTTTCACGGAAGGAGGCCACTTATCCGACCATGTTTTGCAGAATGTCAAAAGTTCTGATTAACTTTGCAAAAATCTTCCTACCGAATTATAGTTTCATCCCCCTCTCTCTTGTTATTTAGCAGCAATGATTGAAGACAATATTATCAACAAAGAAGCAAACGAGCGCACGGTGCTCGTAGGGCTTGTCACACTCCGCCAGAATGAAGCGAAAGTAAAGGAATATCTCGATGAACTTGACTTTCTTGCCCGCACCGCCGGTGCGGAACCGGAAAAAAGATTTATCCAGAAACTCGAGTATCCCAACCCGAGAACCTACGTGGGCACCGGCAAACTCGAGGAGATAAGATTATATGTAGAAGACAACGATATCGGACTCGTGATTTTTGACGACGACCTTTCGCCAAAACAAGTGGCGAATATTGAGAAAGAGCTGAAAGTCAAGATTCTCGACCGCACAAGCCTTATCCTTGATATTTTTGCAAAGAGGGCACAGACTGCTACCGCACGCACACAGGTGGAACTCGCACAATACCAGTATCTGCTCCCGAGGCTTACCAGAATGTGGACCCACCTTGAGCGACAGAGGGGCGGAATCGGAATGAGGGGGCCCGGAGAGACCCAGATTGAAACCGACCGACGGATTATCCTCGACAAGATTTCACGCCTCAAAGAAGAACTGAAGCATATCGACAGGCAGAAAAGCATTCAACGCAAAAACCGTGGCAAACTCACCCGTATTGCGCTCGTCGGATATACCAACGTAGGCAAATCGACACTGATGAACCTCCTGAGCAAAAGCGAAGTCTTTGCCGAAAACAAACTGTTCGCCACCCTCGACACAACTGTAAGGAAGGTAATAATCGACAATCTTCCGTTTCTGCTCACAGACACTGTCGGTTTCATACGCAAGCTTCCCACCCATCTTGTGGACTCTTTCAAATCAACCCTCGACGAAGTCCGCGAGGCCGACGTGCTTGTCCACGTAGTCGATATCTCCCATCCCGGATTCGAGGAACAGATAGAAGTGGTCAATAAAACTCTCCAGGACGTATGCGGCGGAATCGCCAAGCCGGTGATTATGGTTTTCAACAAAATCGACGCCTTCACTTATACCCCCAAAGACCCCGACGACCTAACTCCCTCGACAAGGGAGAACATTTCCCTCGATGAATTCCGGCAGACATGGATGGCGAAAATGGAGAACAACTGCGTCTTTATATCCGCGAAAGAGAAATTGAATATCGATGCTCTGAAAGAGCTCCTCTACGATAAAGCAAAGGAAATACACTCCGAAAGATTTCCCTACAATGATTTCCTTTTCCAGAAATATGACGAAGATTATGGAACAGACGACCAGAACTCTTGATATCGAAGCGACAGGGAAGCATGCCCCCTCAAGTTTGACATGGTGGCAAATACAACAACTTGAAAAACAGGGATGCACTTCCGACGACTGGACCTCCGTCCTTGTTTCGCCTGCCACCGACCTTTCGAAGCTGCGCAACGCCCACTTCGGGGGAAAAATAAGCATCGGCAAAGGTGCCTCCATAAGAAACGTCCCGGGAGGAATATTCAATTGCCGCGTAGGGGAAAATACCGTAATCGAGAACGTGGCGAGGATAGAATTCGAACCCGAAGCACCTTGCGGGGTAGGAATTACCATTTCGGCATTAGACGAAACCGGTTCTCGCCCCGTAGTGGCATATCCCGGACTGTCGTCACAGGTCGCCACGCTCATGGCCAGGGTGCCTTCATGGCTTGAACGCCGGCTATCCCCCCTGCTTCAGGATTTTCTCGACACCAAAGCCATGGCGCACGAAATCGGCGACGGTGCGGTAGTTCGAGATTGTGGAAGGCTCCTTAACGTAAGCGTCGGGCACGGGGTTACAATAGAAGGAGCCCGGTCGTTGATAAACGGTGCGATAATCAACAATTCGACCGTTGGCCGGCCAATCGCTTACGTCGGCTCGGGCGTGGATGCCGAAAACTTCATTATAGAAGACGGCCGCGTGGCCGACGGCGTGATTTTGCGCAACTGCTATGTCGGACAGGGAGCAGAGATTGAAAAAGGGTTCACCGCCCACGACTCGCTTTTCTTCGCCAACTGTTCTTTCGAAAACGGCGAGGCATGCGCCCTTCTTGCAGGCCCTTATTCGGTAAGCATGCATAAGGCGTCGCTCATGATCGGATGCCAGACATCTTTCATGAACGCCGGTTCAGCCACAAACCAGAGCAACCACATGTATAAGCTCGGCCCGGTCCACTGGGGTGTCCTTGAAAGGGGCGTCAAGACGGCTTCGGGGGCCTACATTATGCTCGGAGCCAAGATAGGTGCGTTTTCGATGGTGATGGGGCTTCATAAAACCCATCCCGATTCATCGTCATTCCCGTTCTCATATCTGTTTGGCGACGAAAGAGGTGCAACAGTGGTGGTGCCAGCAGCCATGCTGAGGTCATGCGGCTTGCTGCGCGACGAAAAAAAATGGCCTACACGCGACCGTCGGCTCAAACGCAAACTGCCTCTCCATGACCGCATCATATTCAATGTGTTAAATCCATTTACGGTCGAAAGCATGCTCAATGCCATCGACACAATCTCCGAATTGCTTTCAGGCCCCACATACGACGACCTTTATTTCCGTCACAAGGGAATGAAGTTCACCCGCGCCGCCCTTGAAAGAGCCAAGTTCCTCTACACGCTTGCCATCTACAAGTATCTATCGATGAGCTTGCCCGATGGGAAGATTCCGGAATCTGACGGCCTCGAGGCAGAAGACTGGGTCGATGTGGGAGGCCAGGTCATGCCGCGCGAAATTCTTGAAAAAGCCATCGAGAAAGACAATATCGAGGAAGCGGAGAAGCTCTTTACTCATGCGTTTGAAGAATATGCTGCGCTCCAGCAGCGTTGGATAGGACGCAGGTTCGGAGAATGGTGGCGCACAAGGGAAGACCGCATAGCAACTGGGGCAAAGGAATTTGACGAACTCGTGGAAGACGACAGGCAGGAATATCTGGAGTCTCTCGCAAAAGAAACTCGAATGCTCAACCTCTAAGACCGCGCAAAAACTATCCTTTTTTCATTGCGTGGCCATGTCGGGCCATAAAAAATTACGCTTTGCGATATTTTTATATCGCAAAGCGGCTTTTTATTTGTGTATTAAGAAAAAAAACACTACCTTTGTGCGCTCGTGATGGTTTTTCACCGCACGAGGTAGAGAATTTTCAACCATATTTATTAACTTTTAATGACTGAATCTAAAGTTCAAACCCCGATTGAAGACTTCGATTGGGATGCCTATGCAAACGGCGAAACAGCTGGTTCGAAGAGCCGCGAGGAGCTTGTAAACACCTACGACGAGTCTCTTAAGACAGCTAAAGACAATGAAGTGGTGACCGGTGTGGTTAAATCCATCACCAAGCGCGAGGTTCGTGTTGACATCGGCATGAAATCAGACGCTATCATCCCCATTTCGGAATTCCGCTACAATCCTGACCTCAAAGTCGGCGACGAAGTGGAAGTTTTCATCGAGACCCTTGAAGACAAGAACGGCCAGCTTCGTCTTTCTCACAAGAAAGCTTGCCAGACCCGCAGCTGGGATCGCGTCAACCAGGCTCTTGAGAACGACGAGATCATCAAAGGCTACGTTAAATCGCGCACCAAAGGCGGCATGATTGTCGATGTCTTCGGCATCGAGGCATTCCTCCCAGGTTCTCAGATTGATGTTCGCCCCATCCGCGACTATGATGTATTCGTCGATAAGACTATGGAATTCAAGGTTGTGAAAATCAACCAGGAATATAAGAACGTTGTCGTTTCACACAAAGCCCTCATCGAGGCTGAGCTCGAAGCCCAGAAGCGCGAGATTATCTCCAAGCTTGAGAAGGGTCAGGTGCTTGAAGGCAAAGTCAAGAATATCACTCCTTACGGTGTATTCGTTGACCTCGGAGGTGTTGACGGTCTCGTTCACATTACAGACCTTTCCTGGGGCCGTGTTTCCGATCCCCGCGAGGTTGTTGAGCTTGACCAGGACATCAAGGTGGTTATCCTCGACTTTGACAACGAGAAAAAGCGTATCGCCCTCGGCGTTAAGCAGCTTCTCCCCCATCCTTGGGATGCCCTTGACCAGAACATCAAGGTTGGCGACCACATCCACGGCCGCGTAGTCGTTATGGCTGACTACGGTGCATTCGTTGAGGTTCAGCCCGGCGTTGAAGGTCTTATCCACGTTTCCGAGATGTCTTGGAGCCAGCACCTCCGCAGCGCTCAGGACTTCCTCAAGGTTGGCGACGAAGTTGAAGCAGTTGTCCTCACCCTCGACCGTGAAGACCGCAAGATGAGCCTCGGCATCAAGCAGCTCAAGAAAGACCCCTGGGAGAATATCGAAGAGAAATATGCCATCGGCTCTCGCCACACTGCCAAGGTTCGCAACTTCACCAATTTCGGTGTGTTCGTTGAAATCGAGGAAGGCGTTGACGGCCTTATCCACATCTCCGACCTCTCTTGGACCAAGAAAATCAAACATCCTTCCGAGTTCACCCAGGTTGGAAACGACATCGAGGTTCAGGTGCTCGAAATCGACAAGGAGAACCGCCGTCTCTCACTTGGCCACAAGCAGCTCGAAGAGAACCCCTGGGATGTATTCGAAACCATCTTCACGGTTGGTTCTATCCACGAGGGCACTATCACAGAGGTTATGGACAAGGGCGCCGTTATTGCTCTTGAATATGGCGTAGAAGGCTTCGCTACTCCCAAACACCTAGTTAAGGAAGACGGCTCTCAAGCAAAACTCGACGAGAAGCTTAACTTCAAAGTTATCGAGTTTAACAAAGATAGCAAGCGAATCATTCTTTCTCACAGTCGCATAGCAGAAGATGCCAATAAGACTGAAACTCGCGCACAGCGTCCTGCAGCCAAGAAACCCCGTCGTGAGGAAGAGGCTGTAGCAGCTCCCGCAATCGAGAAGACCACTCTCGGCGACCTCGGGGCCCTCAAAGCCCTTAAGGAGCAGATGCAGAAAGAAGAGCGTAAGTAATAATGCATCATAAATCGGGCAGAATGCCTGATTTACACAAAAAAAAATGGAAAAGCTTCGGCTTTTCCATTTTTTTGTGTAATTTTACGTTTCAAAATAATAGCGTGTTTGAATTTAACCCGGTTAATTCCGAGAAGATTCTTTTAGATGTTAAATCCAGACCCACTTAAGACTTCTGACCGTTTCATGTTGAAAAAACGATTCATATCTTTCTTTATGGCAATGTCGTTTGCCGCTGCGTCATGGGGGATACCGGTTTCTGCCGAATGGGAAACCGCCCCGAGGCATGAAGTGCGCGACGCCAAATCCGTAATAAAGGATAATGAACTTGAAATCATGACTTTGCCTTCATGCATTATTGTGAACACCGGCCATAAAATTAACATTCAGGTGTTCACTATATTGGGAAGGCTTGTGTCGGCAGAGACGCTTCAGCCCGGACTATCGAGGCTGACGGTGGGGGCACACGGCATTTACATCATAAAAGCCGGAGAACTGACATGCAAGGTGGCTATATAATTAAAAAGAATCACGATATGAAAGAAACAGAGATAGATTGGAGCAAGCTCCCGTTTAGTTATATAAAGACGGACTATAATGTAAGGTGTACATACAAAGATGGAAAATGGGGCGACATCGAGGTGTCCGATTCCGAATACATTCCCCTTCATATAGCGGCGTCATGCCTCCATTACGGACAGGAAGCTTTCGAAGGACTCAAAGCGTTCCGTGGCAAAGACGGTAAAATCCGCGTTTTCCGAATGGATGAGAACGCAAAGCGTTTCATAAAATCGGCAGAAGGCGTAATGATGCAGCCTCTTCCCGAAGAATTGTTTTGTGAGATGGTCCGTAAGGTTGTGAAACTCAACGAGCGTTTTATTCCTCCCTACGGCACCGGAGCATCCCTTTATATTCGCCCGCTTGAAATCGGGGTGTCGCCAAGAGTGGGTGTAAGCCCTGCATCGGAATACACCGTAATAATGCTCGTCACCCCTGTCGGGCCATACTTCAAAGAGGGATTCAAACCCACTAAGGTATGCATTAGCCGGGAATATGACCGCGTAGCCCCCAAAGGCACCGGGGCCATAAAAGTAGGAGGCAACTACGGGGCATCTCTCGTGGCTGGTGAAAAAGCTCATCAACTGGGATATTCCGTAATGCTTTATCTCGATCCGAAAGAGAAAAAATATATCGACGAGTGTGGGGCCGCCAACTTCTTCGGAATAAAAGACAACACTTACGTCACTCCGGCAAGCGAATCTATACTCCCTTCGATCACCAACAAGAGCCTGCGTCAGCTTGCCGAAGACATGGGTATGAAAGTGGAACAGCGCCAGGTTCCTCTTGAAGAACTATCCACCTTCGAGGAAATAGCCGCATGCGGCACGGCAGCCGTCTGCTCTCCGGTCTGTGAAATCGACGACCTCGACACCGGCGACAAATATGTAATCTCGTCAGACGGCGTGGCAGGCCCCGTCACCACTGCCCTCTACAATAAGATTCTTGCCATCCAGCATGGCGAAGAGCCGGACACACATGGCTGGTGTGAGATTATAGAATGAACATCACAGACATTTTCAACAGATATTATTTCGACAACCCCGGGTTGCTTTCCACTGTAACCATCCATTCGGAATGCGTGGCACGGAAAGCGCTCGGGTGTCTGCGTTCAAAAGGCTTGGAAGCCGACCAGGAATTCGTATGGGAAGCGGCTATGCTCCACGACATCGGCGTGGTGAAATGCGATGCACCCGGAATCCTGTGTTTCGGCTCCCTCCCGTATATTTGCCATGGAGTCGAGGGAAGGAAAATTCTTGAGGCCGAGGGACTGCCACGCCATGCATTGGTATGCGAACGACACACCGGGTCGGGACTGACTGTAGATGACATTATATCACAGCAACTCCCTTTGCCTAAACGCGACATGACACCGGTATCTATTGAAGAAAAAGCAATATGTTATGCCGACAAATTTTTCTCGAAATCCGGCAACCTCACCAAAGAAAAAGACCTTGAAAAAGTGATGCGACAGATGGAATCGTTCGGGGTCGATTCCTTGCGCCGTTTTATCGAGCTCCATGAAATGTTTGGCACGTGAGAGCGACCATCGCCTGAAATAGTGTCTTTTCAGCTTTTTTAATACTCCGTTTTGCTTTTTATTGCTAACTTTGCATCCGCAAATGGTGCTTCTTAATCCAGAGACGCACATAAACGACAACAATAGCCAACATTGAGGCGCATCATCCCATACATAATGGCATTGGCCTTCATAGGCCTTGCGATTGCCGGTAAAGCCGAGAGTCCAGACATCAATAAAGTTCTCCCTGCGGCATCGACAGCCGATTCTTCGGCCGTCATTGATGTTGTGCCCCTTGATTCCCTGTCACTCCACTCTGACTCGATAGTAATAAAAAACGACTCCCTCTTTTTCCAGCAGGATTCTATTTTTGAAACCACCGACTCGATATTTCTGCGCCAAGACTCGATATCGGCCGGGAGTGTAGGCAACGATTCGACGCATCGGGCCAAAAGAGGAGAACCGCTCCCCGACGACACGACACGCACCACGCTTTCAAGAATAAACAGAAACAAGGCAGACCTTGAATCGATGGTGACTTTCAGCGCCACCGACTCCCTCGTCATGGTAGGTCAGAACAACACGTATCTTTACGGCGACGGCGATGTGGAATATGGTTCGTTCAAACTGAAATCGCAGGAAATAAGAATGGAACTCGACAAATCGACGGTCTATGCCACCGGTGTAGTCGATTCCACGGGCAATCTCGTAGGCAGCCCGGTTTTCAATGATGGAGGCGACGAGTATGAATCAAAAGAGATGTCATACAACTTCAAGACGGAACGAGGGTTTATCAAGAACGTCATCACCGAACAAGGCGACGGGTATCTTATCGGCGGCGCCTCGAAAAAGATGGACGATGGGTCTTTCTTCTTCGAAAATGGCAAATACACCACTTGCGAAGACCATGACCATCCCCATTTTTATTTCCAACTGACGCGAGGAAAGATGAGACCCAACAAAGATGTCGTCACAAACGCAGGATACATGGTGCTTGCCGACGTGCCGTTGCCCCTCGCACTCCCCTTCGGCTATTTCCCTTTCACGAAAGACTATTCCAGTGGCATAATATTCCCGACAGTAGGTGAAGACTACAACCGAGGTTTCTATCTTCGCGACGGAGGATATTATTTCGCCATTTCAGACAACGTTGACCTTGCCCTCAGAGGTGAGATCTACACCAAAGGGTCATGGGGAATATCAGGACATTCGTCATACGTGAAACGATATAAGTTCAGAGGAAACTTCGATTTCTCGTATATAACCACAATATATGGCGACAAAGGGAGCCCCGACTATTCCAAACAGAACAACTTCCAGATAATCTGGAGCCACTCCCAGGACGCGAAAGCCAACCCCAACATGAATTTCTCCGCGTCCGTCAATTTTACCACTTCCGGCTATACCCGAAACGACCTCAACTCATACTATAATTCATCTTTTACGGAGAACACCAAATCTTCTACCGTAAACATGACATACCGGTTCCCGGGGTCGAAATGGAGCCTATCCACCACCGCCAACATATCGCAGCGTACTCAAGACTCCACTCTCGCCGTTTCATTCCCCAACATCAACGTTTCGATGTCGCAGACCGCACCGTTCAAAAGGAAAAAGTCAGTCGGCGGGGAACGATGGTATGAAAAAATCAGACTGTCATATACCGGACAGTTCCAGAACTCACTTACTGCGCAACAAGACCAGTTCTTCAAGAAGAGCCTTATAAAAGACTGGCGAAACGGCATGCGACACTCCGTGCCCGTATCTGCCACGTTCTCACTCTTTAAGTATATCAACATCTCTCCATCCATTTCCATGAACGACAGGATGTACACATCAAAAATACGTCGCCAATGGGACACTCAGGCATCTCGCGAAGTCATGGACACCACCTACGGATTTTATAACCTTTTCGATTTCAACGCATCACTCGCTTTCGACACAAAGATATATGGATTCTGGAAACCCATGAAATTTCTCGGTGACAAGGTGCAGATGATACGCCATGTCATGACCCCGACAATATCCATTTCCGGATCTCCGGACTTCAGCGACCCTATGTGGGGCGTATGGGGCAGCTACGACTATATCGACAACCAAGGGTTGCCACAGACAAAAAAATACAATTATTTTTCACATGGCATTTTCGGTTCCCCCTCACAAGGGAAATCGGGAGTCCTGTCGGTCAGCCTTGCCAACAACCTCGAGATGAAAGTCAAGAGCGACAGCGACACAACCGGAGTGAAAAAGATTTCATTGATAGAAAACTTCTCGATAAGCCAAAGTTACAATTTTGCCGCAGACTCCATGAACTGGAGCAATGTCAACACCTCCATTCTTCTGAGGCTCGTGAAAAATTTCAACCTTAATCTTTCCGCCACTTGGGACCCCTACACCTACCGTCTGAATTCATCAGGTACGCCCGTCAGGGTCAACGTGCCAAGATGGAAAGCAGGCAAAGGTTGGGTGCGTCTTGCCTCCACCGGCACCTCCTTTTCTTACACCCTAAACAACCAGACCTTTTCAAAGAAAAAAGATGAAAAAGGACAGGGAAAAGGCAACAACGGTGAAGATGGCGATGACGATACCCCATTCGACGGTGAAGACGGCTCGGGGGCCGACGACTACAGCAACGACCCCAACGGGCTCCGCAACCAAAAGAGACGCGATGCACGAAAGGAGGCGGCTTCTGCCGATGCCGACGGCTATGCAAAATGGGAATGCCCCTGGAGCCTGACATTCAACTATTCCGTAAACTACGGCTACGGTGCGTTTGACTACAACAAAATGGAGTATAAAGGGAAATGGACCCAAAACCTTTCATTCTCCGGCAACATCCGTCCCACCACCAATTGGAACTTCTCTTTCTCCGCGTCATATAATTTCGATTTGAAGAAGATCGCCTACATGAACTGTTCCATTTCGCGCGACCTCCATTGCTTCACCATGTCGGCGTCGTTTGTGCCTTTCGGTCCTTACAAATCATATAATTTCCATATTTCTGTGAAATCTTCGCTCCTGAAAGATTTGAAATACGACAAACGCTCGTCGAATTCCAACGGAATCAAGTGGTATTAAAATCAAAAAAACACTCATTTCAGTCTGTCGGTACGTCCTCGCCACTATAGTGTGTTTCCAAGGAGGGCGTTCGAATGTGTATGCCTCCTTTCTCCGACGTAATTCTTCCCGAAACAATCATAACCACCAAAAAATTTGGTCATGTCGCGCAATAATGTTACTTTTGTAAAAAATTAGGCAGTGATGGCACTTCCACTCACCACTCTTCTCAAATCGGTCGATGATAAAGTGGCTGAGATTTCAGCCATCCACCTTCGCTTGCATTCGCGCATCGAGGAGCTTGAAAGGGAAAACGAGAACCTCAAGCAAGAACTTGACGACACACGCAGTAGGCTCGCGAAGGCTCTGAACGATGTAGAGTTTCTTACCATGTCACACCGACTGGCCGACACTCCCGATTCTATCGTCAGCGCGAGGCGCCGCATTGCCCGATTGATTCGCACCATCGACAACTGCATCTCCATGCTAAAGGAGGAATGACGATGAACGATTCTGACAAAGTAAAAATGACAATAAATATAGGCGGCGAGCGTCTTCAACTCTCCGTCGCTTTTAATCGGCAGAACGCTGTCCGCGATGCTGAAAAAGCAACCGCGGACCTTTATGATACATGGCGTTCACGATGGCCCTCCCGAACGGACAAGGAAATTCTGGCAATGGTGGCTTACCAGTTCGCATCATACTATCAGGAACTTCTTGCTCGCCTTGAAACGGCCGCCCGTCTGACAACAGACATTGAAGAAAGGCTTGACCGGATTATTGAATCCGACACCGATAAAAAGGTGTAAGAAAAACGTCAGACTTTATTAACCCTGCTTTGTTTTGTATCGTGATTTGGAATTCTATTGCTGTTGCCTTCGGTGCCGGCATGATAAATCGTGCCCCTTCATTAACGGACGACAACTATAAAAACTTCTGAAAAATAACACAACAATAACAGGAAAAAGTAATGGAAACAGCAATATGGATCGTTATCGCGGTTGTTGCCGCCGCTGCCGGATATGCCATCGCCTTGTCGGTGGCTAAAAAAAACGCGAAATCCGCCGCAAATATTATTATTGAAGACGCTAAAAGGGAAGCCGACGTAATCAAGGAGAAGAAAATCCTGAAAGCCAAAGAAGAGGAAATGAAAATTCTTTCCGAAGCAGAACGCGCCGCCTCTCAGAAAGTGCAGAAAGCACAGGCCTCAGAGGCCCGAGCACGACAGAAAGAACAGCAACTCTCTCAGCAGCAGGGCGACCTTGCTCGAAAAAAGAAAGAACTTGACTCCATTAAGGCGTCGCTCGACGCGCAGGAGCAAAATATCAATAGCCGTGCCGAACAGATTGACCACCTCCGCCGCCAGGCTCAGGAAGAACTTGAAAGAGTGTCGGGGCTTTCAGCCGACGAAGCCCGCGAAAAACTTGTAGAGTCGCTTAAAGACGAAGCCAAGACGGCCGCAGCTGGATATATCAACGACATTATGGACGATGCAAAACTCACGGCGTCGAAAGAAGCGAAGAGAATCGTCATACAGTCTATCCAGAGGGTAGCCACCGAAACTGCGGTTGAAAACTCTGTGACTGTTTTCCATATCGACAACGACGAGATAAAAGGGAGAATCATCGGCCGAGAAGGACGCAACATACGTGCCCTCGAAGCAGCCACAGGCATCGAAATTATCGTTGACGACACTCCGGAAGCCATCGTGCTCTCAGGTTTCGACCCTGTGCGTCGTGAAATCGCACGCCTTGCTCTCCATCAGCTCGTAGTTGACGGACGTATCCACCCGGCCCGAATTGAGGAAGTTGTGGCGAAAGTCAAGAAACAAGTGGAAGAAGAAATCATCGAGACCGGCAAACGCACCGCAATCGACCTTGGAATCCATGGTCTCCATCCGGAACTCATCCGTATGGTCGGAAAAATGAAATACCGTTCATCTTATGGACAGAATCTTCTGCAGCATTCTCGCGAAACAGCCAATCTTTGTGCCGTGATGGCTTCCGAACTCGGTTTGAATCCCAAAAAAGCTCGCCGCGCCGGTTTGCTCCACGATATAGGCAAAGTGCCCGACGACGAGCCGGAACTCCCGCACGCTCTCCTTGGCATGAAACTTGCCGAGAAATTCAAAGAGAAGCCGGAAATTTGCAATGCCATAGGTGCGCACCACGACGAAGTGGAACAAACGTCGCTGCTTGCGCCGATTGTGCAGGTTTGCGATGCCATTTCAGGCGCAAGGCCCGGTGCGCGCAGGGAAATCGTGGAGGCCTACATAAAGCGTCTCAACGATCTTGAACAAATTGCATTGTCCTACCCCGGAGTGCTCAAGACCTACGCCATCCAGGCTGGCCGCGAACTTCGCGTGATTGTCGGTGCCGACAAGATAACCGATGAAGAAACCGACAAACTCTCGAGTGAAATAGCAAGGAAAATCCAGGATGAAATGACATATCCCGGACAAGTCAAGATTACCGTGATTCGTGAAACCCGTGCCGTGGCATTCGCTAAATAATAACCTCTAACCTTTTTCATGATATGGAAGAAAAAGAAAGAGGAGTCTTCTCGAGCGCATGTCCGGGATGTCGTAAAAACGGTTCATGCATAGGGTGTGCAAGGCGGGAGCCGCGTGGGAAACTACTTGCCCACGACTGGCTCTCCGACCTCCCCGTTTCCGATACTACAGCCCCGGTGGAGGTGCTTTTCAAGAACACCCGGATAGGGTTCTTCAGCAATCCGTCGGCTCTTCCGCTGAAAATAGGCGACATTGTGGCCGTAGAGGCATCGCCGGGTCATGACATCGGAAGGGTGACCATGACTGGCCATCTCGTGGAGCTCCAAATGAAGAAAATGGGGGTCAAACCCGGCAGCGAGCTGAAAAAGGTTTTCCGAATAGCACGACCCAACGATATCGAAAAATTCGAGGAAGCACGCGCCAAAGAACATTCCACCATGATACGCGCACGTGCCATCGCCGAGGAACTCGGGCTCGCCATGAAAATCGGCGATGTCGAATATCAAGGCGACGGCGGCAAGGCCATATTCTATTATATAGCCGACGAGCGTGTCGATTTCCGCAAACTTATCCGAATCCTTGCCGACACTTTCAAGGTAAGAATCGAAATGAAACAAATCGGGGCACGCCAGGAAGCGGGAAGAATCGGAGGAATCGGACCATGCGGAAGGGCGCTTTGCTGCTCTTCCTGGATGGGAAAATTCGTGTCGGTAGGCACCGGGAGCGCCAGGCTTCAAGACTTGTCGATGAATCCGCAGAAACTTGCCGGGCAATGTGCAAAGCTTAAATGCTGTCTGAATTTCGAGGTCGATACATACGCCGAGGCCCAGAAACAACTCCCTGCAAAAGATATCGTCCTTGAAACCAAAGACGGGCTATTTTACTATTTCAAGCCCGACATTCTGGCAAGGACCGTCACATATTCTACCGACAAGAATATTCCGGCAAACCTTGTCACTATAGATGCTTCACGGGCGTTTGAAATCATAGCGCTTAACAAACAAGGTATCAAGGTTGATTCGCTTGACAATTCCGGAGCTTCCAAAGAGAGGGGCAACAAGGAATACGGCGATATTATCGGACAAGATAGCCTCACCCGTTTCGACAAAAGCAAAAAGAAGAAGAAGAAAAAGCGTAAAGGCAACGAACTTGCATCGGCATCGCCTGCCGACAACAATCAACAACCCAGGCATAACAACGGCAACCAGCAGAACTCCCCGACGAGGCAAAACAATCAAAAGCAACCCCGACATCAGGGACAACAGCCCGGACACGGCAACGTGCAAAATGCCAACAGGCCTCCCCGTCCTAAGAAACGCAACAACAATCAAGCGCAGGAGGGAGGCGGCGAAAAATGAAGGTTGCTCCGGCCTTAGTTATGTTTTTGTCCTCGGCATTAATGTCGTGCGACCGGCTTCCGGTGGTGGATTACTCGGATTTCATTGATTTTCCACCATCCGGAATCCCACAAAACTGGGAATATGACTTCAATGTGACGGCCAAGGACTCCGCTGAAATAATTTCCGGCAGACATGATGCAGTCTTAGTGGTCAGATACACTGCCAGATGTCCGTCAAAGTCGATAATCCTCAATCTTGAAGAGGTGTCTTTGTCTCATGAACAGCCCGACACCACAAAATTTGAACTGCAACTGTTCGATAATGATGGCATGCCGCTCGGAAAAGGGAGCTACGGAATCTATGAAATCGCCGATACTTTGCATAAAGGCATTCTAATTCCCGACGGTTATACACTTTCGATTTCTTCTCTTATTCCTGATGAAAAAACCGTTGGAATAAAATCGATAGGACTCGTTCTTAAACAATAGGAACCATTCAGGCATTTCATAATATAACAGTTTTTAGCAAAAAATGCCGCGGCATATATTTAATTCCGGATTACTATGAGACTGATTGACAAAGATACACGTAAAGAAATAGACATAAGGATAGAAGACATTAAGAAACGTCTTGCCGAGAATGGGCAGGATGCAATGCTGGTGTCGTCTAATGCCAATATTTATTATACAACACTAAGATTTTTCAGAGGCTATGTGTATATTCCCGTAGTCGGGAAGCCTATATGGTTCCTGATAAAGCCGGATTCCTTTGAAAAGGAGGAAGACCTCGTATTAATCAGGAAACCGGAAAACATTCCAGATTGTCTGCAAAGGCTCGGATACGTCATGCCGGGCACAATAGGATTGGAGTTTGATTCGATGTCTTACTCTGACGTGGAAAGACTGAAAGCAGTTTTTCCGGAGGCGAAGGCGGCCAACGGTTCCCGCATTTTGAGCAAAGCAAGGATGGTTAAGACAGATTGGGAAATCGATAGGATGCGGGAAGACGGCATACACCAGGCGGAAGTATATCGCCGCGTCACCCGCTGCTACAAAGAAGATATGACCGACGTGCAGCTACAGATTGAAATCGAGCGTATCCTTCGTCTTGAAGGGTGTCTGGGATTCATTCGCACTTCAGGAAATCTGATGGACATCAATCTCGGTTCGGTCATAGCCGGCGACAACGCCGACACTCCAAGTCCTTACGATTTCACTATGGGGGGCGCAGGAATCGACCCGTCGCTTCCCGGAGGGGCCGACGGCACAACCCTTAAACCGGGACAGACCGTAATGGTTGACATGTGCGGCTCCTTCAATGGCTACCAGACCGACATGACAAGAGTGTGGAGAATCGGGGAAATCCCCAAACTTGCCTATAAAGCCCACCAATGCTCTATCAATATTCTCAGGGCATGCGAAAGCATGGGCAAGCCTGGAGTTGCGGTTGCCGACCTCTACAACGTAGCCATCGATATAGCTCGCCATGAGGGTATCACAGATTATTTTATGGGACACCGACAACAGGCGTCTTTCATTGGTCATGGCGTAGGTATCGAACTTAACGAACCTCCGGTGGTCATGGCGCGCAGCAAAGACATACTGCTCGAAAACATGACTTTAGCTCTTGAACCTAAATTTGTAATTCCAGGAGTGGGGGCGGTAGGTGTGGAAAACACATACGTCGTCACAACCTCAGGGTTGAAATCCCTCACCATATTTCCCGAAGAAATTCAGGAACTATAGAAACGGAATAAAAAGAAAATACAAAACCGTTAAATGAATCTCAAAGAAGATCTGAAAAATCCTATATTCAGAAAAATAGGTGAAATAGCAGATTCCTTGGAAAGGGAAGTCTATGTCGTAGGCGGTTTCGTGCGCGACATATTTCTCGGAAGAGAGTCGAAAGATTTCGATTTCGTCACAGTTGGGTCGGGCATCGAACTTGCCCGCAAAGTGGCGGAAACTCTCGGGCCGAAAGCTCATCTCTCGGTTTTCCCGAATTATGGCACCGCACAGGTAAAAACCCATGACCTTGAACTCGAGTTCGTGGGAGCGCGTCGTGAATCGTATTCACGCGATTCACGAAATCCCATTGTCGAAGACGGAACGCTTGACGATGACATGCGCAGACGCGACTTCACTATAAACGCTATGGCGGTTTGCCTTAATCCCGCGCATTTCGGAGAACTTGTTGACCCTTTCAACGGTCTTATCGACCTTCATTCAGGCATCATCAAAACCCCGCTTGATCCGGACGTGACTTTTTCCGACGACCCGCTAAGAATGCTTCGGGCCATAAGGTTCGCCACCCAGCTTTACAGAAACAATCCCGAAGAAACTGACAAAACGAGAAAGTCCTCCTTCAAAATTGCACCCGAAACATTCGAGGCAATAAAGAAAAACGCTTCGAGAATGGAAATAATCACACGGGAACGGATAAACGACGAACTGTCGAAAATAATGAAGGCACCTCGTCCCTCCGTGGGTTGGAGGCTTCTTGACATGTCTGGCCTTCTCCCCTACGTATTCCCATCTCTTATCCCTCTGAAAGGGGTGGAAATGAAAGAAGGACGCGGACATAAAGACAACTTCTATCATACAATCCAGGTGGTTGACAATGTTGCGGCGCGTTCCGACAAGGAATGGCTCCGTTGGGCCGCATTACTCCACGATATAGCAAAGCCCGTCACAAAAAAATACGACCCCAAGCTTGGATGGACATTCCACAACCACAACTTCGTAGGAGAGAAAATGATTCCGCGTATTTTCCGCGAAATGAAACTCCCTCTCAACGAGAAAATGAAATACGTGGCAAAACTTGTAGGGCTTCACATGCGCCCGCAGTCAGTAGGCGAACAAGGTGTGACGGATTCTGCTGTGAGAAGAATGATTACCGATGCCGGGAATGACATTGAAGACCTCATGATTCTTGCCGAAAGCGACATCACGTCAAAAATACCCGAGAAGGTGAAACGTCAGCTCGAAGGCTTTCGCAAACTGCGGGAGCGCATGAAAGACGTCAAAGATGCCGACGACCTCAGGAACTGGAAGAATCCCATCGACGGCAACGAAATCATGCAAAGGCTCGGAATACCTCCCGGTCCGGAGATTTCACGTCTTAAAGACCTCGTAAAAGAAGCCATAATCGAAGGAACTGTCCCTTACGAACACGATGCAGCCTGGGAATATCTAATTGCACACAGATAATAAACCGGATAAAATAAGCGCCTGCGGATTCGATGAAGAATCCGCAGGCGCTTATTTTTATATCCGACCCTTTAAGGTCTCACGCTTAATCCTGATTGAGGTTCACGCGCTTGAAATCTACTACTACAAGACCCTTTACAGTCTGGTCAAGGAACTGAGCAACGGTGATTTTGGCATTCTGCACATACTCCTGCTCCATCAGACAGTTCTCCTTAAAGAACTTGTTGAGACGGCCGTTGGCGATGTTCTGAATCATCTGCTCGGGAAGATTGGCAGCCTTGGCTTCACCCGCTTCCTTCATGATCTGACGGCCACGTTCGGCATCTTCCGGAGTGATCCAACCCTTGGAAACGTTGCTCTCGATGTGGTCCTCGGAGTCAAAGTGGTTGGGGTTAAGTCCGGCTTTGCTGAGAGCGGAATCCTGAGCCTTGCGGATAAGCTCAGCTTTGGTCTTCTCTACAGCCACGCTGATTTCCTGGTCGATAGTCTCCTTGGCTACGTTCTCACGAGCTACAGCAACAGGGTTCATCGATGCAATCTGCATGCAAACCTCACGGCCCACTGCGGGATCAACGCCTTCAAGGTTGAAGCCTACGATAGCAGCAAGCTTATCGTTGAAATGGTTGTAAGCAGCCACGCTTGCAGCTTCGATCCATTCATAGTCGCCGAGTTCCATCTTTTCGCCGGTCTTACCTACCTCATCGGTAATAAGGTCTGCAACCGTACGTCCCTCGATATCGAGGTTTTTAAGTTCGTCAAGACCCTTCGCCTTTGCAGCGAGAGCAGCATCAAGAATCTTCTTGGCGAGAGCACGGAACGACTCGTTCTTGGCAACGAAGTCGGTCTCGCACTTCAAAGTGGCGATAGCTGCAAAATTACCGTTTATGCCGGAGAATACACAACCCTCTGCGGCATCGCGATCCTCACGCTTGGCGGCAACTGCCTGGCCTTTCTTACGGATAATCTCGATAGCGGCATCGATGTCTCCGTTAGTTTCTGCCAAAGCATTCTTGCAGTCCATCATACCTGCGCCCGTCATGTGACGCAGCTTCTTTATATCTTCAATAGATACAGCCATTGTCAATAAAATGTTAAAATTAAAATTATTCGGCAGTCTCCTCAGCAGCGGGAGTCTCTACAGCAGGAGCGGCATCCTTGGCAGCATCGTTGCGACGTACGCGACGACGCTTTCCGGGAGCGGCATCTGCATTCTCCTCTTTGTCCTCAGCAGCATCAAGTTTCTCTACCTTACGCTCCTCAAGACCTTCAGCCATAGCTGCACACACAGCGTCGAGAATAACCTCGATGCTCTTAGATGCATCATCGTTTGCGGGGATCACGAAATCTACGTTCTCCGGATTAGAGTTAGTATCCACAATGCCGAAAACGGGGATGCCGAGACGGTTTGCTTCTGCCACGGCAATGTGCTCCTTCATTACATCGACAACGAAGAGTGCGCTCGGAAGGCGAGAAAGGTCGGAGATAGAGCCGAGGTTCTTTTCGAGTTTGTCACGCTGACGCTTGATCTGAAGTTTCTCACGCTTCGAAAGATTGTCGAAAGTTCCGTCTTTCTGCATCTTGTCGATGGTGGTCATCTTCTTCACAGCCTTGCGGATTGTGGGGAAGTTGGTAAGCATACCGCCGGGCCATCTTTCGATAACGTAGGGCATACCTACAGAAGAAGCCTTGCTTTCGATAGCCTCTTTAGCCTGCTTCTTGGTTGCAACGAAAAGCACCTTGCGGCCACTCTTTGCAATCTGCTTGAGAGCCTTCGAAGCTTCTTCAATCTTAGCGGCCGTCTTATAGAGGTCGATGATATGGATTCCATTGCGCTCCATAAAAATATAAGGAGCCATGGCGGGATTCCATTTACGTTTGAGGTGGCCGAAGTGGCAGCCTGCCTCGAGGAGTTGGTCAAAAGTGGGTGTTGCCATTTTGAAATTTGCTTTTTGCGGACGATACGTCCTGGTGTTTACTTTCTATTAAAATTTCTTTAGAAATCCAATCAGTCGGTAGGAAACGCATGTATGCGATTCATCCGGCTGATTTAGATACTAAACTAAATAAGCATTTCTGTAAAAGAAATCCTCGATTAACGCTTGGAGAACTGGAAGCGTTTGCGAGCTTTGGGCTGACCGGGTTTCTTACGCTCTACGGCGCGGGGGTCACGGGTCATGAAACCTTCGGCACGAAGCGCAGGCTTATCCTCAGGATTAATCTTTACGAGCGCACGTGCGATAGCAAGACGAAGAGCCTCTGCCTGTCCTTTATAACCGCCGCCGTCAATATGGGCTACGATGTCATACTTCTCCACAGCATCGAGAGTGGCAAGCGGCTGCCTAACCACATACTGAAGGATAGAAGAGGGGAAATAGACGTCAAGAGGACGCTTGTCGATAACGATGTTACCGTTGCCCTCGGTGAGATAAACTCTGGCTACAGCTGCCTTACGGCGGCCAATTGCATTCACTTTTTCCATCTGCTTCTATTATTTCAGTTTGTTGATATCGATTACTTTGGGATTATTTGCCTCATGGCCATGTTCCGGGCCATTATAGACATAAAGATTGTCGAGAAGCTTGGCTCCGAGGGGGCCTTTGGGAAGCATACCCTTTACAACCTTGATGAAGAGGGGATGACGACCGGCCTTTATAGTCTTCTTGAAAGACTTCGCCATGAGGTCGGCAGGTGTGAACGCATTCTGTCCACCGGGATAGCCGGTGTAACGTAGGTATTCACGTGTATTGAATTTGTCCTTGCTCATCTTCACCTTGTCGGCATTGATGATGATTACGTTGTCACCGCAGTCAAGGTTAGGAGTAAAATCAGGCTTGTATTTACCGCGAAGGATTTTAGCAACCTTGGAGCAAAGGCGACCAAGAATCTGGTCAGTAGCGTCAATAACCACCCACTCTTTCTCGATGCTGGCGGGCGTTGCTGAAAGCGTCTTGTAACTTAAAGTATCCACTTTGGATGTTGTTTTTTAAAGATTATTTAATATCAAAGAGCCCTGGAAGTTGGCACTTTAAAATCCGCCCTAACGACTGAAACAAAGCAAGAAAGGCCTAAATCGTGCTCTGTCAAGGCAGGACGGTAAACAAACTGGATATAATCGGCATGCAAAATTAGTAAAAATACGCCAAATACCAAAATAATATAAAAAAAAAGTCCCGACAATCTTTCTATCAGGGCTCTCTAAGGCGGCGATTACCTACTCTTCCGCTTTCGCAGTACCATCGGCGTGATAAGGTTCATCTTCTCTGT
>CAJUCW010000042.1 GCA_910585275.1 uncultured Muribaculaceae bacterium
GAGGTCTACAGGCTTGAGTGAACTCGCCTCAGACACACTCAGTGAAACACTACCGGAGGTAAAAGAGCGAAAAATATAGAATCGGCTTCCTGATTTCGAAATCAGGAAGCCGATTCTATATTTTAACCCATTCTTCAGTTTTTGTTCAGAATCTCAATCTGCTGGCGCACCGATTCCTCATGGATGGCCTGAAGTACCGTCTTCATGAAATCAGCACTCATACCCATCTGCACGGCAGCCGCCACGCGGCTCTTGATAAGGTCGTCGTAGCGCGACTCCTGCACAACAGGCATAGAATGCTCTTTCTTATATTTACCGATTTCACGAGAAATCTCCATACGACGGTTGTAAAGGTCGAGAAGCTCGGTATCAACACGGTCAATCTGCTGGCGAAGCTGCTGAAGGCTCTCCGTGTTCTGCTCCGAATTACGGAGAACAAGCGAACTGAGGATAATCTTGAGCACTTCGGGAGTAACCTGCTGGTTTTTATCACTCCAAGCCTCGTCGGGGGTGCAATGGCTTTCAATCATCAGTCCCGTGAACTTCATGTCGAGAGCCTGCTGGCAAAGAGGACCGACAAGTTCGCGTTTGCCGCCCATGTGGCTCGGGTCAACCACAATCGGGAGTTCCGGAATGCGACGGTGAAGCTCGATAGGTATGTGCCACTGCGGCGGATTGCGGTAAATGCTCTTGCCGTAGAAACTGAAACCACGGTGTATCGCCCCGAGTCTGCGAATCCCCGCGTTATAAAGACGTTCAAGCGCCCCTATCCAAAGTTCGAGGTCCGGGTTAACCGGGTTCTTCACAAGCACGGCCACATCCTCGGCACCGGCATCTTTCAATGCATCGGCAATTTCCTGAACGGCAAACGGGTTGGCCGACGTGCGTGCACCTATCCACAGGATATCCACTCCCGCTTCAAGAGCCTCTTCAACATGACGACGCATAGCCACCTCCGTAGCCACAAGCATCCCGGTTTCTTCCTTCACTCTCTTAAGCCATTGCAGGCCTTCCTTGCCGATTCCCTCGAAACCACCGGGTTTGGTGCGGGGTTTCCAAATTCCGGCACGGAACACCTTTACGCCACCCATTGCAAGCCGGCGTGCCGTAGAAAGGGTCTGTTCCTCAGTCTCCGCACTGCAAGGGCCTGCCATTATGAGCGGTGAGCCTACTACGCCCACGCCCTCCACTATCGGCTGTAATCCTTCTAAACTCATATCTGTAATTTTATTAATGTTTCATCTTTTTCACCCTGTCAAGGGCAACCTCCATCCTTTCCACAGGAGCGCACAGGGAAATCCTTATGTATCCCTCGCCATTGCTCCCGAAAATAAAACCGGGAACTATAAACACCCTCGCCTCCTCAAGCACGCGCTGTGCGAACGAAGCACTGTCGCCCGCGCCTTCCGGCAGACGTCCCCAAAGGAAAAGACCTTTCTGCGAAGAATCGAACGAACAACCGAGCTCTGTCATTATCTTCTCCGCCACTATTCGGCGTTCGGCGTATGCAGCGTTAACGTCGGCATACCATGAATCCGGCAGGTCAAGGGCGCGGATGGCAGCTTCCATAACGGGTTTGAACTGCCCGGAGTCGATGTTGCTCTTCATTTTCCTTACCCACGTTACAAACTCGGGATTGGATATCACCATTCCCATGCGCCAACCCGCCATGTTATGGCTTTTGCTGAGGGAATTAAGCTCTATGGCAACATCCTTGGCACCCTCCACCTGAAGAAGGCTCAACGGCTTATCGTTGAGGATGAAGCTATATGGATTGTCATGCACAATCACGATGCCATGGCGGCGGCCAAAGTCAACGAGGCGCCGGAAAAGTTCCATATCCGCACTCGCTCCGGTGGGCATATTCGGATAATTGACCCACATCAGTTTCACCCCGCCTTCGGAAGCGAGACGTTCGAGCTGGTCGAAATCGGGCATCCACCCTTCGTCGGCAAGAAGGTCGTAGTTCACCACCTCCGCACCCAGCATACGGCTAACGCCCGAATAAGTCATATACCCCGGATTCGGCACAAGCACCTTATCACCCGGATTGACGAAAGCGAGGCTTATGTGGAGCACACCCTCCTTGCTTCCAATCAGCGGAAGCACCTCGGAGTCGGGATTTACCTCCACCCCGTAATGACGCTTATACCAGCGAGACATCGCCTGCCTCAGTTCCGGAAGTCCGGCGGCAATCTGGTAGGTGTGGTTACCGTCTTTACGCGCCGACTCGCAAAGCGTATCGACCACTTCTACGGCCGGCATCCGGTCAGGTCCGCCCACTCCGAGCGACACCACGTCGAGTCCCTCGGCATTCATGCGCGCCACCTCGCGCATCTTTCCGGCAAACCAATATTCCTTTATTTCTTCCACCCTGCGGGCGGGTCTTATATTCTTTTCCATATCAAAAGTTTTTCTAAAATCAAGACATTGTATTGACCCCCACCCTCTCGACATACTCGCCAAGGATTCGGAGTTCGTTGGTTAGCGGACGCACCGCCTCTATCGCCTGGCGATATCTCACGTAGGAAGAGAACGTAAGGTCAACATAGAATCGGTATTCCCATTCCCTGCCTACAATCGGGAGAGACTGTATCTTCGTAAGGTTGACGTCATAAAAAGAAAGTATGGTCAGCACCTTCGAAAGCGCGCCGTGTGAATGCGGAAGCGTAAACACTATGCTCGCTTTGTCGAGGAGTTCTTCACGCGGTTTCATTTCATTGGCGAGCAGAGGGTCGGCGATTATCAGGAAACGGGTATAATTACGCTTGTTGGTCTCTATCCCCCTTTCAAGGATGTCGAGGCCATAGAGACGCGCGGCCAGTTCACCGCATACGGCGGCATGCCCGGAAAGGCGTTCCCTGGAAATCTCTTCGGCACTTCCGGCCGTATCAAACTTTTCTACCATGCGCATGTGGGGATGACGTCTCAGAAATTGCTCGCACTGCATCAACGCCATCGGATGGGAATTGACTTCCGTTATGCTTTCCACCGTCTCTCCCGGAAGGGCGCAAAGCACATGGCTGATTCTGACAGAGTGCTCCCCAACGATTGTCTGGTTGCTTTGTCGCAGAAGTTCATGATTGGCGAGAAGACTTCCGGCAATCGTATTCTCGATTGCCACGATACCCACCATCGAAGCATCGGTGGAGAGGGCGTCGAACAAAGCATGAAACGACTCGCAAGGCACGGGCTCTATCTCCCTGCCCTCGAAATACTGGCGTGCAGCCGCATCATGGAAACATCCCGCCACACCCTGTATGGCAACTTTCAATTTCGATTGGTTATTCTCTGTCATTTTTATAGTAGTTTTTCTTATAATCTTAATATTTCACGTGTGCGTGTTTCATCCAATCCACGTCTTGCGGCATAATCGGCAATCTGGTCGTCTCCAATTGCGCCCACCATGAAATAGCGCGATGAAGGATTGGAAATATAGATACCGCTGACCGTAGAAGAGGGAGTCATCGCGCCGTTTTCAGTAATCGTAACCCCTATCTTTTCAAACGGAAGAAGAGTGACTAAATTATGATTAAGAAGCTGATCAGGCATCATAGGATAGCCCATTGCAGGACGGATACCCAGGTAAGCGCCGTTCCTTATGTTTTCCAAATCAAAAGGTTCTTCCGGAGCATATCCCCAGAATTCGGTTCTCGCCTTATAGTGCAGCCATTCCGACGAAGCCTCCGCTATACGGTCGGCGAGTGTCTGCATCAATATGCTTCCGTAGGAGTCGCCTGCGGCCGCCAAAGCGTCTGCCCTTTCCGTCATCCCGGAGCCCGCCGTCACAGCAAAGACCCCCACATAGTCCGTCGAATCATTGCCGCAGGGAAGCACGAAGTCTGCCACACAAAGCGACTCCGCTCCGGCGGCTTGCTGACGGAGCATCGGGAAACGCACGCCTGATATGAAAAGGTCGTCGCCATCCGAATATCCATTATAAAATGCCAACGCTCCTTTTCCGTCGAAACAGCCATCGGCAACCATCGAAGAAAGCATCGCTACGGCATCGCAATACAACCTCAACGCCTCCTCCCCTTTTTCCCGGTCGGAGTTATCGAGAGTAGTCCTCCAGGCGGCAATGCAAGAGTCGCACCTGTCGTAAGGGAAACCGTCGAGGAAACTTCCCGAAATTTTCCATGCATGGAAAAACATCTTCCAGTTTATAAACGGAACCACGTCTTCAAGCCTTATGTCAATCACCGACGGCAATCCCGTCTCCATATTCGGCTTAACCGGAATATATCCGTTTCCGGCAGTCTTTCTCCGACTTCTCGCTTCTGCAAGCGACAAAAGCGACACCCCTTTCCCGAAGCCATTGCGAAGATTCGTATATTCCCGCTCAAGCGAATCGACGAAACACTCCCGCGTTGACTTATTGAGCAGCTTTGCCGCCACCAAAGGATTTTGCGAGGCATCGGCCACATGCACTACGGGTGCATGATAGACAGGTGCAATTTTCAAAGCCGTATGCACTTTCGAAGTCGTGGCACCCCCAACAAGCAACGGCACATCGAGCCCGGCGTCTTCCAAAGCCTTGGCCACGTTAACCATTTCGGAAAGCGACGGCGTTATAAGCCCGGAAAGGCACACGAGGTCAGGCCTTTCCTTTTTAACCGTATCGACTATCACCTCCGCCGGCACCATCACACCGAGGTCTATCACCTCGTAATTGTTGCAGGCAAGCACTATCGACACTATGTTCTTTCCTATATCATGCACGTCGCCTTTCACGGTGGCGAACACCACTTTCCCGGCCTTCACGGCGTTGCCGTCGTTTTCCACGTGGACCATATAAGGGCGCAGATGTTCTACTGCCATCTTCATCGTCCGTGCCGTCTTCACCACTTGAGGCAAAAACATCTTACCTTCCCCGAAGAGATTCCCCACACGGTTCATCCCTTCCATCAGGGGGCCTTCGATAATCTTTACGGCAGAACCTATTGCAGACAACGCCTCGTCAAGATCTTCGGCAAGGAATTCGGTTTTACCTTTCACGATAGCCTCCGTCAATCGCACGGCGACAGGCACGGCGGTGTCGCGCAAAGGCGCGGATTCCTCCTTTTTCTGCGCCGACATATCGTCGGCAGCGTATGCCGCAAGTTCGTCGGCGGCTTCCGGCCTACGGGCCAGCACCACGTCTTCTATCAGTTCCCTGAGTGACGGGTCTATATCGTTATACGTCACGCTCGAAGCAGGGTTCACGATTCCCATGTCGAGACCGGCTTTGACGGCGTGATAAAGAAACACCGCATGCATCGCTTCACGCAAAGCGTTTTTACCACGGAAAGCGAACGAAAGGTTGCTTATACCGCCGCTCGTCCTTGCGCCCGGAAGGTTTTTCTTCACCCATTCCACCGCACGTATAAAGTCGATGCCATAGAGGGAATGTTCCTCCATGCCGGTAGCCACGGCCATAACGTTCACGTCGAAGATGATGTCGTCGGCGTTAAAGCCAGCCTTGTCGATAAGGAGACGGTAAGCCCTTTCGCAAACTTCTATTTTCCTGGCGAATGTGTCGGCCTGTCCTTTCTCGTCGAAAGCCATCACAATCACGGCAGCTCCCAGTTCCCTTATACGGCGTGCTTTTTTCAGAAACGCCTCTTCACCTTCTTTTAAAGATATGGAATTTACTATGCTCTTCCCCTGCAAGTTTTCAAGAGCGGCCTCAACCACGTTCCACTCAGATGAATCCACCATGACGGGCACGCGGGCAATGTCGGGGTCGGAAGCTATATAGCGAAGAAAATGCACCATCTCCCCGCGGGCGTCGAGCATGGCGTCGTCCATGTTTACGTCAATCATCATCGCCCCGTCGGCCACCTGCTTGGCGGCTATAGCCATAGCCTCGTCATATTTCTTCTCCTTAATGAGACGCAGGAATTTTCGGGAGCCGGCAACGTTGCACCGTTCACCCACATTGACGAAATTATTCTCCGGAAGCACCTCCACCATTTCAAGCCCCGACACACGCAAGGCCGCCCTTTTCAACGGAGGGATGCGCATTCGTGCATCCGCCACTACATCCGACAGGGCTTTTATATGCGCGGGGGTTGTGCCGCAGCATCCGCCAGCCACATTCATCAGGCCTTCGCAGAGCATCTTGGCGAGATGGGCGGCAAAGAGTTCAGGTGTTTCGTCATATTCACCGAGTGCGTTTGGCAACCCGGCATTGGGATGGCAACTCACAAAAAGCGATGTGTAATCGGAAAGCTCCCTAAGATAAGGCACAATATCGGCAGGCCCGAAACTGCAGTTGAGTCCGAGGCTCACCACATTGTCATATCCCTCCACCGAAGTTACGAAAGCCTTTATGGTCTGCCCCGAGAGGGTTCGCCCCGCCTTGTCAGAGACGGTGGCGGAAACCATTACAGGCAATTCCACTCCGGCTTTGGCCATCACATTGCTGGCGGCGTCAAGCCCCGCCTTCAGGTTAAGCGTATCGAAGACAGTTTCAAAAAGAAGAATATCAACCCCTCCTTCGATAAGGCCTGCCACCTGCTCGCTATATGCCTCAAATAATTTCGAATAATCCACGTTGCGCAAAGAGGGGTCGGCAACGTCGGGGCTCATCGAGGCAGTGCGGTTTGTCGGGCCTATCGAACCCGCCACAAGCGCCCTTCCGCCATGTTTACGCAAAGGGGCAGCCTCGGCGGCAGAACGTGCTACCGAAGCAGCACATCTGTTGATTTCCCTTACAAGTCCCGGCACTTTATGAAGGCCGTAATCTTCAAGAGAAATAGCGTTTGCATTGAATGAATTCGTGGAGATGATGTCGGCTCCCGCTTCGAGATAGGCAGTGTGGATAGAACGTATTTTGTCCGGTTGGGTGATACACAGCACGTCGTTACACCCGGCAAGCCTACCCTCGAAAGAGGCGAAACGCTCCCCGCGATAGTCTTTCTCTCCAAGGTTAAACTTCTGCACCATAGTGCCCATCGCTCCGTCAAGGAGCAATACCCTGTCTTTAAGAATTGATTTGAATTCCTTTATTTCCACTTATTCCAATATTGAACGGTTGATAACGGCAGCTATATTCAGAAGAGCTTGTCGGCGATGCGCGAAACGCTGTCGGAAACGCTCATGGTGTAGAAATGGATGCCGGGGGCCCCTTTCTCAAGCAACTCTCGCGCCTGGCGTATTCCCCACTCTATTCCGGCTTCCTTAACTTCGGCATCGGTTTTGCATTCCCTTATACGCGAAGCGAATTCTTCGGGTATATCTGTTCGGAAAACCTTGGGAAGAACCGTAAGCTGCGATTTTTTCGATATCGGTTTCAATCCCGGAAGGATAGGCACAGTTATCCCCTCCGCACGGCAACGCCCGACAAACTCGAAATATTTCTCATTGTCGAAAAACATCTGAGTTATGAGGTAATCGGCACCGTTCTCCACCTTTTTCTTGAGGTAATAGATGTCGGAATCCATATTGGGAGCTTCCTCATGCTTCTCAGGATAGCACGCCATCCCGTATGCGAACGGGGTCTCGATTCCCTCGATTTTCATTTCGTCGAGTCCGATTCCTTTGTTGAAGAGGTTGATTTGCCGTTGGAGGTCCATGGCGTGTTCATGATAACGTCCATGCTCCTGCCTGGGGTCCTGCCCCTTTTCGTCACCCCTCAACACAAGGAGATTTGTGATGCCGAGGAAATTAAGGTCGAGCAGCGCATATTCCGTCTCCTCCTGTGTGAACCCCTTGCAGATGATATGCGGCACCGGAATAAGTCCATAACGGTTTTGGATTGCGGCGGCTATAGCCACAGTGCCGGGACGCTTCACGATGCTGACCCTGCGGTGGGTTCCGTCGGGAAGAGGCTTATAGATATATTCGCTGTGATGCGATGTAATGTTGACGAACTTAGGGTCAAACCTTTTAAGTTTGTCAATTATGTCATACACCTTATATATGCTGTTCCCCTTCAGCGGCGGCAGAATCTCGAACGAAAATACCGGATTCGAGCTATCGTTGATTATGTCTATAATCCTCATCGCGAAGCATCGGCATCATCGAGCGACGCCACCGCCTCCTTTATGCGGACAAGAATTTTTTCAAGTTCCGATTTGGGTGTAGCCACATTAAGGCGCATGAACCCTTTACCCTGTGTGCCGAACATTTCGCCGTCGTTGAGCGCGACGCGTGCCTTGTTTACGAAAAGGTCAACGAGGGCGTCATGGTCGAGCCCGAGTCCGCGGCAGTCGAGCCATACCAGGAACGACGCATCCGGTTTAAGAGCCTTCACGCCGGGAATGTTGTCACGGCAAAATTCTTCAGCGAACCGAATATTGTCTTCCACATATTCAAGCATCCGGTTGCGCCATTCATACCCATGGCGGTATGCAGCGATGGCCGCTATGTGGGAAAAGATGGGGGCGTCGCCGAATTCGTTGGCGGCAAGCCAACCGTAGAAACGGCCACGCAGTCCTTCGTCGGGCACCACCGAAAACGAGCTGACCACTCCAGGAATATTGAATGTCTTGGTCGGAGCGCAAAACGTGATGCTTATTTCAGCAGCTTCGGGGCTTACGGTAGCGAACGGCACGTGTTTCCCGCCCCAAAGCGCCATGTCGGCATGGATTTCATCAGAAACCACCACCAACCCTTTCGACTTGCATACTGATGCCAGTCTGGAAAGTTCCTCACGCGTCCAAACCCTTCCTCCGGGATTATGCGGATTCGACAGCAACAACACGCCTCCACCTTCGGGAATACTTTCCAAGGCGTCAAAATCCATGTAATAGCGATGGTCATCGCCTTCGATCAACGGCACGTTAACCACCTTCCGTCCGTTTTCCTCAGTCGTGATGCGGAAAGGATGATATACCGGCGGCATTATATATACGTTGTCGCCGGGCTTGGTGAAAACATTTATCACCATCCCGATTCCTTTCACTATTCCCGGGATATAACTAATCCATTCCGGACGTATGTCCCAGCCGTGAAGCTGCTTTTCCCAGTCGATGATGGCCGGACGGTAATCCTGCGGCTCAGCCGTGTAGCCGAGCACGGGATGCTTGAGACGCTCCCTGAGGGCATCCATTATAAAGGGAGGGGTGGCGAAATCCATGTCGGCTACCCAGGCGGCAAGGAGGTCGCCCCTTCCGAACCGTTCCTCAAGAAGGTCGGTCTTGATGGCGCCGCTGCCGCGCCTTTCAATAACTTCGTCGAAACTATAATCTTTCATACTGTCAGCAAACGGGATTCAAGGGTTCTACGGCTTTCTCGATGGCTTGACGCAAATCGTCGTATATATCGCCCGGGTCTTCAAGACCTATGGAAAGCCTTATCGTGGTGTCGGCGATATCCATGTATTGCCGGGTTTCGGGAGAAAGTGGACCGAAAATCGTGCTCGCGGGGTGGATGGCAAGCGAACGGTTGTCGAAAAGATTCGTGGCGCGATGCACCATCCGCAAGGCATTGATGAAACGCCTGCAACATTCCGCATCCGGAAGGTCAAACGTAACCATCGCGCCTCCCTGGTCACCATAAAGCGATTTAAACGTCTCATGCCAGGGATTGTCTTCCAGACCTGGATAACCCACTTTCACCACACCGGGAGTGGAAACCAGCCTTCGGGCGATTTCCAACGCAGACCCCGACTGACGGTCGTATCTCACTTTCAAAGTTTCGAGACCGAGGGTCTGCATGTAGGCCGCATGGGGAGTCATGTAGCCTCCGAAATTGAACACGGAATCCTTCTTTATAAGTTGTGAGACTGCGGGGAAATTGCCATAGTCTATGATAATGCCGCCAAGGCTTGTCGCTCCTCCCGAAACATATTTAGTGGTTGACACCACCTGAAAGTCAAGTCCGGTTTCACGTCCGTCAAACTGGGTGAAAGGCACCACTGTGGTGTCGGCTATCAGAGGGATGCCATGCTCCTTGGCAACCCCGGAAAGCAATCTTACATCAGCTACCTCCATCTGGGGATTGGTGACACTTTCAAGAAAAATGCAACAGGTGTCGGAGTCTATGTTGGCTTTCACGTCTTCGATGTCGGTGAGGTCGCATAGTCGCGCCTCCACACCGAAGCGCTTAAGCGTCTGAGTCAGCAGAAGGAAAGTATTTCCGAACAGATGACGTGAACTGACAATGTTTTTCCCTGCGGAAGCTGTGGAGAACAACATCGCGCTGATAGCCGCCATGCCCGAAGAAAATGCGCTGACTTCGTATGCATCGGTTATTTCACGCACCCGTTGTTCGAAATGCGTCACAGTCGGATTGAGCACCCGTGAATAGTCTGGAGCGTCGCTCCTGCCGCAAAAAGCATCAGCCATCGTGTCGGCGTCGTCAAACTCATACGCCAACGTATGATAGACCGGCATCTGCAACGCATCGTAAACGTCCCTTCTTTGATAGGGCGAATTGATCGCCCGCGATTCCTTTTTCATCTTTTTTACCTGTTAGCCCTACCGCGACAATATCAAAATCAATCACGGTAAAGAAAATCGTCATCTTTTCAAATCAAAGATTTTACAAAATTAATTATTTTGCCTGAAAAAGCGACATAAAATCCCTAAAAAGTGACAGACGCAATTCAAATAACATCGAAATGCGTCTGTGTATTGCGGTTTGTATCAGAATCGAATTCGAGTCTAAAGAACACAATCCGGATGTTTCCTGCCATAGAAATGGCAAGGGAATCGTAACATCCTTTTTCGCGATAATCCTGATATTCATAACCGTATGTATTGATTCGTGATGTTGGAGTGAGTTTCCGCAAACACATTCTTAATTTTGCTCAAAATTATAGAAAAAAATTTATAAAGCCAACACAAAACATCTATATTCTCATAAATATTAATTAAATTTGCAAACATAATTATCAAACAAAATGCAATCTTCCCCTTCCGGTTTTAATATCGGATGAAAAGAGAAAGCCAAAATTCACTATCTTTCAGCATGAAATCCACACAAAACAACAACGAAAGGGCAATATTCGCCACCAAATTCGGAGCTATAGCCACAACCGTAGGTAGCGCCGTAGGTTTAGGCAACATCTGGAGATTCCCCTATGAAGCGGGTATCCACGGCGGAGGTGCCTTCATGATATGCTATCTCGCATTCGTTTTTCTCATCGGAATTCCGGTGCTTTGTTCGGAATTCATTATGGGACGCGGCACCCGTAGCAACATATTCGGGGCATACCGGAAACTCCGTCCGGACCATAACTGGCATCTCGCCGGATACATCGGCATTCTTGCATCGATATTGATTTTAAGTTTTTATTCGGTGGTGGCGGGATGGACAATAGAATACTGCCTTTCGTCGCTGTTCGGACAACTCAAATTCTCGAACACGGAAATAGGCCACGGGCAATTCATAGAGCTGACCACGGGTTGGCGTCCCGTAATCTGGACTGTAATATTTCTGGCTTGCAACTTTTTTATACTGATTGGAGGAGTCACAAAAGGGATAGAGAGAGCCTCAAACATCCTTATGCCTCTGTTGTTTCTGCTTCTGATAGCTTTTTGTATAAATTCGTTCACATTGCCGGGCTTTAAAGAGGGTGTGAAGTTCCTTTTCCATCCCGATTTCAGCAAAATCACGCCTTCGGTGCTTCTCGGGGCATTAGGGCAGGCTTTTTTCTCACTCAGCCTCGGGCTTGGGTGCATGATGACATACGCATCTTATTTCAACAACGACAACCGCCTTGGGAAAACAGCGGTTACCACGGCCGTTCTCGATTCATTGGTGGCAATCCTTGCCGGCATTATCATCTTCCCGGCGGTGTTTTCTTTCGGGCTTTCTCCGGAAGCGGGTCCCACCCTCGTGTTTGAAGTTCTCCCCTACATATTCAGCAAGCTTCCGGGAGGCGCAATCTGGTCAACGTTGTTTTTCCTGCTCCTTTTCCTGGCATCGCTGACCTCCACCGTGTCCATGAGTGAAATATCGATTACATATTTCTGCGAAGAAAAGAGATGGAGCCGTAAAAAATCTACGGTAGTCTCATCGCTTATCGGGCTTGCCGGAGGGTTAATCTGTGCATTGAGTTTCGGCCCCTTGAGCGATTTCACTATATTCGGCATGACGTTTTTCAGTCTGTTCGACTATCTTTCGTCAAACATCTGCCTTCCCGTCGGAGGAATGATTTGCTCGATATTCACCGGATGGTTCATCGACCGGAAATTTGTGAAAACCCAGATGACAGACAACGGCAAATACAGATTCCCGATGCTTCGTCCGCTGGTGTTTTGCCTTCGATGGGTCTGCCCCACCGCCATTTTCCTGATTTTCCTGAACTCAATCGGCATCATCTGACATCGGCTAAATTACACCCGTCACGCTTGTCGGCTCTCTTCTCTAACCTTTCTGCGATAAGTGAAATACGACCTTATGAACAATGCATCGGAACTTGCTATAGAGCAAAGCAGTATCCATTTAGTATCTCCGGAAAAAACGGAATAAACACAGTAAATCAGACCGGCAAAAAAGGAGACTGCAAGTATCAGACATATATTGCGATTGGCGACATTGCTTACCATAAAAATTGTTTTTGCTATTTAAACGCAGAATTAGGTCTTTTCTGATTGTAAAGTAAAAGAAACATTCCTGGCAATACAAATAAAAAGATGTATCGGATACCTACGCCTTCAAAAGTAAGGATATTTAGAGTTCGTTCCTTAAGAAAAACATCGCTCCACACCGATTTTCATGCCCTGATGGGACATTTGTCACACCTGATGTCGATTATTAATTGTAAATTTGCTCAATTGGAATGGGAGTTCTCGTTCCAACAATCCAATTTAGCTGCTTTAAAATTAAATAAGTATGAAGAGAACAATAATCTGGTCTTTATTTATGCCGGTTATGACAATCAGCATGGCCATGCATGGCCAGACACCATCTACACCGGAAAACACCGCTCCGCAAGATTCCACAATAAACGTAATTGCATGGTTCAATAAGCGCGACACGGTAACATATAGGGTCAACGAATCATCATGGAAACTAAACGGCACTGATACCATCCTTACTGCATCGTACTCGATGATGGTACGCATAAACGTAGTTGATTCAACAGCCAACGGGTATAAAATTGACTATACTTTTTTGGATTTTCCTACTGACAAACTTCCTTACTCCTCTTCTGCAATCGATAAATTTAAAAATAAGATAACCGATAAACTTGCCCGAAAGATTGTCGGCACAACCGTTCATTTTGAAACGGATGAATGTGGCCGAATAACCAAATACAAAAAACTCGGACAGATTAAGAAGCAAGCCAAATCTCTTTTCAAAAAGGCTTTGAACGAATTTACAAAGATTCCTGAAATACAAGGGTTAAAGGAAATGGGATTAGATATAAAAGACTATGCGAAAAATGTGGATACGGATAAGTTGGTTGACGGCTATCTTGAAGAGCTTAATATGCTGTTCATGTATCACGGGCTATCAATGCAGCCCGGAGAAAATACCGAGCATGAAGATGCCACCGACACTCAGTATGAAAACTCTACTTATACTTCCGCGACCGTTGATGTCGATGACGGTTCATATAGTATTGTGCAAGATGTAACAAGTATTTTGCCTCGCAACGAATTAAAGGAAATTGTTGGCGGCATTGTTGAATCATTTTCCGATGACAGTTTTAAAGACAGCTTTAATGAAAATTTCGATGTGCAGGTAAATGAAGACTGCACATACGAAGATTATCTGAAAATTGACTATCTGGTAAACGGCTGGCCATATTCAGTTGTAAGACAAAATGCCACAATGATAGGGAACCACGGCAAGGTCAAACAAACCGTCATATCACTTGACTCCTATTCTTTCGCTCAATAACTATGTTTTTACCATGAAAAGAATCTTGTTTTTCATTTTAATCGTATGTTCGGTTTGTTTTATGTTTCGCTCGCAAAAAATCCGCTTGGAAAAGAGTCCGTGACTATGAACAACGACAGCGTAATCAAATGATATTGTCAAAATCTGTTCAAACACGAACGACCGGAAATCAAAATTACGCCCGGACCTGATGGTAAGAAAGCCGTGAAATATAAGTCAACTGATATTCGGGAGTTGAAATATGAAATTCCGAACGATACCGTTATTGAATAATACCTTTTTAATAAGGGGATTGAAAAAAAATAATAAGCTATAAAAATTGTTGATTAAATAAAAAGAGTTAACTTCGCTCTCACAAATAATGCAGAAATTGTAGGAAGTGATTACGGCATTTCTACGGAAATAAGGCATTTTTAGGCATAAAGCATTTTTCAGGTAAGATTATGAATAAGGTAAAAGCAATTTTCTTTGATATAGACGGCACGTTGGTGCCGTTAGGTTCTAAAGGCATTCCCGGCGAGGTTAGCGAAGCCATAGCCACAGTCAGGAAAAACGGGGTAAAAGTATTTATATCCACAGGCAGACACATCGAATGGGTTGACAACCTCGGCGACACCGAATTTGACGGATACGTAACGGTAAACGGCGGCATATGCCTGCTTGCAGACCGTAAAACCTGCATTTATTGCCGTCCGATTGACAAGGCCGACATTGACAGACTTATCCCCTTTTCCCACACATCGCGAATGCCATTTGTGGTTGTGCCGGCACAAGGCGGAATCTTTATAAACCGCATAGACGACAACGTAAGATATGTAGCAGAGACGCTCCATATCAAACATATCGATGTAAAAGATATTGCTACGGCAAAAGACATGGAAGTGGTGCAGTTGATGGCATTCGGTTCCGCCAAGGAGCGCGAAGAGAGCGAAGTTTTCAAGGATGTATTGAAAAATTGCGTCGCAACGAGCTGGAATCCCTATTTTTGCGACGTTATTCCACGGGGAAGCGACAAAAGCGTCGGCATCGACAAGATGCTGGAATATTTCGGAATCCCGCTTTCGGAAACAATGGCGTTCGGCGACGGCGGCAACGACATTGGCATGCTTCGCCATGTGGCAATAGGCGTCGCCATGGGCAATGCCGGGAACGAAGTCAAGGAAGCCGCCGATTATGTCACCACCTCCGACACAGACCACGGAGTGGTCAACGCCTTCCGCCATTTCGGATTGCTATAGAGCGAGTTCAGTTAACCGACAACAGCTCGATATCAAATATAAGGGTGGAACCGCCGGGAATACCCGGTTGGTTCATCTTTCCATATCCCTGCTCTGCCGGAATATATACTTCCCATCTGTCGCCGGGATGCATCTTCTGCATGGCTATTATCCACCCCGTTATCAAATCACGCAATCGGAAAGCAGGCGCCACCCCACCCCGGCTGCTGTCAAAGGTCTTTCCGTTTATTGTTTTTCCGGTATAGTGGACGGTGACGACACTGTTTTTTAAAGGAGACGGCTTCGACCCGTCACCTTTCTTCAGCACCTTATACATAATGCCCTTATCAAGAGGCATTACGCCTTCTTCATTGGCTTTTTCAACAAGCCAAGCTTTGTTTCTCTCTATGTATTCCTGTTTCGACATAGTATTTTCATAGAAGTTTTAGGCCACACATAAAATATACTTGCAATTCCATCGTGTGCAATCCGATATGCTTTAATGCCAGCATTCCGTTTCGGAGGCAATGGAAGGTATCGTTGATGAATGATACTCCGGATCCTTTCCATCTTTCTTCTGGCGCACATAATCCTTCAGAAGCACCACTGCATACTTTCCGAGCATAACTATCGCCACAAGATTGCAGAGCGTCATCAAAGCCATCGTAATGTCGGCAAAACCCCACACAAGGTCGAGCGACATCACTGCACCGAGATACACCACCACACCTACAAGCAGACGGTAAATCCCGATCAGCAGGTTATTGTCGCGGATAAACCGGATGTTGGTCTCCCCGTAATAATAGTTGGCGATTATGCTCGTGAAAGCAAAAAAGAGGATGGCAAGGCTCACGAAAATGGAACCGTATTGATGTCCGCCACCCAATTCGGCATCGATAGCTTTCTGGGTGAGGACTATCCCGTCGTGGCCCTCAAGAAACATTCCGCTGCACAGTATGATAAACGCCGTAGCGGTGCATATAACCAATGTGTCGGTATAAACCCCGAGAGCCTGTATAAGGCCTTGTTTCACAGGATGTGACACAGTGGCTACGGCAGCCGCGTTAGGAGTTGAACCTTCGCCGGCTTCATTGCTGAAAAGGCCGCGTTTTATGCCCATTATCATCCCCATGCCTACAGCCCCTCCGGCAGCCTGGCCAACGCCGAAAGCGTTTTCCACAATCATAAGCAGTATTTCCGGAATCCTCCCGATGTTCATCGCCACGATTACCAAGGCCAGCACAATATAGGCGATAGCCATAACAGGAACCACGACCTCGCTGAATCGCGAAATGCTCTTTATGCCGCCGAATACTATTACAAGCGTGAGAAGAGAAAGTATCAGAGCCATCCATTCTCTCGGAAATGAGAAACACTCATCGAACGCACTCGCAATCGTGTTTGACTGCACCGTGTTGAACGCAAACCCGAAAGTAATGGTGATAAGCACCGCAAACGTGACTGCCCACCATCGCTTTCCGAGCCCTTTCTGGATATAGTAGGCCGGACCGCCGCGGAAAGCCCCCTCCCCTTTTACCTTAAAGAGCTGTGCAAGCGTTGACTCCACGAAAGAACTCGACGCACCGAGGAGAGCGATAACCCACATCCAGAACACAGCCCCGGGGCCACCTATGGCGATTGCCGTGGCAACACCGGCAAGGTTCCCCGTGCCTACTCGCGACGCAATTGAGATGGCAAAAGCCTGGAAAGAACTTACAGAACCGTGAGAATGCACTCTACATCCGTCGGAAGACCTTTTACCGGATTTCACAAGAAGGCGACACATCTCCCCCACCATCCTGAACTGAACGCCCCGCGTTATGACAGTGAAGAATATGGCGGCACACAAGAGCGTGACCACAAGCACATAGTCAGTAAGGACACCGCTGACGGCTGTAACGATTTTTTCCATAATTATCTAAACATAGACTCAAGACGATGGCCATCGAGCACACAATACACAGGATTGCCGTTTGGAGTATAGGCAGGATCGGGCAAGGAGAAGAGTTCACCAATCAGATGTTCCATCTCATCGCCGCTCAATTTCCTTCCTCTTTGTATTGCGGAAGTGCGCGCCATAACAAGGGCGAGTCTCGAAAGCATATCGCTCGAAGCCGACGCCTCGCTCCCATAGTTCACACTGCCGTCGCACACAAAATCAAGAATACGCAGAATCACATCCTTAGGGTCGTAATCTTTCAACATGGCAGGCACCGAAACAATCCTCCAGCAGTCGCCTTCGTCATACTCAAGCGAGAACCCGAGTTTCAACAATTCATCGGCCACTTCCGCAAACGCCGACTGATGCTCCGGATCAAGAGAAATGCTCTCGGGAAACATCAGGGCCTGCGACACTTGCTCCCCGTTTTCCATCCTCCTGATATACTGTTCGTATAGAATCTTGACATGGGCACGATGCTGGTCTATAATTATAAGCCCTTCCCTTGACGACGTTATGATATAACGCAAGGCATGCTGCACACAAAACGAACCGATGGCCGGATTTGTCTCCGAATCTTCAAAAAGCGAATCGTCTTTTACAGAACCGGAGAACTCGTCGGTTTTCAAATCCACACCCAACGGTTGCTCCTCTTCATCGACGGCGGGCGATGTCATCGGACCGGAATCCACAACCGGCTCTCCGAATCCCCTTGCTCCGTTCATGAAATCGGCATAAAGGGAATCCCAGTTACGCGAAACTGTCTCCCTTTTGCCCGTCCGAAACCCTCCTGGCGACATGAAACTCTTCTTCTCCACTGCAAAAGGGTTATAATCGGCTGGAATGTCAAGAGTCGGTTTTTCAGGCGTAACTCCAGGAGGAAGCGGATCAACGGGAAGCACGTCGCTGCTGAAATCTATCGAAGGCACAGCCCCGAATTTTCCAAGCGCCGCCTTGACCGAAGCCTGCAATATAGGCCAGATTTCCTGTTCATACTCAAATTTAATCTCATTCTTTGTAGGATGAATGTTGACGTCTATACTTGAAGGGTCAACTTCAAATTTAAGGAAATAGCATGGCTGGGTGTCTGCCGCGATGAGCGAATCATAGCAATTCATTATCGCCTTATGGAAATAAGGATGGCGCATATTGCGCCCGTTTACAATGAGATATTGCAACGGGTTTCTCCTCCTCGCGAATTCAGGACGCGATATGAAACCGGAAATCTTTATCAACGACGTATCGACTTCTATAGGCAGCAAATGGAGATCGAGATTATTCTTCCAGATGTCGCCTATGCGTTGTTTGAACGTTGCGGCTCGCAAATCAAGAGCACGCGACCCCGTGTCGATGCTCATGCGGATATTATTGTTGACGAGGGCAAGCCTTTCGAACTCGCGCATTATATTCGAAAGTTCCACGCTGTCGCTTTTAAGAAACTTACGGCGTGCAGGGACATTGAAAAATATATTCTTCACCATGATGTTGGCCCCCTTGTCGCATACGAAAGGCTCCTGTGTCTCCACCTGTGAAGCGTTGATGACGAGCCGCGTGCCGATGGTCGAATCTTCAGTACGGGTTTTCAACTCCACCTGCGATATCGCACAGATTGAAGGAAGCGCCTCACCCCGGAAGCCCATGGTGTGGAGTGTGAAGAGATCTTCCGCACCACGTATTTTAGACGTAGCATGGCGCTCAAACGCCATCCTGGCGTCGGTTTCGCTCATTCCTTTCCCGTTGTCAACTACCTGAATGAGAGTGCGTCCGGCATCTTTTATAAACACCTTTATATCCGTAGCCCCCGCATCGACGGCATTCTCCACAAGCTCCTTTATTACGGATGCGGGCCGCTGAATCACCTCGCCGGCGGCAATCTGGTTGGCTACGGAATCAGGCAAAAGTTTTATAATATCGCTCATTGTTCGTCACTTTCTTCTAATTCTTCAACTTCCTCCGTTTCAGAAGCAGCATTGCTCTCTTCCGATTCCTCTGTTTCGCCGCCATTTTCGTTTTCCTCGGATATATCGTGGTCTTCACTCTCCACGGCTTTTTCTATTGCCTCCGAGTTTTCCTGCACTTCTTCATTTTCCAGCTCCATCTTCGCCTCACTTTCCTGAATCTTTGGCAAAGTAGCCTCTTTCGCCGGAGACGACGGAGATGCAGCACCGGGCACGGGACGTGATGCCGGGAAAGTCTTAGGCTCCCCGAAATCCGAAGGAGATTCAAAATATCTGTCGAGGTCGTCCGGCACTTCCCCGAGATTATCCTGCCAATGCCAACGGTCGCCATACCACTCCCTGACAGGACGCAAAGCGCCCCACCAGCGGAACTGGCGCAGATATTGCTGTTGCTTTTTGATCAGGAAAATCGGAATGACATTCCCGCTCACTTCGGGCCACATCTTAAGACGTTCCATCCTGCCGCTATCCATTTCAAGGGTGAGGTAAGAACTTTCGGCTGTCACAACCCGGTTATAGGTGGAGTCGCTCTCCTGAGGTAGGAAAATAGTCTCCACATTGCCCGAAACGTCGAGTGTCTTCAATGTCTGGTCGGCAAACGTGGCAAGAAGCTTCTTCCCGGCAAGCTGGTTATAGAAATCTTCGTCAACATGCTCGGAAAGCATCCCCGATTCGGGAAGGAGAGCCCAGTCGGCGGTGGAATCGTTAAAATGCACGTCAATGCGGTTTCCCGTCACCTGGCGTTCGCCGGTCCATACAATCGGCTTGCGGAACATATACAACATCGAGTCTCGCTCCACTACCACCATGGAATCAGCAACCCCCTGAAGGTCTTGCTTGAAAAAACGCGCACGGTGATAGGCCAATGCTATATGGAATTCCTTAGGCACCATAGGCACGGAATCCCTCTTCGCAACAGAATCCGGCAGAGCGGCCAAAGAATCAGACAATGTAACCGGTAAACGGGGAGACAAAGCCGACGAATCAGGCAACGTCGCGACAAGGGAGGAAGCACCCAATGAATCGGCAGGCACACCCATCTCCCTGATAGGGTCAGGCTTTTCAGGCACTACCAGACGAGGCTCGGCAGCAATCTCCTGCATAGCTTTCTGCAAAGGCGCAACCATGGAGAGGAGTTTCACCGGCAGTTCCGACATCGGGGCGACAAGGGCAAAAAACACGCTGTCGAGCCATACCATCCCGTCTTTAGCCGTCAGCACAGGTTTTCCGTCTTTTTCAGGGAAACCGGAAGCCGTCCAACGCCTCGACGCAGCCACCATCTCGGAAATTATATATGTCTTGATAGTGTCTGCCCTAAGGAAAAGCGTGTCACCTTGCGAATACTCCATAAGAAGCGGGTATTGGGTGGCGAGCGCCTCGCGTGTTGAATCGTTGTATATTCCGAAACCTCCGATAAGAGTGGTCTTGTGGGCCGTGTCGGTAAGCACCATGGGCATGCCGGTCTTAAACGGGTCGCGGAACATATACGCGCGGCTTATGCGGGTCTGTTTGTCATAAATGATGGAATCTCCCTCAAGAGTGGTGACATTGTTGTTCGAATCGCGGTGGATAATCATGGAACGCGTCAGCAGTTCCGCATTTCCTATCTGCGTGTCATATATGCCACGGGTGGTGATAATTGTGTCACTGGCACCCTGTATTTCAGTTTCGCTCTCGATTCTCGCTATGTGGGTGGCGGTGTTATAGTGCAGCGTATCGGTCAGCATAGTGTAGCCGTCGTCATTGTTCACCAAAACCACATCGTGATAGAAATCGGCATTTTTAGTGCCGGGGGAATATTCGCCATACAAAGAAGTAAGCGTGTTTACCTTATCGTCGATGGTACCCCATTTTTCATACCATCCCAACTCCATGGCAAGATTATAGTCGAGACTGTCGGTGGTTAAGGTCACGTCGCGGTTCACGAGACGCACCTTGTTATATGAAGGTCCGTTCTTAAGACGCGCCATCTTTTCGTTGCCTTCATAATAGAGTTTGTCGGCATAAACGAACAACGTGTCGCCCTGCTCCATCCTCACATGTCCGAACGCATCGAGCGAATTTAGCCCGGGATAATAATAGGCGGAATCGCAATACATCCACATACCCGCCTGGCGGAATTTTACATTCCCTTTGACAATCTGACGTTCCACCGTGTCGCGGGTTTCCACTTTGAAGAGGGAGTCGGCATATTCAAGAAAAACCTTATCGTCACGATAGCGATTGGCACCCGGCACTTCCGGTTTGATCGGGCGTGTCGGCTTGGGGCGGGTGAAAGTCTCCTCCTTCTTCCGGGCTTCATTTTTTCTGACTTGCTGGGCATATGCCTGCACCCCCACATTAACTACAAAGCCGGCCGCCACGACTCCAAGCGCGGCGGCCACCCTTATCTTTCGGTCAAGAAGATTAATCCTCATTTATCAGTCAGCTGTCAGTTAGCCTCTTTAACCCATCCCTTATAATGAAAATCGCAGTTGTTCCATCCGTCTTCAATCCTCACGTAAGTGTCTTTAATCTTATTTTCAAGCCACTCCTTAAGAATCTCGTCCCTTTGATGGGTCTCATACATCTCCTTTATCATGTTGTAATCGTCGGAAAGATTGGCGCGATGGCCGGGGACCCGGTTCGTCAGCCTAACGATTGCCGCAATATCCTTGTTTTTCTTGGTGTCCTTCATCACGAAAGCTTCGCTGATGTCGCCCGGCGACATTTTTTCAATACGGCTTGCAATCTCCGGAGGAAGCTCCTGCATCTCGAAACGGCTGCTTCCCTGGTTCACGCTTCGCTCATCCTGGTTCATCATCACGCCGCGGTTATTGCGCGTGTCCTTGTCCTGAGAAATAAAACGGGCTGCCTCGTCGAAGGGGAAGGCCCCGCCCACAATCTCCTTACGGATAGAATCAAGACGGTTGGTGGCGTCGCGAAGGTCGTCGGAGCTGACCCTCGGAGTTAGAAGGATATGACGTACGTTGACCTGGTCGCCCCTTTTGGCGATAAGCTGCATGATATGGTAACCGTATTCGGTCTCAACGATACGCGACACCTTCTTGGGATCGTTTAGATTAAACGCCACGTTGGAAAACTCAGGCACCCAGTCGGCCCTGCCGTGGAAACCAAGTTCACCCCCCTGCATCGAGCTTCCGTCTTCGCTATACATGATGGCAAGCGTAGAGAAATCTGTTTCTCCACGGTTAACGCGGTCGGCGTAATCGCGAAGACGTGCCTTTACGTCTTCAATCTCCTGACGCGGAATGTTGGGGTTGAGCGAAATAATTTGCACCTCCACCTGCATAGGCACGTAAGGGATACTGTCGGCAGGAAGTTTATCGAAATACTTGCGCACCTCATTCGGTGTGGCTTTCACATCCTTGGTAAGATTCTGTTGCACCTGGCTTATGATTGCGTTATTGCGAAGCATCTCAAGCATCTGTTCGCGAATCATGGGCATAGGCTTACGGAAATATTCCTCCATCTTTTCCTTGGAGCCAAACTGCCCGATGAAGAAATTTATACGTTGGTCAGCCATGGCATGCACACGGCTCTCGGGAGCCTCTATAGTGTCGATTTTCGCTTGATGGAGATAAAGCTTTTCCACAGCAATCCTCTCCGGCAGGACGCAATAGGGATCGCCGGAGACAATCTGTCCCTCCGAACGAAGCTGCTGATACATCTCCTCGACGTCAGAACGGAAAATGGCTTGGTCGCCCACAATCCACGCCACCTCGTCAACCACGTTTTTCGGAGGCTCGGCAAACCCACACACAGCCGACAAAGCTACAAATGCCATTGCCGGGAATATTGTCTTTGTATTTTTCATCTTACTGAATCATTTCTCTTTATAGTATCGAAGCCAATATACTTGCGAGACAATGGATCATAACCCACAGCCACAAGATTATTCTCTGACATGGCTTTCTTAATCAAAGCGTTGACAAGAGCCTCCTCATAGCTTGCCATCTTCGCCTGTTCGAGAAGCGAGGAAATCCTCGGAGAGGCAAACTCGAACGGAGTCTCGCTTCCGGAAGGAAGATAACCGCCGATGTGGAGAAAATAGGTGGAACCGTTGCATGATGTCTCGAAATTTACAGTCGAGGAAAGAAATGCATCGGGATCATAAAACCTATAGGGAATCTGATCGGCAATCACAGTCCAGTCAATCCATTCGTTCTCGAAATAATCATACTGGATTGCATCTCCAGCCCACTTCTTTTCAAGTTCGTCGATACTCGCACCTGAGGCATCGAACACACACCGTCTGATTTCATCGATAGCCCCCGCTCCGTCGGCCACTTTTAGATATATACCCTTGACAAGAGGAGTTTCGGTGACCATTTCCGCACGGTGTGCGTCATAAAACGCGCGTACACTGTCGGAACTGACCTTAAATTCCTTCCCAACCCTCATTTTTTTTAAATACTCAGCCACGATAAGGCGATTGCGATATTCCGCAACCATACTTTCAATCCTGTCAAGGTCGGAGAGTTTTGTCCTTGCCATGTCTGCCAACACCATGCCCTCAATCCAATTGTCAACAATTTTATGAAAGAGAGCCACGCTGTCGGCCTCATCGATTCCCACCGGAATGCGGCTGACTACATCGGAGAGAGTAAGAGTAGAATCACCCATAGCCACGAGCACATCCCCGGCAGGGGACTTCGAATCGTCGCCACCGCATGACGAAATCGCCATGGCGAATAAAAGACACGCCGGAAGCAGACCAATTCGTAGCATAGGGTTATTCGTTATTTTATCTTTTTGAGTTCCTTCTTGTTGACTTTGACTTTATACTTCGTACGCAACTCGTCAAGCCATTCCTTCTCAAGGGCATTCTGATAATCTCCGGTCACCTGTCCTTTTACATCGGCCGCCTCTTCGGGAGCATCGAGAAGACGTTGTCCATAAAGGAAATAGACGTTGAACTTTTCGGAAGAAGGCTTCACAACAGGGCCACCGAACATAATGTTGTCAACCATCGGATTGTCGCCCTGCTCTACAAGCACCCTGTCAACACGCACATTTCCCTTGAATTCTTTGCGAATTTTCTGAGCCACCGAATCAGAAGGGAGTGAATTCATACGCTCTCTGATGGCCGATGCCAATGAGTCGTTGACGGTCTGCACGAGCAATCCCTTTACGCGCGGACGCTGCCAAGTATAATCACCCTTATTGGCCCTAAAATAATTTTCAAGACCTTCTTTGTCTTTTGCAGCCTTGTCCCAAACCCGGCGGAGGCTTATCTCATAGAGAAGGCTTCCGTCATGATACTCGTTCATGAGATTGCGGTAAGCATCCTCATTGGCATAGAGCCAGTCTTCTTCCGCCTTTACGAGACGGTTGTTGAAAAATGAATCGAGAGTGGCATTGAGCATTTCCAAGGCCTCGTCAGGATTTGAAGATTTAAGTTTGCCGATAAACGAAACATAATCACCAACCGGAATATTCTTGCCGTCGATTACGGCTATGGTCTCCGATGAAAGAGGGGAAGAACCATATTTGGCAAAAAACAACGAATCGATTCCCGATTCAGCCACAAAACCTTTCAGGGCATCGACGGTCTTCGCCGATAGGGACGCCTTATGGCGCGCGGCAAGCTTATCTGTCTGGTGGTCGAGGATAAGCTTATATCTGCCATCCTGTGGATTTTCCATCCTTTTCAGAAGCATGCCCTTCAGTTCGGAAGCATCCGGCGCACCTTTAGTGCCGGTCCGCTTGATTATATGCCATCCGAAAGTGCTTCTTACCGGTTCGGAAATGTCACCCTCGGAAAGAGAGAAGGCGGCATTTTCAAATTCCGGCACCATTTCGCCGGTGCCGAACCAAGAAAGGTCTCCACCGTTTTTCGCGGAACCCGGATCATCAGAATTGGCCTTCGCAACATCTGCAAAAGAAGAAGGGTCTGCCTTCACAATAGCATAGAGACTGTCGATGGAAGCCTTGATTTTTGCTTCGTCGGCTTCCGAACTGCCACGCGGCACCATCTTCATGATATGTGAGGCTCGTATGCGTCCTTTTGAAGGACGATGCTTGCCACCCTTGATGATATGAAATCCGGCCGGCGATTCAACCACTTCCGAAATCTGCCCTTCGGGAGTGGTGTATGCCGCCACCTCGAATTCATACGGAAACTTATTGGCCTTTATATACCCAAGACTCCCTTTGGCGTCGGCCATCGATTTGTCTTGTGAATGTTTCGAGACCATCTCATAGAAATCGGCGCCATCAAGCAGGGCCTTGCGTATGCTGTCGGCACGCTGCCTAAGCACCTTGTTTTCAGATGCCGACCTGGTCTTGAAAAGCATGATGTGGCTTGTCTCCACCTCTTCCGTCTCGCGCAGGGCAGCTTCGCTGACCAATTTATCGAGATAAACGGAATCAACGAGATAAGGGGCTGCAAGTTCCTGCCGATACTGCGCCATTTCCTTTTTGAAAGCGACAGTGGTATCTATTCCAGCCGCTTTAGCATCCTCCACTTTAAGCTTATAAATCTTAAACATCTCGGCATAATCCTCAATCGACTGAGGGGCGAGCTGCTGCTGGGTGTTCTTATGGAAGAGATATTCGAATTCCGATTTGGGAACATCCACGCCGTTAACTGTCATAATGACAGGGTTCTTGGCAGCTAAAGCCAAGAAGAAAAGTGAAAGTCCGGCTCCTGCAAGAAGCCTGTTTTTAGTTATAAAAGAAATGTTTGCCATATCATTAAATTATCGGAACCGCCTACAATCGATAAGTGTGAAGACTGACCATCAATGCATGCCGGCCGAAATGATTTCGTTATCAATCATTAAACGAACGAAGACCGATAAAATTATAAACAACGGCATCAATTGCCCATTTCGGAAAGAAATTTAACCCGGACAAGACGGATTTCTTCTTCCGTAAATTCATCGCCAAGTTCCTGAATGGCCGCTTCGAGATCGTCTTCCTGACTCTCTTTGAAGAAATCGATTATATCGAGTTCGTGGTCTTCATCCATAATCTCATTGAGGAAATAATCGATATTGATTTTCGTACCCGCCTCCACTATGGCTTCGAGTTCATCAATCAATTCATCGAATTCGAGCCCTTTACTTTCGGCAAGTTCCTCAAGGTCTATCTTACGGTCGATACTGTGGATTATAGAGATTTTCAGCTTACTTTTGTTTGCCATGGAACGCACCCTGATGTCTTCCGGACGTTCAATCTCGTTCTCATCGACATGACGCTTGATAAGCGACACGAATTCCTCTCCAAAACGTTTTGCCTTTCCGGCGCCAACGCCGGGGATATTGGCAAGTTCATCGACAGTGACAGGATATGTGGTAGCCATTGCCTCCAGGCTCGGCTCCTGGAAAATCACGTAGGGAGGCAGTTCGAGTTTCTTGGCCATCTTTTTCCGCAGGTCTTTCAACATGTTGTAAAGCGCAGGGTCAACGGCACAAGCTGCTCCGCCTTTAATCTGGGGCTCTATGTCGATATCCGAGAAATCGATATCTTCCACAATCTTAAACGACGTGGGCCTCTTTAAATATTTTTTCCCTTTAGCCGTAGTACGGATAATTCCGTAATTCTCTACATCTTTCTCAAGATAGCCGGCTATAGCGGCCTGCATGATTACAGTCGAGAGAAGTTTCTCGTCAGTGCCTTGCAGGCATCCGAACTCATCTATTTCGTCATGATGGTATGAACGCACCTCATCGGTGGCCCTCCCAATCAAAACATTCACGATGTAGTCCGGATTAAATTTCTCTTTGAGTGCGATAACCGTCTCTATGACGGCACAAAGTTCTTCTTTCGCTTCCACTTGTGTTTTAGGATTTAAACAATTGTCGCAATTGCCGCAATTATCTTCGTCATATTGCTCACCAAAATAATGAAGTAGTATTTTTCTTCGACACACCGACGACTCGGCATAGCTTGCGGTCTCCGCAAGCAGATGACGGCCGATTTCCTGTTCCGCCGCCGTTTTGCTCTGCATCAATTTGTCGAGTTTCTGAAGATCCTTATAAGTATAATAAGTAATGCATTTACCCTCGCCGCCATCGCGCCCGGCGCGTCCGGTTTCCTGATAATAGCCTTCAAGACTCTTCGGTATGTCATAATGGATGACAAACCTGACATCGGGCTTATCGATACCCATGCCGAAAGCTATGGTGGCCACAATCACATCCACTTTTTCCTGAAGGAAAGCATCCTGATTGTCAGAACGCGTCATCGAATCCATGCCGGCATGATAGGGCAACGCAGAAATATCGTTCAGTCTGAGGGTTTCGGCAAGTTCTTCCACCCTCTTCCGGCTCAGACAATATATAATGCCGGATTTGCCAGGATTGCTTTTAATGAAGCGGATTATATCACGGTCAACGTCTTTAGTCTTGGGACGCACCTCATAATAAAGGTTGGTCCGGTTAAAGCTTGACTTGAATACTTGCGCATCAAGCATTCCGAGATTCTTCTGGATATCATGCTGCACCTTAGGGGTGGCAGTGGCGGTCAACGCAATCAGAGGCCTTTGACCCACCTCGTTGACGATGGAGCGTATGCGTCGGTATTCAGGACGGAAGTCATGCCCCCATTCAGAAATACAATGGGCTTCATCCACCGCATAGAACGATATGTTGACCTGCCTCATAAAAGCCATGTTTTCCTCCTTCGTAAAAGATTCCGGAGCCACATAAAGCATTTTAGTCCTGCCCGACAGCACATCGGCTTTCACCTTGTCGGCCATAGCCTTATTCAAGGAAGAATTAAGGAAATGGGCAATACCGTCGTCTTCACCATAGTTACGCATGGCATCAACCTGATTCTTCATCAAGGCGATAAGAGGGGAAATAACAATCGCAGTGCCTTCCGACATCAACGCCGGAAGCTGATAGCACAATGATTTGCCACCTCCTGTCGGCATAAGCACGAAAACATCGTTGCCGTCGAGAAGGCTGCTGATGATTGCAAGCTGGTTGCCTTTGAAGTTGTCAAAGCCGAAATTATATTTCAAGGCTTCGTGAATCGCTTTGATGTCTGCCATGGTTGTGAGGTTCGAAGAGTATTTTTCGGAAATATTCCACAAATGGGCCTCTCCTATTGAGAGACCATATTAAAACGATTGCTGACGAAACGGAGTCCCCGCAAAGCGGACTTCCGCGTCATTTCAATCAGAGTTTAATACAAAGTTAAAAAATTTTCCTGAAATACCAGACATACTCCGATAACTTTTTTACAATGTCAACGTCGCCGCCAAATCGAGTAGGTCGGGAAACGAAAGATTTCTGACCTACTTTCGTTCCCTTTCCTC
>CAJUCW010000043.1 GCA_910585275.1 uncultured Muribaculaceae bacterium
ATCCTCGCCCTTTTCTAAACGGCGACTACATCGGCGCGTCCGCTGAATAGTTACTAAAAATAAAACATAAATATATGTATTTTTGCATTTTATAATACTATGTAAAACTGTATGTCAAAGAAAGAGGGCATACAAATTTGTTTATAGCCGGTTGCAATTCGATGGAACTATTGTTTTATGACTTGCTTATAATGCTGGATATGACTTGGTTACATAATATGAATTCAATAATAACTTAACATAATCAGTATGAAGAACAGCTATTTGAGTATTCTTGCCTTTGTCATTGCCCTCGCGGGTTTCGGAGAGGCAAGTGCCAGGAAGGAACTGCTTCCATTCGGTTACTTTTCGCGAGAACCTTGGAACGCAAGTTATTTATTTGTCGCTTCTGAAGCCGACGCTCTTACAGAGGAATGGTATGCTAAGGATTTCGACGATTCCGGATGGAAACATGTGAAGGGTCCAGTTAGCGTGGCGACAGAAGGGCTTCCGTATTACAACACTATTTGGGAAGGAGAATACGGTGTCACTTATGTGCGCCGACATTTCAACGTTTCGGGTCTTGAAGACATAAATGATGTGTTCTTCTATTGTCTGCACGATGATGCGATGTATGCTTATCTCAACGGTGTAAGTATATATTCGAGAAATAACTATAGAAACGAATCCGGAAGCATTGCCACCCGTCTGAGCGACGAAGCAAAGAGCCTTCTTGTGGAAGGCGACAATGTCCTTGCAGCAGTTGTTGTGGATGGCGGTGGTTCATGGGCATATTCTGACTTCGGACTTTACGGATTCGGATTAAACAACGCCACGTTTGATAGTTATGACGGATGGACCGGTGATTTCAACCGGACATCGAGTTATGGCAATTATTACGGTTATAAATATGGCAACGGAATGAGTTGCATGAGAGAATTGGAAAATATGCCGGCAGGCGTTTACCGTCTTACTGCTAACGCTTGTGGAATGGAGTATTATGATGACTCGACCCTTAGGCTAAGCCATCGGAATGACGATATTCCGGCTCGCATCTTCATAAATTCTTCTGAGAATGCGGTACCGTCGGCTTTTTCCGACCCTTCTGCCGAATCGCGGGATTATACTTTCAATGTAGAGGGCAAATATGTGCCATATTATGTTGAGGGGGCCTCTCGGCTGCTTGAAATGGGGAAATATCAGTGTGAAGTATGGGCGTTCCATAATCCTGAGGAGTCAAAGACTCTTACGTTCGGACTTAAAGGTACGGGAACGGATGACGTAAACCGATGGGTGGCTTGGGATAACGTTGACTTGGAATATTATTCTGAAAGCAAGGTGACGGCTTTGCTCGATTCGATAGTGAAACTGACGAAGCTTGTTGACCGTTATCCGATGGAGAAGACTCTTCTTGACAAGGTTCTGTCGTTGGCCGAAAACATTCCCGGTGCAAAAGATTATGAATCGAAATCGAAAGTGCTGGCCGACATCATGCAATATGAGACTGCAGTGCGCAAAAGTGTGAATGCATACGCCAGGCTTGCTGAGGCGCAGGCTACACTGAAGGCAAGGCTTGACGGAGCTTCGGGAATGACTTCTCCCGTTTCTGTGGCCGAGGGTATGGAAGTATGGAAAACCGTGCAGGCAGGATTCGATGCCCGCTCCTATGACAATGACGGAATTGCACGGGCGGTTGCAATGGTGAACGAGATGGTTAGGAAACTTGATTTCACTTATGTGGATATACGGGTTGACATACCCGGTTCGCTTGGAGATTCGATTCTTAAAAAGGTGGAAAATTTCGTGGATGTGAAGAGTATCAAACTTTCAGGTACACTTAACGACGAAGACCTCTCCACCATAAAGAGCAGGCTTTCGCAGCTACGGGAAATAGATATGACGGGAGTGAACATGAAGAGTATTCCCTCCGAGATGTTCTATCGTCGTTCGCTCATAGAGACGATAAAACTTCCTTCCGTGCTTACGACTATAGGCGATAGGTCATTCTATGAGTGCTTGTCTCTCAGCGGAGTAGAGCTGCCGGAAGGACTTGAGAATATAGGGGCTTATGCTTTCTACGGTTGCCGTACTCTTGCCGACGTTGAATTCCCTGAAACCTTGTCGTCAATGGGAGAGAATGCCTTTAGAAGATGTTCTTCGCTTGTAAGAATCTCCCTTCCAGGCACGTTGGTGAATATTCCAAACTATGCGTTTTATGAAGACAGCAAGCTTGAGGAGGTGATATTCTCCGAAGGAATCGTCAATATCGGTTACTACGCTTTCAACAATTGCGCATCTCTCGATAATCTTAGATTCCCTTTGTCATTGCGTTACATCGGAGGGGATGCATTTGCGTATAACAATAAACTTAGTTCCATTGAATTCAACGAAGGCCTCTATCAGATTGCCGACAATGCCTTCTATGACTGCGACTCCCTTAAGGAAGTGACGCTTCCGAGCACACTCGTGCTTGCCAACCAGTCTCCCTTCGATTATTGTGACAACCTCGTGAAGGTGACATGCCTTTCCATAGAGCCCCCCTATATGACCGACCAGATTCCATTAGGTGTAAGCATGGAAGGCCGGGAGCTTTATGTGCCGGCTATTTCGGTCAATATTTATAAGCAGACTGCGGGTTGGGATTGCTTCCCGACCATCAAGCCGATAGACTATCTTCCGGAGACTATTTCGGTGCTTGGCAATTTACGTTTGACATTGCCTGAGAATATGCCTTCAGACTATAACCCCGATGTTACTCTCCTGCATGACATGAAAGGGGATAACTATTGGCAGTACGGAAGTCTTACTGTAAATGGTGAAGGCATGCTTTCAATAAAAAATTTCAAGACATTGTGGGATCCAAATATTCTTTATGACCGTGGTGATAGGGAGTACAATGGGGTATTAACGCCGAATTTTTGCTCTCTTCTCACCAATTCATCCATGCGTGCCGACAATGTTTCTGTTGACATGTTTATTAGAAATAATATTTGGAATTTTGTTTCATTTCCTTTTGATGTAAAGGTGTCTGATATTGTATTGAATAGTGAAGGATCCACAAGTAAGTCAATACGTAAATATGATGGCGCACTTCGTGCTGCTGGGCAGACAGGAGATACATGGGTGAGAGTAGGAGATGAAGAAACTCTTCTTGCGGGACAGGGCTACATAATACAGACGAGTCGATATATCGGCAACAATTCTCAAAATTATAGTGGCCTTAACTTTAAGGCTGTCAACAATGGTTCGAAAAACAATATTTTCAGAACTGACGATGCTGTAGTCGTTCTTGGCGATTATCCTTCCGAGTTTGCACATAATCGGGGATGGAACCTTATAGGAAATCCATATCCTTGCTATTATGATACTCGATTCATGGATTTTAGCGCGCCTATTACAGTATGGAATATTAGAAATAATACATATAGTGCCGTTAGTCCGATTGATGATTCTTATGTGCTTTGTCCGGGAGAGGCGTTCTTCGTGCAGTGCCCGGTTGATTTGAAAGAAATTACTTTCAATAAGGAGGGGCGCCAGACCAATCGTAGAGTCAGGGCAATGGAGAGTGCTCCGGAAACAAGGTCTGTCGTGTCTGATGTCATTACAAGACATAGAATTAATCTTGCGATGACGGATGGTCTTTTGACTGACCATACGAGAGTCGTGGTCAATGATGAAGCTTCGATGAATTATGAAATGGATAAGGATGCCGGGAAGTTCAGGAGTTCGGATTCATCTGTTCCTCAGTTGTTCTCACTTGCTGGTGGAATAGAGTATGCTATCAATGAACGGCCTCTTGGAGAGGGTGTGGTTGCTCTTGGCATACATGCCGGGACCTCCGGAATATTCACTATTTCGCTCGAAGGCAACTCTGAGGGTTATGATGTGACGCTTGAAGACCTTTATAGCGGTGAAAAAGTCAATATTTCAACAGGGAATGCCTATTCCTTCTATTCCGAGAACGGTGATTATCCCGACCGTTTCCAACTTCGTCTATTCCCGGTGATGTCAGGAGTTGGCGTTATAGGAAGCGATGATGCCGACGAAGGTGTGGGTGAATACTATACCATCGAAGGCCTTAAAATAAAGAATCCCGTGAAAGGCGGTGTCTATATCAGAAACGGAAAGAAGATAATTCTGAACAAGTAAAAAAGTAACGGTATGAAAAGACTGTCAGTTATAATATTGATGTGCCTTATGCATGCCCTCGCTTCGGTGGTCTCTGCATTCTATTTGAATGTGGAGGCCACTCCTCCGGGGGGCGGCATGCTCAATACGAGTGGTGGCACATTTGACGAAGGCGAGTCAATTCGGCTTCGGGCAAGCGTGCATACCGGGTTTCGGTTCGACGGATGGTATGAGGACAAAGAATTGCTTTCAGGTTCTCAGACCTATGATTATACCATGCCTGCACGTGACGTGGCATTGAAAGCTGTATTTGTTTATGAACCTGGTGTACCTGCCGATCCGGCTATGCCGGATACTGCCGTTTATTATACGTTTGCGGCTACCGTTTCCCCGCAGGGCGCGGGTTCGCTTAATATTTCTACAGGCCGTTACGCGGCTGGGGCTTCGATAGGGTTGAGGGTGTCGTCCCATACCGGTTTCGTTTTCCGCCATTGGCAGGACGAAACCGGCGAAGTGATTTCGGAGAAAAGTTCGTTCAACTTCAAGATGCCTGCGGGCGACGCACGCCTTACGGCGGTGTATTCTTACGACCCGTCGGCGCCGGCCAACCCCGAAGTGCAAGGCACGCTCTACGGCCTGACCGTGAAAAGCCGACCCGAGGGTGGAGGCACTTTCAACATTTCTTCCTTGAAGGTGGCGGAGGGCGACAACGTGCGTCTCTACGCCTACACCAACACCGGTTTCCGTTTCGTGAAATGGGAAGACTCAAAGGGCAATCCGGTTTCGGAAGCACGGGAGTTCAATTATGTTATGCCTCATGGAGGTGAGACGCTCTACGGTGTCTTTGAATTCGATCCGGCACCCCCCTCTAATCCGGCTAAGAATTTCTGGAATAAAGAACTCGGTGAACTGATTATAGATGATTTCACTCCCGGCAACCTAAATCGCGCCATTACCGACGCTATATCTGGAAGCGGACGTGACGAGGTGTCGATGATAACGGTATCTGGTGTGATGAATGGTAATGATTTCGGAGTTGCCAACAATTATCTGGCTTGTACGCTTCTTGATTTGGGAAGAGTGACTGGCATCACCGAAATCCCGTCGTATGCATTCGACTATACTTCCTTGGAGTCTGTGACTTTACCTGCCACGGTAGAGAAAATAGGTGGAAGTGCGTTTGCTGAATGTGGTCAGTTGTCTTCGCTTACGATTTTGTCGATGACTCCTCCCGTGCTTGAAAGAGATGTGTTCAAAGGGGTACCGGAAGGTTTGGTGGTTTATGTGCCGTCGGCTGCGATTCCTCAGTATGCCGATAACGAGGACTGGAAAGGATTCACCATCCTTCCGATAACGGAAGACCTGCGCGGCCTCACCGTGTCGCTGCCCGAAGGCTGCGACCCCGCGCCGTTCGCCGGAATGTGGCTCGAACTGACCAACCTCAAAAACGGCCAGCGGATGCACTATGTGTTGACAGACCGCACTTCCTATACTTTCGCCAACCTTATGCGTAACACAAGTTGGAAGGTGGAACTCCGAAACGAAAGAGGGGATGTATTCGGCCTGATAGAGGAGGTGGAGATAAAGGATGACGACGTGGCGGCTGCATTCAAGGACCTTTCGGTCCCGCAGACTGTAGCTGTAAGGGTGCTTACTCCCGAGGGACGCGACGTGACGGAACTCGCTTCGCTCACTTGGACCGACGCGGCGGGTAATTATATATCGCAGTCGGCCACGGTGGCACGTCTCCCCATAGGAATGAAGCTTGCCTGCCGAATGGTCCTCCCCAAAGACCTAAGCATGGTTTATCAGGCTCCCGACGTGAAGAGGCATGTGGTGAAAGAGGGCGACAACACCCTTTCCTGCACACTGACGGCAATCCCGGAGGTGGCGTTGAACGGCCTGGTGAAAGACTCCGCCACGGGCCTTCCTCTTGCCGGGGCATTCGTGACTGCCTCACAGACCTTCGGAGGTAAATACGGGGCCACCGTGAGCGGCAAAACCGACAAGACGGGCGCCTTCTCGCTGAAAGTGGCCGATGTGCCTACCTCCTTGACGGCCTCAGCCTCGGACTACGTGAGCGGCACACTGGTGTGCGACACCCTGATGAACGGAAAAGAATCCGTGACCCTTCCCGACCTCTCTCTCAAGCCTGTGACGGGAGCCGTGGTTAGCATAGGATTCACTTACCGTAAGAGCGTGGCTTCTGGGGAGGATGCGCCCGAAATGCAGGACTGGTATGGCGACACTTCCAACATAACCTACTCCATCTTCAACAAGACAAAGCAGCGGCCGATAAGCAACTTCAGCGTGCAGTATCCGGCCATCGTTCTTCTCGAAGAGGTGGATGCCGAGGATATTCTGGAAATAACTGCTTCAAGTCTGACATCCTCTTTCACCCCCGTGGCCTCTTCGGCCATCGTCGATAATTCTCTTAGAGCCTCGGCGGTGTTCGACCTGGTTGAGCCTGGAAGCATCATGGCTGCTTTCTCCAGGAACGCCAACCCCGCCGTGGTGGCTTCCCTTTACGACAGCAAAGGGAAACTCGTAAAGACCTACAGCTATGGTGGCTCGTCGCTGAAGACCGGAAATCTGCCTAAGGGAGCCTATACGTTGGTAACGATGGGAGAAAGCAACTTCTTCAACACCATCTATGACCTTTCCAAGCTTTCCGAAACGGGCCTTGAGGCCGGGGCGGATTATGCGGCTTCGGCGGTGGAGGTAAAAGACGGTGTCATATCTCTGGTGGATATTGACGAGGTTCCGACGCTCGACGAGAGCAAACTCTATTACACCGGTTCGGCTACTTCGTTCTCCGTCAACAAACCGAGCATTGTGGCTGGAAACTACCTTACCTTGACGGGGAGGGTGGATTTCAAGGGTGCCTATGCCTCGGAAGTGGGCAACGTGAGCCTGCTTGTGGATCTTCCCGAAAGCTGTTCTTTCGTAGAGAATTCCGTCATGGTGGGCAACTCCACGTCGAGCTATACCCTGGATGGCAACCGCCTGACGGTGCCCTTGGCGAGATATACCGACCGTGTGCGCTTCTGCGTGATCCCCACGCTCGGGGGCGACTATGCGCCGAGCGCGTTCGTAAGGTTTGATCTCGACGGGAAGACGGTGACCCAGCCGATCGGTTCGGCTCGCTACACGGCCCAGAACCTCTCGCTTTCGGTGCCCGGTGTGGTGGACAAAACCACCGTGCCTGTCAGCGGAACGTCGGTAGGGAAATCAACGGTCGAGATTTACGACGGCGACATGCTCATCGGCCAGACGCAGTCACTCGCCAACGGCTCCTGGTCCACCACATGCGAACTCGTCGATCCATATAATCTCTCGACTCATCAGATCCATGCCAAGGTTACGTCGAAAGACGGGGTTGAATTGCGTTCCGAGACCGTGGAATGCACCTACGACAGCAGGTGTATTGAACCGCTTAAGGTTACAATGATCAATGTGGCACATCCTTCCACTTCTTTGAATCTGTGTGAGTACGTTACTGTATTTGATTTTACAAATCCCTCCCAATCCATTCCTGCATATTGGTATTGGCCAAATTATCCGGATTTCACGTTTTTAATAGAATTTACATCGAATGACCCTGATTTGATTTCTGATGTAAAACTGAATGTCCTTCTCTCCAATAGGTCAGTAAAAACGATTGTTCCATCTTATGATGAAGCAAAAGAATGTTGGATAGCGGTCGCGAAGTTTGATTCTTACGGTCTGCCTGTTAATGTCAACGTCTCGTATAATGCTAATACTGCTCCTGTTGTAGATGAGAGAGAAATTGTGGACGCAGAACAGAATTTTGAGAAAGGCTATAATGAGAGCTTGGAGGAAAAAGAACAAGCATTGAATCAATGGGATGAGGAAGTGCCTATTGAAAACATGGAGATTTTCCAGAAGATTGAGGCGTTGCTTTCACAAGAAGAGTACTCAGAAGAAGAATTTAAACAACTCATCAAATCAGCTATAGGGGATATAAATATACCGGAAACTGAAATGGTGGAAGATTTGGAGGGTTTGTTTAAGGAAATAGATGATATACTCTCCGAGGTAGATTTGGAACAGTCCACTGTAAAGTTGGATTATGAGGATGTGCTGGAAGGTTATCTGCCTGGTTGTGATGTCGAAACGCAAATCGGTAAGCCATTCGAATATTCATTTCCTACTCTAAAAGGCATTACAAGCGTTAAATCAGAGATAATTTCCAATATTAACGAGGATGATCTTATTGAAAAGGGCTTTTCAAAATTTGATTTGTCCGATGGAAATGCCGTTTATACATTCTGTGATGATGACACGCGCGTAATCATAGATGGAAAACGAATGTTGAAACTGACGGTTTCAACGGATGAGACTGCTGTGGGAGAGTTAAAAGCCATGACGCGAGGAGATTCTCCTTTCTGTATCGGAGATATTGAATCTTGCATCCATTCTCTTTCCTCTCTTATCCCTGATTTAATGGCTGCTGATGATCCTCATAAGGTAAGGCATTTGCTTGGAGATTTTCTTTCAATGTTAAAGAGCCTTTTGGATTTCAGTGAATGTGTTTATACAGGTTTCCTCCAAAAAGCCGAAGACTTAGTTGAAGCAGCTTATGAAGCAGCCAAAGGGATTCTTACAAAAGAAAGCGACCAACTCATAGCTAAGAGAAACGACCTGTTTTCTCAAATTAAGTTGAGAGAGGAGTCTCGTAACAAATTTTTGGAATACAATATCCAGAATGAGGTCGACATCGCTAAGTTGGAAAAACAATTGGCTGAGGCTACCAGCGAGGAGGCTAAAGCTGTTATTAAGCAAAGGATTGACTTAAACAAGACCGCAATTAAACAAAATAAGGAAACAATAAGGACCCTTGATAAAGATATCGGGAAATTGTTTAAGAAGGTTGAGAAGGTCAATGAAAAATTATTCAAAATTCCTGATAGACTGAATAGCTTCAAGGAGGCTTTGGCGAAGTCCAAACACTTTCTCTCGAAGCTCCCTCGGACCGCAAAGGCTGCTCGAGGTTGGAAAGCTCTTACTTGGACTGGCAAAGTAGCAAAGGTAGTAGGGACTACAGTGGGAGCCGCTCTCCAGATTATTCCGTTTGCCATAGATATCTTGGATTCGGTGGAACAATTGACCGAGTGGTTGGGGCTGCTTGATGACATATTGGCTAAATACCCTTGTAAGGCCGATAGAGAGGGGTGGAACTCTATCTTCTGGAGGTCTGCGGTGGCTACAATAGCTGTATGTGAAGGAAGTGATTTAAACTTAAGGGCGCAAGTAGGTGCTATGGTACTTGACGTAACAAATCATCCTTATGCATGGCTAGGATCTTTAGTTCTTGATGTTTATTCTTGGTGTCTTGGAGCAGCAAAGAATAAATTCCATGACAAGGCAATAGATTTTCTCCGAAAAGAACTAAAGGCTTTGAAGTGTAAGGAAGAAAAACCGGATAAGGATGGCGATGACGGTAATAGTGGCTTCCCATGGTGGTGGCCTTTCCCGGATGTACCCCATGTCATGGACCCGTCGGGATTTGTGTATGAGGGTGTGATGTCGAATCGCGTGGAGGGCGTTACCGCCACTATCTATTATAAGGAGATGGTGGAGGATATGTATGGCGACCTTCATGAGAACGTCGTGAAATGGGATGCCGCCGAATATGCTCAGGAGAATCCTCTGTTTACCGATGAGAACGGCGATTACCGTTGGGACGTTCCGCAGGGTCTGTGGCAGGTGAAGTTCGAGAAGGAAGGTTATGAGACGACCTATTCAGATTGGCTTCCCGTGCCTCCGCCTCAGTTGGATGTCAATATCGCAATGAAGCAGAACGTGCAGCCTAACGTCAAATCTGCACGTGCGTTTGAAGATGCAGTGGAGGTGGAGTTTGACAAATACATGCAACCATCCCTGCTGAACTCCGACAATGTTGTGGTGCTTGCGGGAGAAACCCCCGTTGAAGGCACAGTGACGCTTCTCGACGAAGAGGAATCATACGAAGGAAGCGGCGAGACGTTTGCCTCCAAGGCAAGGTTTGTGGCCGCCGCCCCGTTCGATGCCTCCGAAGTGACGCTGCTTGTGAAGAATCGCGTTAAGAGTTATGCCGACGTCCGCATGCAGGATGATTTTATGCAGTCGTTTAAAGTGGAACTTGAAGTCCGCAAGATAGAGTGTGACTCTGTGGTAGATGTGGCATACGGTGGCTCTCGAATAGTCAAAGTGATGGTTCTTCCTGCCGCTGCGTCCGCCGGAAAAACGTTGAACGTGAGGACTACTTCCTCGATGGTGGCAAGCACCGATGTGGAGAGTGTGGTCATTGCCGAAGACGGCAGTGCGGAAATTCCGGTCAACGGAGAGCTCCCCGGCACAAGTGCCCTGATTCTCTCTGTCGATGGTTATGACATCACATCTACGACCGTTATAAACGTGAAGAAAGGCTTTATGAAGACGGAAGCCCCGAAAGCCAATATCGCTTCCGGCTCCACGGTGGAGAAAGGCACGGAGATAACGTTGTCATGCGCCACCGAAGGAGCGACGATAGTCTATACTCTCGATGGCTCATGCCCTTGCGACGATACGGAGGCACGCACCGTCTATGACGGCACTCCCATCATGGTTGACGGAAACGTAACAATCAAGGCGATTGCATACGCCCCCGATTTGTATGAGAGCGACATCGTTGAGTTCACGTATTATGTCGATGGCAGCGGCGTAGGCGAAATCACGTCGGATGCCGACGTGCGGATGTATCCGCTCCCGATGCGCGAGACCCTCAACATCACCGTCGGCGGCGGCATCGTGAAGAAAGTTGCGTTTACGAATATCGCAGGTGCAACTACGGTTGTCCAGGTTGAACCGGCTTCCACCGTTTCTGTCGATGTCTCTACGTTCCCGGCAGGAATATATATAGTTGCCGTTGAAACTGAAGGTGGAGAGATTGTCAGAAAAGTGATGAAAGTGAAGTAGCGAAAGCTAAATTCATTATTTGATCTCATGGTCGTAGAGACCTGAATATTCCGATAGCCCCGTTCTCCTTATGGAAGCGGGGCTGTCCGTTACAATAAAACGCGCCGGAGGTGCGTTTTTTTTATGATGAAAAAGACACTTCCCCAAATCGTTTTCGCCACCAACAATATGCATAAGTTGGAGGAGGCGCGCGCCCTTGCCGAGGGTGCGTTCGAGATTCTATCACTTTCTGACATCGGTTGCCATGACGATATTCCCGAAACTGCCGACACACTTGAAGGTAACGCCCTTATCAAGGCACGTTGGATAAAAGACCGTTACGGCTACGACTGTTTTGCAGATGACACAGGGCTTATGGTTGATGCCCTTGACGGTGCACCGGGCGTATATAGCGCGCGTTATGCCGGTCCGGAGTGTGATGCCGTTGCCAACATGCATCTCCTTCTGAAGAATCTGGAATGCGCGGAGGATAGGGGGGCAAAATTTGTAACCGTAATAGCATTGATAAAAGACGGAGAAGAGCGTCTTTTTATAGGGGAGGTGGAGGGAACCATCGCCACGGAACCTCACGGAACGGCAGGTTTCGGTTACGACCCGGTGTTTGTGGCGAAGGAGTCGGGGCTTCCGTTCGCCGAGATGTCGGCTGAAGGGAAGAATGCCATTTCCCATCGCGGCCGCGCCATGCGGAAACTTATTTCGTTCCTGACGACAGGAAAATAAAACCAACATTATTTTTACGCTTCAAGACAATGAAACGATTGCTCTCTCTGCTTATAACGATAACGGCGCTTGCCGCCTTCGCCGACCCGTCATGGAGGATGCACACCACATTCGACGAGGAGGTGACGCGCATTGTGGATACAGGGAAGTTTACGTATTTTACAAGTCGCTGCCAGCCTTATTCGCCGACATCTAAATATAACACCACGGAATATCTGTCGCTGTTCAGATACGACAAAGAAAACGACGAACTTCTCAATCTTTCGACAGACAATCTGCTTGCTACGAACAACGTGTCGAAGATTGAGAATTTCCCGGAAAAAGGGATGCTCGTTGTGGTGCATGTAAACCAGGATGTGGACCTTCTCTATGATGACGGTAAGTGCGAGAATATCTCAGCTTACCGCTTTGCAAACACCGGACACGACAAGACGGTGAATTCGATTTATATAGACGATGCGAACAACCTGATATACCTTTCTACTGCGTTCGGATATGTGGCGCTAAACAAAGCAAAGAAGGAGGTTTCGGAAAGTCGTGTTTACGGGATGCCGGTAATTTCTGTGGCAAGATTGGGTGGAAAGTTCCTTATGATTCAGGGGAATCGTTTGCTGTCGGCAGATGTTTCTTCGCCGAGGTTCGGAATTTCTGATTATGAGACTGTGGCGGAACTGACTTCGCCGACTGCTTTGATACCGCTTGCAGAAAACGTGTGTCTCCTAATTGCCGGAGGCGGGTCGCCTTCATCTCTTTACAAGGTTTCGCTTGGGAATGGCAACTGCAAGGTAAGCCATGTTTTCAACGGACGGTTTTACAATCCGGAGCATAATTCATTAGGTGTGACATTGCCTTCCGGCGACCGTCTGTTTCAGTTTTATCCAGATGGGAGCTATAAGTTTATAGACCGTCCGCGTGAGGACTGGAACGTTGCTGTCGGTTCCCATGACCTTACGGAAATATGGCATGGTGCCAAACGCAAAGGAATATGGAGTAAGAAGCCTTCCGGGAACGGTGCCGATGACTGGACTCTGACTCGCGATTTCATATTGCCCGATTCCCCGGCTCCGTTTATGGTGTCGGACATGGTGTGGCATCCGGAGAGAGGTCTGCTTGTGGCTAACCACGGTTATGACCCCAATTTCCCGATTGACCTGGATGGCGGCCCGTTGTTGCTGAGTGCTTATAAGAACGGATTCTGGAGCAATCTTTCGCCGATATATACCAATCCCGGTGCTACCGAACCGGTTGCCAATCCCAACGGACTGGCGGTTGACCCCGATAACGACGACTTTTTATATTTCGGTTCGCTTATGAGGGGAATGGAACGCATAAATATGTCGGACGGCACCGATGTGATATTTCTTTCCAGGCGTGATGACCCTTACAAGAATCTCCCGGGATATGTGGAAATCGTTGAAGGGATGTCAGGCGGGCCTTCGCCGATGCCCGGAGTCGATTCTACTTGGAAGGAGTCTTGTCCGTTTGCGGCGCCCCGATTCGACTATTATGGCAATCTCTGGACGGCGTATGCCGATTATGAAAATCAGACCCCGTTCCGGCTTCATCTTTTCTGTTGGGAAGCTGCCGACCGTAAAGCTACGACCGATGCCGAGAACATCAGACTTCCTAAAAAGGTGGAGGTAGAGGGATATATGCCCGGCAATAGGGAAATAGTGCTGCCTCTGCTGACTTCAAGACACCGCAATCTCCTGGCATATACCCAACGCTCGTGGACAGGGCAGATTGTGATTATCGACACCAACGGCACTCCTGTGGATAACTCTGACGACAAAACTTATTCTATCGACAGTTTCATTGACCAGGACGGCTCGTCGTTCGATGTCAACGATATCAGGTTCCTTTGGGAAGACCCCTCGACCGGTTATGTTTGGGTCGGACATGAAGCCGGTGTGTTCCATTTCAATCCAGACAATGTGATTTCCGGGAATACGAGGGTTACGAGAGTCAAGGTGGCGCGGAATGACGGCACTAACCTTGCGGACTATCTCCTCGACGGAGTTCCCGTGAACCGTATCGCCACCGACGGCAACGGCAGGAAGTGGTTTGCCACATCGGGAGCAGGCGTGATATGCACGTCTTCCGATGGGCGTACGGTGGAGGAAACATTCACTACATCCAACAGTCCGTTGCCCGACGATTTGGTGTATGGGCTTGGCTACATTCCTGTTTCAAACTCGATGATGATAGGCACGGCTTCCGGTCTGGCCGAATATTTCATGAGGGGCGGCGGTTCGGAGGGTAATTCGGCGTCAGTGAAAGTTTATCCCAATCCGGTGCGTCCGGAATATTCCGGATATGTCAATATCGAAGGACTGGCGGATAATTCGCTTGTGAAGATTGTGGATGCATCGGGCAATCTGGTGAAGGAACTCGGGGTTGTGGCCGACGGAAAAGGCAGATGGGATGTAACCAACCTTGCTTTCAAGAGGGTGAGCAGCGGTGTTTATTTCGTGTTGAGTTCCTCGGCCGACTCCGATGGCACGTTTGCCAATGTCGGGAAGGTGCTTGTAATTAATTAATAATGCACAATCTCTTGTTAATGCATAATGCATAATTCATAATGCATAATCAATCAAATGGATAACGATGGAAAGCTTTAGAGTCGTGTAATAATTATGAATTATGCATTATGAATTATGCATTGAATCAGATAGATATATAAAAATGGGAAAGAATAAGCTTAAGAAATTTGCCGATATGGCTATGTTCAGGTGTGCGCTCCAATATCCGAGGGAAGTGCTACTTTCCGAGGGATTTCCCTTCCACGGGAAATGGAACGGTGGTTTCTTCGAGAAGGAGGGCCCTGTTACGCTTGAACTCGGCTGCGGCAAAGGTGAATATACGGTGGCGCTTGCAAAGGCCAATCCCGGCAGAAATTATATCGGTGTGGATATAAAAGGGGCGAGGATGTGGAGCGGAGCCAAAGAGGTGGAGGAATCCGGCATGACGAATGCCGCTTTCTTGCGCGCCGAGATAGAGAATATCGACAAGTTTTTCGCAGAGGGGGAAGTCGATGAAATCTGGATTACCTTCCCTGACCCTCAGATGCAAAAGACCCGTAAACGTCTTACATCCACGCGCTTCCTGCAAATGTATGGAAAATTCCTGAAGCCGGGCGGTGTAATCAATCTTAAGACGGATTCTCCGTTTCTTTTCGAATATACCAAAAGGGTTGCCGAATTTAACGGATTCGAGATTGTTGCAATTACAGACGACCTCTATGGAAGCGGGATGGCAGACCCTGTAAGTTCAATCAAGACGTACTATGAGAGCCAATGGCTTTCGCGTGGTAAGAAGATAAAGCTTATAACGATGCGTCCGTCTGGCTACGACAATCTTCAGGAACCACCGGCCGACGACATAGAGAAAGACGATTACCGTGCGTATCCACGCCACACTGTAGTCGTTAGTCATTAGTGGTCTGAATCGTCTGACATGTCTGACGGGACTGACCACAAAATTCCCCAAAACCACAACCCAACAACCCAAAACCTACTGATATATGACCCTTTATCCGAATCTTATTCTTGAGGCGCTCAAGAATGTGAAATATCCCGGCAACGGTAAAACTCTTGCCGAGAATGATATGATTGAAGATGACATCCGCATTGACGGCAATAAAGTGTCGTTTTCATTGATTTTCGATAAACCGACCGACCCGTTTATCCGCAGCGTGGTGCGTGCCGCGGAAACGGCTATCAATACTTATATTTCACCCGATGTCGAAGTCAAGGGGAATATAGCCGTAAAATACCGTAAGCCGGTGGCGGAACGCCCTGCCAATCCGTTGCCGGGCGTTAATAATATTATCGGCATATCGTCAGGCAAGGGTGGTGTAGGTAAGAGCACCGTCGCTGCCAACGTGGCTGTTTCGCTTGCCGCGAAAGGGTATAAGGTCGGTCTTCTCGATGCCGATATTTTCGGTCCGTCGATGCCCAAAATGTTTGGGGTTGAAGACGAACCGCTCTACATGGTTAATAAGGAGGGACGAGACTGGATTGAGCCTGTGGAAAAATATGGCGTCAAGATGCTTTCGATTGGTTTCGTGGTGGATAAGGACAGTGCCGTGCTTTGGCGTGGCGGAATGGCGAGCAACGCCTTGAAGCAGCTCATTTCTGACGCATGGTGGGGCGAACTCGACTATTTCCTTATTGACATGCCTCCCGGCACGAGCGATATCCATCTGACATTGGTTCAGACGTTGCCGATAACGGGGGTTGTCGTTATTTCCACTCCGCAGGAAGTAGCTCTTGCCGATGCCAGGAAAGGCATTGCGATGTTCCAGAGCGATAAGGTCAACGTGCCGATTCTCGGACTCGTGGAAAACATGGCATGGTTCACGCCTGCTCCCCATCCGGAAGAACGTTACTACATCTTCGGCAACGGAGGCGGAGTAAGACTCGCCGAAAAGCTTGGCGTTAAACTTCTTGCACAGATTCCTCTTGTGGCAGATATTTGTTCCGACGCCGATCTCGGGGCTCCCTCTTCGGTGGCACTTGCCGATTCAGGCAAAGAAGCGTCTAATCCGGAGGCGCAGGCGTTCGGACAACTTGCCGAAGCGATTGTGAAAGCCTGCGACGAACGCAATTCCACTCTGCCTCCAACTTCGAAAGTGGAAGTGAATTGAAATCAGATATAATTGGTCCCGATGGTTGCGCAATGCTATCGGGACTTTTTATGAAAATTATGCGAAAGTATAGTTTTTGCGGAGGTGATGGCGGCGGCGCATCTTGAATATGAAATTGCCGATGGGGTGCCAGAGCAGGAACCAAGGTAAAGCCCACCAAAGGCAAACCGATTGCAGACGCCGCGCTGTGCGCCTATAGATTGTGATTTCCGCAATCCATGCTATCCCGAGGATGGCTAAGGCTATGCAGGCTGGCAGCAGCGAGGGAAGTCCTAAGAATCCGGCGGCTATTGCGGCGGCAAGCATGGTCCACTGCATCAATGACCCCAATCCGGCTCTCAGAAAAGGGACACGGGGGAGAAACCGGGCGGTGAACTGGTATCTTTCCTTTATTTCGGCATGAATCCGGTTGCCCGATACTCCCCATTCCGAAGAGAGTATGGAATCCGGAGATATGGCGAGACGGGTATTTTCGGTGGTCATTATGTCTTTAAGGAAAAGGTCGTCGTCTCCGTTCATGAGATGCATGGTTTTTGCGTAACCCTTCTGACGGAAAAATATTTCCTTACGATAGGCCAGGTTCATTCCGTCGCCACGATAGGGATGTCCGTTTGCCGCTGCCCCTATCCATTGGCAGGCGGTGAGGGTGGAATCCATTTCCCTATACCATTTCCCCGCGCCGTGGAGGTCGCTGACATCTACGTGTGAATATCCGAGCACCACATCCGTCCGGGAGTCTTCAATGAATGGGGAGATAAGTTCGTAAATCCATTTTGTGGAAGGGATTTTGCAATTTGAGACGGTGGTTATGACGATGTCGCCTTTTGCTGCTTTCATACCCACGGTCTGCGCCAGTTTCCTGCGGCTCAGACTATGTGCTTCGGGAGGAATGAAAGTGATATACAGTTTTTCGGGATATTTTTTCAAAAGTCGTTCCGCAAGGTCGGAAGTGGTTTCTGCACCCCCTTCGTTGACTATGACTACCTCATAATTAGGGTAGTCTTGGTTCATTGCCATCTCAAGGTATGAATTTATTTCATCTTCCTCGGTGATGGTATATACAATCACCGAGACTTTTGGAAAAACAGCGGAATCGTGGCCCGGAGAGGCTTCCTTATGATGACCTACGGCAGACCCTGCCATCCAGACGGGTTTAAATCTTGCCCAGATGGCAATAAGCGCGGAAACAGCCAGGGTTGCCAGGCAAATCCAGGTGGCGGTGTTGAAGCAGAATGCGAAGTTCATAGTGTCTTTTCTGTCAATATGGTGTGAAGACTCATTGAGATAAACGGTTTATGCCTTCACGGAAAGCGGTGTGTTTTTGATTTTCTTTATTTGCCATGCCAGCATGCATGCCGTCACTGCCGAAGCCACGAAATCGCATATCGGATAGCAACTCCACACTCCGTCGAGTCCGAAATGTCGTGGTAGTATCAGAAGGAGAGGAATCATGAATATAATCTGGCGAGTAAGCGACAGGAACACCGCCTTTCCTGCCATGCCGAGGCTTTGGAAGAAGTTGGTGCCGACAATCTGGAATCCGACAATCCAGAATGTCATCGTGGTGATGCGCAGGCAGTTTATGGCACATTGTATCTGCCCTTCGTCTTGCATGAACATGCAGGCAATTGCGCGCGGGTTGAATGCACCGAGGAGACTTCCGACAGATGTCACCACTAATGACGAGGCGGCGGCGAGGAAAAGAGTGCGGAAGAGGCGGTCGTGCCGTCCGGAGCCATAATTGTATCCGAGAATCGGCTGCATGCCTTGGCATATACCTATCACAACCATAACGAAAATTGTAACGAAACGGTTGAATACCACCACCGCGGCGATGGCGTTGTCTCCTCCGTATTTCAACAGTGAATTATTGACGATGGCGTTTATGCAAGAGCCCGCCATATTGATTAAAAACGGCGCCATGCCGATGTAGAGGATTGACCGGATTACGGGCCAGTTGAATTTGAAAGTGCCTCTGACGAAGTGGAGTTCGCTTTTTTTCTGGAAAAAATGCGACATCACGAAAAAGGCGGTCACAAGCATGGATATGTCGGTGGCTATGGCGGCCCCTTTGATGCCCCATCCGAAGCCGAAGAGGAAGAGAGGGGCGAGAATCATGTTCAGACCGGCCCCGATGAGGTTGGTGTACATCGCTTTGCCCGGATAGCCGGTGGCGCGCATCACATTGTTGTAGGAGAAAGTGAGGTTCATCAGCACCATTCCGGGAAGCACCCACATAAGGAACTCACGGGCGTACGGGAGGGAGTTGGGAGAAGCTCCGAAAAGGCGCAGGATAGGGGAGAGGAACACCGCGAAGAGAGTGATATATGTCAGCCCTATCAAAACGGTGAGCTGCACGGAGTTGCCCAGGATAATCTCTGCCATCCGTTTGTCGTTCTGTCCCATCACGATGCTGACCCGGGTGGCAGATCCGGCTCCGATAAGCATGCCGAGGGCTGTTGCGAGGTTCATAACGGGGAATGTCACCGCTATTCCGCTGACCACGTTCGGGTCGTCGATTGCGTGGCCGATTACGATGGAGTCGATGATGTTGTAAACCGACATGACGACAGTGCCCACCACTGCCGGAAGGCTGTATTTAAGAAGCAGACGCCAGATTTTTGCTGTGCCGAGTTCGCGGAGGCGGTCTGCGTTTTGTGTGGAAGCTGTTGCCATGGTTTATGTGGTGTTATGGAATCCCCCTGTCCGGGGTTTTTGAAATGCAAAGTTACAAATTTCTAACGGCAGATTCAACAATAAGTTTTTACAGGAGGTGAATATTCTATCCGATTTTACCTTAAATTGTATCGGAAACAAACATAGAGGGCGTTTGCAATGTTAATGATTGTAAATGGAAAAGTAATTTATTAATTTTGCAGTCAGAAAATCCGGATATGCCGCTTTTCTCAGATATAAATCCGCTATAAATTATATGAACAACATATTAAAGACGATATTGGCCGTTGTTTTGTGCATGTTTTTTTCGCCTGTGGCGCAGGCGCAGTTGATTCCTGTGCACGACCAGAAGGAATTTGTGGATTCCTTGAAGCATGAACTTGACTACGGACCATATTTCGGGTTGTATAAAGACAATTATTTTACTGTTGGGACAGCCCCGTTCAAGAAGCCTACCGGCGTGAATTCGGATGTGAAGTTTCAGATATCCGTAGGGATACGTCTCACAGAAGCTACACTGCCATGGAATTCGTTTTTATTCCTGATGTACACCCAGAAGACGTTCTGGAATGTTTTCCAGGAGTCGTTGCCAATGCGCGACATCAACTTCAATCCGGGCATAGGGTGGTCAAAGCCGTTTTTCAACAAAGACCGCTACGTAGGGAAGCTCACCCTTATGCTTGAGCATGAGAGCAACGGGCGCGACGGTGATGATTCCAGAAGCTGGAACAAGGTTTCGATAAGCGGGTCAACCATTATCGACGAGTGGCTAATGGTGCATGCAAAATTCTGGATTCCTATAATCGACGGCCAGAATAATAAGGACATCCTGAATTATTGCGGAATATTTCAGAGCGGTTTTGTGGTCACAACCCCGAACAAGGAGTTTTCATGGGGTCTGACGTGGATTAAGCGTAAGGGGTTCAACCTTAATTTCAACACCATATGGGAGATGAGCTGGAGGGTATATGACAAGATGAACCTCAATCTTTTTGCCCAATATTACAACGGCTATGGCGAGAACCTGATAGACTATAATCAGTTCCATTCACGCTTCAGGGTGGGGATAGTATTCAAACCTAAATTCTTTTCCGAGTTTTAGCGATGGCAATAGATTTTACCCCGCTGGTGCGCCCGGGTTTCGTGAGGCTTGCGCGCCGCACGGATTCATGGGCAGAAAAGTCTGACGATATTCAGAGAGACGTGTTGCGCGGACTTCTTTCGCGTTCACGCACCATCGACTATGGCAAGCTTTACGGATTCCGCGATATTTTGCGTGAAAAAAACATCGTGGAAGCTTACAGGGCGCGTGTGCCTTTGGTTGATTATGAAGCTGTCCGCCCGTTGGTGATGCGTATGATAAAAGGTGAGCCGGATGTGTTGTGGCGCGGGAGATGCGTCGATTTCGCCCAATCGTCGGGCACGTCGGGCGGCAAATCCAAATTCATCCCTGTCACGGGCGACTCTTTATCCGGCAATCATTACCGAGGGGCGGCCGATGCCGTGGCTCATTACCTGCGGCTTGTGCCGGAAAGCCGTATGTTTTCAGGAAAAGGTTTTATCCTTGGCGGCTCTTTTTCCAATACCCTTGGATTCGACGTGCCGGGCGTGCATGTCGGCGACCTGAGCGCCACATTGATACGCAAAATCAGCCCACTTGCCAATTTTGTTAGGATTCCCGACAAGAAGACGGCTCTCATGCCTGATTGGGAGACTAAGCTCCCCGCTTTGGTAGAGGCCGCCTGCCGGAGCGATGTCACCAATATTTCGGGTGTGCCGTCATGGTTCCTGACCGTAATCCGCAAGATTGCGGAGGCAAGGGGCGTGGAGAAAATTTCCGACGTATGGCCTAATCTTGAGGTGTTTTTCCATGGGGGGATTTCGTTCGAACCATATCGTGACGAATATTTGAGACTGACAGACCCCGCAAAGATGCATTTCCTTGAAACCTATAATGCTTCGGAGGGTTTTTTTGCCGTGCAGAACGATTTCGACAGTCGTGCGATGCTCCTTGTAATCGACCGGGATGTGTTTTATGAGTTTATTCCGGTGGAAGGGGACGACCGTAGTCCTCGGCCCGTGTGGGAAGTTGAAAAGGGGAGGGTCTATGAAATGGTGATTTCGTCGAGCAACGGACTTTGGCGTTACCGCCTCGGCGACACCGTCAGGATTGCGCAGACAAATCCCGTTAAAATCACCATAGCAGGGCGCACCAAGAGTTTTATCAACGCATTCGGGGAAGAACTGATGGAAGACAACGCCGAGAAAGCCATGGCCGCCGCGTGCGACCGCACCGGCTCGTCGATATTGAACTATACGGCGGCCCCGCAGTTTGCCTCTAAAGGGAAGAAGGGAAGGCATCAATGGCTTGTGGAATGGGGAAAGGCCCCTGCCGACAATGCGGAATTCGCCGTCGTGCTCGACGAAGAACTTCGTAAACTAAATTCCGACTACGATGCCAAGCGCAGTCATTCCATATTCCTTGACATGCCGGAGGTGATAAGCGCAACGCCCGGCCTGTACGATCGCTGGCTGAAGAGCGCCGGGAGTCATAAACTGGGGGGGCAGCGCAAGGTGCCGCGTCTGAGCAATGACCGTCAGATTTTCGACAATCTTCTTTGTATGATGGAGAATAAATGAAGTGAGATTGCGTTATAAAATAATACTTTATAAAATAAGCTGCGTGATTGTAGCGACACAATTTTTTTGCAATCGGTTACGATTGGGGCTTCTGCGGTGTCGTACGGTTGCGCAGCATTATTTTAAGGTTTGGCGCGTCTTTTTATGAATAGTGTTTGTGAAAGTGGATTAAAAGACTTATATTTGCGATTGAAAACGCGATGACAATCGGTCATTGCGAAGCCACTGAAAAACTTATCTTGGATTATGAAATGGAATTTGCCGGTGGTTCGGTTTTGTTTTGTCGAACCCGGTTAATCCAACCTATATGAATATAGAACATTATGAAACGTGTAGCGATTTTATTGTTATTGTGTGCCGTATGGGCCGTTGGCCTTATGGCACAGGAGATTGTCACAGGCACCGTGGTCGATGGCAAGAATGAACCTGTGCCGGGAGTGCGTGTCGAGATAGATGGGCGTTCGGAATACGCCATGACCGATATCGACGGCACATTCCGTATCGAGCTCCCGGTGACGGCCAAGAAGGTGAGGGTCTCCTATCCCGGCTTCAAGCCTATAGTTAGAAATATCAAGCCCGACATGGTTATAAAACTCGGCAACGGGTGGGCCGGGAAATCAAGCGGCTACCGAGGCTTCTTCGACTTCCTGATGGGTGTCGGGTTCGGAGGGGATGTGAATGTGCAGGCCGGAATGCTGAGTTTGGAATCCGTTCGTCCTGGAATCTCATTCGGTTATACTACCACACACGGTTATCAGGTAAATTCCAATCTTTTCGTGGGTCTGGGATTTGGCATCGTGGCTAATTCTATTTACGGAAAGGAAGTCAACCCCGGTTATATTGACAATATCCATGAGTTGGATTTGATTGGCATTCCTGTTTTTCTGGATTTGAGATGGGATTTCGAACTTGCCGGCAAAACGGCACCTTATGTTGGGGTAAAGATGGGGTATAAATATAATATATCGGTTGATGAAGACTATAATTACCTTTGGACATATCATTATGGTAATGGCTATAGTTCGGAACTTGAATTGTTTTCAGAAAGTAACGGACAGTTCTTCTTACAGCCGTCGATAGGCCTTCGCACACTGATAGGCAACAAGGTCGGAATGAATCTCGGGCTGTCGTACAACGTCATGGAGACAAGGAAGCTGAGGGCGGTTTATACATTCGACCAATATGGCCAACATAAAGATATACACCAGCGGGCGCAATTCAACCTCGGTAAACACACCGGAGGCGTTCTGATGTTCAACATTGGTTTTGATTTCTGACAACATATAATCATGATGGGCTGTTATAGGGTGGTCTGTCAAATAAATATCTGAAAAATGAAAATTTGTTTTAAATATATTTTTGGTTTGCTCGGTATTGTGACGATGATGTCGTCATGCACTGAGGAGAAGACCTATATGGTTGACAGTTTCTTCAGCGGTACTGTTGATTTCGAGATAGAGAACATGCAGCTTGGCGACAGGAGCATATCCCGTTCTGTGGCAGATGTCGGCTCATATCATCCTGTCGGATCAGGAACTACATTTGATATCCCCGTGTATTATGTGGGAAAACCGGATGAATATTATTTTTCTTACAGTTCGACAGGAGAGAATGTGGTTTTATCCGGCGGCAACAATGAACTACAGCTCAGATTCACGCCTCGGTGTCCTGAGGAAACGTCGGCTCATTTCACGATGCCGTGGGGTAAGGAATACGACCTCACTGCAAAGGATTCAGTTTTGAATATCCTTATTGATAGAAGTATGATGCAGCAACCGATGGATTATTCTCTTGTTGAGAACGGTTACTATGTCATAAAGGCGGAAAGTGAATACAAGAAAGGCAGCGTTGTATATCTCAACAGCGGATATGTTATGATTCAGCTAATAGAAGATTTGGAATATGTAAAGTCGGAGGAGAAATGGTATATCAACTCTTGGATGTGGAATGTCAGAAATCTTAAAGGCACCTCCGCACCGACGGGAGACCGGCAAGTATTGACGGACATTTATAAAGATTGAATTTATTATGAAAAGGATACTGATAATAATAGTGACATCGCTTCTGCCTGTGTTTGCCTACGCGCAGGAGTGGAGGGGATTTAAAGGATTTGTGGATTTCTATATCGGTGCATCGGGGGGCACAGGGTATGATTTCCGTGGCACGCCGGCTGTGAGTTTCTCCAATGTGAAAAACAAGATAACCTGTGGCTTCAATTTTACGGGTGGTTATCAGGTTTTCCCATCTTTGTTTGCCGGTGTCGGCTTCGGATTTTATACAAATGAAATAAGCTATTTGAGTTATGAAGTGGAAGGTGACTATGGTTTCGAAATGGATAGCGCGACTTTTTATTCGTTTTATTATCCCGTGTTCGCCGACCTGAGGTGGACGCTCAATATCAATTCCCGTGTTACCCCGTTCGTGGATTTAAAGATAGGTTATCAGTTCGGAATTCCGATAACTGAAGGAGATTTGGGTTATTATTATAACGGAGATGTATATGGCGACGGTTATGAAGTTTCTGAAGTTGTAGCCCGCCATAGACCCGGTTTTTATTTGTTGCCCTCCATCGGGGTGAGGTTTGGAAAGCGTTCCGCCTTTAACCTTGGAGTCGCTTATAATCCATTTATAGGTAAGGAATTTGTTCTTATACAAGGGGCTGGCGAGGGTCAGCGCCCCGTCGAAAAGGTAGTCGGGAAATCGTCAACAGGTTCTTTCCTGGTGACGTTGGGGGCAGATTTTTGAATTTGAAATAACGATATGGCTGCGTGACTGCGGCGACACATTTTTGGCAATCGTTTACGATTGGGCTTCTGTGGTGTCGTACGGTTGCGCAGCCTTTTTTATGGTTTGACGCGCTTTTTTGTGAATAGTGTTTGTGGAAGTTGATTAAAAGACTTATATTTGCGATTGAAAACGCGATGGCAATCGGTCATTGCTAAGCCACTGAAAAACTTATCTTGGATTATGAAATGGAATTTGCCGTTGGTTCGGTTTTGTTTTGTCGAACCCGGATAATCCAACCTATATGAATATAGAACATTATGAAACGTGTAGCGATTTTATTGTTATTGTGTGCCGTATGGGCCGTTGGCCTTATGGCACAGGAGATTGTCACAGGCACCGTGGTCGATGGCAAGAATGAACCTGTGCCGGGAGTGCGTGTCGAGATAGATGGGCGTTCGGAATACGCCATGACCGATATTGACGGCACATTCCGTATCGAGCTTCCGGTAACGGCCAAGAAGGTGAGGGTCACCTATCCCGGCTTCAAGCCGATAGAGAGAAAAATCACTCCCGACATGGTTATCAAGCTTGGCCATGGGTGGGGAGCGAGGTCGAGCGGTTATCGCGGGTTCTTCGATATTAACGGAGGATTCGGTTTTGGAGGAAAGGTGAATGTTGCCGCCGGTCAATGTCGAATAAACGACATTAAGCGAGGCTTGGTGTTCGGTTGGAGCACTACTCATGGCTATCAGGTTAACAGAAATCTCTTTCTCGGTCTCGGCGTGGGTATATATGCACAGAGCCTCGTGGCCGATTGTCTGTATGACGGTATGTTCGATACGGAATATGAATTTGAATCGTTTTCGATTCCGTTGTACCTCGATGCCCGGTGGGATTTCGGACTCGCTGAAAAGACAGCACCTTATGTAAGAGTGAAGGTTGGATATCAGCAGACTCTTGCAGTAGAAGGAGATGACTATGACTACTACGATTATTTAGAATCCTATGAAGACGGGAGAAGCCTTGGCACATGTACAAAATCAATGGGAAGTTTCTTCCTGCAGCCGGAAATCGGCATGCGTGTAAGGATTGGCGGGCGTGCCGGCATGAACTTCGGTCTTGCATATAACATGATGTCTCCCTTCAAACTTGCAGTAGGATATGGGGAGAGTTATTGGGGTAGTCCTGACTGGGTGGAGGAACTTTCGCCGTCGAGAAGCGGGGTGCTGATGTTGAACATCGGGTTTGATTTCTGATTTTTTGACTTGACGACATAAGATATGAATAAAGCAATATATAAGACGAAATACATGCTCGTGGCAATAGCCGCAGCCGCCATTGCTGCGGGATGCACAGATGAACGCAGCTATGTGTTTGATGGTAAGGGAGAAGGTAATGTGGAATTCACTGTCGTAAACATGACATACGGAGCCGAAGACAGCGCGGTGTCACTGGAATATGAGGACCGATGGGGAAATGGTTTCTATGTGCCTTATGGCCATGAACGGGAATTGGTGTATGAGTCGGCTTACATCGGGAATCCCGAAATGCATAATGAAAACAGGGTTTATCTTAGAAGCGAGCATGAGTTATGGGCCGGAGGTAACAGTGAACTGAAATTTATCTTCAAGCCTAAGTGTGAAGAAGAGAAATCCGCTACGTTTACTTTGCCCGACGGAAGTACCCGCGAGCTTACCCGAAGTGACAGTGTCTTCACATGGAAAGTTGACAGTCTGTCCATGTCACGGGTAATTCCGGAAATGACAGATGGAGAGCATTTGTTTGTCAAGGCGGAGAGCAGTTATAAAAAGGATAATGTCAGCTATTCCGATGTCGGTTTCGTTGTAATCCGGGTTGACCGTGGCGTGGCTTACTTCCCTTTGGATAATCCGTACACTAATAGCCGTTGGTATTATTTTGAATGGATGTATAGCAGTCTTGATGATATGAACTTCGGAGTGGATTTCACGATGGAGAATTTTTCCGTCGGAGCAGACGATTCCGGGCAATCAAGCGTTTTCAGAGGTTCTTATTATGAAGAAGGATACCGTTACACTTATCTTGAATTCCCGATTTGGGAACATGTCGAAGGGGGTGGTAAGACGGAGGTCGGAACTTGGTCCGGAGTATTGCAACACGACAACGTGGTGTGGGGTGGTATCAACAGTGAGTTCGAGATAAGATACACAGCGAATAATGGCTATACCGGGGATGTGACATTCGTAATGCCCGACAATAGCGTGCATTATTGCAATGGTGGCGAAGATAAATTTTTATGGACTCTTGGCGACTATGATGTATCAGAGTTGAATACAAACGATTATGGATATCTTGTGGTGGAAGCATTCTGGCAGTTGGATACGGGTAATGGAGTGGTGGATAACCATAGCTATATGCTCATAGATTATGCCAGGGACTATACATTTGACAGTGTCGAAAATGGTTGGTTCAGGACCCAGACTCGTTCCGGAGTGAAATAACGTTCATGTGAAAGTTGAGCATTGTCCGGGTCAGGAACTTCAATCCGGGTGTGATTTGACCATTTGACCATTGTCAATGTTAGAGAGATATCAACTTCCCCGGAAATTAAGAAAGGATGGATGTTTTTGTGAAAACGATGGAAACAATAGATTAATGATAAATTTTATGAAGAAGATATATGTAATAGCTGCGGTTCTTGTCATGCTTTTCCCTTCTGTGGTTAAGGCCCAGGGATTCCGCACGTTTATCGATTTGTCGGTCGGAGGACATTCGTTCGGCGGTGCGGAGAATGTGGCGTTGCCAAGTGGAGACAGCTTTGGGGATATCCAGAATGAACTTACCTTCGGGCTTAATATCACCGGCGGGTATCAGATGTTTCCATGGCTTTTCGCAGGCGTCGGATTTGGAGGTTACACCAATTATATCCATTTTGGTCACTCTGAATGGGGTAGCGAACATGCGTTCAATGGAATCTATTTTCCTTTTTATGCAGATTTCAGATGGACACTCAATATCAACCGTAGAGTCACTCCTTATGTCGATGTCAAGATCGGTTATCAGGTGGGAGTGTCTGTCGGAGATTCTGAAATAGGATATTTTTATGGAGATAACTACAGTTCGGATTGTGAATTGCGTTGCGGTTATAAGAGTGGATTTTATTTCCTTCCGTCTGTCGGCGTAAGGTTTGGTAAAGGATCCGCATTTAATCTTGGCATAGCCTATAACCCTACCATCCATAAGACTGTTTTCTTGAGTTCTCGGCAATGGGCAGGTGACAGTCAGGAGATTTTCAGTTCGTCGAAAGGCACCTTGCTTTTGACGTTGGGGGCTGATTTTTAATTGATTTGCAGTGTGCTGTGAATTTAATTGAGATGAGGTTAAGTGTAATTAACATTAATTAACATTGTAATTTGGTCAGAGTAACTATTCAGCGGACGCGCCGATGTAGTCGCCGTTTAGAAAAGGGCGAGGAT
>CAJUCW010000044.1 GCA_910585275.1 uncultured Muribaculaceae bacterium
AATGGGCAGGTCCTTTTTGTGTCCTTACTCAGACACACTCAAAGAAACAGTATCATATGCAATGTAAATTAACCTAATTTTATCATTCATAAATCAACACCCTCATTTCGTGCAATTATAGATTTACAACAACCTCAATAAAGCAAAAGGCCCCGACATTATGTCGAAGGCCTTCTGTTGTATAGGGAACCAAAAACAAATACTATTCATCTATAATCTGCAGGAAAATAACTATTCCCCGCATCACAATACTATCGTATGAAAAGAAGCTCACGATATTTGGGGAGCGGCCAAATTTCATTATCCACCATCAGTTCGAGGGCATCAATATGCTGACGAATCTCCTCCATAAGGGGAGCGACGGCATCATGATAAGCAATTGCCTTCTCTCTTTCGTTAGGCATCCGGTTTGCAACATGGCGATTGGAAACCATTTTCTCCACGAGAGTCTTTATATCGCTCAAATGACCAGCGATTTTTTCGATAGAAACGAGGTCCTGACCACCAATTCTCTTTACAGCCTCATCATCAAACAGTGCTTTTATTTTATAAACATTGTCAAGAAGAAGACGCTGATATGAGATTGCGGCGGGAATAATATGGTTGATTGCGAGGTCGCCGAGCACACGGCTTTCAATCTGAAGTTTTTTGGAATACATTTCCCACTTCACTTCATTACGCGCCTCAAGTTCTTTCCTCGTAAACAAACCCGACTTCTCAAACATCTCCACGCTTGAAGGCCAGAGATAGGAATCAAACATAAGAGGTGCGGAAGATTCCACGTCAAGCCCACGGCGTTTGGCCTCTTCTTTCCATTCATCGCTATATCCGTTGCCGTCAAACTGAATATCGCGCGATTTTATGATATTATCGCGAGCCTCATCAAGAAGAACGGTATCGAGAGGTTCGCCGTTAGCCACACGCTTATCAACCCTGTCGGCAAATTCATCAAGCTCGGTGGCAACTGCGGCATTAAGGGCGATAAGGGCGGAAGCACAGTTGGCAGAAGAACCGACAGCACGGTATTCGAACCTGTTGCCAGTGAAGGCAAAGGGGCTTGTACGGTTGCGGTCAGTATTGTCTATCATAAGTTCAGGAATCTGGTTTACGTCAAGACGCATACCCTCCTTGCCCTGAAGTATAATGGAATCCGTCTCGTTCTTCTCGATACGGTCAAGGATTTCCGTGAGCTGACTTCCAAGGAACATTGAAATAATTGCCGGGGGAGCCTCGTTAGCACCGAGACGATGGGCGTTGGTGGCAGTCATAATCGAAGCTTTGAGAAGGGCGTTGTGTTTATACACGGCTGCCATCACATTGCTCACAAACACAATGAATTCAAGGTTCTGCTTCGGAGTCTTACCCGGAGAGAAGAGAAGTTTGCCGGTGTTGGTGCCAAGACTCCAGTTATTGTGCTTGCCGCTACCGTTGATCCCTGCAAAAGGCTTCTCATGAAGCAGCACCCTGAAATTATGACGGCGTGCCACTTCGTTCATAACCGACATCAAGAGCAGGTTATGGTCGTTTGCAAGGTTGGCTTCCTCAAAAATCGGGGCAAGCTCGAACTGGTTGGGGGCAACCTCATTGTGGCGGGTCTTTGCCGGAATTCCAAGACGATGGCACTCTATTTCAAGATCGAGCATGAATGCCTCCACCCTGCTCGGGATAGCTCCGAAATAATGGTCCTCGAGCTGCTGGTTTTTCGCACTCTCATGGCCCATCAACGTGCGTCCGGTCATCACAAGGTCGGGACGCGCGGCATACAAGGCTTCGTCAACAAGAAAATATTCCTGTTCCCAACCAAGATAGCAAAGCACGTGCTTCACATCGTCGTCGAAATAGCGGGCAACGCGCGTAGCCGATTTATCCACGGCATTCAAAGCACGCAAAAGAGGCGTCTTGTAGTCAAGGCTCTCTCCTGTGTAGGAAATGAAAATCGTCGGGATGCAAAGAGTGTTGTCAACAATAAAAGCCGGCGAAGAAATATCCCAGGCTGAATATCCTCTTGCCTCGAACGTGTTGCGGATGCCGCCGTTCGGGAAACTCGATGCGTCAGGTTCCTGCTGCACAAGGAGTTTACCGGAAAAAGTTTCAATCACGCCTCCCTTTCCGTCGTGCTCGATAAAAGCATCATGCTTCTCTGCGGTGCCTCCGGTCATAGGCTGGAACCAATGGGTGTAATGGCGGGCACCTTGCTCCACCGCCCACCGTTTCATTCCGTCGGCAATACTGTCAGCCACTTCGCGGCTCAAAGGCTCCTTATTGTCGATTGCCTTCACCAGTGCCTCGTAAGTGGTGCGGGGAAGATATTCAAACATCTTTTGCCTGTTGAACACCTTCTCGGCATAATACTTCTCAACCCTATCTTCAGGTATCTCCACTTTCACTGCTTTGCGAGAGGACGCCTCCTCTACGCTTTTGAATCTTAAATCTGACATATATCTTGTTTTAACTTTTTTAATTCAAATATAATATCTCATTTATATCCTTCCACAAGACGCGACATCGCCTTTTCCGTATTTTCACGACTATTGAAGCCCGTCATCCTAACGAAGCCGTCGCCGGCACTTCCAAACCCGGAACCCGGAGTGGTTGAAAAACCGAATCTCCCGAGAAAAAGATTAAACAATTCCCAAGAATCGACATCCTCGGGCGAACATGCCCATACGTAAGGCGAATTCACCCCACCAAATGCCTTAAACCCTATGGCCTCGAACGCATCCTTAATAATCTTTGCGTTGCCAAGATAATAATCTGACGCACGCTTCACATCAGCCATCCCTTCAGCTGTATATATAGCAGAGGCGCCCCGTTGGGCCACATAGGAACAACCGTTGAATTTAGTGGTCTGGCGCCTGTTCCAAAGCGAATTGAGACTTACCTCTTCCCCATTGGAATAGACTCCTTTAAGACATTTAGGAACGACGGTATATCCACATCTTAGTCCGGTGAATCCGGCTGTCTTGGAAAAAGACCGCACCTCGATGGCTACTTCGGACGCCCCTTCAATTTCATAGATTGACCGCACTATTCCGGGTTGACGCACAAAAGCTTCATAGGCGGAGTCATATATTATCAGGCTCCCATTATTCTTCGCATAATCCACCCACTTCTTCAATTCATTGCGAGATATCGCCTCGCCGGTAGGATTATTGGGAAAACAAAGGAATATGACATCAACCTTCTCCCGGGGAACGGCCGGCATAAACGACCCGGACTCGCCACACTCAAGATAAGTCAAGCTGTCCCAACGTCCGTTGACAAAGGTACCCGCACGTCCGTCAATCACACTGTCGTCAACATAGACCGGATACGAAGGATTCATCACCGCCACGCTGCACTCAGGAGAATATATATCGCCAAGATTCCCGAGGTCGCTTTTAGCACCGTCGCTTACAAATATGTCTGATGCCTCGATACCCTCGATTCCCCTTTCCGCATAATCGTTTCGGGCGATAGCATCCCTCAGGAATGCATAACCCTGCTCCGGACCATAACCATGAAAAGATGACGCCGACGACAAATCATCGACCGCAGCATGCATGGCTTTAATCACAGAAGGGAACAACGGACGTGTTACGTCGCCGATATCCATCCGGATAACGTCTTTCCCGGGATTTTCCTTCTTAAATGCCGCAATCCTTTTCCCCACTTCAGAGAAAAGATACGACACCGGCAATTCCCGGAAATTATCATTCACTTCAATCATCTTACCTTATATTTACCTATATAAACTCACAATCAATTTATCGACAACATACAAAACTATATGAAGTTCCAAGAATAGTCCGATATGCCGCACGCAGGTCGCTACATCTCAAAATACCAACCTTCGGCAACGAACTCCGCTCCCCCTCTCATATACACACGTCCGGTCGAGGCATCATAGCGGATAGTCAGATTTCCTCCGAGAAGCCGGAGTTCAGCCTCTTCGTCAATAAGTCCGAGCTTGAACGCAGCCACCATAGTGGCGCAAGCTCCGGTGCCGCAGGCAAGTGTTTCGCCGGATCCACGTTCCCAAACCCTCATGTCGATATGCCTGCGGTCTATAACCTTGGCAAATTCAATATTAGCCCTTTCAGGCCACATTTCATGGGTTTCAAGAATCTTTCCATAATAATGTATATGACGGTCGGTTATTTCGTCAACAAAAATCACACCATGCGGATTGCCCATGCCGACTGCTGTGATTCCGAACATTTCGCCATCCACTTCCACCGGCACATTCACCAATTCTGAATCTTTGTCGCCGACAACCGGCACATCTCCCCTTTTTAACGATGCCACGCCCATGTCAACGGTGACCGATTCAACTTTACCTTCGTCGTTAAGGTGGAGATGGAGCACCTTGATTCCCGCTCTTGTTTCAAGCGTGACCACTGTCTTGTCGGTAAATCCCTTGTCATGGACATATTTACCCACACATCTCGACCCGTTGCCACACATCTGCGCCTCAGAACCGTCAGCATTAAACATCCTCATACGAAAATCGGCGCTGGCGGAGGGTAAAATGGCTATCAACCCGTCACTGCCAACGCCGAAATGTCGGTCGCTAATCTTCCGCGATAATTCCGGAAGCGAAATTTTGTCGTCTGTCTTCAGGGAGGTGGGGCTACCAAGCATATCGACATAAATGTAATCATTGCCGATTCCCTGCATCTTGGTAAAATATAGTCTTCTTATTTCAGACATATATCATTTTCTAATTTTAAGCACAAAGTTATAACTAAAAACTTAAAGATGCAAATTATTTTAGAAAAATTTTTATATTCTTTCAATTAAAAATTATTTTGCCACCATTACCCTCATTTCGGCATCATTATGTCAATTTACGTTTCCTGATTCCTGCTATAAAACAAGTCTTAAAATAATATCGTCTGCTATCATTATTCCATCATGAGTAAGCCGAAGAGCATTTCCTTCGCGCTTTAAATTGCCCGATGATAAGTCTTTCATGGAATTCCTAATCAGCCGATCACTGGCATTTTTCCCGAATTCACTCTCGAATTCTTTCAAATCGAGCCCTTCCCTCATACGCAGGCGCAGCATTACCATCTCCTCGGAAAGTTCTGTATCGCTCAGTATCTCCTCTCGATAAAAGGGAGCCGCCACCTCCGACACATTCTTGGAAAACCTAAATAAATATTTTTTCAAATCATGAGGGTTGAAGCGACGCACACGGCAGCCGTCATATGAATGTGCCGAAGGGCCTATGCCCAGATATGGGTTTCCAAGCCAATATCGCCTGTTATGTATGGACTCATAACCAGGAAACGCAAAATTCGAAATTTCATATTGCATCATGCCCTTCGATTTCAGTCTCTCTGTTAGCATTGACCACATTTCCAGACACTCCTCCTCTTTAGGGAACGAGAGCCTCCCTTTATCGCGAAGCACAGTCAGCGGGGTCCTCTCTTCGAACATGAGCGAATAAGCCGACAGATGACGTGGATCATATCGAAGGACTTCATCGATGGACCGCTCCCAACTTTTAACCGTCTGTCCCGGCAGCCCGAAAATCAGGTCACACGTCACATTATCAAACCACTCCCCCAGCAGCGACAATGCCCGTAACGCGACATCAGAATCATGTCTGCGCCCTATCGTTTTAAGTTCCACGTCATTAAGCGACTGCACCCCCATACTGACCCGGTTCACACCAGCTTCTTTCCATGCCAAACAGCTGTCAGGGCATACATCCTCCGGGTTCACCTCCAACGTAAACTCCGACAAACACCCTTCACTGATTCCCGCGATGCTTTTAACCCCGGATATCAATTTCGCAAAACTCTCCACAGGCATCAACGACGGCGTCCCACCACCTATATATAATGTGTCGGGCACATCGGGAAGTTCAGCCACCCTTTCGCCAAGTTCGCCAAGCAAAGCATCGGAAAGCGTGGCCCAGTCAGCATCCGAACACCCTCCGCTGAAAAAATCACAATATAGGCATTTCGACCTGCAATAGGGAATATGGATATATAGTCCCGAAGGTTTCATATTGATTAATTGGAATTTATCGTTCTATTATACAAGCTTTGGCTTTTTCTATCGTTTGCGAAATTAGTAAAAAAATTACAAATATGTTGTTTAACATATTATTTTAGCTTCAGCATATTCTATTTTTTTACTAAATTGCGTCCGCATTTCAGAAATACGTGGACAAAATATATTCACAATTTCTATGAATGCACAACCAGACTTCACTTAAAATCTTATACAATATGAAGATTTATAAAACTGACGAAATCAAAAACATCGCCCTTATCGGATCAAAGGGCTCGGGTAAAACCACACTTGCGGAGTCAATGCTCTTCGAGTGTGGAGTTATAAAGCGTCGCGGTTCCATCGGTGCGGGCAACACCGTATCCGATTATTTCCCGGTCGAGAAAGAATATGGTTATTCCGTTTTCTCTACGGTCTTCAATGCCGAATTCAATGGCAAAAAACTGAACGTGATTGACTGCCCGGGAGCTGATGACTTCGTTGGGAATTCATATATAGCACTTGGCGTATGCGATACTGGCGTAATCGTAATCGACTCCAACTATGGTGTGGAGGTCGGGACACAGAATATTTTCCGTACGACAGGCATTTTGAAGAAACCTGTGGTTTTCGCCCTTAACCAAATCGACGGAGAAAAAGCCGATTACGACAACGTTATCGAACAGCTCCGCGAACACTTCGGTCCGAAAGTGATTCAGGTGCAATATCCTCTCGAATGTGGTCCCAACTTCCATTCTATGATCGACGTTCTTCTCATGAAGAAATATGAATGGGGCCCCGAGGGTGGCGTTCCTACTGTTTCGGAAATCCCGGAAGACCAGATGGAACGTGCCAACGAACTTCACAATGCCCTCGTTGAGGCTGCTGCAGAAAACGACGAAACCCTGATGGACAAATATTTTGAACAAGGACACTTGACGGAAGACGAAATGCGCGAAGGGATACGCAAGGGGATGATAGACCGCAGCATATTCCCCGTATTCATCGTCAGCGCCGCCAAAGACATGGCAGTTCGCCGCATGATGGAATTCCTTGGCAATGTATGCCCATTCGTTTCCGACATGCCTGCTCCCGAAACCATCGACGGAGAAGAAGTCGCACCGGATTCAAACGGCCCCCTTTCGGTATTTTTCTTCAAGACATCGGTCGAACCGCACATCGGCGAGGTGTCTTATTTCAAGGTAATGAGCGGCACACTTAAAGCCGGCGACGACCTTGACAACACATCTCGTGGAGGCAAAGAGCGCCTTGCCCAGATTTTCACGGTCTGCGGTCAGCTCCGCACTCCTATCGAGAAACTTGAAGCAGGCGACATAGGAGCTGCCGTGAAACTGAAAGACGTGCGCACCGGCAACACCCTCAACGCAAAAGGATGCGACTATCAGTTTGACTTCATCAAGTATCCCGCGCCAAAATTCATTCGTGCCATCAAGCCCGTGACCGAAAGCGATGCCGAGAAGCTTATGGGCATCCTGACCCGTATGCACGAGGAAGACCCGACGTGGATAATAGAACAAAGCAAGGAACTTAAGCAGACTCTTGTAAAAGGTCAGGGTGAATTCCATTTGCGCACTCTCAAATGGAGAATTGAAAACAACGAAAAACTTCCGATGGAATTCTTCGAACCGAAGATTCCTTATCGTGAAACCATCACGAAGGCTGCCCGCGCCGATTATCGTCATAAAAAACAGTCGGGAGGTTCCGGCCAATTCGGTGAAGTTCACCTCATCGTTGAACCGTACACCGAAGGAATGCCTGAACCAGATACGTATAAATTCGGAAACCAGGAGTTTAAACTCAACGTTCGCGACAAACAGGAAATACCTCTCGACTGGGGTGGTAAGCTTGTGGTTTACAACTGCATCGTAGGCGGTGCCATCGACGCTCGCTTCATTCCTGCAATTGTAAAAGGCCTTATGGACCGTATGGAACAAGGCCCGCTCACCGGTTCGTATGCCCGCGATGTGCGTGTCATGATTTACGACGGAAAAATGCATCCGGTTGACTCAAACGAAATTTCATTCCGCCTTGCAGGGCGAAATGCATTCTCACAAGCTTTCAAAAATGCCAACCCGAAGATTCTTGAACCCGTTTATGACGTGGAAGTCTATACTCCGGGCGACACCATGGGCGACGTGATGAGCGACCTCCAGGGACGTCGTGCCATAATCATGGGCATGGAGAGCGACAGTGGCATCGAGAAACTCAATGCCAAGGTGCCTCTGAAAGAGATGTCGTCTTATTCCACCTCACTCAGTTCCATTACTGGCGGACGCAGTTCTTTCACAATGCAGTTCTCGTCTTACGAACTTGTTCCCGGCGATGTCCAGGATAAACTTCTGAAGGCATACGCAGAGATCCAGGAAGAGGATTAAACCTACCCAATCCACTAACGCCAAGGGGATAGTCCTGAGAACGGACTATCCCCTATTTTCGTAGCATTTATTATTTTCAACCATGCCGAAAAAAACCGTATCATTTAGATACGGCTTTTTTTATAATTACACTTATTTCTGTTTCCTGTTTAGAACCAGCGGGTATATGCAAAATCCATGCGGTGAGGAAGGGCAGCATTGTTCGGATACATGCGCAATGCATAACGGAACGTGCCGGCATCCGTAGCAGTAGCCTTAAGCTCGTAAGAAAGGACACTGCCGTCTTTCTTAACAATCTTCAGAGGCTCCGTACCCATGAATTCGCTCTGGCCGTCATGCTCGCGATATTTTACGAGCTCCACGCCGATTGAATCGCCAAGACCCTTGGTGTCGATAGTACACTTCACGTCTATGGTGTTGCCTGTGCTGATTGCAGCCTTGCCGACTGCACCGTCAACGATTTCAACGTTGAGCACCTCTACCTGATTCCACTTGGAAGCAACCTCTTCTTTCCATGCAACGATTTCACGGGCCTCTGCGTAGTTGTTCTTTTTGAGTTCGGCGGAACGCTTCGACTCGGGAACGTAAAGACGGCTGATATAATCGTCAAGCTGACGCTTCATTGTGAAATGAGGTGCGATGTGGCCGATCGAACGTTTGATGCGGTCAATCCACTCGGGGCTGTAACCCTTATAGTTCTTGTTGAAGTAAAGGGGTACAATCTCGTTTTCGAGCATAGAATATATAGTAGCTGCGTCAAGGCGGTCCTGCTGAGCCTGATCGGTATAGGTACGCTTTTCAGTCAATGCCCAACCTGCCATCTCGTCGAACTTATATCCTTCATACCACCATCCGTCGAGCACTGAGAAATTAAGCACACCGTTCATTTCGGCTTTCTCTCCCGATGTGCCGGATGCTTCAAGAGGACGTGTGGGAGTATTGAGCCAGATATCTACACCTGTCACAAGACGTTTTGCCACAATCATGTTGTAATCCTCAAGGAAAATAATCTTACCGAGGAACTGCGGCATCTTCGAAATCTCTACGATTCTCTTGATCAAGCCCTGGCCTGCACCGTCGGCGGGGTGTGCCTTGCCCGAGAAAATAAATTGCACAGGATATTTCTCATTGTTGACAATCTTAGCGAGACGGTCGAGGTCGGTGAAGAGAAGATGTGCCCTCTTATAAGTGGCGAAACGGCGAGCGAAGCCAATGATGAGTGCATTGGGGTTTATTTTTTCAAGGATATTCACCACTGCACCCGGATCACCCTGATTCTTAAGCCACTTCTCTTTGAAATCGCGGCGCACGAAATCGATGAACTTATTCTTGAGGGTCATTCGCATATTCCATATCGCCTCGTCGGGCACATCGAAGATGCCCTTCCAAGCCTCAGGATCGCTCTGCTCCTCAAACATCTTTTCGCCAAGGTTCTCCATGTAGAATTTTTTCCACTCCGAAGCAGCCCATGTCGGCATGTGAACGCCGTTGGTTACGTATTTCACATGCGATTCTTCCGGAGCATACCCCTTCCAAATTCCGGCAAACATCTTCTTAGACACCTCTCCGTGGAGCCAGCTAACGCCGTTTGCCTCCTGGCAGGTATTGAGTGCGAACACACTCATAGAGAAACGCTCCGGAGTGTCGGGATTTTCACGACCCATATTAATAAGGTCGTTCCAAGAAATACCGAGTTTGGCAGGATATTCGCCAAGATATTTCCCGAGAAGGCTCTCCTCGAAATAATCATGGCCGGCAGGAACCGGAGTATGTACGGTGTAAAGGGAGCTTGCACGCACCACCTCCAAAGCGACATTGAATGGAAGTCCCTCTTTCTGCACATAATCAACAAGACGCTGAAGATTGAGAAGAGCGGCATGTCCCTCGTTAGCGTGGTAAAGGTCTGTATGTATGCCGAGACGGTTGAGCATGTAGATACCACCGATGCCAAGGAGATACTCCTGCTTCATGCGGTTTTCCCAATCGCCGCCATAAAGTTTATGTGTAATAGGACGGTCGAACTCCGAGTTCATATCGAAATCGGTGTCGAGGAGATAAAGTTTCATGCGTCCTACGTTCACACGCCATACATGGCAATAAATCATGCGCCCTGGGTAAGGCACCTCAAGAATCATCGGCTGGCCATCCTCACCGAGCACCGGCTCAATAGGAAGCTGGTCGAAGTTCTGGGGCTCATAGTTTGCAATCTGCTGGCCGTCGATCGAAAGCGACTGTGAAAAATAGCCGTAACGATAGAGGAAACCTACCGCAGTCATCGGCACGCGGCTGTCAGACGCCTGCTTGATGTAGTCGCCCGCAAGCACGCCAAGGCCGCCGGAATATATCTTAAGACAGTTGCATAGACCATATTCCATAGAAAAATAAGACACCGAAGGAATATCATTGCGCATCGGTTGGCTCATATAGTTCTGGAATTCGGCATATACGCCGTTTACTCGTTCCATCATGCCCTCGTCGGCGAGAACCTCCTGAAGACGGTCATAGCTCAACTGCTGGAGAAGCATTACAGGGTTCTCTCCAACTTTGCGCCATAAGTCATGGTCAAGATCACGGAAAAGGTTCTTTGCCTCGCTGTTCCATACCCACCAGAGGTTTTTGGAAAGCTCCTCAAGCGGCTTAAGCTTCTTGGGAAGCTCTGCGCTTACTGTGAGGTTACGCCACACGGGCTCATTTGTGTTGCTTACCTGAAGTTTCATTTACTGTATCGAAAATATTTAGTCTATTTATCTCTTATTTAATTCTGGCATCGCGACGCATAGCCGCCACTTCGAATGCTTCGTCATATGCCTTTATGAAGTAGCTCCAATCCGCCTTCCTCGAAGTCGCGGTAGCAGCTTCTGAAGCATCGGCCCTGTCGCCCTGTGAGAATGTGGAATACTCATAAAGCTGATGGGCAATCTCTGAAGCAGCCTCGGAATAGTTGGAATCTGTGCGCCCGACCACCTTAACGCCACAGGCACATATCGAATTAACGAATTTTAAAAGAATCCATTGCCCAAACCCACTCTTATCCGTCGTGATGGTAGGCACACCGAAAGCCACACTTTCAAGCGGCGTATAACCCCACGGTTCATAATAAGAGGGGAAAACGGTAATGTCGATGGCAGGAAGGATGTCATAATATGAAATATTCACTACTCCATCACCGCCGTCAAGATAACACGGCACATAGATTACACTCACGTCATTGCGGAGTTTCCCTTCACGTTCAAGAGAAGATACACGACATGCCACAGCATCATTATCTTCATTATGAAGTCTATGCGTCAGGAAATCAGGACTCTCTTTCACAACGGTTTTATTTGCCAAAGATGAACGTAGTTCGAGCGACGGCTCCTTAACCCATGCGGGGACCAGCACAAGTCCGAGAACTTTTTTCGAAGGGTTTCTCGATTCGAGGTCGGCAATCGAATCAAGGAAAAGGTCAAGTCCTTTGTTCCTGTATTCGTTACGTCCCGAAGTGGCTACAATCAAAGTATCGTCGTCATATTTATAACCCTTCAAAGAAGAAGCGATTGAAAGGATGCGCTCACGCCCCGCCTTCCTCAGGGTTTTATATTTAGCCTCACCAGGCACAAAATCGGGTTCGAATCCGTTGGGAGTTACCACCTGAGGGCGAATGTCGAGCAACTGCTCGCATTCCCTTGCAGTGATTTCGCTCACCGCAGTGAAACAATCAGCCTGATGCGCCGCCGTTTTCTCAAGGGAATGCTTGGCTTCCATATTCAATTCGCGGGCCATCTGGTCGCCGTTATATCCTGAAAAATAGTCGTATAACGGTTTGCCGTTGCCGCAAATGCTTCTGCCTATGCTGGTGGCATGGGTAGTAAACACGGTCATTGCCTCCGGATCGGTCATTTTAAGATAAAGAAGGCCCATGGCTGTGGTCCATTCATTAAAATGTCCGATTATATTCCCGGCATCCACTTTAAGGTGCTTTGCAAGAGCATCCATCACGATTGCCGCAGCAACGGCAAAGGCACACCCTTCATGGTAATCACCGTATGCATGCATCGAATCGACTCCATAGAGTTCCCACATTTTTCCAAAAATTCCATTGAGATGCTCATATACTCCGTCAAATTTTATAAGTACGACCTGGGGAGATCCGGGGATATCCCATCGTCCCGTTCTGACGGTTATGCCGAAAGGAAGCTTCATGCGGCTCGCGCATGATTTCATGAGAGTCTTTCGTTCGATAAAATACGGAGAAGGGGTTTCGGAGGTCCAGACATCGGGTCCAATAAAAATAAGTCGGTCACCGAATTGTTGCTGAAGTACGCGGGCTTTTGTAGATAATACAGTATAAATTCCGCCTATCTTGTTGCAGACCTCCCAACTCGTCTCCATCAGGAGACCAATTTGGTTGCGATCTGTTCGCTTTTGTTTCTGCATACTAATCTTCTTTCCTTTTTCACTATGGCTGTAAAAAAGCCTACAAGATGCCTGCAGGAATACCCTGCGGGCATCTTGTAGGCGCAAAATTACTATTTTTTACCGACATAGCCAAATAAATGTATGCAAAACCGCCATTTTATACATCTACGACCCGTCTGTATTGCTACAAACGGGTCGTCATATGCATATATCGGCATATCGCCGACATCATGGAAACAGGTTCAGAACGGAAGGTCTTCGTCTGCGTTTGCGGGCGCCGAAGTGAACGAAGGAGCCTCGCCCATAGCAGGGGCGCCAAACTGGGGCGCAGGCTGCTGATAAGCGGCCTGAGGCTGCCCGTAACCACCCTGCGGAGCAACAGGGGCCTGATTCTGGCCTACGTAATCCCTGGCTGCATATACATTGACATCGGTGTACCATCTTCCATTGAATTCACGGCTTTCAAGGTCAAACGAGAGAACGTAGTCCCTGCCCGTTTCAAGACGAATATTATCTACCCGGTCGCCAAACACGTGGAATTTCACTTTTCTCGGATAAGTGCCAAACGTTTCAAGCACCCATTCTTTCTTTTTCCACGGATTGCCGGCCTTTGATGTGCCCGACTGAAGTGGAAGGTCCATTATTATTCTTCCTTCAATTTCCATAATTATATCGTTGTTGAAAAAGTTTTTCTGCGGATTTTCAATCAATTTTACTAGCCCCCGGCACGCAAACGCAACCGATTGCACGGACTCGGGGGAGTGCGAAATTACAAATTTAAAGCCGTTCCACCAAATTTTATCACTATTAGTTTTCCGACTCATCAACTTTTTCTATCTTTGCATACAATTTAAAACATATCGGCATGATTGACCATATATTAAAATATTTCCCCTCTCTTACTGAATCGCAAATCTCTCAGTTCCAACTTATGACCGAGCTTTATCCTGAATGGAACGAGAAAATCAACGTCGTTTCGAGAAAAGACATCGACAACATCGAGGTGAACCATATCCTGCATTCACTCTCTATAGCAAAATTCATAAAATTTAAAGACGGCTCTTCCGTCATGGACTTCGGTTCGGGCGGAGGTTTGCCCGGACTGCCGCTTGCCGTTGCCTTTCCGGAAGTCAGATTCCATCTTATCGACAGAATTGGAAAAAAAATCAGAGTGGCGAAAGAAATTTCCGATGCAATAGGCCTAAAAAACGTGAGTTTTCAACACGGGGATTCCGGAGAATGTCATGAAAAATTCGACTTTGTCGTGAGCCGTGCCGTGATGCCCCAGCCAGACCTTGTAAAACTGGCGTCGCGCAACGTATCGCGCATCCAGCGCAATGCCCTTCCAAACGGAATCATCGCCCTTAAAGGGGGCGATCTTAATGCCGAACTGCGCTCTTTGAAACAGCGGACCGAAGTTGTAGATATCAATAATTTTTTCAAAGAACCGTTCTTCGACACTAAGAAAATTGTTTATACTACAGTATAAATAGCATTGATATGAAAGTTGCGATTTTTCAATTCAGCCTTTTCGGCATAAACACTTATGTAGTTTATGACCCGGCTACAAAGGAATGCGTGATCATCGACCCCGGAATGATTAACCGCGAGGAAGAAAAAGCTATGGCGGAATTCATCAAAAAGAATTCACTTAAAGTAGAGTCGGTAATCAATACCCACCTCCATATCGACCATGCCGCAGGTAATTCTTTCCTTAAAAATGAATACGACATGCCTGTTTTGGCAAACGACGCCGACCTTCCGCTTGGCGAAAGGATGCAACAACAGGCGCAAATGTTCGGACTTGGCGGAAGTTTTAAAGGAGTTGAAGTAACCCAGTTCATAAAGGCCGGTGACCTAATCAAAGTAGGCGACGGAGAACTTGAAGTAATCGAGGTGCCCGGACATTCCCGTGGAAGCATAGCACTCTATGACCGCAACGACGGATTCGTGATTGTGGGCGATGCTCTTTTCCAGGGGAGCATCGGAAGAACAGACCTTCCGGGAGGCGACTACACCACCCTTATATCAAGCATTAAAAACGGACTTCTCACGCTTCCGGACAAAACTATAGTTTATCCGGGACATGGAAGCCCGACAACGATAGGAGAAGAAAAAAAATTCAATCCATACCTTAATTAGTAGGATTCTTTTTTTTAATTCAAGGGATATAATAGCATTTCACCTGACCTACCGGCAAACTCCCCACCACCTGCAATGGAATATGTTGCGGGTCGGTGGAGATCCAGGCGTCGATGTCGTCGCTCGACTTCTTCTGCCCTTCCGTTGTAAACCGGAATTTGATATGATATGCATCCCTTCGTTGTTTATTACGAAGCTTAATCGTCTCTTTGCCGACACACCTGATTGTAAGCGACTCCGATTTGGATCCGGAAAAAACCGTCGCCTTCACAACGCCTCCCGATGCAAGCCGTGGATAATCGATTGTTCTTAGGAAATAGAACACGCTCAACATATCGAATGTAGCACCGGTGGCAGTAAGTTGTTTCTCACTATGGCTCACATTCCCTTTTTTGTCTATCTTGACACGCTTGGCATGTCCCCCCACAGTTCTTCCTGCGTATGAATAGACAATATCGTCGCGTCTGTATTTACCGTCCTCGTGAGCTATCTTCGAATAAGACACCGGCTTGAAACCGTTTATCTTAACTGTGCCAAGCAGAGTGTCGCGGACCTGATAAAAATTGTCGGCCCACGGCTTGGTTTTTCCCACGAGCCTTATTTTATATTCGTTCCCGTGATTTGTCAGTTCAAGGGTTGCGGTGCCGGCATCCTTATGAATCAAACCCCATTTGTATGAAATGACGTAATTGAGTTTTTCGTTTTCGAAATCGGAAGCCCAAAGGCTCCTTACTCCGAAACAAACTAAAAAAGCAACGAGAACTATCGATTTTAATATTTTCATTTTCTTAAGACTAATTTTTCACTTAGAAGGAAGAGATCATATCTCATCCGGTTATTATTTTGACACCCTATGGTCATAACGGTTTATTCCATAGGAAACATAATTCAACAAAAAACCGGACAGATTCCTTTTTAGCGGATTCTTGCCCGGTTCGGTTTTTCATAATAAGGTGTAATAATAACGATTAGGGTTTCGGGTATTGTTTATAGTTAGCAAAAAGGGTTTATATGAAACTTCATCAATAATACTGTGCAAGCGTTTGTTCAAGCGATGAAGCCGACTGCACTCCCGAGGCCCTCCATTCAAGCTTTCCGTTCTTGAATATCATAAACGTAGGCACAGATCGAACATTGTAGATGGCGGCAAGTTTCTCATTCTTGTCGATATCTATTTTGATTATTCTCGCTTTGTCGCCTACCTTTTCATGCAACTCATCGAGCACGGGATGCATCATTTTGCAAGGGCCACACCACGTTGCAAAGAAATCTATAAGCACAGGGACTTCTGACTTGACAATATCTTCGAAATTTTCCATAATTCATTATTTTTGGTTCATACAATTACAACAACTTCGTTATAACTTTGTTTAGGTTATTCGCCATTTTATTTTGGTCAGCTATCTTTTTTTGTGTAAATTTGTCAGCGAAACGGTTGAAAATCCATTTTGTTCCGTTTCAGAAATGTTGAATCATTCATTAAATAAAAACCATGAACCTCAATCTCAGCCTCAATCCAAACAAGGTTGTGCAGTTTCTCCAGAAGCAACCTTGCGACATCAGAAAAGCCGACCTCATTCGCTTTGTAAAAGACAATGGCATAAGAATGGTCAATTTCATGTATCCCGCCGACGACAACCGACTAAAGACCCTGAACTTCGTCATCAACTCGGAAGAATATCTCGATTCAATCCTCACATATGGAGAAAGAGTTGACGGGTCAAGCCTTTTCCCGTTTATCGAAGCCGGCAACAGCGACCTCTACGTGATTCCAAGATATGCCACTGCTTTTGTTGACCCGTTTGCCGAAATTCCTACACTTACCCTTCTCGCTTCATTTTTCGACAAAGAGGGGAAACCGCTCCACTCTTCCCCGGAATTCACGCTGCGCAAGGCATGTGAAGAGTTTACGAAAACCACCGGTATGGAATTCCATGCCATGGGCGAACTTGAATATTACGTCATCGCCCCTGACACAGGACTATATCATGCCGTTGATCAAAAAGGTTATCATGAATCGGCTCCTTATGCCAAATTCAATGATTTCCGCGTGGAATGCATGGAACTTATAGCTCAAGCCGGAGGACAAATCAAGTATGGACACAACGAGGTAGGCAATTTCACTCTCGAGGATATGATTTATGAACAGAACGAGATAGAATTCCTGCCTATTCCGGCAATGCAGGCCGCCGACAATCTCATGATTGCGAAATGGATTATCCGCACGCTTGGTGCAAAAAAAGGATACGACGTTACTTTCGCACCTAAAATCACCGCCGGGAAAGCCGGTAGCGGACTCCACATACATTTCAAGATTATGAAAGACGGACGCAACATGATGACCGAAAACGGCCAACTCAGTGATATTGCGAAGAAAGCCATCGCCGGGATTCTCGAACATGCCGATGCCATCACAGCCATGGGCAACAAGGTTCCTACGAGCTATTTCCGTCTCGTTCCTCATCAGGAGGCCCCCACTTCGATTTGCTGGGGCGACCGCAACCGTTCTGTCCTTGTCCGCGTTCCACTGGGATGGACTGGTAAAATCGACATGTGCTCGCAGGCAAATCCACTTGAAAGAAACGACGTGACCGCATCCCCGCAAAAACAGACGGCAGAACTTAGAAGTGCGGATGGCTCGGCCGACGTTTATCAGCTCATCGCCGCCATGGTAGTGGCCGCAAGGAAAGGGTTTGAACGTGACAACTCGTTGCAAAGGGCTGAAGACATGTATGTGAACGTCAACATTCACAACGATGAAAACAAAGACAAATTGGCTCAACTCAAATCGCTCCCTGACAGCTGCACGGCTTCGGCCGACGCACTGGAACGCCAGCGCGAAGTTTTCGAGGAAGCAGGAGTGTTCTCGCCGCAGCTTATCGACGGTATAATCGGCAAGCTTCGCAAATATCATGACAAAGACCTTAGGAAGAAAACCGAAGGAAGCCACAACGAAATGATGAACGTGGTCCGTAAATACTGGCATTGCGGATAATCGGCCCCGATATAATGCTTAACATATGTAGGGCTATGCCTCCGGCATAGCCCTACATATGTCTTATAACATCCGGTTTTCTCACAAAGAGAAAACCTTAAAATCGTTTGTTCTTAAATCAAAAGTCAGTATCTTTCCTTTCAATGTCTCGCCAACACAGGCAATATATTTTATCGTCTCCGAAGCCTGGATTGAAGCGCACAAAGCTGCGGCCGAACCCAATACTCCGGAAATCTCACAAGGAAGCATTCCCGATTCTTCCTCACCAAAAATGTCAGACATCATCATCTGGCCCGGGGCTATAGACATCACTTGTCCACGAAAACCCGACACTCCTCCGATGCAACATGGTTTACCCAACTCTCGACAAACCTTTTCCACCATCCCTTTAGATGCCGGATTATCGGTAGCATCTACAACGAAATCGACGTTTCGGAAATACGCCATAGCCTTCTTTTCATCTATGAAAGCGTCATGGCAATCTACTGTAATATCCGGATTAAGCGAAATAATCCTATCGGAAAGTACTTGCGATTTCTTTTTTCCACAATCCTTGGTTTCAAAGAAAAATTGTCGCTGAAGGTTCGAAACATCCACCGTATCGAAATCGAAAATCACGAGTTTCCCTACGCCGGCACCTGCCAACTGCATGGCCACCATGGAACCTAAGGCACCGCATCCCACGATTGCGACACTTGCCGACAACAATCTGTTCTGCCCTTCAACGCCAAACCCGTCAATACCTATCTGGCGGGAATACCTTACTCTTCCCTCGGCGTTCATGTAATATCACTTATTGTTGAGGCACATACCTTCAGGCACATCCGCAAGATGCACGTCGAGCTGCGGGAACGGGAAAGCAAAACCTTTTTCCGGCAATTCATTATAGAAACGCTCGTTCATCCGGAAAAAAAGAGTCCAATAGTCGCCCGATTTCACCCAAGCCCTGACCGTAAAGACAATGCTGCTGTCGGCAAGCTCGCCGAGACCTACAAAAGTCGGCATGGCAGGATTGTCTTTTACAACAGTCTCTTCTTCATCAAGCATCCCAAGAATCACCTCCTTTGCTTTTGCAGCGTCGTTGCCGTATGAAAGGCCTACCTTCCACTCCAACCTGCGATAATCTTCTTTCGAGTAATTGTTGATGGTGCCGGTGGAAAGGCCTCCGTTAGGAATGATAATCTGTTTATTGTCTGCCGTGTTGATTACGGTGTTGAAAATCTGGATTTCCTTGACGGTGCCGGTGAAGCCTTGCACCTCGATGAGGTCGCCCACCTTATAGGGTTTTATAAGAAGTATGAGCACACCACCCGCAAAATTCTGAAGCGTGCCGCTCAAAGCCATACCTATTGCAACACCGGCTGAAGCGAAGATGGCGATAAACGAACTTGTTTCTATGCCGAGAATTCCGATTATGGTGATAATCAAGATAAAGAAAAGGAGCATATTCACCAGCGACAAAACGAATGTCGTCAGCGAGGCGTCCACTTTCCTATTAACCATTATGGAACGGACAAGCCCGTAAATTTTCTTAATTATGAACTTGCCGACATAAAAGACGAGTATGGCGATGAGCACCTTAAAAGAAAAATGCACGATGCCGTTGGCAATCGTGGAGAGCGCATCGTCAAAACTCAATCCCTTAAGCGAATCGAAAAAACTTTTGGAGCCGGCCGCCTGCTGGGCAATTATGTCTCCGGCTGCGTTGTCTGTCTGAAACATTGTAATTCTATCGGTTATTCTTATTAATTAATTTGTTTTATCTGTATCTCAAAGTCAATACACCCTCTTATACCAATCGAGCGTTCTATAATAGTTTGCCTTGTCGGTAGTCGATGCAGGATCATACAAATGACATGAAATACCGGAATATTTTTCCTTGTCAATCGGCTGATAATTGAAATCCCGGGGAGTCGCGTCGCTCCATATAACAAATTCCGACATCGCTTTGTTAAATTCCTCCACATCGGGAGCATCCGCATTATTTCCTGTCATTAACTTTGTATATTGTCCGAAATCATAAAAGGGACCAATTCTGCCTCGGGAATAACACAAAAGCCCGTTAGAACTTACTTTTTTATCCTTCAAATAGGCTGCCTTGCAATAATCTGCCACTACCTCCAGTTTACTCATATCAACCACTGCTATGGTAGCGGTTCTATAAGAGGATGAAGGATACTCTGCATAATAATTGAAAAATGCCTTGGCTCCTTCCACAAGGTCCGGGGTCTCCCTCAAAAAATATGGAAGCGTAAGATTATAAGGCATTCCAGGTGTATATACCTCCGTGGGGTAACCTACAAAGTAGTCGCATTTATTTCTTAATTCATATATGGTTTCTATTCCGCTCATGTAGCAAGCATCAAACCATATAAAACTGAACATTCCGTCCGGTATTGCATCGGCAAGTTCGTCGATGTCAATCTCATCATAATAAGAAGGATTTATATCCGGATTGTTGTCTGAACCGAACGAATACATTTCTGGAAGATGTCTTTCATAAAACCCTCCATTATCTGTCGCTTTTGCGCCATGAGTGGAAAAGGATGGATCAATTCCTGTGCCATGTGACCATAAAACAAGACCGTATGAGTCAGCCGAACGCTCCATCGCAACATCTCCGATAACCTCTGCAATCCGCTTTGGGTCTGTAGAATAAAGGTTCTTGTCGTAGGTCTTTATAACCTCGAAACGGCATTCCCCCGTCTCATCCTTTACTATCTCTGAAAGAGTGGGGTCACTATTTTTTGTCACCTCATAGACAAGCATTGAGAGTCCGTCAAGGTCCATATCTTTGGCAGCAAGAAGCATTTCTTCCTTATCATCGACAAGATTACTATAGAGATTGTTGGATGCTACCGCATATAAAAGCACTGTGCGCTTTCTTCCGACTTCTATCGGTTGCGGAGCGGGGTCTTCGCCGCAAGAAACCAATGCAATGGGAAAAACCATTGCAAATATCAAATTAGATATAATAGATTTCATATCATAAGTAATAAAATCGGGTGATAATCCGTAAATCCGGACACATAAAACCATTTTAATAACGCATTTTTCCGACATTGATTATACAAACTCCCCAAAAATCATTTGAACACACACATTCACACCTTCATCTTCTCAATTTCAGTGTTTTTATCCGAGGAAAATTGAAATTTTCACATTTAATTGTTAAATTTGCGCCGAAATGTTAAAATCGCAAATAAACCAACTGCGTTTTTAATTGTTAAATCTATGTAACAAATATGGAATTGGGTTAACTCTCTTCCCCGGTTCACAAACAATTCAAGATTAGATGAAGAAATCGATAATATGGCTTCTTACAATAGTGATGTCGATCACTTTCGGCGCTCTCCTGTATTTCCAGATCATGTATCTTGAGAACATGGTCAAGATGAGGGATGCACAGTTCTCCGAAATAGTGATGCGGTCGTTGTCGTCCGCTTCGGCATTCCTCGAAAAGAAAGAGACGCTTCACTTCCTTGAAGAAGACGTGAACATCATTGAATCAAATATTTATGAAGAGCAACCGTTTTCCACAGAAGGGGAAAACATACGCTATACGGTTGAAAGTCCCGACGGCACCGTCACTAAATATACCCTTGCGGCCGAAGTTGACCGCTCGAAGCAAGACCCGTCTAAAATAGGTTTTCCTTCCCCTACCGGCAGCGTGCAGAGCCACTATCGCAACATGCAGGAAGTAATCCGAAGCCAATATCTTTACCAGCGTGAGCTCCTCAACGAGGTTATCCTCTCTATTTTAAGAGACGCCGGCCTACGCCCTGCATTCGAACGTGCGGACTCTACCGTGATAAAGAGCTATCTTACTTCTGAACTTGCCAGCTATGGCCTTAACGTCCCGTTTACTTTTGCCGTCACTACGGGTAAAGGTGCCATCATTTATGCTACCGACGGATATGAGGAACACAACGACAAACCGCAGTATTCGCAGGTGCTTTTCCCCAACACCGACAATCAGCTCCGTCTAAACGTGGAATTTCCCACCAAGAGCTCATACATTTTTTCAAGCGTAAGATTCATCATCCCTACGCTTGCCTTCACGTTGATTCTTTTGGTAATCTTTCTCTACACGATCATTCTTGCCTTCAGGCAGAAAAAGCTGACGGAAATGAAGACCGATTTCATCAACAACATGACGCATGAGTTGAAAACACCGATTTCCACCATCTCCCTCGCCGCCCAGATGCTCAACGATGATTCGGTCCGCAAATCGTCGTCGTCGCTCAAGCACCTTTCCCAAGTGATTGGAGACGAATCCAAACGCCTCCGTTTCCAGGTGGAGAAAGTGCTCCAGATGTCGGTTTTCGACAATTCCGGATCTGCTTTGAAATTCAGCGACGTCGATGCCAACCTTACCATCCAGAATGTGGTAAACACATTCAAGATAAAGGTTGAGAAATATGGAGGGGCAATCACCACGCATCTCGATGCCGTGGATTCGATTGTAAGCGTTGACGAGATGCATTTCACGAATATTATTTACAACCTTCTCGACAATGCCGTGAAATATATGAGGGAGGATGAGGAACCCCGGCTTTCTATTTCCACCCGCGACAGTGACTCCAGAAAACTGGAAATACGCATTGCCGACAACGGGATTGGAATCCGGAAAGAAGACCTTAAAAAGATTTTCGAGAAATTCTATAGGGTATCGACCGGCAACCGCCATGACGTGAAAGGCTTCGGACTCGGATTGGCATACGTTAAGAAAATGGTTACGATATTCGAAGGCCATGTATCTGTGGAAAGTGAAATCGGGAAAGGATCCACTTTCATTATCACCCTTCCGCTTGCGTCTTCACTCAACCAAGACAAAAACGTAAAAGAATAAAATAAAAAAACTAAAAATATAAAGCTATGGACGACAAACTGAAAATCCTGCTCTGTGAGGACGACGAAAACCTGGGTATGCTGCTCAGGGAATTCCTCCAGGCCAAAGGCTTTAACGCCGACCTCTACCCCGACGGTGAAAAAGGGTATAAAGCATTCTTAAAAGGGAAATACGACCTCTGTGTGCTCGACGTGATGATGCCCAAGAAAGACGGTTTCACACTCGCGCAGGAGATACGCAACGTCAACGCCGAAGTGCCTATCATATTCCTCACCGCGAAAGCTCTGAAGGAAGATGTGCTTGAAGGTTTTAAATTAGGTGCCGACGACTATATCACCAAGCCCTTCTCAATGGAGGAACTCGTGTTCCGCATCGGAGCAATCCTCCGCCGCGTAAAAGGGAAGAAAGACAAAGAAATCACTCTTTATAAAATCGGCAAATATACATTCGACACTCAGAAACAGGTGCTCATCACCGACAACAAGACGCAGAAACTCACCACAAAGGAGTCGGAACTTCTTGCCCTTCTATGCTCGCACGTCAATGAGATTCTCGAACGTAATTTTGCGCTTAAATCCATCTGGATTGATGACAACTATTTCAATGCACGAAGCATGGACGTCTATATCACGAAGCTTCGCAAACTCTTGAAAGACGACCCCAACATTGAAATCATCAATATTCACGGAAAAGGCTATAAGCTTATTGCTCCCGATAGTAATTCCTCTTCCGAAGGTGAATAAAACCGCTCGTTTCAACAGATAAAAGCCGCCATAACGGGGAGAACCGGGAAATAGCCACCCGATTCTTCCCTTTTTCTATATCCTGCACCGAAAACTGACAACCGACAACGGAAAACTGACAACTTTTCACTATCTTTGCGTCATGAAAGTTCTTTACCGCATATATCAATGGCTAATCGCCGGTCCGATTTTTATTGTCGCAACTATTATAACGGCAATAATAACGAGCATCGGTTCCCTGCTCTCCGGGAAACATTTCTGGGGCTACTACCCTGCCCACATCTGGTCGAGGTTCTGCTGCTGCCTCGCCCTCGTCAGAGTGAAAGTGAAAGGACGTGAGAACATCGACAAAAACACCTCCTATATTTTCGTTGCCAACCATCAGGGGGCGTTCGATATCTGGTCGATTTACGGATACCTTGACCATAACTTCAAATGGCTGATGAAAAAAGATCTCGAAAAGATATTTATGGTTGGCCCGGCTTGCAAACGCGCCGGACATATTTTCGTTGACGATTCCAACATCCATGCCATAAAACAGACCATCGCCGAAGCCGAAAACACGTTGAAGGGAGGAATGTCGCTCGTCATTTTCCCGGAAGGCAGCCGCACATGGGACGGCAAGATGATTCCTTTCAAACGCGGTGCATTCATGCTTGCATCCGAATTCAAACTTCCCGTGGTGCCGATAACCATCGACGGCAGTTTCCGCCGCATGCCCCGCTACACCTACAACATCTCCCCCGGCAAAATAACCATGACCATACACAAACCCATCTATCCCGGCGAACGTGGATTCAACACAAAAGTGCTGATGTCACAATGCCGCGAAGCCATCAACTCCGCCCTACCCCCTGCCGACCAAGACCTCCCCTCCAAATGATTCCAACGATTACCAAAAAAGAATATTACTTCTTAAGGTAGATTGAAATCATGAATTCCCTGCCGCGCAACCGGCTTGAACGTTCATATTGCGACAGAGTGCCGTAGGTGGTGTAGCTGTATTCCTTTCTGTTCAACAAGTTGGAAACCGAAGCCGATATCTCGACTCGTTTGCTTATGTTGAATGTCAGCTTCGTGTCGAGCATCATCATATTTTTGTAACGATCCTCCTCTATCTGGTTGCGATAGAATTCACCGCCGGCGGTACAGGTTATCAGCGGACAAGGGGTAAATGTAATATTTCCCGAATATATGAAATCGTTCGAGCGACGGTTTGACATATCTGAAATTTTCAGGGCTGCCCTGTTCCATGTGAATTTCAGGTTCCAGTTGAAAAACGTGGAGATGTTTCCGTTGACGAATGGCGACAATGAAAAGGAATCATTGCGATAGTCCGTCTGAATCCCCTGTGACAGAATATTATTTTCCATCCTACTGAAATTTCCTCTCACACCGATTGCTCCCCTCATGAAATCGAGGGTCTTGCTGACATTGACAAATGCCATTGCATTGCGCGAATCGGATGGTTGCGGCCTGTAGGAATGGAAAATATAATCGCCGACGATATTTTGACAGTTCCGAATTTGGATTTGTTCCAGGAATAACTTCCCATGGCTATCAGGAAAATTCCGCGTTGTGCATTGCGGAAACTATAGGATGCTGACGCAGAATGTCCGGAAGACGCGTAATAGTCGTCTATCCCCGAACTGAATGAACGGTAATCGGTAAGGATTGACGAGTCATGGATGTTATGAAGAGACGCGGGGGTGCGGCGCACGCTGCCACGCAAGGTCCCTTGACAAGTCCTTCGCGTTTTCAACTTTCCTTTAAGGGGACTGCAATAGGTGGTTTACGATATAAGAAAGCCGCCCGGATTGTGAGCGGCTTTCTTGAAAAGTATGAATAGACTGGATTTATTCATTTATGGAATAGAGGACATGGAACAGTTTTCGTATTGCGGCCACATATAGACTATGCCGTAAACGATAGCAAACAGTATAGTAGCAACCATCACCCAAAATCCTGTTTGGTTATAACTCCAAAAGGATTGGAAAAGGAGTGTAAAAAAATGACGAAGCAAACAATGAAGAACACCTCTCCCGAAATCATCATCAATTTTATGTTTGCCGTCTTGGTAAATAGATTCGCCGGAGAGAGAGACGCTACATCTATACTTGGAGGTACACAAAGATGTACCACACCGCACCCATAGCAAGACATACTTTTGCCTCGTTAGGTGCAGATTTAGCCCCGAAAGCTTCATAAACGCGATTTATTTTAGGCATTTTTTGCTTCTCGCCACAAAGTTAGTCTCCTAAATTCGTATTAGTCGACATTTTTATCTCAAGGCGTTCACCTCCTATAAAAATACTTATCAACTATTAATATTTAGTTAAATCTTATGGCTCAAACTCAAGCCTATTCTAATACTTTCACTCCCTCTTTCACTTAACGGATAGTTGTACCATTATTTTCTTATATGACTGTTTTCAGCAATAAAAGTCATTGAAAATCGATAACGAGGATGTTAAGAGCGTCAACGAAGTCGAGGGAGTGCCACAGGGGTTTGCCGATTGGGTGGAGAAGAATGCAGGGCGCATCGACAAAGCCGCAGAGAGGGTAAGCTGCCTTATTTCATTGCCGATAACAAGAAAATTGTTGAAAATATATTGGAGGGAAGAAGCAATCGTGAGAGCAACCGTGAAGCCGATAATGAGAAGGCCCGGATTGAGGCAAACCGTCGCGAATACGAAAATTTGAAAGCAGACCCGAATTATGCCGATGTTGAGTTCAATCCCAAGAACGGAGAGTTAAAGGCTACGCATGTAGAGCAGAACTTCGATGGTGAAAAAGGATGGTATGAAGAGCATGTGCAGACAACAGGATACAAAAACGGTCATTCAATAATTTTGGAAAAGGAAATTCACACCATCAAGAATAAAAGTAATGTCGAGGGCCCTTTTGATAATCAGCCCTTTGAGATAGCTGGAGCCGAGACAGGCATTGCCAATAATATCCGCAATACCCTGAAACATTGTGCCTCTAAACCTGGATGCAAAGTGGCCGTTGTCTTTTTCCCTGATGAAAATATAGTTGACATGGCCAAGATAAGGGATGGCCTAAAGAAATATTTTGGGTTAAAAGGCAACCCAAATCAATTTAAGGACTTTGACCACATCTATTTCATGACCTCTAAAAGAGTAATCTACCACCAGAAAAAACAAGGAGACTGAAAATCAGCCTCCCGTGGAACGTGCGAGGGTAGAATTAATACCACAATCACGCAATGCAAAGTTAGTGTTTTATATCAATATAACAAATTTTTGAATGTTAAATATTGAAAATAATGAAGGTAAAAGAGATTAGCTGCCAACTCCGTGCTTCCCATGTGGTCAAGAATATCCTGCGTTTTTTAGCCCCCTTGCGCTTATGGATGTCCTTTCGGTCAAGTCCTCCATAAAGTCCTTTATACCCCTCGTTTTGAAATATGGCATTTTAGTAGATGACAAAAGTTGAATTTTGTCGGTTATATTGTTGATTTTTAAT
>CAJUCW010000045.1 GCA_910585275.1 uncultured Muribaculaceae bacterium
AGATAACACTATACTCCGACATCTTCTCCGTCCACCGGAAAAATCCGCTGACCCGGAATTCTTTTTTAAGCCGAGAAGATTGGAAGAGCATGCACCGCGCGACGTTTATGTCGTCGGTTTTCCAAAAAAAAGAGGCGGCCTTCCCGAGGCCGCCTTAAATTGATCTTGATAATCGCGGAGGTGGGAATATGCGGATGGCTGCGATGTACGGTTCCTCTGTATGGCTTTCTGTCTGCAAACGGCTTCGTGCCGAAGGAGAATGAGAGTCGGGGGAGGCTCGTGTCGCGCCGGCGCCTGAAGTGGTGGCGCCAATCCTCTTCCGCTGGGGTCAGACATTCAATTATTGCATGGGCATAGTGCCCGGTTTCAAATCCTGTTAACGGGCGGAGAAGAGAAAAGAGGTGAGCGAGTCTGCCGATTCCTTTGCCGGAGCTACGGCGGTCGCTGTTGTCTTGCCCGTTGTGATTATATAACGCACATGACGCGGATAAGGTTCATTTAAGCGGCTTTCACGTCATTACGGAGGCACAATATGTAAAGAGTGTGAAAAAAAATTTGTAACTTTGCGGCATATTTAGAAGACTATATATGCAAGACATCCGCAACATCGCGATTATCGCCCATGTCGATCATGGGAAAACCACATTGGTGGATAAGATGCTTCTCGCCGGTCATCTCTTCCGTGACAACCAAAGCACCGGCGAACTTATTCTCGACAACAATGACCTCGAACGCGAGCGAGGCATCACGATTCTCTCCAAGAACGTATCTATAAACTATAAGGACACAAAAATCAACATCATCGACACCCCGGGACACGCCGACTTCGGCGGCGAGGTGGAGCGTGTGCTCAACATGGCAGACGGATGTCTGCTTCTCGTGGACGCTTTCGAGGGCCCCATGCCCCAGACTCGATTTGTGCTTCAGAAAGCCATTCAGATGGGGCTGAAGCCTGTAGTGGTCGTAAACAAAGTCGATAAACCGAACTGCCGTCCCGACGAGGTGAACGAAATGGTGTTCGACCTTATGTTCAACCTCAACGCCACGGAAGACCAGCTCGACTTCCCGACGATATACGGCTCTGCAAAGCAGAACTGGATGAGCACCGACTGGAAGAAACCGACAGAAGACATCACTGCGGTGCTCGATGCCATCATAGAATATATCCCGGCTCCCAAGCAGCTTGAGGGAGACCCCCAGATGCTGATCACGAGCCTCGACTACAGCAGCTATGTGGGCAGGATTGCCGTAGGTCGTATGCATCGCGGCACTCTCCGCGAGGGTATGGACATTGCCCTCTGCAAGAAAGACGGCTCCGTAAGCAAGCAACGCATCAAGGAACTTCACACGTTCGAGGGTATGGGCCGCAAGAAGGTGAACGAGGTGAGCAGCGGCGACATCTGCGCCATCGTAGGCCTTGAGGATTTCGAAATCGGCGACACGGTGTCATGCCTTGAGAATCCCGAGCCGCTTCCGCGCATCGCCATCGACGAACCGACAATGTCGATGACTTTCACAATCAATGATTCCCCTTTTTTCGGCAAAGACGGTAAATTCGTGACCTCGCGTCATATCGCCGACCGTTTGGAGAAGGAACTTGACCGTAACCTCGCGCTTCGTGTGAAGAAGGGCGACAACGAAGATAAATGGACTGTGTTCGGACGCGGTGTGCTCCATCTCTCCATCCTTATAGAGACGATGCGCCGCGAAGGATATGAACTACAGGTGGGTCAGCCACAGGTCATCATAAAAGAAATAGATGGCGTGAAATGCGAACCGGTCGAGGCGCTTACCATAAACGTGCCCGAGGAATACAGTTCAAAGGTGGTGGATATGGTGACCCGCAGAAAAGGTGATATCCTTTCGATGGAGACCCAGAACGACCGTATCAACATAGAGTTCGTGATTCCTTCACGCGGCATCATCGGTCTGCGCAACAATGTGCTGACCGCCACCGCAGGCGAGGCGATTATGGCACACCGTTTCCTCGAATATCAGCCTTGGAAGGGCGTTATAGAACGCCGTACCAACGGCTCCCTTATAGCCATGGAGGCAGGGACCGCCTACGCCTACGCCATAGACAAGCTTCAGGACCGAGGCAAATTCTTCATATTCCCGCAAGATGAAGTGTATGCTGGCCAGGTTGTGGGAGAGAACGCCAAAGACAACGATATCGTAGTCAACGTCACCAAGTCGAAAAAACTTACCAACATGCGTGCTTCCGGGGCCGACGACAAGGCGAAGATTGTGCCTCCAGTGGTGTTCTCTCTTGAGGAGGCATTGGAATATATCAAGGAAGACGAATACGTGGAAGTGACCCCCAACCATCTGCGTCTCCGCAAGATTATTCTCGACGAAAACGAGCGCAAGCGTGCCGGAAGGTCATGATTTAACGGCACTCTCCAGTTTTATGCTACAAAAAGACCTTACCATCAACATAAAAGGACGGCCCATCACCTTCGATACTCCGAAGGTGATGGGCATTGTCAATGTCACGCCCGACAGTTTTTATTCCGGAAGCCGCACGCAAGGCAGGGATGAAATAAAGGACCGGGTCATGACGCTTGTGGGCGAAGGTGCCGATATCCTCGATTTGGGAGGGTATTCGTCGCGTCCGGGAGCCGATGACGTTTCTGCGGAAGAGGAATATTCCCGGCTTGCCGCAGGATTGGAGGTGGTGAAGGAGGTGGCACCCGACGTGCCGGTAAGCATAGATACGTTCAGGGCTGCCGTGGCACGAAAATGCGTCGAGGAATGGGGTGCGGATATCATCAACGATATTTCGGGAGGCACGCTCGACCCCGATATGTGGCATACCGTGGCCGACCTGCGTGTGGCCTATGTCTTGATGCATACCCGAGGCACACCGGCCACCATGCAGAGCCTTACGGATTATGCCGATGTCACTGCCGACATAATCACTGACCTCGCGAAGAAGGTGTATGAACTTCGAGGCCTCGGGGTGAACGATATTATAATCGACCCCGGGTTTGGGTTCGCCAAGACGGTGGAGCAGAATTTCCGGTTGCTTGACGAACTGGGAGAGTTCTGCAAGATGGGAATGCCGGTGCTTGCCGGATTGTCGCGAAAGACGATGATATGGAAAACCCTCGGAATAACGCCGGGGGAGAGCTTGGACGGCACTATAGCTCTCGATGCCATAGCGCTCGACCGTGGCGCCGATATTGTCCGGGTGCATGACGTGGCCCCGGCCGTGGCAACCGCGCGTCTTATGGCGGTTATGAGAAAAGTGAGGGGAATTTAGAGCGCATTCCTTGAAATTTCGTCAGGGGTGTATGGCTCTGTTTTTTTTGTTTCGATTCGAAATGACTGGGATGTTATAAATATATACCAGATTGATGCATTTAGAAATGTCGTAATTCAAATAGTATATTGTTCGGTTACATAAAAAAAAGAGCAAAACAGGTTTGTCAGCTAATTTTGCAACATAATTCTAACATCAAAAAATTATGTTTGACCGACGAATCATACAAACGATGGCGACATTGGCATTTGCCGCGTTGTCTTTGGCTCCGGACTGCAACGCCGAGCCTTCGAAAACTCAAATTGGTAAAGAATCGGGATTCTGCAATCCTGTTATCTGGGCCGACGTGCCCGATCCGGATGTAATCCGGGTGGGCGACGATTTTTACATGGTAAGCACCACGATGCATCTTATGCCGGGTTGCCCCGTGATGCATTCGCGCGACCTTGTAAACTGGGAGACCATAGGCTACGTTTTCGACAAGCTTGAAGACACTTCCCGCTACAATATGGAAGGTGGAACGGTATATGGGAAAGGACAGTGGGCCACTTCCATCCGTTACCGCGACGGTCGTTTCTATGTTTTGTTCTCTCCGAACGACGAGCCATATAAGGCATATATATATACAGCCGAGAATCCCGCAGGGGAGTGGACTCTCTTGTGCCGCACGAATCATTTCCATGATTCATCGCTTTTGCTTGACGACGATGGCAGGGCGTTCGTGTTCAGCGGAGGCGGAAATATACATCTCACCGAACTTAAGCCCGACCTTACCGGAATCCTTGAAGGAGGTATCGACAAAAATGTAATATTCCCCGACGACACGGAAACGGGTCTTCATGAAGGAAGCCGTGTGATAAAGCACAACGGAAAGTATTATGCATTCGTCATATCCTGGCCTGCCGGGAAACCTCGCCGACAGCTATGCTACAGGGCCGACAACATAGAGGGGCCTTACGAAAAATGTGTGGTGCTCGAGTCCGAATTCGGCGGCTTTCCGTATGTGGGCCAGGGGTGTCTGGTTGACGATGCCGACGGCAACTGGTGGGGTATGATTTTTCAAGACCGCGGCGGCGTGGGCCGTGTGCTCACGTTGAACCCGTGTACGTGGAAAAACGGTTGGCCTATGCTTGGCGACAGCGAAGGGAAAGTGCCGTTGCGTGTGAATAAAAAGATTGTGCCTTGCAGCGGAGACGGCGTTTTGGCGTCTGATGAATTTTCGGACGGAAAGAAATCCATTCTTTGGCAATGGAACCATAATCCTGAAAACGCTTCGTGGTCGCTTACGGAGCGTCCCGGCTATCTGCGCCTTTCCACATCCAAAGTGGTGAAAGATGTTTTCCACGCTCCCAACACTATATCCCAGCGTATGGTCGGTCCTAAAAGCGAGGCAGCCATAAGGATGGATGTGAGCAAAATGAAACAGGGAGATGTGGCGGGCATTTCTGCATTCAACGGCGATTCAGGGATGCTTTCGGTTGTGGCTGATAAAGATGGCAAATGGATAGTTGCCTCTACCTCTTCCGTGGCATTTGGCGATAAAAACAAAGAAATAACAGGAGTGACGGATAATGAGATGGCCCGAGTGCCTTTGAAAGGAGATGTGGTCCATTTCAAGGTCGCCGCCGATTTCAATCCCGGCGAAGATATGGCTGATTTTTATTATAGTCTTGACGGCAAGAATTGGACTCCAATCGGAGAACGGTTTAAAATGCGATTCGATTTCACAAGGTTTTTTATGGGTACGCGTTTTGCAATCTATAATTATGCAACCGAGTCATTGGGAGGCATGGTAGATATCGACTGGTTTCGTGCCGGCGTAATCGATTGAAAAATAAAAGTAAAGAAAATCCGGGGGACGCTTTGCGTTGTTTCAGGATGTTGGCTTATAGAATTCATTGGCAAAATAGGCTTTTATTTCTGGGAGGCATCTGAAATATAATCGTTCAATCTCTTGATATAATGCCGGAGAATGGTTAATTTTGCAATGGGTAACAATCCGGGTGATTCAACGGCGAATTCACTCCGGATTGTTACGTTGAAATAAGGATAGCCTAATTAACAGGGAATTGAAATGATAAGTCTGGGAGTAAAAGATATAATAGACATATTGATAATAGCGTTGCTGCTGTTTTACGTCTATAAGCTGATGAGAAACAGCGGCACGCTGAGTCTGTTTTACGGTGTGCTCGTATTCTTTGCCATCTGGGTGCTGGCCTCGGAGATTTTCGACATGCGTCTCACCGGGACGATTCTCGATAAATTTATGAGCATCGGGCTTATCATTCTTGTGATTTTGTTCCAGGACCAGATAAAGCGTTTCCTGATAGACATCGGTTCGAAGGGGAAGTTGCGCTATTTCAAGAGGCTTTTCCGGCATGAAGCCAGCGGTGAAGTGGAGCATTCGAGGGTGATGGCGGTGGTATATGCCTGCATGAGCATGAGCAAATCGAAAACGGGGGCTCTTATCGTGTTTCAGAGGAAGATGCCTCTTGCCGACTACGAGAAAACCGGCGACATCATCGACGCCGACATCAATGTGCGTCTTATAGAGAATATTTTTTTCAAGAATTCGCCTCTCCACGACGGGGCTATGATAATTGCCGGCCAACGCATAAAATCCGTGGGGTGTATTCTCCCCGTGAGCCATGATATGGACATCCCCAAGAATCTCGGTCTGCGCCACAGGGCAGCGCTCGGCATGAGCCAGGTGACTGACGCTGTGTGCGTGATTGTCAGCGAGGAGACGGGAGGCATATCCGTGGCGAAAGACGGCGCGTTGAGCGTAAAGGTCAGCACCGCCGATCTGGAGCATATCCTATCGTCGGCGCTGGTGGGGGATTAGCTGTTAGTCATTTAGTCATTTAGTCGTTAGCCGGGAGGGGTCAGAAGGGTTTGCGGTATTTGTCGGCACCTTCCTTTTCCGAGGCTTCCTCAAGGATTGACAGATAGGAGGCATAGCGGCTTTCGGAAATGAAATGCTCTTCGACCGCCGGAATCACCGCACATCCGGGTTCTCCGATGTGTTTACAATCGCCGTAGCGGCAATCTCTTGAAAATTTGAAAATCTCCGGGAAGTAATGTCCCACTTCCTCGGGTTCGAAATCGATTGTTCCGAATCCCCGTATTCCGGGAATGTCGATGATTTCACCCCCTTCGGGCAGCGAGACCATCTCCGAGAAAGTTGTGGTGTGCGTGCCGGTGTGGTGAATGTCGGAGATTTCTCCGGTCTTTAGTCCGGCTCCGGGCGCAAGGGCGTTGATCAGCGACGACTTCCCGACTCCACTGTTGCCCGCGAGGAGGGTTATTTTCCCTTTTACGAAATCCGCAAGATTATCCATACCTTCGCCTGTCGCGGCCGACACCGATAAGACGGGATAGCCTATGGATTTATAAAGGTTGGCTATTACTTCCGCGAGGGTGTGGTCGTCGTCGTCCCACGTGTCCATTTTGTTCAACACGAGAGCGGCGGCAACGGAATAAGCTTCGGCTGTGGCAAGGAAGCGGTCGATGAAAGTGGTGGGAGTGAAAGGGTCGTGCAATGTTGCCACGAGAATGGCAAGATCAAGGTTGGAGGCGAGTATGTGGCTTTCTTTCGAAAGGTTTGACGCACGCCTGATGATATAGTTCTTGCGTGGGGAGATGGCCGTGATATAGTCGGCATCATCGGCAGCTTTCGACACGGTCACGATGTCGCCCACGGCCACCGGATTTGTGGTCCTGATTCCTTTGATTCTGAAATTGCCCTTGATGCGGCAGTTGAGTATCTCCCCCCGGTCCATTCTGACGGAGTAGGAACTGCCCGTGTTTTTCACCACTCTCCCTTCGCCGAGGCATGTAGGGGCGGGCGCCTGGTTGCTTTTCTTTTTGCTCATGCTGCAAAATTAATTATTTGGAATCATATTATTAACAAAAAGGGGCGACGATTGTTAAAAAATATAGGAAGAGCGGTAGGCATATTTATTCTGTTTTGGTTGGAATGTAACGGTTGAATATGTATAAAATGATGAAAAATAACGAATTTTATGTCTGAATGCAGTATGGTTCGATTATTTTTCGTAAATTTGCACTTTCAATATTCTGTAAAAGCAATTTGACATTGTTCCCATTTCTATCAAGGATGGATGAAACAAAGTGAAAAAAATAGAAAGTTTAACACTAATAAAAATTGAAAGAGATGAACATCGAATCAATTGGCACTTGGGCCGGAGAGGTCTATAAGGCGCTTGAGAATTCAGACACCCGTATGCTTGGCTTGAAGCTTGTGAAGAAAGCCACCAAGCTTAAGAAAGACGAAATCATGGCAGCTCTTGGCTGGCTTGGCCGTGAAGGCAAGATTGTGATTTCGCAGAATGATGAAGACGTAGTCATCACTCTCGTGTGATTTGTAGAAATTCGGACGTAATAATCCTCCCGTCATGTGGTAGGATACTTCGTCACGGTGATTGCAGAAATAAAAAGGATTGGCCTCACGGTCAATCCTTTTTTCTGTGCTAAAAATCAAAACTATTCAATATACTGTTTGTTCTTGTTGTCTCATTTTCTGAAAGGGACGGCACATATTACCCTTACGGGCACGGGCTGTCCTGATATTTTGCCCGGCGACCACGACGGCATTTTTGAAATAATCCTGATGGCCTCGCGGTTGAGCGAAGGCTCCACGCCTCGAAGCACCGTTATGTTGCTTACGGAGCCGTCTGTGTTGACTACAAAGGAATACGTAACCCTTCCTTCCACACCGCGGGCGTATGCCTCTGCGGGATATCTCCGGTGCTGATTGATATAGTTTATCATGGATGGTCTTCCCCCGGGGAATTCGGGCTTCACCTCTACGTAGTCAAACTCAAAAACCTCTTTATATGTTCTCGTGCCATCGGCGTTCACACCTGAGGAGACCCGGCAGGTCTGTGCCTTGGAGTTGAAACCTTGTGGAAAGATAAGGAATGCTCCGGTTAAGAAGAGAATGGCTTTTACCTTCATAATGAACATCTGGTGAGTTTTTACGTTGCAAATATACTTCCATAGCCTGATTTATGCAAATGAAACGACATAAGAATTAACTTATTTAAAATTGTTTTGCATTTATTCACATTTAGAGCGTGTTTCTAAAAATTTCAGGGTCGGAGGGGCGGCGGTTATAAACGGCTATTGCCACAATAGACAGGGGATGTTGTCGTTATTTATTACAGATGAAAGCCATGCGATTCATATTAGCGACAGTGTTGCCGGTCTTTGCGTTTGCCGCCTATGGGCAGACCGGAAGGTCGGCATACGATTTCCTCACCATACCGACATCGAGCCATGTGTATGGGCTTGGAGGCACCAATATTGCAGTGATTGACGACGACGTGACGCTTGTGGAGCAGAACCCTGCGTTGCTCGGCCCGGAGATAGATCGCCAGGTTGCCTTCAGCTACATGCATTATATGGGGAGCGCCAATTTTGCAGGTGCCCGTTTCGGTATGGCTGCCGGTGACTATGCCGCATGGGCTGCCGGAATCAGATATCTCAGCTACGGCGAAATGACGGGCTACGACCAGAACGGTATGGAAACGGAGTCGTTCACCCCATCCGATATCGTTGTGGAGGGAAGCTATTCGCATGATTTCACCTATCGGCTTCGCGGAGGCATCAACGTCAAGGGTGTGTATAGTAATTACGAGAGTTATTCCGCTTTCGCCCTTGCCGCCGATGTCGGGCTTAACTATTATAATGAAGAGCGCGACCTATCACTTTCGGTTGTCTTTAAGAATATGGGAGGGCAGATCAAGAGGTTTGAGGAAAGCTACGACCGCCTGCCGTTCGACATACAGTTGGGCTGGATGAAAGTATTTTCTGACAGCGGTTTTTCGCTTAGTGTAACCGCCCTGCATCTCACCCGGTGGGACCTTCCTTATTACGAACACACCGAGGAGGGGCTTAAGGAGGTGAAGCTCAAGTCGAATTTCGGCAAGAACCTGTTCCGTCACCTTATCTTCGGCGCACAGTATCAGCCGAGCGACCGGTTTTATATAGATTTGGCCTATAATTATAAGACAAGGAGCGACATGAGTTCGTACCAACGCAATTTCCTGTCGGGCTTCTCCGCCGGACTCGGAATCAAGGTTCGGTCCTTCTCGATAGGGGCGGCATATTCGATGCCCCACAAAAGTGCCTCCACCATCATGCTCAACGTCGGCCTCAACATAGCTGAGATGCTGTGAGGCTGTTACTCCAACCAGTACAACCTAAACTGAAATACTCCAACCAGGACAACCAAGAATAACCAGATTTATAAAAAATACTATAGTTTATAAAAATACTCTGGTTGTTCTTGGTTGTTCTGGTTGGAGTTTAGAGTGTTGTCTTGGTTGGAGTTTAGAGTGTTGTCTTGGTTGGAGTTTAGGGTGTTGTCTTGGTTGGAGTTTGATGTTGTTTGAAAAGTCAGTTTTTTGCTGGAAGGAATTTGCGTATTCGACGGAATTTTCGTAACTTTGCAGCCGAATTTGTAATCTCTGGCAAGACATGGAAGCTTGTTAAATTGCAAATAAACCAAAAACGTCATTAAAACAATGGATTTAATCAAGATCGCGGAGGAGGCTTTCGCCACTCCCAAAAAGCAGTTCGATGAGTTCGGCCCCGGCGACACCATCACAGTGTCTTACCGCATCAAAGAGGGTAACAAAGAGCGTATCCAGCAGTATCGTGGTGTAGTTATCCGCATCAACGGCCACGAAGACAAGAAGCGTTTCACCGTTCGTAAGATTTCCGACGGCGTAGGCGTGGAGAGAATCTTCCCCATCGAGTCTCCGTTTATCGAGTCGATTACGGTCAACAAATATGGTAAGGTGCGTCGCGCAAAACTTTACTATCTGCGTAACCTCACCGGCAAGAAGGCCCGTATCAAAGAACGTTACGTCAAGAAAGCCGACAAATAATCATTTTTGTCGCGCAATCCATCAAGACACAGGCACTCCGCAGCTTCGGCCGCGGAGTGCTTTTGTTATCATTCTGCCATTGACCAATACTGTAGAGTGCCGGTCATCCTGTCGTCTTTTCGTTCCCTTGCTTTTCCTCCGTCATACCATTCCGAAAGGAGCCTCCAGGTCCGCTTTGCGACAAGCTGACGGTAGGCCGCTTATAAAAAAATAAAAATACAATTTTGAAAACATAATGCAGATATGCAAAGTTCAATTCTTGATAATGCCAAATAATATCATGGCTTATTAAATCTGCCATATTGGGATAAAAGAACTAAAATACACAGTAAGTTAAGCTTTGTTAAAAAGAAGTCGAAGCTATTTGAATATCGTATGGATAATTTTGTTGAATCTCAAAATGTCTTTATATTTGCAAAAATTTAGCATTAAGATAACATCTAATACCCAATCTAAAAAGAGGTTTGTTTTAACTGTTAAATAATATTTACGAACCAATAAAACTTATCTAATCATGAAAGCGGCACAACTGTATTTCATTGTCGCGTTGTTCCTGTTTACGTTCTCTGCATACGGAAATAATTCAGACAGCGACAGTATTCCCGTAGCCTTGGGTGATACTGTGAGGGTAAAACTGCAAAAATCGCACGAACCGATGACTTACGGTGGGACAAAGTCGTATGGTTTCAAACCTCAAGTGTATTACAATCTAACAGATAAAAGCGTTGTCGATAGTGTAATGACAAATAGTATATTAAATATTATTACAGAATTTCAATCAAATGGTAATGTTAAATATAAAATTCCAAAATACTTGAACCAACCTTTTGTTGACAAAGATTTAGAACTTACTCTTTTAGCTGATTCAATGAAAGCGTATCGCAAGGAATTTGCTCCAAACAAAAACTGGTATATGGGGGAGTATTCTGATAATGATGTTTTATATTCAATCTGGATGTCTCCGGATTATAACATAACATACAATAATGATACCCTTTCTTTTATAAACGATTATACAGTTACTCTCGATATCGGAAATGTTTACCGTGGAGAAATTAGGACAAATGCCGGAAAATATAAATTCAAGATAGGTTATCGACTTAGTGACATTCCGTCACATCCTGTTATAAATGTATTTGGATATCATGAAGACAACGGATCTTATCGACCAACCATACTGAATGGTAGGAAATATATTAAAAACAAAGGAGAGGGAGATTGTGTTAATTTTTCACCAACCGAAATATATACAATCGACTACGTAACTCCTAATCTTAAAGAAATTGTATTGGTCAGGAATTTGGATAAGATAAAATCCGAAACACTTTCAAAGCAAGTTAAAGAAACGCTTAACCCTTATATTGAAGAAGCTAAGAAACAAGGGAAACTGTTGCTTATTGACCTTTGGGGAACATGGTGCAATCCATGTGTCGAAGCAATGCCCCGACTAAAAGCAATAGAAGAGGAGTTCCGAAATAAAATCATGGGGATTACAATATGCGTTGATGACGCACGCAATAAATCTCTGGCGGATAGCATTCTCGATAAAAACGACATCCAAGGATTCCGTTTATTTGTTTCACATAACGACAATCTGATAAAACAATTAGATATACCGTCATTCCCCACGTATTTTATAGTAAAAGGGGATGGGGATATCCTTATAAAAGGTAAATCGACAAGCTGTCTCGACATCGTCGAAGACTATCTCCGGACTATGTAAAAACTCTTTATCGAATTTCCGTTCTTTTATTACGGTGTTTTTAAGGATTTTTGGTGACGGGTGATGATTCTTTGAAAAAAAATGAGTATTTTTGCAGACTGATTATGTCAATTCATGATTCTTGCCGCCGTTTCTATTTTATTGCGGCAAGATTGGCAATGGAATAAAAATAAACAATATATCATTGATATGTCAAATAAAGCATTACTGATCATCCTCGATGGCTATGGAATAGGAGACCATGGCAAGGATGACGCCATTTTCAACACCCCGACACCTTATATCGACAGCCTTGTCGCCAACTATCCCCATTCGCAGCTTCAGGCAAGCGGCGAGGACGTGGGTCTGCCCGCAGGCCAGATGGGTAACTCGGAGGTGGGCCACCTCAATATCGGTGCCGGCCGCGTGGTATATCAGGATCTTGTGAAAATCAACCGTGCCATCGCCGATGGTTCTTTCGCAGAGAACCCTGAAATCAAGAGCGCTTTCGCATACGCACAGAAGAACAATGTGCCTATCCATTTCATGGGTCTCGCTTCAGCCGGTGGCGTGCATTCAAGCCTCGACCATCTCTATGCCCTTTGCGACACCGCCAAGGCTTACGACCTGAGCAAGGTTTATCTCCACTGCTTCATGGACGGCCGCGACACCGACCCGAAGAGCGGGGCCGGTTTCCTTCAGGAAATCCAGAACCATTGCGACAAGAGCGCCGGAACAATCGCGTCTGTAATAGGCCGCTACTACGCCATGGACCGCGACCACCGCTGGGAGCGTCTGAAAGAGGCTTACAACCTTCTTGTATATGGAGAGGGAAAACATGCCGACAATGTCATCAAAGCTGTGGAAGAGTCGTATGCCGAGGGCGTGACCGACGAGTTTATAAAGCCCATCGTCAACGACAGGGTTGACGGACGCATCGGTGCCGGACATGTTGTTATTTTCTTCAACTATCGCAACGACCGTGCCAAAGAGCTTACCACCGTGCTCACCCAGCACAGCGAAGACGGCATGAATCCGATTCCCGACCTCCAGTATTATTGCATGACCCCGTATGACGATTCGTTCAAGGGTGTCCACATCCTGTTCCCTAAAAGCGACGTGCAGGAAACCCTTGCCGAATATCTCTCGCAGCAGGGCAAGAAACAGCTTCACATAGCCGAGACGGAGAAATACGCACATGTTACGTTCTTCTTCAACGGCGGGCGCGAGCAGCCTTTCGAAGGTGAAGACCGCATCCTCGTGCCTTCGCCCAAAGTGGCAACCTACGACCTGCAGCCCGAGATGAGCGCCCCTGAGGTGACCGATAAACTTGTGGCCGCTATAGATTCGGAGAAATATGACTTCATCGTCGTGAATTTCGCAAACGGCGACATGGTGGGTCATACCGGAGTTTATGAGGCAATCCAAAAGGCTGTTGCCACTCTCGACAACTGTGTGGAGAAAGTGGTTGAGGCGGCAAAGGCGCATGGCTACGGCACAATCATCATAGCCGACCATGGTAACGCCGACCACGCCATCAACGAAGACGGCACTCCCAACACGGCGCATTCGCTTAATCCGGTGCCTTTCATCTATATCGATAACAAGGACGCGCAAGTTAAGAACGGACGTCTCGCCGACGTGGCTCCCTCGCTTCTCCACATCATGGGGCTGCCGAAACCCGCCGAGATGACCGGTGACGACCTTATTGAAGGTTAAGGACAACCAATACACTATTTTTGTAGATGTGAGAATGATGAAAATATCATCCATTATAATGGCGGCGGCCCGTAGCCTCGGGCTCGCCGCCTTATGTTTCTCCCTGCCTGTGAACGCGGAGAAACTCGTGATACTACATACGAACGACACCCATTCAGCCATAGAGCCTAACGCAGACGGCACGGGGGGAGTTTTGCAACGTAAGGCCGTGATAGATTCCGTGCGCAACGCCGAGAAAAACGTGATAACCGTGGATGCCGGCGACATGGTGCAGGGTTCGCTCTATTTCAAATATTTCAGAGGCGATGTGGAATACCCGCTCATGAATATGACGGGTTATGATATCCGCGTGCTCGGCAACCATGAGTTTGACAACGGAATGAAGGACCTTGCCGAGAAATACAAGACCGTGAAGGGGGAGCGCCTTTCGGCGAACTATGATTTCAAAGGCACCGACCTGGAGGGTGTGTTCGAACCATACGTCATTAAAAAGGTAGGTGGAAAGAAAATCGGCTTCTTCGGTATAAATATAGACCCGGAAAGCCTCATTTCGAAGAAGAATATCGACGTGAATTTCAAGGAGGTGATACCCACCGCCAACGAAATCGCGGCCTATCTCAAGAACAAGAAGAAGTGCGACCTCGTGGTGGCGGTGACCCATATCGGCTACACCAAGGAAAACCACAAGACCACCGACGTGGAGCTTGCCAAGGCGAGCCGCGACATCGACATCATAATCGGAGGCCATTCGCATACGCTCATCGACCCGGCGCATCCGGAAAAATACCCTTCGCTGATTGAAAATGCCGACGGGAAGCCGGTAAGGGTGGTGCAGACCGGTAAGTATGGTAAATACGTAGGAAAGCTCACCATCGACCTCGACAAGCTGAAAGGTGCCGACGGAAGCGATTTCGGATATGAACTTATCGCCGTGACCGACAGATTCCCTGCCGACAAACTCGACAAGAAGATGACAGACTTTATCCGTCCTTATAAGGAGCAGGTGGATTCCGTCAACGGCAGGGTGATAGGCACTTCGCTTTATGATATGAAAAACGGTGAACGGACAGGGGGGATGGCAAACATGACGGCCGATTTCGGGCTCTGGTATGGCAACCATAAAGCCGATTCTCTCCGGGCGGCCGGAGTTGACGTGGGTAAGGTTGACCTTTCGATAATGAATGTGGGTGGCATACGCCAGAATATGCCTGCAGGCGACATAACCGAAGGTCAGATTTTGTCCACTTATCCCTTCTCCAACCATTTTACAATAATCTCCCTTAAAGGATCCGACATTATCGAAGCCTTGCGCGTAGGAGCGAAAAAGGGTGGCGAGGCAGTGAGCGGCAACATCCGTGTGGTGACCGACGACGACCGCAACCTTGTGAGGGTAGTGATAGACGGCAGCGAGATGGACCCTTCGGCAGTATATACGGTGGGCACGATAGACTATGTGGCGGAAGGTAACGACGACCTCCGCACGCTCGCCAACCATACGAAGATATGGACTGACGAAACTGAGGTGGGCGCCCCCATCCTCAGATGGTTCGAACATCAGATGGAACTGGGTCTTCCCATAGCCCCTGACCAGACGCCACGTTTTCTACAACAAGTTAAACAATAGCAATTATGGGCCGTCTCCTCCCGTCAGTATCTCTCATGTTTATAGTGTTGTTCTCTTTCTGTGGCAGGGGAGAGAAGAGGGGTGTTGACGGGAGCGAAACGGCTTCCATCAGCGTAGAGGCGACGGACAGTAATATTTTCGGAGGGGTGTCAGACCTCACCTCCCAGGCCCTTCACCTTGCCGATTCCACCCTTGCCGGAATGACGCTCGAACAGAAAGTAGGGCAGTGTTTCATGCCTTCCATATATGCGAGCGCCGACGCTGCCACCATGCGGAAGTTAAGAAGCTATATTTCCGACCTTCATGTCGGCGGGGTGGTGCTGCTGAAGGGAAACCTCGGTTCGGCGGCAATTATGGCCGGGGTGGGGTTGAAATCCGAGATTCCGCTTTTCATGGCTATCGATGCGGAGTGGGGGTTGGGTATGCGTCTTGAAGACGCCCCTGATTTTCCGCGAAACGGACGGCTCGGGCCTCGTGCCGACGAGTTGCTTCTGTTCGACTATGGAAGCGAGGTGGCGAGGGAGTGCCGCAGGGTGGGCATAAATATGGTGCTTGGGCCTGTAATCGATGTGTCGGAGAATCCGGATGGTGTGATAGGGAGCCGTTCGTTCGGCAGCGACCCGAAGATTGTGGCAGACCTTGGCGTGGCTTATGCCCGGGGTGTGGAATCCGGGGGCGTGATAAGTGTGGCCAAGCATTTCCCTGGGCATGGCAGCCCCAAGGGCGACAGCCATGTGTCGCTCCCAGTGATAGAACGTTCGCTCCATCAGCTCGACAGCATCGACCTTTATCCTTTCCGAAGCTATATCGACGCGGCCCTTTCCGGAGTGATGGTAGGGCATCTGGCGGTGCCTGCCATCGACCCCCGGTCTCTTCCGGCCGCCGTTTCTCCGGTGGTGATCAACGACCTTCTGAGGGGCGAGCTCGGGTTCCGCGGATTGGTGCTTACCGATGCCTTGAATATGGGGGGTGCGGAAGGTTACGGAGCGTCGGCCGCCATTGTCGCGGGTGCGGATGTGGTGGTAGGTCCCGCCGACACTGCCACGGAGATAAGAGAGGTGATAAGGATGGTAAAAGAGGGGGAATTGGGGATTGATATAATCGACAGCCGTTGCCGTCGCATACTCTTTCATAAATATCTAATCGGGCTCGACCGTAACAATCCCGTGAGCCTCGAACGTATAAGGGAAGACGTGAGGGGTGAATCGGATTCCCTCTACAGGCGGCTGTTGTCGTGATAGCTGTAGAAACCGTTGGCCGCGACAATCACATGGTCGAGCATACGGATTTTCATATAGTCGCACGCTTGTCGGAGTTCGCGAGTAATCTTGTTGTCGCTTTCACTCGGCACAATGCCTCCCGAAGGATGGTTGTGGGTGAGTATAATCCCTTCCGCGTTTTCAAGGAGGGCGTGTTTGATGGCCGCTTTAACGTCGAAGAGGGATGCCGTGGAAGTGCCCGATGAAAGGCAAATTTCTTTTATGACCTGATTGCGGCGGTTGAGCAGTAGAATCCAGATTTCTTCGTGGTCGAGGTTGCCGATTTTATGACGCATGCGTCGGTAGATGGCTTCCGAAGACGTAATCTGTTGTTCCTGTAGCGGTTCTTCTTCGGCATAGCGGCGCATGAGTTCCATCACGGCCTCTATCTGTATGCTTTTAGTGAGTCCTATTCCTTTGATATTTCTGAGTTCCTTTCGCGTGCGGCGTTCGAGAGTGTGGAGTTTGCCGCCGTTTTCGCGCATGAGGTCGCGGCAAAGTTCGGTAATCGGTTTGCCCGGAAGACCGGTGCGCAGGATGATAGCCCAGAGGTCGGGCACGGAAAGAACGCCGCAACCATATTTTTCAGCTTTTTCGCGGGGCTGGTCGTCAGGGTCGAAATCCTTTACGGTCCGGATGACGGTTTTTGATTCAAGATTGGCATATTCCATATCACTTCCCTTTGCGGCGTGCAATCTCGTCGTCGATGTCGCGTCCGTGGCGGAGTATTATTTTCCAAACGTAGGCGCGTATGAAGCCGGTGCCGTATCCGGTGAGCTGCACCATAGCGGCTCCTACTCCCATGGTGCCTATTTTAAGGCTGCGGGTGGAGACGATGCCCCATATCCAAAGGGCGAGGATATAGACAAGAAGAGGTATGAGAAGCCATTTGCAGAAAAACGCCCCTGCAATCATTGCCACGGCTCCAATTACGAATAGGGCGGGAAGCCAGTGAACGGCCTTCATAGATCCCGGATAAAGGAGCTGAAGAGTGATGCGCGACATGCCGAAGACATGCACCTGACGCCAGAATTTTTTGAAATCCACACGGCGTTTATGAAACACCGCCACGTCGGGATACAACGTTATCCGGAACCCTGCGAGGCGAATGCGGGTGCTCATGTCGATGTCTTCGCTAAACATTTCGCGGAATCCACCCACTTTTTCATACACTTCCTTTGAAAACCCCATGTTGAAAGTGCGGGGTGTGAATTTTTCCATGCTCACCTTGCCGCCGCGTATTCCTCCCGTCGTGAGGAATGAAGTCATGGCGTAGTTGATGGCTTTCTGAGTGTCGGAAAAAGATTCGTGTGCGGCATCCGGACCGCCGAAGCAATCCGCCGGAGCGTCGGCAAGGCTTTTTCTAAGCTTTGCGATATAATCGGGGGGTAAAATACAGTCAGAGTCAACGAAGATAAAAAAATCTCCGTTGGCTCTGTCCATACCGTGATTTCGGGCGATGCTTCGCCCTTCATTGTCTTTGTAGAAATATTTCACGCGGGCATCATTGATGTGTGCCTCGCATTGATTCCGGCATACAACCGTCGAACCGTCTTCCACGATTATGGTTTCAAACCCTTTGTCGGTCTGCGCCGCCAGGCTTGAGAGGAGGTCGGAAATCTCATCAGGCCGGTTATATACCGGCACGATTATAGAAAAGAGGATTGTATCCGGATTCTTCATTGCATTTTAAGCCTTTACGCGACCTACGTATTCTCCGGTGCGTGTGTCAACCTCGATGAGCTCGCCTTCGTTGATGAAGAGAGGCACGCGTACGGTTGCGCCGGTCTCTACGGTTGCAGGCTTGAGGGTGTTGGTGGCGGTGTCGCCTTTGAGACCCGGTTCGGTATAAGTGATCTTGAGGACGGTCTTTATAGGCATTTCAGCGTAGAGGACAGTGTCGGTCGATGCGTCGCTTACGACTTCTACCGTGTCGCCTTCTTTCATGAAAGCGGCGCCGGTGACAAGTTCCTTATTGATGGGCACTTGTTCGAATGTCTCGTTGTTCATGAAAATGTCGTCGCCGCCGTCGGCATATAGATATTGGTAGGGGCGGCGCTCTACGCGCACGTCTTCAAGCTTTTCGCCGATGTTGAAGCGGCGTTCGAGTACGCGGCCGTCAACCACGTCTTTGAGCTTGGTGCGCATGAAGGTGTTGCCTTTTCCGGGTTTTACGTGAAGGAATTCCACTACGAAATAGAGACGGCCGTCCATGCGGATGCAGGTGCCGTTTTTGATGTCTTGAGCGTTCATCATATCTTTAAAATCTAATATAGTTTCATGAGCTGGCGCCACGGCGAAAGCCGCAGCATTTTGAACCGGGTGCAAAATTAATAAAAAAATGGGATATTTGAAACTGTTTAGGGGTGTGTAAGGGGGCATAAAACGTTGCAAGACACAAAAAAATAGCTTGAAATTTGTGGAAGTGAAAGATATTTCCTAATTTTGCACTTCGAAAATCTGAAATAAATAAGTCTATATAAAAATGAAAAGAACATTCCAGCCCTCTAACCGCCGTAGAATCAACAAGCACGGCTTCCGTGAAAGAATGGCCACCAAAGATGGCCGTAAAGTATTGGCCCGTCGTCGCGCAAAAGGCCGCGCATCTCTGACGGTATCAGACCACATCGCCGGCAAATAATTGATTCCGCGAAAGAAAAAACCGGGGCGGCATCTTCATCGGGAAGATGCCGCCCCGGTTTTTGCATAATGTCTCCGGATAAAAAGAGAGTCTCCGAGTGTGATACACGGAGACTCGATTCCCGGTCAATGATATCTATGAAGAGCCCTTTATAAGGACTATGAATGGCCGGGTGTTATGCACGTCGGCTGTTATGTCAGCCGTTGAACGAATTTGTCATGTCACCAATGATGCCGATGCTGAACAACCAGTAAAGCAAGATTGCAATCAGCACAAGAATGCCGAGCCATAGCCAAAGACGGTTGATTTTGCGTGTGTTCTCGCGTTTACGATTTCTACCTTCAGCCCTCAATGAATCCGCAATCATGTCGGCATTGACCGGCTCATTTTCTCTAATGTGTTTTTCCTTGCTGTCCATAACCTTATTTTTTAATGTTTGATATTAAAACGATGGAAGGCATGGAGTTGTTCATGGGCGGGGGTAAAAAACAAGGTCAGAAAGGAATGCCTTGTTCACCCGGCCCCGGCATGATATCGGGCATGGGCTGCTGCCCGGGGATGCTTCCGAAATTGAAGGGGGAACGGTTGTCTGCGGAATTGTCGGACGATTGTCCCTGTGAGTTCATTTTCGACGAAAGTTTGCGTGGGGCTTCCTGGAGCGTTTCCTGCATTACGTTGTAACCTTGGTCCCAATTTTCGAATTTGGCAAACTTCGAGACAAACCGGAGTTTCACGTCGCCCACGGCACCCGAACGGTGTTTGGCCACGATGAGTTGGGCGAGTCCGCGGATGTCGTTTCCTTCGGCATCTTCTCCGCTCTTCGTATAGTATTCCGGACGATGAATGAAGCAGACGATGTCTGCATCCTGCTCGATGGCTCCCGACTCGCGGAGGTCTGAAAGTACCGGGCGTTTGTCGTCGCGCGTCTCCGTGCTTCGGTTGAGCTGCGAAAGGGCGATGATCGGTATGTTGAGTTCCTTTGCAAGCGCTTTAAGCGAACGGGAAATCGTGCTGACCTCCTGTTCGCGGCTTCCGAGTTTCATGCCTGTGGCGTTCATGAGCTGAAGGTAGTCAATCATAATCATCTTCACGTCTTTCTCCCTGACCAGGCGTCGTGCTTTGGTCCGGAGCTCGGTTATGGAGAGTCCCGGGGTCTCGTCGAGATAGAGCGGGGCGCTATATACCCCTCTCAGGCGTGAGTTTAGGCGGTCCCATTCTTCGGCAGAAAGTTGTCCGCTTTTGATTTTTTCACCTTCGAGGTCTGCTATGTTGCTTATGAGACGCTTCACGAGCTGCACGTTGGCCATCTCAAGGGTGAAGATTGCGATAGGGATGTTGAAATCCACCGCCATGTTTTTCGCCATGGAAAGCACGAAGGCTGTTTTTCCCATGGCAGGACGGGCCGCGATGATGATGAGGTCGGAACTTTGCCATCCGGAAGTCATTCGGTCGAGTTCCGTATATCCTGTCTGCAATCCGGACAGGCCGCTTTCGTTGTTGGCCGCTGTTTGAATTTGCTCGAGGGCAAGGTTGATGACCGGGTCGATTTGCGTTACCTCCCTTTTAAGCTGGGTCTGCGATATGTCGAAAAGCTGACCTTCCGCTTCTTGTAGAAGGTCATCGACGTCGTTGCTCTCGTCGAAAGCCTTTGTCTCGATTGCGGCGGCATAGCTTATGAGGCGTCGGGCGAGGTATTTCTGTGCAATGATGCGGGCATGGTATTCCACATTGGCGGCCGAATATACGCGGGCGGTGAGTTCCGTAATATGCACTGCTCCCCCCACTTCTTCAAGTGTGCCATCTACACGGAGCTGCTCGGTGACGGTCATCATGTCGATGGGCCGCTGGTTGAATCCGAGGGTTGTGATGGCCTGGTAAATCTTTTGGTTGATGGGGTCGTAGAAACTGTCAGGCACGAGTATGTCGCAAACGTTCATATAAGCGTCTTTCTCAAGCATACAGGCGCCGAGCACCACTTCCTCAAGGTCCGTGTCGCGGGGAGGAAGCTTGCCGGTAGGGTCGGTTATTTCCTGACGGAAATCTGTTTTTTTTGCCATTTCTATAATTGAGGGGAAGGGTTGTGCGTTTAAATCCGGATTAGCCGAAATATCCAAAGAGAACCCTTCGCGAAGGGTTCTCTTTGATAACGTATAAGGAGATGCCGTATTATAAAAAATGCAGCTTCATGCGCTCTGTTCCCATCCTCCGGAATGCCACACGGCAAGCACTGCAAGAAGGTAGATTGAAACGCCGAGAAGGGTTATGGCCGTGAATTTCAAGACATCGTTGAGCTGGGCTCCGTTTCTGGTGCGTAGCATCGACCAAAGGCGGAGATGCACGAAAACGTATGCAATTAGGCCGGTGCATGTCCAGGCCGGCGCCCACGAAATGGCGCATGCAAGGCCCACGGAGGCGATTATGCCGTTGAGCAGATAAACCGTAGCCATTGTCTTGCGTCCGAAAATCACGACCGTAGTGTGTTTCCCGACGGCCTTGTCATCGTCGCAGTCGCGATAGTTGTTGACAATAAGCACATTTGCAGCCATCAATCCTACTGCGAGCGATGTGAAGAACGTCACTGAATTGAAACGCAGTATTCCGGTTTGCACATACTCTGTGAACACCACCGGCACAAACCCGAAGAATATTATCACCGCAATGTCGCCGAGGCCGTGGTGTGAAAGAGGGTAAGGCCCGGTGCTGTATGCCATGGCGAAAACGGCCACCGCGATGCCTACTGCGATTAGCCACCAGCCTCCGAAGTATATTAGTGAACATCCGAGCAGGGCGTCGAATGCGAGGAGAATATAAGTGGCCCGTTTCATTGCTTCGGGCGATATGTCTCCTTCGGTCACTCCTCGTCTGAATCCGTCACGACCTTTTTTGTCAAGACCGTTTTTGAAATCGTAATATTCGTTTGCGAAATTGGATGCAATCTGCGCGATAATGGCGAAAGCGAGGCAAATAAGCATCGGCACTACGGAAAAACCGTTGCGGAATGCGGCGCATCCCGTTCCGGCCAATACGCCGGCCACGCTTACGGGAAGCGTACGGAGCCTCATTGCTTCAATCCAAGGGTTCATATTCAGGAAAGTGTTACAATTTAAAGTGCCGGTTTTTCCTTGACTGTGAATTTATTGGCGAGCGATTCCGTGAATTTTGCGGCCAGGGCTTCGAGCTGTTTGCGGTCAATGAGATTGTCGAGATATTCTTTGCCGATTGCAGACACCCCATATTTCAACGCCACGAGCCCGGTGGCAAGAGATGCGTTGGTATCGGCATCGCCCCCTTGTGCTACAATCTTTAGCAGAGCTTCGTCCGGGCTCTTGCAATGCCATAACGCCCAAAGGGCGCACCCCATTGCTTTTCTTACATACCAGAATGTTGATTCATGGTCAAGTGTGAAATCTTCAAGGGCGCCATGTCGGGCGATTTCAAGGTATCTCAGCGTGTCGGAGTCGCTTTCTCTGGCTATTTTCGCCAGAGTGTCGTATGATGCCTCTTGGTTTTCCCACATCAGGGAATTTGCCATTGTGGCAATAATTTCGGAAGACACACAGCAACGTTTTTGCGCATGGGTGATGCGGCAAACGTTGTGGGCGTTTGTCCGAACATCGTCATTCCATAAACCTATAAATAGCGCTTTCCCGAGAGCGTCAGATGGATTTTCGTTAAGGTTCATGACTTTCCAGACGCGTTCCGCCACTGCGATGGGGTCTTTCTCATAATCATCTTGGGAGAGCACCCATCTCATATTCGTGACAAGGTCAATCGGGTCGGAAAGATACCATTCGTGAAGTCTGCGGGCGTAGTCCATGTAATCAAAGCTATCCCTGTCGCAAAGGCTTTCGAGTAGCATTTTCACCAGAATGGTGTCGTTGGTATATTCTCCCTTTCTCCATAAGGAGCGGTGGGCGTCGCGGATAATCTGGCTGTAATGGCTGAGGCCGTCGGGATACTTGATTTTGATTTCTTTCTTGGTCATGAATTCGGTTCCAAGCCCCAATGCATCTCCTACGGCATATCCGAGAAGCGCGCCGTAAACTTTTTCTTTGATAGATAAGTTCATCGTGTTCATTAGTTCAGGTGATGAAAAGTGTTAGCGTTCTATCTTTGTTCTGCAAGCATAGAAATGGGTAATACACTTCGTTGTTGTTGTGGGAACAAGAAAAGAAGATTGATGGCAAAGGTAATCAAAAAATCAAATTAAAAGAAAATTATAAAGAAAAAAACGAAAAAAAAGTTGTGATGATATAATATTGCCGAATCAAAATGCTTTCACCATTCTTATTAAGGAACGAACTATAATCTTAAAATTTTTTTAACGACTTGTGTGTATATTATTGAAATTGTATTAATTTTGCAGTGTAAAAGGAACCAAAGATCATTTTTATCGCTCAATACTGATATTTATTAAAGTATGCATATAGTCATTCTTAAATGATTTGAGATGATTGTCGTGCTGTCTTGTGTGTCGTTTATGATATCGCGAGAAGGTGCGTGATGTCTATATGTCGTTGAAATGACGTTTGTATGCGGATAGGTATGAGAGGATTGATGCTTAATTAAACTATAATATTCTACATTATTTATTTCTAACTAACAAAAAACAATGTTAATGAGAAGATTGAATGGCAAGATGCTCATGATGTTGATTGCCTTGTTACTGTCTGCTTATCTGCCGGCGGCTGCAAATCCGCTGTCCGGAGTATGGACAGTGAATCCGGCGGACTATCGTTATGACATGAGTCTTTATTTCAATGTCAATCTGAAAGAATCTGAAAGCATTGATTCTTTTGAGATTGGTGCATTCGTTGGTGACGAATGCCGTGGTATTGCGGAGCTGCTTGACCTTCCGGAAAATGGGGGTTGCAGGTATATGCGCATACGGAGCAATTCATCTGCGGGAGAGCAGGAGAAGATTGTTTTTAAAATCCGAAATAAATCAACCGGAGAGACTGTTGAGATTGCCGGTAATGAGAATGAGCCTTTTGTTTTTGTGCCGGATGGTATGGTTGGACTTCCCTCCGATCCATACATGATGAGCCGTTATTACGAAGTGAATGTTTTGGCATCAGAAAACGGTAATGTGGAATTCAATAGCGGAAAGTATCCGGAGAATTCTTCATTAAACATTGAAGCAGTTCCTGCAGAAGGTTATCATTTTGTAAAGTGGAGCGATGGGGTGACTGACGCTCAAAGAACATTGGTTGTGACCGGGGATATGGAACTTACGGCGTATTTTGCGGTTAGCACATATAAGGCGGTTTTTGTAATTGATGACCAGGAGATTGGTACATTGGAATTTGAATACGGTTCTGTCATCACCGCGCCCGAGGCGCCGGCCCGCGAAGGCTACACTTTTGCCGGCTGGAGCGAGTTGCCAGAGACGATGCCCGCGA
>CAJUCW010000046.1 GCA_910585275.1 uncultured Muribaculaceae bacterium
CAAACCAGAACAACCAAGGACAACCAAAGCAACTGTTAACAAACCAGAACAACCAAGGACAACCAGATGGTGTTTTTATTCCTCCTGTTATAAAACTGTATCAAAAATTTCTGGTTGCTCTGGTTGCTCTGGTTGCTCTGGTTGGATGTACACTCTGGTTGTCCTGGTTGTTCTGGTTGGATGATGGTTGCCCTGGTTGAACGAAGGCGGCGTTCCCCTCATTGGAGACCGCCGCCTATTAGAATTTAATGCCCTAATTAAAATTACATTAATACTACTGAAGCGGAAAGCCGTTGCCTCACGGCACCGACCCTTCCTTAATGTGTTACTTGAAATATTTTTTCGCAACTATAATTCCAAGTCCGTTTATCTTCCCTCATCCCTATCACTCCATAACCTCTTCAAAACAAAAGAACAATCCATCAATCTCCCACACAACGCACGAAACAAGCATCATTGCCATTGTCAACATTAGTGGCAGTAATCAAATTAACATCAAATGAAAAATAATTAATATCAAGGCCATAAGCACCTCTTTTATTATTATTGCCCGGCTCATATTCTATCTTGTCATCCCAATTCCACTCACGCGCAGAATCAATTTTCTTTGCCCAATAAATCGCTCCCGGACGACGATAGACAGCAACAAACAAAGGTGCCGCATTGCTAAATAAACCCTCATTGGGATTTCCTCGTCCACAACTGTAGCGTAATATCCCATTTCCAGGCTCTTTACCGTCCCCTTCTTTATTATTTTTTCTGTGTCCGTACCCGGAACGACCGATTGGGAAGAATACATTTTTTGCATTATATTTGTTTCCACCACTAAGTTTACCATCCCAATAATATGCAAAAAGGCCTCGCATTCCTTTGTGACTGTCACCGGTGTTAGTATCTCCTCGATAATAACCGTATGCATCCTTTAAATTTTGTTGAGTAGTCGTTGCACCATCTGCATATAATACACCATAGCCGAATTGCACGTTACGACTTAGATATAATTGTTCAAAATCTCGCATTGTAGCGACCGACGATATTGAACCTGAGAAATCTTCTCCTTTTAGAATCTTATCCCAAGCCACATCTTGTTGTGTGAGATTTCCATTTTTGTCAACCAACTTTAATCTATAGATTTCACTATTACTAAATTCAGATTTTGTAAGATTGTGGTAAACTTCTTTCCCTCCAATTCTATAAACATTACTATACGCATCTATTGGCTGTGTTGCATTTCCGAATTTAAACAAAGAACCTTCATCTCGTGGGTCACTGGCTTCTTTTTCTCCATGAATCATATTGCATGTTCTCCATTTAATAGGAGTCGCTCCATATCCTTCATGATCAGAATCTCTACAGTCTTCTTGTGGAACAATCTCTTGAGGCACATAACCTTGTCTGACAAATATTAGATGTGTGCATGTATAATTGTGATACTTTATTCTCACAACAGCATTCCTCACCCTCTTGTCATTCTTATCACTGTTCATACGGTTGAACCGTATGGTGAAAGATACAGGGTCGTCGGTAGAACCGGAAACCGTCTGTTTTCCATCAAGGGTTATGAAATTGGCATCACCGATTATTTCTGCCCGCCATGGCCCTTTTGAAATCACCGGTTCAAACGTGTCGGAGTCGTCACCGTCAAGCCACATCATCTTGACATGAAACGGATCATTGTTCCCAGCCCGTCGATATACACCCTTAGGGTTGACCACACGACGCACTTGGACCACATTTACATCTGTGGATTCTTCTTTTTTTTCCCCTCCTTTTTCTCGAGTCACATATAGTCTCACACGCGCAATGCGTTGATAGCCGACAAAAGGATTATTTCCAGAATAACCTGTGGGTTTAACCAAAACTTTAGCACGAGTGAAAAGAGGTATATCGAACGACCAGGTATTCCCCTCCTTTTTATAAGAGAAATCTTCTCGATCTTTTACTGTCTGAGGTGTATCTTTAGGATAATCATTATAAGTTTTTTTCCCTCCATTTTCCATATAGATACGCTGAGATCGGTCTATTGTATACTCATATTTATCATCACGAACCCATTCCCCGGATGCATTCTTGGTTTTGCCTCCGTAATAGTATTTTTCATTTATAGTAGTACCGGACTCCTTGGAATAATCTCCGCTATCTCCATACGCCCAAGACCTCCCTAATGCCATCTTATCGGTTACTACAACAGCATCAGTTGCACGAAGGGATAGAAATCCATTGTAGTCTTGTTGATTCTTAGAGTTTGTATAGGCACCCGTTTCATCTCCGAAAGGAGTAGTAGGAATAATCGGCAATGTGGGGTCGGAAAGTTTTTCAATTTCTGCATCTGTAGGATACCATGGATTCTTTATAATCTCCGCCCTCAATCCTGTTACAGTCCATCCTTCCGGAGCAACGTATGAGAAGGGAAGAATAGCGTCATGGTTATAGAGATATGACACGTACCAGGGATTAGGCACGTGGAATCCTTCCGGCTCTTCAAAGTCTATATGCCAGTCAGCGTCGTTACCGTTGCCTCGCGGGCATAACGTCAGCTTGTAATGATAGTTGCGTTCTGCCTCAAAATTATCGGTCACATTCTTGCCAAGCATGAAACGATATTTGATTTTGCCATGCGTGTAATTGCCATAAGCATTCGAGGAATAATATCCCTCCACCTCTATATAAGTGCCATACTTGATTCCATCCTTATTTTCACCACTGACAGCCACGCCGCCGTTCTCCAAGTCCGCATGGCTCAGTTTGGTCTTGTTTTCAGGATTGTCTTGCATATTCTCATAAAAATAGAGGGCGTCGGCGGTCTCGGCATGGAAATCTACAGGAGTCGCCGTCTCATAATCATGGTCGGATGTATTGTTTCTAATCTCCGACATACCCTTCGAGATGTGTGGCCAATTCTGGGCTATCACATCACTCTCTCCCGTTATTTCAGTAGTGGCGTCGTTGCCATTATTAGGCAAGTAAGAGATTTTCTGGGCATTCTCATGATAGAACCCATTAACCTTCTCTCCATCCTCCGAAACGCGATGATTATAGCTCTGTTCTGATTCATTCATACCCGTCGGTTGTCCGAAACCGAGAGTGCAGTCATATGGGATATCGTAAATCCTTGCCTCCTTGATATAAACCGTGACATTATCGCGGAGTTTGCTTCCGTCAAAGCTAATTGTAACCTTCGACGCGCACCGGCGCAGCCACGCATGAAGCTTCATGCCGCCTCTGTTTACAGCCACGGAACCAAAAATTCTGTTGGCGGCGGGCACGTCATTTGCAACATTCGAGAGTTCGGAATCGGTGAAATACCCCATCATCTCTCCATTGTTGCGAAGCTCGGATTTATCCCAATCCACCTTCATTCTGCGCAAACCGTCAAGAGTCTTGCAATTCATAGGCTTGCCATCAGTATCAAGAGCGTGGATGGCATCATACGTTTTTTGTTTCAGATTGGCTACGGCTACAATGTAATACCTTCCGAAAGGTAATTTCAATGGAATATTTTTAACGGTGAGAGTCTTTTTCTCTGCCGTCGCGCCATTGCTGGCATCCTCGTCTTTGCGGTCCGTGTCGGAAGAAACCGGTTTGTATGTATCCAAATCAACCTCTTTAACATATGTATTGTCGCCAATATTTACGATATTGCCGTCGTTGTCATACACGAGAATATACATGTTATCCAATATGTTCAGAGTCTTGCCGTTGCCGTTCTCTATATTGGCGCGTGTGTCAAGGTTGCCGGCGGAAAAAGGAGAAAACGTAATATCGAGCGACATCACAGCTTCGCCGTCGTCCGGCCCATTGTAGAAGCCAAGTCCGTCATCCACACATGACGGCAACAAGAGAGCCAGACATAACGTCATGGCTGCATATAATATGTTGGTATAGCGTTTCATATATCGATTCGCTTGTATATATTTTTATTTATGATTGAAATGAAATCCGGTTAATCCTCTTGAGAGTTTGCCTTTTCTATAATAAGCAGCCTTCCTCCGGTGTCGGTTCCTGAATTATCCGCCTCCCGGAATTCGTACGTGACAACTTCTGTTTTGTCGTCGATAAACGACTGATAATCTTCCGGCACAGAATCATAAGAATTGAGTCCCAACGCCTCCTTAATGCTTTCTTCCGTAGCCACATAAGGTTTTGACAAACTTTTGACATACCAAAATTTACCGGAGGCTTCGTCCCACGACTCCACAAGATATATTTTCCCGTTTTCCACATTCGGGTCAGTCTTGAAAAGCATCTGCTTATCATGGTCGAGCACCACCGAAGAGTGGTCACTGTTATGTTGGAGAAGATGGTGTCCGTCTTTGTCTTTCCTATACTCCTTATATTCATTCAGAGGAGGCTCACTGTAGTCCCATACTATTCGCGTACTGCAGTTTTCATCGTTGTCTTGCTTATCTGAAAAGTTTGTCATAATCCTGCATCCGTCGGAGTCTTTCACCCATACTTCATAATTGGAACAGGTCTCACTGTCAGAAAGGCGCACCATAGCATAATAGTCGCCCCCATTAAGAACGAGCCGTTCTTTGGTGTCTTTGTCAAGAGGCCACTGGTTTTCATGTTTCTGCATATATTCCAAGAAGAAAGAAGGGAGGTTGCCGTCGGAGTCGGGAATGACCATGAGGTCACCGCGTTCGTCGCGCATAAGGCCGAAGTCAACCGTCAGCGGGCAGTCGGCGTAAGGCTGCACATCCACCTCGCACGATAGGTTAGAACTCATTCCCTTTATGGTGAAGCGATATATGTTGTTGCGCTCTATGTCGTAGCGGCCCGGTGTGCTCCCGGAGGGATGGCTGTTGTTGTCGTTCGACGCTTTGGTGCCGTTGGTAGCGAAGTAAATCGTATTCGTCTGCTTCTCCGGGTCCCATACAGGTCGCTTGTCATCGTCATTTTTCGGCTCTTCGCCGGGATTGCGAAAACTATCAGGGTCGGGATTCGCAAGTGTGACTTTTATGGAACAATATCCTTCGGAATTATCATTGTCGATATTGCGGTATTCCGGTATGTAGGCCACCCATTTCTCGGGAATGGTTTTCCCGTCTGCGGCAGTACGGGCCGAAACCTTTGTAAGAGATACTCTTACGGGAGAATCGTCGTTTTCCCCATTGTTCGTGAGATGTACTTTTCCTCGGATAAAGTCGGAGTTCCAGTTGTAACCGTGGTCGTAGTCCGAATGATTTAATGCCTCTTCCGGAGCGCAGAAACCTTTTGCATTCACACGGTCAATCGATACGGCGGAGAAAGAAGCGAGTGGATTGTCGAGAATCACTTCCACTTTTGCCATAGCGCGAAGCAGGGGCAACGCCGTGGGTTCATTCTTTTTGTCTTTCTGGAGGTCGATGTAAATGTCGCCGTCGATTTTGCCGTCTTTTATGTCGGCAGCATCCACATAGTTTTCAAGATTATATTCACGCACTCCGTAAAAAGGGATGAGATTGCTTTCGTCGAGCCATTCACCGCTCTCTTTCGGGGAAAGCCCGGAGAACTGCGTGTCGGCATGTCGGCAGAGCCCTTTGATTGTGGTTTTCCCTTTCACAAGCCTATATGCCACGCCGTCGGCATCGTTGTCATCGCCAATGCCGGTTTCTTCACCCGAAGCCTCTTCCGGATACTTCGGCCAGTTGGCAAGCACCACAAGCTTAAACGAAAGAGGAAGGTCGAAAGGCACTTCACCGAGAAATTGCCAGTAATATACGGTCTGCACGCCGTTTACGGGTTCTTGTCCGCTTTGCGTGGGACGCATGAAGGGGCGGAACGTATCGATATACTTCCCGTCGGTGTCGAAAAAATATATCCTGTAGTTTCCGTTGGAAATGTCGAGGTAGTTTTCCAACCCTTCCCCTATCTCATAGCCGCCCGATATGGCGGACCCATCCTCGGTTCTCGTGGAGGAGGCTCCTGCCAGCGATATCGTGATTCCCATGGTGGGGCGCGCCGCCGGTTGTCCGCCGTCAGGATCGCCGAGCGAATCTTTCGAGCAAGACGCGGCCACACCGAGAAGCATCATCAGGGCGAAGAGTGACAATATATATGGTTTGAAAGTCATTTCTTTGTCGGTAGTTATTAGATGGTGGGTGGTGATGGAGAGAATTGCCGGCATCATTCGAGGTCGGAGGGATTGAGCACCACGCGCCAGGAGTTGATGATGACCGTCGTGGCGAGCCAATGCTGGTTGTCGTCGAGGAAGAACGTCATGTTGTATTCATCCTGCCTGTCGAGATATTCCTGGTCGCTCATCTCACGGTTATAGTTACCTTTCACAAGCAGCGCATAGTCTATCACCGGGATCCTCGCCACGAGTTCGCCGTCGGCGGCCTTGCGTATCACGAGCATCGGCTTGGCGTTTGCCGACCAGTCGCGCATTGTCAGACGGCTTGTGGTCAGCTCCGCCACAGCCACCTTCACTTCTGTGATGGCGCGTGAGCCGTCGCTTTCCGGCACGTCAACGCCCGCCGAACCGGAATATTTGCTCCAGGCATGGTAGGTGATGCGTTCGTCGTCGCGCAAGGAATTATCGTGGTGAAGCCATCCGTTGCCGTCATCAATCTTGAAGGTGAAGTCGTCGGCGTTTATATCCTTTCCTGAGAGGTGCTGGAGCACGATGCGAAACACGTTGGTGTCTTTCACAAGCGGCATGGTGTAGGAATACTCCCCGCCGTCGTCGTTCACAGGAAGAAGCACATCGAGGGTGCCGTGGAAAAGAGGGTGGAGGTCGTTTTTCGATACAGCCCCGTCAGCCTCATCCTGCTCCCTGTTGAGTCGGCAATGCAGCTCTTCAGGTGCTCCACCGGCGCTTATCTCCGGCACAGTGAACGATTCGCCGTTGTCGAGGCCGCACCATGCCGTCAGCGAGTACTGCCCTGCCGGGAGCGGAAGCACGATGCTGTAGCCCTCTTCTGCCAAATGCGCACCGCTGTCGGTGGTCTGCCACACGAGTTTCCCCTCGGGCGAAAATGCATACAGATGCACCGACTTCACCTCATGCGGGAACGCGTCGGCAAACTTCATGTTCATGTCATATCTGAACCGGAGGCGATAGACCACATCGCAGTTCTCTTCGTCATCAAAGAGAACATTGCCGCAGGAAGTCAGCGACAACACCGAGGCTGCGAGGATGGCGGCTGCCGCCATGAGCCGTGATATTCTGGAAAGTATATTCATTGTCAAACCGTTGATTTGTTCGGGAAGTTTCTATATGATGTCGTAGCCGAAGGGGCCACAAGTTGTTTTCAAGATAAGGAGGAACCGTCAAAACGGTCCCGGTTTGTATGCCGTCAAGGCGATGCCTCGCCCCTCGGCATTCACAGGAGACGCTTTTAGGCATCTGCCTGCATTCGGAGAGATTACGATTTACAGCCGGCGCGCATGAATTAAAGAATTCGCAACCGACAAGAATATCAGATATAAAGCACAACAAATCTGTGTAATAAGATAAGAAGGAAACCGGCGGGGACACACGGGAACGCGCCCCGCCGGCTCTTATATCATTCCGTTGCCGCTTTTCGGCAACATGATTCAAACACTCCAGATTACCAATCAAGGCTTGTATTATTATTCACGACACGCCAAGAAAGGATGTTAAGACGTGCGCCCAAGAAGTAAGCGTCCGGGGTCGGTTTCTGAGGTGTGATGTTCTCCCATACGTCATTACCGTTTTCATCCTTGTAATTGAGAACGGGGGTACCCAAACCGGTAACAGACTGAAGAACCACCTCATAAATATGGTTACGCACTACACCATACGCGAATGGCTTAGGGGTTTCACTATTATCAACACCTGTTTTACCAAGATGCATAAGTTCCTGATAGTAGTATGTACGTCCGCCGTCCCATACCTTGGTTCCACCTACCGATTCAAGCTGAGCATTGACTTCATCAACGGAAACAGGTTGAAAATTTGTCCCGACTTTTTTGTAAAGCTGTTTCACTACGGGTAATTTCGTACCATCTTGGGTTGCCTTGTCATTCCACAAACCTTTTTTCTCAGGAATCAGATTCACAAAGCTCAAATAACGAGGACTTTCTTCTTTGTCATCGGTAGCCTGTCCGGCATTCATTCCGGAAACGAGTTCCAGGTCACTTACTTTTACAGGGATATAAGTATAGTTTGTTGAACCGCTTTCAATTACATTCCCATTCTCATCGACTATAGGAAGATTGGTAACATCCTCCTTATTAAGAAAATAGAACTCGTTAACATTGGGTTCAAACATTGCAGTAAGCACACTTTCCTTCGTATATTTGTAACCTGCCCATTCTGCCAAATCCACAGGCACGGCATTATTCTGCTCATCGACAGTGACAATAAGGGCAGAAAGATACACCAACGTGCGGTTTGAAGTTGTCGATGCGGGATCATACCATTTTTTTAAACCGCTATTGTCTGGATCCGCAGCATTCTCAAGACAGTAAGCTGTGTAATCTCCATAAGTGTTGGAATCCCCCTTACCAATCTTTCGTGTAGGATAAACATGGTTGTGTTTTGCAAGCGTCACCCCTGCAGGATTCTCTGCCCAATATGAACGGAAGAAACTGGGATTGTTCCATGTCCATCCAAGCTGAGCATCCCAATCTCCAACTTTCTTGAAAAGGTAGCTCTTATCAGCAGTCCACCAAAGATCCCAATTTAGGAATATAACATAAGCCTGCGCATCCGAAACTTCATTTCCGATGCGTATAGCATTGCCATGGGTATCTTTAAGAGCAATCGCAGTGTAGGTATTGTCTCCATATTTGACATTTTCTTTCTTCTCCATTTTCTCGCTCCACTTCTCTGTGACACGTACTTTGGCAGCCACACGCTCCACATACACATCCACAGGAGAAGCCTTTGCAAGTTCTTCTGTTGACTTAATATCAGTGTCTTTTATTTTTACTGCAATGCTGTTTCCTTCGGTAGCAGTAAGGCTTGCATCATAGAAAGTCGAACTTGTCATAAGGAAGCCCTTCGTGTCAGAAACACCTATTCCTTCATTATAGATGATTCCCCTCAAATCCGAAATTGAAAGGTTATTAGGTTTGTCCGTTGAATTGACAAGTTTGCTTTTTACATCATCAAAATTGGCAATCGCAACCATCTGCTTTATGTCATTACGGGAACCCTCATTTGTGTTCGTATTGATTACGATCACCGCATTGAGAATGCTCTCCACATTCGGCATATCTACATTCGGTTCTCCGGGTTTGATTTGTTCGGAAGTGCAATCGTAATAGCTATCGCCATTGAATTTCACCGGTGCCGGAGAACCATCCTCTTTGAAGAAGTAAAAACGAAGTGTATTTACTTTATTCTCCTCAGTATAGCCCTCCTCGTAAATGTCATTGCCATCTTTATCTTGATCTCCACCGGCGCGTGTGCCCATATTGGCATTGCGGATAGTTACGCTCATGTAGCGGGTTTCCCCTTCACCGAGATTAGGCGTATCTCCTTTGTTTACGGGTTCCTCGGAGGAGCAGGCCGTAAGGGCAAAGGCTCCGAGAACACCCATGAAAAATTTGTTTAGTTTCATTGTGTTATTGGTTTTTGTTATTAATTATATTCCTTTATATTAGCTTTTTAAATCACACACTATACATCTTATGTCTCTGCAATCCATCCGGTTGCAACGACATCTATAGACCTCGCACAAAATATCTGCCTATTCAATTTTGTGCAATCAAACATGCCGGAGGCATGTACCTACATCCATTAATTGCCCAATATATTGAGTCACAACCCTACATCCGGATTCATCAGACTCCTGAGTCTCGACTGCAATCATGCATCGGGCATTGCATCATTCGAGAGAGATATGCGTAACCTCTTCCACCCGATTCTCACGAATACGTGCGATTTCGTCAAGCACGTTGCGGGCCGCCTCCATGTCGGGGAGCTGCTTCATGAATTCTTCAGCCTTATCGTAGTCACCCTGCGAAAAAGCAAGCGAACCGCGGGCATAAACCGCTTCGGGAGAATTACCGGAGCGTGAGAGGTATTTCTCCGCCATGGTATAATCCTTGCGTTGAAGGGCCGCGTTTGCCGCATTAATATTGGCTACAGGGTTGTCAGGATACATCCGCACTGCAGTCTCATAGACTTCGTTAAACTCGTCGCTCCCGGGTTTGCATGTTGCTCCGAGAAGGAAAAAGTCGCGGAGCGTGAGCCGGTTGGGACGCGTGCGCATCACTTCCCTGATTTTGTCAATGTCGTCGAAGCGTTTCACTTCGTAAGTAATGCGGTATTCCGTGTGGCGTAGGGCCGGATAGAAATTATCAAGCATGAACTTATACTCCTTGGGATACCTCCTCTTGATGAGAGCCTCCTTCGGGTCGGGGGCCATGTCGGAATCTATCAGCTGCAGAATATCCTCCTTATGGTCGATGTTGGAGTTAACCACAAAGCGGCGCAATCCTTCCCAGTCTTCCGGTTCATAGTCGGTCGCGATGATGTCGGCGGGGAAATGATAGAGTTGCCTGATATGCTCCTTGAGCGCTTTGGTTCGGCCGATGGCCAAGTCGGTATTGTGGGAATAAGGGCTTTCCGGTGATGCAAAACCTTTCAGCCATACGCCTGTGATGCGCACATCTTTGTCGTTGAGCACAGTGTCGATGGTTGACTGTATTTTCAAGAGTTCCTGCGGATTACGGCGATAGTTAGGCTCTATATTGGTCTTATCTACTATAAAATCGATATAAGCCGAACCTTCGAGGCTCTCCGTAATCGGTCCGGTGTCCTTGGCGTCGAAATAGATTATTTCGGGAATTTCCGGGTTAAGTGTGAAATAGGAAGTGATGGTGTCGGTTTTCTCTTCAAGCAGACAGTTGGCACATCCGAAGAGCCGTCTGCGCAACAGAAGTTTCGAATTGTCCATCCAGTCGTGGAACGGCACCGTGGCCTCATAACTGTAGTAATCCGGACGTTCCGAGGCCTTGAACGATGTTTCGCTGTCGCGCGACAGGCCGGCGCGGTCGTTACGCAGATAGTTTATATATCTCTGACGTCCGTAAACGCCCACCGAAGGCAACGCTACGGTGTCGCCCTCTGCAGAAACCACAAGCGGTGTGAACACCTGGGCATGGATGCTTTTAACGTCGGTAGGACGCAAATCAAGACCCATGTCAAGCACCATGAAGTCGCCGTGGCGACCGAACGAAATGCTGTCAACTCCCACAGGCGCGATTCCGCGAGCCGAGACAGCCGGCGACGCGGCAACAATAGCCGCTGCCATAAAACTGATTTTCTTTAAGTTCATAAATCGCATCTTGTAGGTTTCAAAAAACATAAACTAAATTCACGGCGAGCTTCGTGGGGCCGAAATAATTATGAGGCTTGTTTTCTTCTATCTTCTTTCCGCAACCTGTGCATCTGAAGCGGTCGAAGCGGGTGTAAGTCCAGCCGAGGCCGATTTCTGCTTCTATGTTCCAATGCTCGCTAAGAACCCAATCGTAACCGTAGGCCACGCCGGCACCTACAAACCAACCCTGGTAGCGGGTGTCTTTGAGTTTTCGAAAGTCGGTGCCAAGCATGGAGAAGCCGAGGTCGAACCCGCCTATGTTATATTGACCGCCAAGGAGATGGGCGCCTACAAAGTGACCCGAGAATCGGTCGCAAAACCAATAGCGGGCTTCTGGCTGCACCGCCCAATGGCGCCATTGACGCTCGTGCGACAGTTTCCAGAGGTTAAACTGTCCGGAAATATCGAGGGTCCATTTTGGAGCCACTCCGATTTCAAATGCCGCGTTAGGATTCAGGAAGCCGTCGCTGAGAAGGTTGGTCTTCAATGCGGCTTTCTGTGCGCCGGCCGGCAGAATTGCGGCCAATAGCAGCAAGGGTATGGTAAATAGTTTCCTTTTCATATTTTTGTCAGGTGGTCGGAAAAAGAAAAACGGAAGCCGAGGAATAGGCACAAACAATATCGACCGACAATCCTAAGATTGTCGGCTGATTTTGAAAATAATATCTAAGTTTCTGATTATTAACCCAATAAATTGGGGGGGGTAATTCTAAAATTTATCCCCGCCGTCCGTGATGCTATGGCCGTAGTCCGTTTATAATCCATAATAGTCAAAGGCTGTTATTGCCAAGAAGCTGTTGTTGTTGTTTTGCCCTTAACGTTTTCTAATTAGGGCTCACTGCTTTAATTGTGCAAAGTTAATACGATATTTTTACACAACCAAATTTTTTTAGCAAAATAATCAATCCAAACTATTTTTTGTAATTATCCAACTGTTCTACAACCTATTTCTCCATCGAAAACCGCCTCCACCAATCACAACCATCCTCAAACCGTAACAACCAAATTCTTATACTCCAACCAGAACAACCAAGGACAACCATCCTCCAACCAGAACAACCAAGAACAACCAGATGGTGTTTTTATTCCTCCTGTTATAAAACTGTATCAAAAATTTCTGGTTGTTCTGGTTGGATGTATGCTCTGGTTGTCCTGGTTGTCCTGGTTGTCCTGGTTGGATGTATGTTGGATGTATGCTCTGGTTGTCCTTGGTTGTTCTGGTTGGAGGACGATGTTGACCTGGTTGGAATATGAATCAGCGGCGGATTTTTGCGGTTCTGCCGTTTTCGGTGATTATATAGATGCCGGAGGTGAGGCGCCCGAGACCGGCGTAGCTGCCAATGAGGCTTCCGCCGAGGTCATAAATCTTAGCTTCGGGCGAGAATTCATAGACGGCATCCTTTATTTCCATGATTCCTGTCTGCTCGGTCGGAACCTTGAAAAGGCGCACGTTGTCGAAGCAGAACCAGTCGGAATCGCAAATTTTAGACTTGCTGAACGAGATGGTCATTTCGCCGTTTTCTACGTATGCTATAAGATAGTTGGCGAAATTGTCGCCGCTCTCCGAGAACACCGCGTGGGCTTCCGACATAGTGTTGGGCGCCCCCCACCAATAGCCGTCATGCACTTCCGACATCAACGACACCACCGGTTTCTCCATATCGTTCACGGAGAAACGGGCAAGCAACTCCTCGCTGCCATCGGCGTGACGCTGATGTGCATCGGGATGGTTGCCGTTGCGGTAATAACCCTGCGCATATACCAGGTACCAACCGTCGGCCAGACCGCCTACCGTCTGCGAGATATTGAAGCCGGCATTGAAAATTTCGGCTACATGTTCGTTTACTACAGGATTGCCGCTCCAACCTTCGTTATTGCCGTTTTTCTCAAAATGAGGGTTCACAAGCTTGTCGGTCATCTCTTCCGAAAGCCCCATCACTCCCTTGTAATACTGATTCAAAGCTTTTTCCAAAACAGGAATCGCCGCAGCTATCCCGGTTTCGTCGCCCGATTTCAGTTCTACATCGGCGGCATCCAAAGAATTGCGCAAGGCATCGTAGCCCTCCACATCCTCGAAAGCCACCGTGCGTCCTTCAGCTATAATATCGCGCAACGTCACGGCTATGCCGGCCTCCTCCACGTTGGCAAGTACCCTCGGAGTCGTGCTGAACACAAACTCCGGGATATCCATCGGCAAAGCGGCAGGCTTTCCTTTAACCCTGATCACCGTAAGGGAATATGGTTCGAACGTATATTCAAGGTTGTCGCTCACGCCGGAAATAACGGACTTAACGGGAACTATCTGCTCCGGAGTGCTGAACGAGTTCTCGTCCCAGAGCGTGGCGGACTGCATTGTCTCCATAGTGCCTTCCGAAGCCAATCCTTCGGCGTTAATATTCAAAACCAAGGGGAGCGGTTCGCCTTCGGCATTGACCACTTTCACTACGATTTCCCCTGCAGCTTCGTCGTAGCCCGCATGGGCGGCGAGGCGCCCCGTAGTCTCCTTTCCGAAATCATATTCGCCGTAAAGCTCTCCGTCGATATAACCCTCGACCTTGCCGTTATGGCAGACGACTTTCAGATTGTACCATTTGCCGTTTTCTATCTTAAACGATTTACGGTCTGAAATCACGGTGCCAGTGCCGCCGTTGACATCCTCGAAAGCCACACCTGTGTTGCCCCAGCCGCCTACGTTGAACTGGTAATAATGGTCCCAGTCCGTGTCGTTGCATCCGAAGGTCAGCAAGAATCCCTCGGCCCCCGATCTTTTCATAGCCTCCACCTCTATCACACAGTCGCGGAACGCCAGTCGGTTCATAAGGGTTATGCACCGCGTGAGGCCACCGTTGCTTTGCGTCATCACGCCTTCGGCTCCGGCCGACCAGGTGCCTTGCATGTCGGTCCATTCATTGCGTCCGGATTCAAAATCGGCGGCATACAACACATTGCCGTCATGGTCGCTCACCTTGAAATTTCGGAAATCGGCGGCGGTTGACCACGTTCCTATGCCAGCCCTTCCGTCGTAAGCCACTGATGCCCTGTCAGTATGAAGCGAACTTTCTATATTGTAGGTCGTAAGGTTCTCGGCGAAAAGTTTCTGTGTGTAATAGGAAGCGCGTCCGAACACCTCTCCCGAATGCTGCCAGATAAGGTTGCAAGCCCAGTTCGGTGCGTTGTCGTTGGTAATCAGAGGGGCGTATGAAGCCATCTTCACGAGGTCGGAATTCCGCTCCATGCTCATCATGAACACCGCTTCGGAAAGCGCCGCGTCCATATTCCCTTTGCCCACGTTGACGTTTGTGGCGTATTCACCCACATATATTTCATAATGTCCGCGCGGGGTGTTGTCGAATATCTTCCGGTTGTTGTAGAAGAAATCGGGGGTCACGTACCAGTGCGGGTCAATCATGTCGGTGCGCACGTTAAACTCCTCGGCATGGTCAATCCCCATCGTGTTGAGGAACGTCAGCTGCGGATATTCCGCCTTCAGTTTCTCGTAGATATATTTATAGTTGGCGTCGTAACGGGCCGTGAAATTCTCATTGCCTATTTCCACATATTTCAGAGGGAACGGCTCGGGATGCCCCGCTTCGGCGCGGCGTGCCGCCCATTCGTTGGTGGCTGGGTCGCCGATGGCGTATTCTATGGCGTCGCGGATGTCTTCATAATATGGCTCCACGGCATCGCCCGACACGAATTCGCCTCCCCACCCTATGCAGGAAAGTCCGGCGTTGCCTACAAACATGCAATCCATCCCGGTGTCTTCGCAAAACTGCAAAATCTCGTGGTAGCCCATACCCCACGTGGAGCGGTAGCCCCAGAGGTCATATTCGCCGGGACGTGTCATGGGGTCGCCAAGGGTCTCTTTCCATCTCACCCTGTTGCCGAGCACTATCCCCTCCACTATGCAACCTCCGGGCCAACGCATGAAACTCGGCTTGAGGTCAACGAGAAATTGCGCTATGTCGGGACGCATTCCGTTCTTGCGGCCCATGAACGTATTTTGCGGGAAAAGAGACACATAATCGGCATATACCGTGCCGTCGCCCGAAAACACGAGGGCGAAATTGCCGTCGTTCACGCTTTCCGATGCCGTGAGCACTCCCTTATATTCCTTCCACTCGCCCGATGCATCCACATCGAATTCCTTTTCGGCAATCACCTTTCGGCAGTCGGCGTCATATACCACAGCTTTCACCTTCCCATCATAATCTTTTGTGTTCAGATAGAAACGGAGGTCGTAGGAGGCACCCTTTTCCACGGCGACGCCCCAATAACCCGTGTTGATCAGGCGCACCGACGAGGAAGCGGCGGAATTGCCGATTGTGAGGCGCATGGCGTTGGGGGTGGCTTCATGCAGCGGTTTGTCGGGGGTTTCCACGTCATGGGTTACGTCGCATCGCTCGCTGTCTATCCGCCAACCGGTCATCTTCTTGACATCGAAATTCCAGTCCCAGTCAAGTTGGCGTGAAGTCAACGTGTTGTATTCCGTAAAACGGTCGGTTTGTATCTTGTTAGTGCCGTTCAATCGGAAACCTCCGGGGATGGTCTGCTCCTCAAACCCTCGGTTCTGGATAAGTTCGGCATAAAGTCCGCCGTCGCCCGAATGGTTGATTTCCTCGAAAAAGATTCCATACATATCCTTGTTGATATCATGCCCTTTACGGGCGGCATCGATAAACAAGGTTCCCTGCGCCGCACCGGGAAAGGCGGCAGCCACGGCGGCCCCTGCCGCCAAATATCTCAAAAGTCTCATGGTTTTAGACAGTTAATTCTCTATTACTCCGCAAAATTAATTAAAAAAATGCCAACATTTAACCCTAACTGGAAAATTTTTACCACTTATGGCTAAATGTCCAACCACCCCATTCCCTCAAATCGAGAATCTGACGACGGCGTCAAATAAAACATCCGGGATTTCCGTTAAAGTATGAGACAGTCTATTCTTTCCTCAAATCAAAATATTCCATATTTTTACGAATTCTGCTATGAACGAACTTTTTTCAGTTAAAGATAAGGTGGTGGTAATCACCGGCGGCACAGGCGTGCTCGGTGCCTGCATAGGGAAATACCTTGCCAACGAGGGCGCGAAAGTGGTGCTCCTGGGGCGCCGCAAGGAAGAGGGCGACAAACTTGTGGATGAAATCACTGCCGCCGGGGGCGAAGCGATGTTCCTCGTGACAGATGTTATGAACCCCGAAACAGTACAGGCAAACTGCGACGAAATCCTCGCCCGCTACGGCAAGGTCGATGCGCTCCTCAACGCCGCCGGCGGAAACATGCCAGGAGCAACTATCGCACCTACCGGCACAATATTCGACATCAAGGTGGAAGACTTCGAGCGTGTGCTCAACGTCAACCTCACCGGCACAGTAATCCCGACCCAGATTTTCCTGCGCCCCATGGTGGAGGCCGGAGCTGGTTCAATCATCAACTTCTCTTCCATGGCTGCGTTCCGCCCCATGACCCGCGTGCTCGGATATGCCGCAGCAAAAGCCGGCATCAGCAACTTCACCGCTTTCATGGCAAACGAAGTAGCCACGAAGTTCACGTCAAACATACGCGTCAACGCCATAGCCCCCGGCTTCTTCCTCACCAACCAGAACCGGGCACTCCTCACCAACCCCGACGGCTCGCTCACCGAACGCGGCCAGGACGTTATCCGCCAGACCCCGTTCAAGCGTTTCGGACGTCCCGAAGAACTCTGCGGCACAATCCAATACCTCATCAGCGATGCAGCCTCGTTCGTAACCGGCACCGTCGCCGTGGTTGACGGCGGCTTCAACGCATTCGCAATGTAAAAACACAACACACTCCCATAAAACACAGAAACCAACACTACACAGAAATGGCTAAAATTGGAAGCGTCATGACACCCAAAGCCCGGAAAGCAATGCTTCTCGGAAGCGGCGAACTCGGCAAAGAGGTGGCCCTCGAACTTCAAAGACTCGGCGTGGAAGTTATCGCCTGCGACAAATATCCCGGAGCCCCGGCGATGCAGGTGGCCCACCGCTCATACGTATTCAACATGCTCGACGGCGACGAACTGCGCCGCCATGTGGAATTCGAACGCCCCGACCATATCATCCCGGAAATCGAGGCTATCGCCACCCCCACACTCCTCGAACTCGAAAAAGAAGGCTACAACGTTACCCCCACCGCACGTGCCGCATGGCTCACGATGAACCGCGAGGGAATCCGCCGCCTGGCAGCCGAAGAACTCGGCATCACCACCTCTCCCTATCGTTTCGCCTCAACAAAAGAGGAATTCGAAGAAGCCATCCGTGAAATCGGCATGCCCTGCGTGGTGAAACCTATCATGAGCTCTTCGGGCCACGGGCAAAGCGTGGTGCGCGACGCATCACAGATTGACAAGGCTTGGAAAGAGGCCCAGGAAGGTGGACGTGCCGGTGCCGGACGCGTAATCGTCGAGGGGTTTGTGGATTTCGATTATGAAATCACCCTACTCACCGTCAGAAGCATCTCGGGGACCACTTTCTGCGAACCCGTAGGCCACATACAGGTAGATGGCGACTACAGATATTCATGGCAACCACAGCCTATGACGAATGCAGCTATCGAATCTGCGAAAGAAACGGCACGCAAAGTGACCGACGCCCTCGGAGGATACGGCATTTTCGGCGTGGAACTTTTCGTGAAAGGCGACAACGTAATCTTCAGTGAAGTTTCCCCGCGCCCGCACGACACGGGAATGGTGACGATGATTTCGCAAGACCTCTCTGAATTCGCCCTGCACGCACGCGCCCTACTCGGACTTCCCGTGCCTGCCATCGACTTCTACGGTCCGTCGGCTTCACGCGCCATAGTAGTGGAGGGAGACACCGACTGCGTTGAATTCGAAGGACTTGAAAACGTGCTTGCCGAGCCTGGAACTCAAATCCGCATCTTCGGCAAGCCGGAAGTACACGGCCACCGCCGCATGGGAGTAATCCTGGCGAGAGGCAACTCCGTAGAGGAGGCCCGCGACAAGGCTGCGCGGGCATACGACGCTTTGAAAGTGACACTTTCATAACTTGGGTCCGTAAGGACCGGGCTTCCGCGACCGTCCGGGACAGAAGGCGTTTTCCAACCTTCTTCCCGGACTTTGTTTAGCTATAATCAGACAATCTCAGAGCAACACAAGATTGAGAAAAACACTTGCAGCTATCGAAACAATCTATCGGAACAGCCAAACAATACCCCACGGCAGGCGTTAACTTTGCATCAAATTTAAAAAATACAAAAAAACAATGTCTGCTTCTTTAATTGTATGGCTGTCGGTGGCCGGAATTTTATTCCTGATATTTGTTATAAGGATAATAGCGGAAGTCAATGTCTCCAAACGTGGGGAGCCAAGGAATCGACACAAACGCACATTCAGGATTATTGAACTTGGACATGCGGACGATGAATTCTTTATCCCCGGAGATGCGGCAGGACAATCCCGTTACGACGACTATGACCAATATTATAATTGATTCCGGCAATGTGGAGGCTTGCGACGTGGCTCAGCCCACATCCTCACATCGCCCTTCCGCCAAAGAGGTTTGCCTCTTCCTTTCGGACTATGCCGTGACCCTGCTTGCCTGCGGGGCCACATGCATACGTCTGGAAAAAAACATCAACAGAATGGCATGCGCGTTCGGCAAACGCATGGAAGTGACCATTATGCCTCGCCATATCCACATGACAGTATGCGGCAACAACGACGACGATATCTTCACATCCATCGCCACCGTTAAAAGCGCCCCCATCAGTTTCTCGCTCAACACGGCCCTGAGCCGCCTGAGCTGGAACGTAAAAGACGAAGGGCTATCGTTGGCGGAAGCAAAAAGAAGATTCCGGAAAATAGCCTCATGCGACTCCGAAAACCAATGGCTCACATTGCTGCTCGCATCCTTGGCCAACGCATCGTTTTGCGGAATATTCGGAGGCGACCTTATCGCCATGGCGATTGTGTTCATTGCCACCGCCGCAGGCTTCAACCTCAAGCAGGTGCTTGCAGGCCGCCACGTTGATGCCAGGGTAATCTTTTTCCTATGCGCATTCGTATCGTCGATAATCGGAGCGGCCGACTTTCTTTTCCCTTCCGGACAGACACCGGCCGTGGCCGTAGGCACCAGCGTGCTATATCTCGTGCCGGGCATTCCCTTCCTCAATTCATTCAGCGACCTCCTCTACCGCCACTATATCTGCGCATTCAGCCGCTTCACCGATGCGGTCGTACTCACCGGATGCCTCTCGCTGGGACTTTGCCTCGGCATGTGGGCCATGAAAGTAGGCATGTTCTAACCCTGAACCTTCAACCCTAAACTTTAAACTTTAAATGCTCTTCGATTTCTTTAAAGACGCCATACTCGCCGCCATCGCCGCGATAGGATTCGGAGCCATAAGCCGGATTCCTCGCAGGGCCTACCTCTGGTGCGGCCTGATAGCCGCCATCGGCCATTCCATACGGTTTCTTCTGATGAATCCGGATGTGGGCGGGCTCCACATCCTTCTCGCCACGGCCATGGCATCTATCATAATCGGCACACTCGCCGTTTTCGCATCCCCCCTAGCCAAGACTCCGGCAGAGGCCTACCTTTTCCCTTCTCTGCTTCCCATGATTCCGGGCATCTACGCCTATAAATCGTTCGGAGGCATGGTGATGTGCATCCTCGGAGAGACTCAGGAACAGTTCAATTATTATTTCTATCAGTTTGCTGAAAACGGACTCGTATGCATAGCTATAATCATGGCTATGGTCATCGGCGCCACAATACCCATATTCACTTTCAAAGGCACTGCATTCACCGCCACCCGCTGACCCCTTTTTAAAATTAAAATTCCACACCCCATATGGAACTTCGCCAGTTAAAATATTTCGTAAAAGTTGCCGAGACACTTAATTTTTCAGAGGCCGCAAAAGCCCTTTTCGTAACACAAAGCACTCTGTCGCAGCAAGTGAAGCAACTTGAAGATTCGCTTGGCACTCAACTACTGTCGCGCACAAGCCATTCCGTGGCACTCACCGAAGCGGGCACCGAACTTCTCCCCTTCGCACGGCGCACCCTACTTGACGCTGACCTTTGCCGGCAACGCATCCATGACCTTGAAGAAGGCCTCGGCGGCGTTCTAAACATCGGTGTGACTTATTCATTCAGCCCGATCCTCACGGAGTCGTTGTTCTCATTCATGTCGATGTATCCAAAAGTGAAGCTCAACATCCTCTACAAACCGATGTCGGAACTGATGGACCTCCTTGTGGCGAGAAACCTTGACTTCGTGCTTGCCTTCAAACCCTCCCAAGCGGTGGCGGGAGTGGAATCACACTATCTCTTCCAGAATTATCTTGCAGTAATCGTGGCAGACTCCCATCCGCTCGCAAAAGAGAAAAGCGTGAGTTTCGAGATGCTTAAGAAATATGACCTCGCCCTACCTTCGCAGGGGCTACAGGCCCGCAACCTTTTCGACCGTATCATAGGCGACCGCATTTCCGACCTCCGGGTAAAGATAGAACTCAACGAAGTCAACATCCTTCTCAAACTCCTGCGTCCGGGACGCCTCGCCTCGGTGCTTGCTGAAGCGACAATTCTCAATGAAAACGGCGTGGTAGCAATCCCGTTTGCCGAAGGCGACGGAGAGATGAACGGATGCGTGCATACACTGACCGACTCCTACCGCAAAAAGTCGATGCAAGAGTTTATAAAAATACTAAGTTCTTCGCTTGCCGTCAGAGCACGCCAGAACGCATGGCTCTGACCGCCGGCATACAACCGACACAAGAGCGCGTTGTACAAATGTACGACGCGCTCTTACAACGCCACGAGCTGCCACGCCACGTATGCCACATAACACGCCACAAGGAAACCGCCCTCCCAACGGTTGATTACCCTTTCTCCGAACCGCCATCCGAAGAACCAGAACAAAAGGGAGGCCACGGTCATCACAAGAAGGTCAGTCTCCCCGATGCCCCCGAATGGAAGCGGAGTGACGGTGGCCGTAAGTCCCAACACAAGAAAGATGTTGAAGATATTACTGCCGATTACGTTCCCTACCGCTATTCCGGTCTTACCTTTCAATGCGGCGGCCACGGATGTGGCGAGTTCCGGAAGCGACGTTCCGGCCGCCACTATGGTCAGCCCTATGGCTGCCTCGCTCATACCGAGGGACTGTGCTATGCCCGACGCGCCCGCCACAAACCTGTCGCCTCCATAGACAAGGCCGGCAAGCCCGGCAATCACCCACACCGCTGCCTTCCACATCGGCATAGCCGGTTTTCCTGCGGCATTTTCCGCAGCAGGATCCGGAATGTCGGGGGTATTTTTAGCCTGCGAGAAGGTGTAGCGCATGAAAATCATAAAAAACAAAAGCAACAGGATTCCATCCGGACGCCCTATTTCCCTGATTCCGGGCAATCCGAGCGCAGGGCCACTCCCGATTGCAAGCAAAGCAAGCGAAGAAAGCACCACGAGCGGGATTTCGTTTGCCATTATCGACTTCCCTACCGTTATCGGCCTGACAAGCGCCACCACTCCTATGATGGCAAATACGTTGAAGATATTGCTGCCGACAACGTTCCCCACAGCAAGAGCCGCGCTCCCCTGGAATGCGGAAATAAGACTTATCGACAATTCGGGGGCCGACGTGCCGAATGCCACTACAGTCAACCCTATCACGAGGTCGCTCACACCCCAACGACGGGCAAGTGCCGAAGCCCCGTCGGTAAGGGCGTTGGCGCCTCCCAATATAAGGAGCAACCCCAGTATGAGCCAGAATATATCCATATAAAATTATTTACGGTTTTATAACTTAAACGTATATTGCAGGCGAAATTTGTCGTTTTTGATAAAAAATTTCACCGTTTTTTCGCGGATGTTACAAAATCAGACACCTTTTGAAACAAATATTACACCTTTTTATAATTCTTATTTATTATCTTTGCACTGCGATTCAAAGGAATCGTTTCGACATCTCCCTGTGGTCCAGAATCTGATCATGAAAAAAATATATTAATATCAATGAAAAAAGAAATTCTTAACCGCGCAGCCGACAACATCCGTATCTTGGCTGCCTCTATGGTTGAAAAAGCAAAATCCGGCCATCCCGGCGGAGCAATGGGCGGAGCAGACTTTATCAACGTGCTCTTCAGCGAATATCTCGTGTTCGACCCCTCCGACCCTACATGGAACGCGCGAGACCGCTTCTTCCTTGATCCGGGCCACATGGCCCCCATGCTCTACGCACAGCTCGCCCTCATCGGAAAATATTCTATCGACGAGCTGAAAGAACTCCGCCAATGGGGCAGTCCTACCACCGGACATCCTGAATTCGACATCGCACGCGGTGTGGAAAACACCTCCGGTCCTCTCGGACAGGGACACACGTTCGCAGTCGGTGCCGCAATAGCAGCCAAGTTCCTTGCTGCCCGCACAGGCAACCCGGGGTTCGCTAAAGAAACCATCTACGCCTACATCTCCGACGGCGGTATCCAGGAAGAAATATCCCAGGGAGCAGGACGAGTGGCCGGCACGCTCGGGCTCGACAACCTTGTAATGTTCTATGACTCCAACGACATCCAGCTCTCGACCGAAACTAAAGAGGTGACTTCAGAAGACACCGCGATGAAATACCGCGCGTGGGGATGGAACGTAATCGAAATAAACGGCAACGACGCCGACGAAATCCGTCTCGCCCTCGATGCTTCGAAGAAAGAGACCGAACGCCCCACCCTCATCATCGGAAAATGCGTGATGGGCAAAGGCGCACGCAAAGCCGACAATTCCTCTTACGAACATAACTGCAAGACCCACGGCGCGCCTCTCGGCGGCGACGCTTACCGCAACACAATCGTAAATCTCGGCGGAAACCCCGACGATCCATTCGTGATTTTCGACGAAGTGAAGGAACTCTACGAGGCTCGCGCAAACGCCCTCAAAGGCATCGTGGCCGAACGCCGCAATGAAGAGAAGGCATGGGCGGATGCAAATGCTGAAAAAGCTGCCGAACTTGCCGACTGGTTCGACAATAAAGCCCCGAAAATCGATTGGAGCAAAGTGGAGCAGAAAGAAAACGACGCCACTCGCAACGCATCGGGCGCAGTGCTTGCCGAACTCGCAAAACAAGTGCCCAACATGGTATGTTCTTCAGCCGACCTTTCCGAGAGCGACAAGACAATCTCCTTCCTCAAGCAGACCCACGCTTTCCAGAAAGGAGACTTCTCCGGCGCCTTCTTCCAGGCAGGGGTTGCCGAACTCACAATGGCTTGCTGCTGCATTGGCATGGCCCTCCACGGAGGCGTGATCGCCGCTTGCGCCACATTCTTCGTATTCTCCGATTATATGAAACCTGCTGTGCGTATGGCCGCTCTCATGGAACTCCCCGTGAAATTCATCTGGACTCACGACGCATTCCGTGTAGGTGAAGACGGACCCACCCACGAACCCGTGGAACAGGAAGCTCAGATCCGTCTGATGGAAAAATTAAAGAACCATCACGGTCGCAACTCCGTGCTCGTGCTCCGTCCTGCCGACGCCGAAGAAACTACCGTGGCCTGGAAGCTTGCCATGGACAACGTATATACTCCTACGGCCCTTATTCTTTCGCGTCAGAACATAACCAACCTCCCCAAGGGGAATGACTATTCCCTCGCAGAAAAAGGAGGATATGTGGTTGCAGGGTCTGACGAAAATCCCGACGTAGTCCTCGTGGCTACAGGTTCCGAAGTATCCACACTCGTGGATGGAGCTAAGAAACTTCGCGAAGACGGAATCAAGGTACGCATAGTTTCCGTGCCTTCCGAAGGACTTTTCCGCACACAGCCGGCTGCATATCAGGAAGAAGTGCTTCCCAAGGGCATCAAGAGGTTCGGTCTCACCGCCGGCCTTCCGGTAAACCTTCTCGGCCTCGTCGGCACCGACGGCAAAATCTGGGGGCTCGAATCGTTCGGATTCTCCGCTCCATACAAGGTGCTCGACGAAAAACTCGGATTCACCGCCGACAACGTTTACAATCAGGTGAAATCAATGTTTTAAACCTTAAGCCTGATTACCCATAGGCAAAAGGGTGAAGAATCCCGGGTCCTGGATTCTTCACCCTTTTCATTTCTCATTCCCTTACTCCCGCTCTCACTTCACACCTAAAAAACTCCAAATCCCAACAACTATTGAGAATGTACTTATTAGGATATGACATAGGCAGTTCTTCAGTGAAAGCCGCCATCGTCGATGCCGACA
>CAJUCW010000047.1 GCA_910585275.1 uncultured Muribaculaceae bacterium
GTTTTAATGTGTTATTCCGATATTTTATTTTCGAAAAAAATCTGATCTATCCCTAATTTTTGAAGTTTTTAAATGTCGATTCACCCATAATTATCCAAATACTTCAACAAAAAGTCCAAGACATCCTTAAAAACGTACAGGATGTCTTGGACAAAAGTCTTAATTTAAAAAAATAATTTCCTATAATATAGAATAAGCCGTAATATATTTAATAAGGCATTCTCTAAAATTGGAAATAAATGAAGGGAGCCACTTCCTCCGACATAAACTCTATCACCAACTGCACTGCCACAAGAAACACTATAAGTTTAAGCCCCCAATTCATCCTGACAAACAACAGCTGCACCCTATCGGCCCACGCCTGTGGAACAAAGTGGAATACAACCAACGCAATCATCATTATGCACCACTCGGGCCGTGCATCAAAGAACTGGGGTATTTGCCACCAGTCGAAATCAATAAAAATATTCCTTATAATAAGTAAGGAACTCTCAAAATCCGCAGCCCTGAAGAACACCCACAACAAGGAGACATAGACAAAGGTAAGCAACCACCCTAAAAAGGATGTCAGGAAATTGTCGGGCACCTTCGAAAGCCACGGCCTGCATGCCTTATGCACGGCAAGTCCAACGCCGTGCATCGCACCCCAGAAAATGAATTTCCAAGCCGCCCCATGCCATAAGCCGCCTATCAGCATCGTCAGGAAATTGTTGACATAGGTCCGCAGAGTGCCCTTACGGTTGCCGCCGAGAGGAATATAAACATAGTCCCTAAGCCAAGATGAGAGCGATATATGCCATCTGCGCCAGAATTCCGTAAGGTTGCGGCTCTGATAGGGTGAATCAAAATTGAGACCGAGCTTGAAGCCCATTATCAGCGCGATGCCGATAGCCATATCGGAATAACCGGAGAAGTCGCAATATATCTGCATCGTATATCCAAGCACCCCCATCAACGTCTGCACTCCGGTGTATAACGATGGGTCGTTGAAAATCAGGTCATTGTATTGGGCGATATAATCGGCTATCAACGCCTTCTTCACAATACCCACGATTACAAGCCAAAGACCTCCCCAGATGTTATCCCGCGTAGCCGGCTCATTGCGTTCAAGTTGCGGAAGGAAATAATCAGCCCTGACAATAGGGCCGGCCACAAGAGCCGGAAAGAAAGAGAGGAAAAAAAGATAGTCGAGCCAATTCGATGTGGGTTTTATCCTCCCTTTATAGACATCCACCACATAGCTGATGGACTGGAACGTATAAAAAGAGATACCTACCGGCAAAATTACGTCGAGCGGCTGAAAATTACCTTCTACCATAAGATTCCAGTTCCAAAGGAAGAAATTGGCATATTTGAAATATCCCAATATGGAGAGGGAAATTCCAATGGAGAGCCACATCACCATAAGCCGGATCCACCGACGTGAAAGACGGAAAATGACGTGGGAGAGCGTCCAGTCAATCATTGAGGTGCCTATCAACATCAAGAAAAACCACCCGCTCGACTTATAATAGAAATAAAGGGAAAAGCACACCACGAACACCACCATCTTCCACCGGCTCCCTTTCAGAAGGGCATAGACGGGAAGAAAAACCATGAAGAGAATCCAAAAAAGTCCGCTCGAAAACAACATCGGAGCTTCAGGATCATATGCGAACATTCCGGCTACATTTTCCAGCACAGTCTGAAAAGCCGCAAACACATCTGATACAGCCATCTGCAAAAAATCAATCTGAAATTACTATTTATTCAATGCTTTAAGAAAAACCACGTTGGTAGGCACTTTTCCAATACTGTCGGAAGGCACATCGGCAAGTATGGGATGCCTCGACTTCGGCATCCACCTCATAATACTGTCGATCCACAGCGCGGAAGAAGACCTCGTGGGATGTATCTTATCGGCTTTTCGCTTGAAATCCATGCCCTGGGAACGGAAAAATGACCCGGGGGCACATGAAGCCTGAAGCATATCGTTAATTCCGGTGTCTTCGTTCCAGTTCGGCGGACCAATCCAAACATAAGGGATATCGCCTATGACGGAAAGTATTTTCTTAACGTATGGCAACCTTGATTCTGGCTTCCTGAAATACACTTCATTACTGCCCAAAGATATGAATATATAGTCGGCACCATATTCATTAATATAATGACGGAGAGTGTCGCTCTCCGCCCATATCTTCGTATTGCTCGAATCCCAGTTTACGGCATGAAACGTGTGGCCGTTCTGTCTGGCATATTTGGCAAGGCGTATGGCAAGGTTAAACGTCATAGAGTCGCCAAAAAGCAATATTGACTTCGGCACCGAATCAACTTCCACAGGTTTCGTTTCCGCCACTGCCTCCGCAATAGAATCCGCCACTGCCGAGATTGAATCGACCAACGATTCTTGCGGAGGGAACAACACATCTGCCATCGGGGCCTTTCTGACAGTCCAGTTTCCAACGATAATATCGTCAGAAAATGCAACCGTAGTCACGGCAGCCAACGCCAAAGCAAGCAGTAGCCACAGGCCGGTATAGTTCGATTTCATGTTTATATCTCCAAGAATATATCTTTTATAAAGAATGCATTCGCGCTAAAAGGGGCCTGCCGGAAACCGATGTTATCTTTCAGCAATCCCACACGATATAACCGACTATGGAACACTGCCACGGCATAGCCTCTATTTTAATACAAAATTACTCCATTCCTAAATAGTGAGCAAATAAAAAGCTCTGATTTTTTACAAAAACGATTGACACTTTATTATCCATCTTTTGACGTAATCCGACATAATGTCTTCCATAAATGATAAACATTTGTAGGATAATATTATATATATTATCTTTGCGAAGGAAAGCGAAATCGCCAACCTCCTCTTTTCCAAGCAAACCATATCATAAACCAACCGAAAATGAATAAACGAACCGCTTATGCCATAGCATCTATAATGCTGGCATCATTATCACAATCGTGCGCCACATCTTCTAAAAAGAATGCAGACTCCATTCCGGAAGATTCCGCCGTAACCGCTACGGTGTCGCCCCTTAAAGTGGAAGGCACCGCTCTTCTTTACGAAAACGGAGACACCGCCGTGCTCACAGGGCCTTCGCTCGGATGGCATTCCAACTGGGAACGCTTTTACAATGAAGGTACCGTAAAGGCATTGAAAGAGAAATGGGGTGCTAACATTACCCGCGCCGCCATAGGGGCGCATGAAAGCGGCGACATAACCGGCACATTCGACGCCAATCCTGAAAAAGCCATCACGGTGGCTTCTAAAGTAATCGACGCTGCAATTGACAACGATATGTATATTATCTGCGACTGGCATTCACACGACAACACCCTTGAAAACGCCAAAAGCTTCTTCACAGCCATCACTGAAAAATATGGCGACTCCCCCAACATAATTTATGAAATATGGAATGAGCCACTTGACATTCCTTGGCAGGAAATAAAGGACTATGCAGCCTCTATCGTCCCTCTCATCAGGGAAAATGCCCCAAACTCAGTCATAATTGTCGGCACCCCCAAATGGGACCAGGACGTTGACGTGGCGGCACAATCCCCTCTCGACTTCAAAAACATCCTGTATTCGCTTCACTATTATGCCGGCACCCATAAGGAATGGAACCGGAATAAAGCCGAAAAAGCCATCGAAGCCGGCTTGCCTCTGATTATTTCGGAGTGCGGGTCTATGGACCACACGGGTGACGGTCCAATCGATTATGAGTCTTGGCAGGAATGGGTGGATTTTGCCGACCGCAATAAACTCTCCATGCTTATGTGGAACATTGCCGATAAAAACGAAACGTGCTCCATGCTTCTCCCCACCGCCCCTGACAACGGAATGGAATGGAAAGACTCCGACCTAAAGGAATGGGCGAAACTCGCCAAGCAAACCACTCAAGAACGAAACTCAAAACACTGACACCAAAACTATAAAATCCACAAAAAGAGAGGGGCGCTTCCACTACGCCCCTCTCACGATTCCACTATAAACTATATCTAACTAAACTTAAACCGTACTCAATTTTTCTCACGAAACCTTGAATACTTATCCATATTGCTTCATTGCTTTTTGTATTAGTAAAACGGTTGCATTCTTTAAATGTTGAATCCTTTATGCACGTTTAAACTTATTCAACACCCGTTAACACTATCAGTGGGTTAACTCATATTTTGCTAATTATTTTAATACTTTATCCCCTCTTTTCCGTTACTATTGTAGCAGGATATAAAAACCTGGCAAAATTATCAAGAGAGAGTTGCAAAACCACTTCGACATGCCACGGCATATTACAGGTTTTGTCAACGGTCTCGAAATTGTTTTTTGATTACCAATAAAATCTATGAGACTCGACGGCAGAAGATTCAGCAACAACGTTGAAGACAGAAGAGGAATGAAAACCGGCACAAAAATCGCCGGCATCGGAGGAATTGGCGGACTTATAGTGGCCGCGTTGTTTGTGTGGCTCTCAGGAGGCAACCCCCTCAGTGTTATCACACAAGGCAGTTCTTTGACTAATTCAAACGAAATTCAAAGCGACTATACGCCTACTGCACAAGAGGAGGAATATGCTAATTTTGCAAAACAAATTCTTGCCGGCACAGAAGACGTATGGACTGAAGAATTCAAGAAACTCGGGCTGACCTACAGGGCCCCGAAAATGGTGCTTTACACAGGTTCGGTGCAGTCGGCTTGTGGTTCCGCCACGTCTGCCGTCGGGCCGTTTTATTGTTCCGGTGACGAAACACTCTATATCGACCTTTCCTTCTTCGACCAGATGGAAAAACAAATGAAAGCAGGCGGAGATTTCGCTTTCGCATACGTAATAGCACACGAAGTGGGACACCATGTGCAGCATCTTCTCGGCACTCTCTCGGAAGCGCACAACCAGATGGCGAGATTGCCCGAAGCGCAAGCAAACCAAATCAGCGTGCGTACTGAACTGCAAGCCGATTTCTATGCCGGCGTCTGGGCATATCACGACAACCGATTGTTCGGATCACTTGAACCAGGAGATATAGAAGAAGGACTCAACGCCGCATCCAAAATCGGCGACGACTATCTCCAGAAACAGGCTCAAGGATATGCCGTGCCGGAAACGTTCAACCACGGACGTTCGGACCAAAGGGTAAAATGGCTTGAAAAGGGTGCCTCGTCCGGAAATATAAAATATGGCGACACGTTCACACCATCTTATTCCAATCTTTAGAATACGATGAAATTTCCATTATCTGAACTGCATAGTAGCGGCATTGTATTCGAAACCAGCCTCCGACAACCTTTTAACAAGCTGCTGCTCATCAATATCCAACGAAAGGCAGGCGTCGGAAAGAGATTCGTAACCGCCATCGCGTAATTTCATATTAATCAGACTCACGAGGATATTGGGGTCGGAAGGAAGTGTCATAATCTCGATATTTTGATTATCTTTGTGGAAATTTATGTTTTGAAGTAATTTCTATGAGTAAACGGATTATACTCTTCCTTTGTTGCATTGTTTTCGGATTAGCCGAAACGATGGCCTGTACGTCTGCCATAATCGGTGCGGATGCCAATCCTTACGGGCGCCCCCTCTTGTGGAAAAACCGCGACACAAGCACCATCGACAATAAAGTGGAATACGTAAAAGGGAGCAGCGGTGAACTTTCTTATGTGGGGCTTTTCAATGCCGACGACAAAAAGCTTGAACAGGCTTGGATGGGAATGAACGAAGCCGGCTTTGCCGTGATGAACACCGCATCGTATAACATCAAAGACGACAACGTGCCCGCCAAGGATATGGACAAAGAAGGCTATCTTATGGCCATCGCCCTTAAGAATTGTAAAACCGTTGACGACTTCGCCTCCTTGCTTGAGAAACTGCCCAGGCCCATGGGAGTGGAAGCCAATTTCGGAGTGATAGATGCCTACGGCAACGGAGCGTTCTTTGAAACCAACAACCATTCGTATATCCGCCACGACCTGAAAGACGCCCCCGACCATGTCTTGATAAGAACCAATTATAGCCACTCCGGAAGGCCCGACGAAGGATTCGGCTTCGTCAGGGAAGCAAATGCATGCCATCTTCTATCACCCTATATAAAAAAGGGGGAAGTAACGCCGGAGTTGCTCACCGAAACATTAAGCCGAAGATTTTGGCACGACCTGAAGAAGACGGATTATCTTGAAGGGCCAGACCGTTGGGTAATCGACCAGGATTTCATTCCCCGGTATAAATCGACCGCCACTGTGGTAATCGAAGGATGCCGCCCTCTCGAAGCAAACGACTCCCCTACCCCGGATTTTGTAAAAGAGCAATATATCATGTGGACCGGACTCGGCTACCCTCCTTGTTCGGAAATTATGCCGGTTTGGTGCAGTCCCGACGGGGTGGATAAATCGCTAAGAGGGTTAGGAAAAAACGGCCACTCGGAAATGGGCGACATTGTGAAAGCGCGACGCGACGAAGTATTCCCCATCCGTAAAGGAAACGGAGAAAAGTATATCGACATGAAGAAGCTTTTCAACGAAGATGGAACAGGATATGTGCAGGTGCTCGTGCCGCAAAATCTTGAGACTTATCGAAAAATAAGGGAGAAACGCGACGGTAAATAACAAGCCTGGCAAAACGATGGATACGATACGGACAGACATATTCAAAATGAAACGGTTGGATTTCGCCATCGAAATGGCGGCCATCTATGGCAAACCATGGTTGATAACGGAGTGCCTGCTGCTTCTGGCGTCATTGACAGCCGCCATTTTTATCGACCTCCGATGGGCGGTGGTCTTTCTGATGTTGCTTTTCATCATAACGCCCGCGATGTTCGCGTTTCTATATTATTTCCATGGATTGAAGCAAGGCTGTGTGGCCAACGTAATCGACCATCAGATTACTTTCGAAGAGAATGGCCTTGTCGTGACACTGTTCAAGAAATGCGAAGATACCGAAGAGTCGGCGGATACGCAATTCCTCCCGGCTACTTCATTCAGTATTGAATATTCCTCTTTCCCTCGGTTTGATACCGGCATGAATTCAGTGACCCTTCTCTTTGGAAAACAACGTAAAGAATTCCTTTGGATTCCGATTTCGGCGTTCAGCACCCCTATCGTGTTCAACAAAGCAATGGAGATAATCATAACCGGCATGCGTAAGCCCACGGAAATCCAATCAGAACATAATTAGACATAAACCATGAGAATTTTAAAAGACAATAAGAGATATTGTTTCGTAATGGACATGGAAGTCCGCGATTATGAACTCGACTGCGAACAAATCGTAAACAACGCGAACTATCTCCATTACATGGAGCATACACGTCATAAATTCTGTGCCGATGCAGGCCTCTCTTTCATAGAGATGCACAATCATGGAATCGATGCCGTAGTCAGGAAAATTGAAATAGAATATAAGACTTCCCTCCGCGGCGGGGAAAGTTTCTTGAGTTGCCTTCGCCTTGACCGCAAAGGGCCGCGGTTCATATTCCATCAAGACATTGTGAAGCCCAACGGCGAAGTGGTGGCGGAGGCGGTCGTTACGGTAGTGGTGCTCAAAGACGGCAAGCTCTCGCGTGGCGACGAACTGGCTGCTGTATTCTCGAAATTCATAAGATAACATACTTTTCTCCACGGCTTATGACTTCTCCCGACCTATGAACGAACCGGAAACCGTATATAAGATTGCATTGTCGATGATGAAACACATTTCCCCGCATATCGTGAGGGAAATGGCAGACCGTGGCGTGACCCCGGAAGATTTCTTCTCGCTCGAAACCCCGGCCCTTTCGCAGGCCATGGGCCTTCCGCGAGGAAACGCGTTCGAAAGGATGGAAAGGGATGAAGCCTTGTTCCGTGCGAGAAAAGAATGGGAACAAATGCAAAGGCACCACATTTCAGGGCATTTTCTCCTTGACCCGGATTATCCGGTTAGACTTTACCAGATTCCCGACGCTCCGGTTTTCCTATACAAGCTTGGCGATGCCGATTTAGACGGAGAGCATATCATAAATCTCGTGGGGACAAGGAAACCTACCCCCTACGGCATCGATTTCTGCACAAAGCTGATAAACGACTTGGGTGCTTATTTCCCCGACCTCACGGTGGTGAGTGGCCTTGCCTACGGAATTGACGCTGCCGCACATACAGCTGCTCTTGAGGCGGGACTGCCGACGGTGGCGGTGGTGGCTCACGGACTTAATATGATTTATCCGGCCCAACACCGCGACCTCGCATGCCGCATCGTCAAGACAGGCGGTGCCATAGTGTCGGAATATCCATTCGGCGAGCGGCCTTACAGGCAACGATTCTTGGAAAGAAACCGTATAGTGGCAGCTTTGGCCGATGTAACGGTAGTGGCGGAAAGCGACATCAAAGGAGGGGCGATGTCAACAGCCAACACAGCATTCTCTTACTCGCGAGACGTAATGGCACTCCCCGGACGCACCTCTGACCTTCTCAGCTCCGGGTGCAACCTCCTTATCCGGAAAGAGAAAGCGCATCTTATTACTTGTGCCGCAGACCTAATCGAGCTGACAGGTTGGCAACCTCTTGACGCTAAGATTGACACGCGCCAACGCAATCTCTTTCCTGAACTTGAAGGCGACCCGAAACTAATCTACGAAACGCTCCGGTTCAGCCGCGAGCCGATGCAGGTGGACCGCCTGCATGCCTTGACACTCATTCCGATTTCACGACTGATGTCGGCTCTCGGAGAGATGGAATTCGACGGCATTATAATACGCCATCCCGGCAACCGCTATTCCGTTTCTTAAATCTTATGGGTGCATTTACCCACCATACACGGTTTAAAAACTCTCGCAAAATCTTTCAATCACCGTCTCCACAAGCCTCTTCACAGAAGGTTTATAATCCGTGTTGGCATCTTCCGCCCTTCGTTGGGCAATAATGCAGCACACCGTCATAGCCCTGTGGCCGAGAAGTTTCGCCATCCCTTGAAGACAAGCAGACTCCATCTCGAAATTCGTTATCGGCCTACCGTTATAGCGGAAAGTTTCAATCTTCTCGTTCAGGTCAGGGTCTTTCAACTGTAGCCTCACCATTCTTCCCTGAGGCGCATAAAATCCCACGGCAGCTATCGTATAACCTCTGACCATATCGTCTCGTCCTATTTTCTCTACCAGCTCTTTGTCGGCATCTACGGTATAAGGAGCCGCCCAAGTGGAATCCCACCCGACATGGCGGCAGAACTCTCGTTCGAATTTAAGATCGCAGACTTTATCGCGATCGGCATAGAAATTCAATATACCGTCAAACCCCATCCCTTTCTCTGCAATGACGAAATCTCCGATTTTCAAATCATATTGAAGCGAACCGGAAGTGCCGATTCTCACCATATTCAGAGTGCGGTGCGTAGGCTTTACGGTCCTCGTCTTGAAATCGATGTTTGCAAGCGCATCGAGTTCAGTCACGACAATTTCAATGTTGTCAGGACCGATGCCATGGGAAATACACATTATCTCTTTCCCCTTATATTTGCCGCCTATTGCATGAAACTCGCGGGAAGACACATTATAATCTATCTCATCGAAATAAGAAGCCACCATATCAACCCTACCGGGATCGCCGACAAGAATGATATTGTCGCGCAACTGGTCCGGTTTCAGATGGATATGAAATGCAGAGCCATCCTCATTGATTATCAGTTGAGAAGGAGGGATAATACGTTTTTCAGACATAATTCTATTCTTTTGTAAATTATTACTAATATAAGGCTACAAGCTTAAACCGGCTCAAATATACCGACAGGCATCAGTATATTCGACAATGCAAGCTAATACTATTCGAAAACACAACACATTTGTGCAATGTCGAATGTAGGGACATGCCTCCGGCATGTTTTACTGCACAATACGAAATGCACAAATACTCTGCGTTGTCTATAATATAACAACAATAACCCTCTGAAATGATATAATGATGTTTTAAAACAGAAAAACAGCAACTTCATTATATAAAAAAGCAAAACATATCGAACTAACGGTCAACTTATTACAAAAAACAGCATAAAAATAGGCGCAAAATTCATTGTCATATTAAAAAAAAGTTGTAATTTTGCATCGCTATCAAAAACGACCGAGGAAAGATGCCGGAGCGGTCGAACGGGACGGTCTCGAAAACCGTTGTACCCTTTCGGGTACCCAGGGTTCGAATCCCTGTCTTTCCGCAACCTAATCGGACGAAAATCAGTCCAAAAGCGACAAACCGCAGACTATCAAATAGTTCTGCGGTTTTTTTCGTGTCTAATCCTTTCGATTCAGGACCGAAATCAGACCAAGAAAAGACCTCAACAGACATAGTTTTGGCACTAAAATGGCACTAAGAATTTCAACCTCGGTTTTAGTGCCAAAATAGTGCCAAATACGAGCCTAATAGAATGTCAAACAGAGTGTTACAAAAGACATACTTCGGACACAAATGCGAAAATAAGCGTCTTTTTTAGGCACTAATGGCGGTTTTGTCCGATTTTAGTGCCGATTTAGTGCCAAAAAGCGTTGTATTCGTCTATATCACAGTGTGTTCCAAAGACGTATCTGTGTCATAAATCGGAAAATCGGCGACATTTTAACAACAACAAGACGCTATGTTAAAGATGATGTCTGAAATCGCATCCGAAACAGTTAGTCAATTCACAGTCTTACAGCCAACCAACCCGTGTCTGGATTCTGTCGTCGATGTTAAAAATACGTTATGTCGCTGATATGACCATGTTTAGACTTTGAAGTGTCCAATCCATCATAATGTAGAATCCGTTATCATTCCAGTTGCTCGACAACGATGCTACTGATAACACTAAATCCAGCGTTAAGATGAAAAAGAACACCTTCAAAGTGATGTTCGTAATTCGTCGAAATCAAGTCAACCGCGACGGCAAATGTTCGATTGTCATCCGCATTACTGTCAACGGCGAATATGAACGATTAAATTCCACCCTGAGCATAGAGCCGGAGCTGTGGGATTCAAAAGCGGCCAAAGCAATAGGTCGCACACAAAAGATACTCGACTTTAACAAGCGTATAGAAGAAATACGATATGTGCTGCAAGACCATTACTATGAGTTGCAGAAAACCCACGGGTATGTTACAGCCGAGATGGTGAAGAACGCCTATATGGGCGTAACAGCCAAAGCAGAATCGCTCATGCCAATCTACGATGAGTTTCTTGCAGAGACAAAAAAGATGATTGGCATCAACAGGAGCGACAAGACCTATCAGAAATATGAACGCTGCAAACGCCGTGTCGAAGAATTCATGAAGGTCAAATACAACCTCACCGACATCCCACTTCGTGAGCTGAAGCCCAAATTTCTGACAGACTTTGCCGTGTTTCTCGCAAGCACATACAAGTGCAAGCAGAATACGGTTTACAAGTTCCTCCAACTGTTGAGGATGGTAATCATAAAGGCACAGAGAGACGGTATTTCTTTCCCCGACCCTTATCTGTCATATAAGATGACACAGGAGAAAGTTGACCGTGGCTATCTTTCGGAGGAAGAAGTGCTGTCGATAGCTACAAAAGAAATCTCTATCCCTCGTCTCGACCAAGTTCGTGATGTGTTCATCTTCGCGTGCTATACCGGTCTGGCCTATGCAGACATTGCACAACTCCGTGCCGACAACATCAAAAAAATGTTTGACGGCAAGTTGTGGATTGTTACCCACAGACAGAAGACCAAGACCAATGTTAATGTCCCACTTCTCCCGACTGCCGAGAAGATTCTCCGAAAATATGAAGGAAAATACCTTGATGGAATTTTACTCCCGGTTTTGAGCAATCAAAAGACCAACGCATATCTGAAGGAGATAGCCGACATCTGCGGCATCGAGAAGAACCTCACGTTCCATCTGGCGCGCCACACCTTCGCAACGACGATGACACTCGGCAAGGGTGTACCCATCGAATCGGTGAGCAAGATGCTCGGCCACACAAATATCCAGACCACCCAAATCTACGCCCGTATCACCAACGAGAAAATCAGCCACGACATGGAAAATCTCGCAAAAAATCTCGGAGACCTCGATTTTTAGTTGATATATAGCTAACTCACTGACAAAGCGTCGGCTGCATATCAACAGCCGGCGCTTTGTCTTTATTCGGCTGAAAATTATTTTCGGGAATGTTCCCGGAACGTTCCCAAGTGACCTTTCCGTCCCTCCATAACTTTGCCGGCGTAACACTAAATCCGAGAAAAAAATGGAACAACAGATTACACTGGAAACACTCTATCAGCGCACGGTCACTCTCGAAGAAACCCTGTCGCTGATACTCAGCCTCCTTACGAAAGAGGAGCGAAAGAAAAAAGAGGCGAAGGATGAGAAAGACGAAATCACATCCATTCCACCCATCCCCAACGCGATGGCGGCCCGTCTGCTAAATATGTCAACCCGACAGCTCCAGCGGGTGCGCCGCCGCTATCAACTCACATGGATAGAGCGCGGGCGTGAGGTATTCTACAATCTCGCACCCTTGCTGAAGGCAATCCGCCGCCTCAACCTCAAATGGAGCGAGGCCACTCTGGAGGAAATCAGGAAGAAATATAAAAAAGTACCCTCCGTATGATCAGTTCACAGGAGTTCAAAATCATCTGCCGGATGATAAAGGAGCTGGAGACAAGGCTTGATGACCGTCTTGACGGATTCGGGCGCAAGTTCATCGGGATGCTGCAAGGCTTCTCCATACTTGACCCCGACAAACAGACCATGACAAGCCGCGAGGTCTGTGAGCAGTACGGTGTATCCGACCGTAAGCTCTGCGACATGAGGAAGAACGGCGAGATTCCCTTCACCAAGCACGGTACGGCGAAGAACAGCAAGATAACATACAGGGTGGCGGATGTCGCCGAGGTGTTCGCCAGCCGGGATTCATAAAATACAGACACACTTTCACACACAAATAATCCCGCGTCACTTCGGTGGCGCAAGTATCAAACCCCAAAACACTTTTTAATTTATGGCAAAAGACCAGAACTTAGAAGAAGTGCTTATCGCCCGCAACAACGAAACTAGGCAGGTAGGCGCGGTGACCGGACTCAACGAGGACGGCACACCCAAGATGACCGATGTAAAGTCGGCTAAACTTTCAGACCTCGTGAAATTCTCCAAAGGACAGAACCCGCTGGAGGCGTTTCTCTCCAATTTTGTCCGCCAGTGCAAGAACCCCACGACTTTCGGATTCTTCCGTGTCCCCGCCGACCGCTATGAGACAGTAGGCACTGTAATCGGAGACTTTGCAAAAGACCCCGTGGCAAACGCCGATATGCTGAAGAACAACAAGGTGGATCTACCGCAGGCTACGCAGGACAACAGGCAGGAGGCGGCGCAGACGGCAGAACAGCCCAGTCAGTCGCCGGAAGGCTCCCCACAGGAGGAACAGCAGGAAAACACCAACGCACAGGCATCCGCAAAGGAGGCCAGACACTCCGCCATCGACGAAAGCAAAATCGACTGGGCGAACCTCAAGGAGAAATGGGGCATCGACCGCGACGAGCTGGAAAAATCGGGAGACATCCGCGAGATGCTCTACAACCGCAAGTCAAGGGTCGTCACCGTCACACCGACATTCGCCGGAGAGAAATTTCCCATCGACGCGCGACTGTCATTCCGAACCGATGAGGACGGCAATGTCAAGGTAGTGCCGCACTTCATCCACCGTGAGCCGAAACTCGACCAAGAGTTCTACGGCTACAAATTCTCCAAAGATGAGAAAACGGTATTGCGCGAGACCGGCAATCTCGGCAAGGTAGTTGAACTGACCGACAAAAACGGTGATAAAGTGCCGTCATACGTCAGCATCGACCGATACACCAACGAAATCGTCTCCGTCCCTGTCAAGGATGTGCGTGTCCGCGACACCGTGGGCCAGACCAAGCTGACGGACGCCGAGGTTGCCCAACTCAAACAGGGCATGGCACTCCCTCCGAAGGAGATAACCTACAAGAACGGCAAGACCTACACCGTGGTGCTTCAGGTGTCGGCAGACCGCAAGGATGTGGAATTCGTACCCGGCGCGGTCAGAAAGAAGGAACAGTCGCAATCGCAGACACAGAACAACACCACGAATCAGCAGCAGTCGTCGTGGCTCACGAAGGACGGCAAGATCAAGCCCCTTTCCAAATGGGCGAAAATCCCTCTCACCGAACAGCAGCAGAAGGACTACGCCGAGGGGCGCGTGGCGGAACTTACAAACCGCCTCGATGACAAGGGACAGCCATGCACGGTGTATCTCTGGTTCAACCCGGAGAAACAGCGTCCGAACACATCGCTCAGCGATCCCCGCGTGAAAGTCGCCGAGGAATCCAAGATTCAGAAGGCCGTCAACAACGACGGACTTACAAACGAGGCGACAAGCAAAGTGGCTGAACCGCTCCAGAAATATCAGACGGCTCCCAAGAACGAGGACCAGATGCGTAAGCAGCGCAAGCCCAAAGGACCGAAGATGTAATCTTCAAAAGCAGGGATATGACCCTGCACCCCGAAACGGCATCCCGGAGAGTCCGGAATCTCCGGTGCTATTTCAAAAAACCACTAATCCAGAAATATCCACCCCCAATAAAAAAGCAAAAATGAAACAGAAAAATCTCATAACCGTCGTGACAGACCATCAGATCACAGCGGACACAATCGCCAGAGCTATCGGTGCGAATGAAAAACACGAGGGTTACTATCTCGGCAACGGCTATGCCGTGACATGGACAAACGGACAGCTTGTTGAGGCAACCTTCTCGCCGCAGGAGAGTTTCGTACTTTCGACCACTATGGAGAGCCGCCTCGCCTACGCCCATAACTTCAAGTTCGCCATGCGCAACTACGACGAGCTTGTCGGCTACAAGAAATCAGCCGAGGACAACAGACAGCTCGACACAATCAAGGCCCTGTGGAAGATGAGCCTGACGGTCGTGAACGCCATGCGTCCCGACATTACCGGAGACCTCGACTTCCTGAGCCTCTACTACTTCATCGCCTGCCCCGTGGATACGCACCGAGCATGGCTCCCCGTGCTGACAAAGAAAGCCATCGTCCATGCCGTGAACCACGGGCCTCAGAACCGCAAGGAATACGAGAAATGGCTGGAGGAATCCATCTACAACGCCATCGTACAGGCCGCCGAAGAAAACGTCGAACCGAAAGGCTCGCCCGCAGTAGAGGAAATATCCGCCAGCGACGCCGCCAAAGATGCGGAATGTGCCGGCATACCCGCCCCGGCTCCCGGAGAACAGCGCGAGGGAGACAACTATATCGGGGTAATCACCGACCGCTGTCCCCTGTTCAATCTCCCGGCCATGATGATTCAGGCTGCCTGTGAGCTGGACTATTCCCACGAAAAGACAATACTGACAGCATACCGACTGTATGCCAAGAAACTCATATCCTATCCCGCCGTGTTGCAGAATACCGTCCCCGGCGGAGTATGGAAAGCGATGCTCCGCAATATGGAGATGCTGCGCTACAACAGCAGATGGGGCCGCTCGGTGGGCGAAGGCAAGCCCTCCAAGTGCCACAACTTCCGCAACGGCGAAAGCGTGTATAACGGATTCGGCATCGTAACCACCGGACTGCACCCCACGGATCTCAGCCGCGATGAGGAAAAGTTATACAACCTCATAGTCAAGCGCGTCATCGACGCCTTCGCTCCCGACACCTACGGCAAGAGCCGTAAGTCCAAAAACGGTAAGAAGAATCCTCGCTATATGAACAGAAAGAACAAGGGGAACAAGGCAAAAACGGTTAAAACCGCCTAAACCCTCTTGAAACCAGCACCTAAAACTCATAATAATCCCTCCCGTGTCAGGATAATTTATTATCTTTGCGACTGATTCTGCGTCATTATGTTTTTTGTTTCATTTTTGACGCGGATTAGTGGTTGGACATCGGGAGGGATACCCGGTGTCCTTTTTCATTGTGCCGTCTTATACAGGCGTGGAGAGGGATTCCGGCAACCACTATATCCGCATCCCCCGATGAAACATAACATAGAATTGCCGGAGGCAGACTTCTTCCAAGTCTATCTCCGAGGTCATCTCATTGACCATCATTTTCCCCAGAGAAACAATAAGAATTTCATAGAAACCCGCTCGGACGACGCATACGACACATTCGTGTCGGCGCGTCTGGAGGGCAAGCCCGTTCCGATTGCCCGTGAACTGGCGATGCGCACACTCCTTGCCTGGCTGTATGTGTCGCGCTACGACATTATATATAATGTGGTGGAGGAAAACCTCTGGCTGTGCCTGCCGCCGGAGTATATGCCGGACTTCGCCGTGCATCTGCTCGGACAGAAGCCGGTCAGCGATATACTCGACCGTTACGAGGTCAACGGCGACTTCCTTGACAGGGAGACACATCAGCCGATGCTGACAGAACTGCTCGGAACAATCACCGAAATACTGGACGGCTATGGCTTATAACCGCCTCCGTACCATGCGCGACAACATCGAGGCGATAAGGCTTGTCCTGCGCCTCGGTGAAATCGGGCGCACTGCGCAGTCAGCCGAAGAAAGGGATATACTGAGCAAGTACGCCGGATTCGGCGGTCTGAAATGTATCCTCAACCCTGCCGACAACTTGGAAGATGCAGTGCAGTGGGCAAAATCCGACATAGAGCTTTTCGCCCCGACGGTAGAACTACGTCGCCTTATCCACGACAAAATAAAGGACGACAAGGAGTTTGCCCGATATATGGATTCTCTGAAAGCCTCCGTGCTTACGGCTTTCTATACACCTGCACCTGTCATTGACGCCATATCCGGCTCTTTGAAACAGGTGGGTATAGAGGTGCGGCGTTTTCTTGAACCGTCAGCCGGACAGGGTGCATTTATAGATTCATTCCTGCGTAACGATATGTATCCCGGCGCGGAGGTGCTTGCCTACGAAAAGGATATTATTACAGGCAAGATACTTTCAGCCCTGCACCCTTCAATACTGACACGAATTGAAGGCTTTGAGAAGATAGAGAGCAACTTGAACGAATATTTTGATGTCGCCGCCTCTAATATCCCCTTCGGCAATTTTGCCGTTCCTGACCCGGCGTATGCCGTCAGCAAGGATATTTCTTACCGTCAGGCATCGAAGGCGATACACAACTATTTCTTTCTCAAAGCCCTTGATTCGGTGCGTGAGGGAGGACTGGTAGCGTTTATCGCGTCGCAGGGCGTAATGAACGCCGCATCCCCGTTTGTCAGAATGGAGATGATGAAACGTGCCGACCTTGTAGCGGCGTTGCGTCTGCCGAACAACACGTTCAGCGATAACGCCGGAACCGATGCCGGGTCCGACCTTATCATTCTCCAGAAACATAGCGACAAGAAAAATCTTTCCTTTGACGAGGAACTTTTCACGCAGTCCGTTATTGACAACGCCACGAAGGTACCCGGCAACAAGTTCTTTCAGACATTTCCCGACAACGTAATATGTACTGATGCAAAAATGGGTACGGACCAGTACGGCAAACCGGCGATTGTCTATACCCATAAGGAAGGAGTTGACGGTATCGCCAACGATATAGGGACGGCTCTCCAATTATCCTTCCGGCTGCGCCTTGACATAGACCGCTACAACGGCTATGCCCCCAAACTGACACCTCCAACATCCCCGACAATCAGACAGGAGACCGCCGAGAAGAAAAACGAGGCCGTCAAGAGAACCACTGTTATAAAGGTGGCACCGCTGTTGGACCAGTACCGGGAAATGAAAAAGAGACATCCCGACGCCATACTGTTGTTCCGTGTCGGAGATTTCTATGAGATATTCGGAGAGGACGCAGTAAAAGCGTCCGAGATACTCGGCATAACCCTTACGCGCCGCCTTAACGGGCCGACACGCAGTATCGAGCTTGCAGGGTTCCCGCATCATGCCCTCGACACCTATCTGCCCAAGCTCGTAAGAGCCGGACAGCGGGTGGCGATATGTGAGCAGTTGGAGGAACCGAAACATAAGGTCGTGGAGGAAATTACTCCTAATAATCCTCCAAATAATCCTGTTCCTGACAATCCTACTCCTAATAATAATCCTACTCCTAATAATAAAGGTGTAGAGAAACATAATAATGGAGTGGAGCCTCCGACTAATACAAAAGTTGAACAGGACCCGGCACCTGAACCGATGCAAGAAACTCAGACGGCTCAACCGCCGACCTCTGAACCGCCTGCAACTGCACCCGCAGATAAACCGCAGGAAATAGAGGACGACGGCGCACCCGATTACAGCGGCGATTACGACCCACGGCTTTTTACCTATAATCTTTTCGGAGAACTGGAGCCAATCGGCAAACCTCAACGCAGACACAAGGCTGAACCGAAAAATGACAAGAGCGAGGCAAAACCTGTCAGCCGTTCTAAGAAGGATGCACCCTTGCCTCCCAAAGCCAAATTCCGTCAGCTCACCGACAAGGAGCTGGATTTTTACGGCTCCCTGAACTGGGATGACAATCCGCCTATCAACGGATTCTACGAGGCTATGATGTCTATCGCCCACCGACAGTTGGAGGAAAGGGCGAGAATGGAGGCGGAAGCCATGTCCGCCGAGGCTGCCAGAGCTGCGGGCATCGCCCCCGGCGAAACATACATCGAAAAGACCGAGGGGGATTTCATACCCGGAGGCCGCAACCGTCAGCCGAAAGTCACTGCCATACCGATAGAGGGTGCGGAACCGGAGATGTCGCCGAGAAAATTCTCGGAGGATATACGGCCTTTCCACAAGAACGGCTCTATGGTGGTGGACAACGGTCAGGTCGGATTTCTCTCCGATGTCAGGAAGAACGGCGCGACATTCAAGCCCATGCGCATAAAGCCGGAACAGGTGCAAAGAGCCATGCTCTATATAACCCTGTCGGAGACATACCAGCAGCTTTATGACTACGAGGTGGAGACACAGGAGCCCTCGGAGGAACTGCGCGAACACCTCAACCAGTATTACGATGAGTTCGTGGAGCGTTACGGGCATCTCAACGAGAAAGCCAATGCCAAGCTGATTATGCTGGACGCCAACGGCATGGATTCCCTTGCTCTGGAACGTGCCGAGGCCGGGCTGTTTGTCAAAGCCGACATCTTCGACCATCCCGTCGCCTTCAATATCCACGAGGTGACTTCGGTCGATACCCCGATGGAGGCGTTGGCGGCGTCGCTCAACAAGTACGGCGATGTGAGACTCGGATATATGTCCTCACTTGTGGATATGGATGAGAACCGCCTCGCCGAAGAACTGAAGGGTCATATCTATTTCAATCCCCTTGTGTCGGAATACGAGACCGCCGACCGATTCGTCGCCGGAAACGTGGTGAAGAAAGCGGAGATGATTGAACAGTGGATAAAAGACCACGACAGTCACGACAGCCGTATTGACGAGAGCCTTTCGGCATTGAAGGACGCTGTTCCCCGCAGGATCACTTTCGAGGAACTTGACTTCAATTTCGGGGAGAGGTGGATACCCACAGGCATCTACTCCGCATACATGAGCCATCTGTATGAGACCGACATTAAGATTGCCTATTCGCCTTCTCTGGATGATTATTCCGCGACAAATTCGGAAAACACCATGAAGATACTGGAGGAATTCCGTGTAAAAGGTGAATATCGCTCCTACAACGGCATGAGTTTGTTGAAACACGCCCTGCACAACACCGTGCCGGAGATAAAGAAGTGTATCGGCAAGGATGACCACGGCAACGACATCAAGGTGCCGGACACCGAGGCGATACAGCTCGCCAATTCCAAGATTGAAGAAATCCGCGACGGCTTTTCCGAATGGCTGGAGGTGCAAAGTCCGGAGTTCAAGGAGAAACTTGTTGACCTCTATAACCGCAAGTTCAACTGTTTTGTCAGACCGAGGTATGACGGTTCCCACCAGACTTTCCCCGGCCTCAACCTGAAGATGCTGGCTGACCGTTACGGCATACATTCGATATATGCCTCGCAGAAGGACTGCGTATGGATGCTGAAACAGAACGGAGGCGGAATAGCCGACCATCAGGTCGGCACGGGCAAAACGCTGATAATGTGCATCGCCGCGCATGAGATGAAGCGTCTGGGCATGGTGCATAAGCCGATGATTATCGGACTGAAAGCCAATGTCGCTGACATAGCCATGACCTATCAGGCAGCCTATCCCGACGCCCGCATCCTGTATGCCGATGAAAAGAGCTACACCGCGCAGAACCGTGTCCGTTTCTTCAACAATATGCGTAACAACGACTATGACTGCATAATAATGTCGCACGACCAGTTCGGCATGATACCGCAGTCGCCGGAGGTGCAGCAGGAGATACTGGAGGCGGAGCTGAATACCGTCGAGGAAAACCTTGATGTGGTCCGTCAGCAAGGCAAGGATGTGTCGCGCGGTATGCTACGTGGGCTGGAGACCCGCAAGAAGAACCTTGAGGCGAAGCTGGAGACGGTGCGCTATCAGATAGACCACCGCACTGACGATGTGATTGATTTCCGGCAGATGGGCATAGACCACATTTTCGTGGACGAATCGCATCAGTTCAAGAACCTTATGTTCAACACCCGCCACAACCGTGTCGCAGGTCTGGGCAACTCCGACGGGAGCCAACGCGCCCTCAATCTCCTTTTCGCCATACGCACCATTCAGGAGCGCAACGGCAGGGATTTGGGAGCCACTTTCCTTAGCGGCACCACAATCAGCAACTCTCTGACTGAACTTTACTTGCTGTTCAAGTATCTGCGCCCGAAAGAACTTGAAAGGCAGGATATAAGGTGTTTCGACGCATGGGCGGCAATCTTTGCGAAGAAAACCACCGATTTTGAGTTCAATGTCACGAATAATATTGTGGCAAAGGACAGGTTCAGGTACTTCATCAAGGTGCCGGAACTGGCGGCGTTTTACAATGAAATCACCGACTACCGCACGGCGGAGGATGTGGGTGTTGACCGCCCTGAAAAACGGGAGATACTCCATAACATCCCTCCGACGCCACAGCAGGAGGAGTTCATTCAGAAACTGATGGAATATGCCAAAACCGGCGACGCCACTATGCTGGGGCGCGAAGCGTTGTCGGATAAGGAGAGGAAGGGAAAGATGCTCATCGCCACGGACTATGCCCGCAAGATGGCTCTCGATATGCGTATGATTGACCCTTCCTATGAGGATCACCCGGACAACAAAGCCTCGCATTGCGCCCGTATGATTGCCGAGTATTACCGTAAGTTCGACGCCCAGAAAGGCACGCAGTTTGTTTTCAGCGATTTGGGAACCTACAAGCCCGGCGAGTGGTCGGTTTACAGTGAAATCAAGCGCAAACTTGTTGAGGACTACGGCATACCGGCGCATGAAATCCGGTTTATACAGGAGTGCAAGACCGCGAAATCACGGAAAGCCGTCATAGAGGCTATGAACGAGGGGACCGTGAGGGTGCTGTTCGGCTCAACATCCATGCTGGGGACAGGCGTAAATGCCCAGAAAAGGGCTGTCGCGGTCCATGAGCTTGACACGCCGTGGCGTCCCAGCGACTTGGAGCAGCGCGAGGGCCGTGCCATACGCAAGGGCAACGAGGTCGCAAAGCTCTACAACGACAACAAGGTGGATGTTATAATCTATGCTGTGGAAAGGTCGCTGGACTCCTACAAGTTCAATCTTCTCCATTGCAAGCAGACATTCATATCGCAGTTGAAACGTGGCGCACTTGGGGCGAGAACGATTGATGAAGGCTCTATGGACGAGGACACCGGCATGAACTTCTCGGAGTATATGGCTATTCTCAGCGGCAACACCGACCTGCTTGAAAAGGCGAAACTTGAAAAGCGCATCGGCGCGCTGGAGAGTGAACGTAAGGCGCACGGCAAGGGAAAGGCTGACAGCGAGTATAAGCTGCGCTCCCTGAACGATGACATCGGCAAGAACGAGATTACCATGCGGAAAATGCAGTCGGATCTGGATAAATATCAGGCAGCCGTAAAGCGGGATGAAGAAGGCAATCCGTTACCGGGTCTGACCCTCGACGGTTGCAGGTTTACTGATATTCAGAATATGGGTATCCATCTGCAAGGTCTGGCACAGCGTACCAACACCCACGGCGAATCTGTCCGTGTCGGTGATGTCTATGGCTTTCCGATAAGCATTACCTCTGAAAAAACTATAACCGATGGTATTGAGGCAATACAGAACCGCTTTGTTGTGGAGGGTGAGTACAAGTACCGATACAACAACGGCTTTATAGCCATGAGCGACACAAAAGCCGCCTGCATGAACTTCGTCAACGCTCTGGAGCGTCTTCCCGAAATCATACGCCAGTATGAGGAACGTACCGAGAAAATGCGGAAGGATGTGCCGTTGCTTGAAGCCATCATCGCAAAGCTGTGGGGCAAGGAGAATGAGCTAAAAGCGTTGAAATCCGAACTTGCAGTCCTCGACCGCAAAATTACTGCCGAACTTGCTCCAAAGCATGATGAAAAGGACGGCGAGGAAGTCAAACGGGATGAACCGACACAACACTCCAACCGTACTGATGTTCCCTCTCAATCAATTGGCTCCACAGATTCGATGGTAGCGGAACCAATAGCAGGGTATCAAAAATATATCAGATTATAATCCAAACTATAATTATATGGGACCACAAGGCAATAATAGGTACTGCTTTGGGTCCCATATTTCATGTAAGAATTTGGACAATCTACTCAATATTGTCCTAAACGTTTTGGGCAAAAATAAAAATAGGAAGTAGTTACTAAGGCAAAAAATGACTACCTTAGTAGTGAGCGACCAACTCAACTACTTCCTATGGCAAATATAACACTTTTCGCACAAACAATCGCCCAGTTACCCCGTCAAACAATCAGAAAAATAATCCGCGAGGCCAAAACAGACAAGCACAACAAGGGTTATGACACGTGGAGTCAGCTAATCAGCATGGTCTTCTGTCAGTTTTCCAACTGCGACTCCGTGCGGGACATATCCAACGGGCTGAAATCCGCCACAGGCAACCTCAACCATCTCGGTATAAGCCGTGCGCCATCAAAATCGACAGTGGCATATCAGAACGCCCATCGCGACTGTTCGGTATTCCGAGACATCTTCTACCGCCTCTATCAGCATTTCGGACAGCAGGCGGGGTGGATTCATGGCAAATTTCGTTTCAAGATGCCGTTGCGGCTGTTGGATTCGACGCTCATATCGCTTACGCTGTCTGTCTACGACTGGGCGCATTATACCACGACAAAAGGCGCTGTGAAGATGCACACGCTTCTTGATTATGACTGTCTGTTGCCTGAATTCGTGAACATTACAGACGGGAAAGGCTCTGACAACAAGGCGGCCTACGACATTCCTGTAAATCCGTATTCAATTGTAGTTGCCGACCGTGGCTACTGTGATTACAGCCTGCTCAGCCATTGGGACAGCAACAATGTGTTCTTTGTGGTCCGGCACAAGGACAACATCAGGTATAAGACCGTCCGTGAGCGTCTATTGCCTGAAAAGCGGGCGCAGGACGTGCTTATTGATGAGGAAATTGAACTGGAACTTCCAGTCGCGAAAAAGAAATATCCAAAGAAACTCCGCAGAATTGCCGTATGGAACGAAGAACATGGTTTCGTGGTGGAACTTTTGACAAACAACTTCACTCTTGCCGCCTCCACGATAGCCGCAATCTACAAGGCAAGATGGAATATTGAGATTTTCTTCCGCAATCTAAAGCAGCTTCTGCGCATAAAGAGCTTCATCGGCACCACACGCAACGCCGTGGAAATCCAGATCTGGACTGCACTGATAACCATGCTCATCCTGACATGGCTGAAACACATCGCCAAGTACAAGTGGGCAATGGCTAATCTTGTTGTCTCTCTGCGACTTAACACCTTTACCAAAATCGACCTCAACAAATGGCTTGACGAACCCTTCACACCGCCTCCCGAAGAGCCGTTTTTGCCTTAGGGGGATTACTCTGATGTCATTTTTGCAAAGGCTGATGCCTCTGCACGTTGAGTAGCACTCAAAAATTATTTAGGACAATATTGCAATCTACTATAAAAAATTGGACATTGATGAGTCTTAAGAGAAATTGATTAACAT
>CAJUCW010000048.1 GCA_910585275.1 uncultured Muribaculaceae bacterium
TTATCAACAAATGTTAAAATCTGTTTAGCTTTGTTAATCCATAGAACAATATCCCAAAATAAGGCGTTATATTAAAACATGTGTGCAGTAAAAAAAGCCGTTTTTTATTACCGCACCCCTAAAATTTCTCCATTTTACTAATATTTTTCCGATGTTTTTTAATTCAAAAAGCCTTTATAAAGGTTGCTCAATCGCATTTTTTCTCTCCATAACAGTTTCGACAACCTCATATGCCATAGAAAAAGCCCCCGCCGCCGACCGTCAATCATATAAAATATACGTTGACCGCAACGGAGTAATGCGCCGTTCGGACACAAAAGAGGAAGTCAGCTATTACGGCACAAACTATACGCTCCCCTTCGCATATGCCTACAGGGCCATCGAAAAAATCGGAAAAGACCACAAAAACGCTATCGACCGCGACGTGGCCCATATGCACAGACTCGGCTTCAACGGATTCAGACTGCATCTATGGGATGCGGAACTTGCCGACAGCGCCGGCAACCTTCTTCCCAACGAGCATCTCGACCTCCTCGACTATCTTATAGCATCACTTGAAAAACGAGGCATCGACATTGTCTTGACCGCACAAACAAATTTCGGCAACGGATATCCCGAGAAAAACATCGACACCGGGGCCTTCACCTACGACTTCGCCAAGTGTGATATCCACGAAAACCCCAAGGCTCAAAAAATACAGGAAAACTACCTACGGCAACTTGCCTCACATGTCAATCCATATACTGGGCGGAGCTATGGCAAAGACAATGCTATTATTGCAATGGAAATAAACAACGAGCCATGCCATTCCGGAACAAAAAAACAGGTGACCTCCTATATTAACAGAATGGCGAAGGCCTTGAAGAAAGGTGGGTTCGACAAACCTATAATATATAATGTAAGCCATAACCCCCAAGTGACGGAAGCATACTACGACGCCGACATCCAGGGCACCACCTATCAATGGTATCCCGTCGGGCTTGTCGCCGGCCATGAAAGAAAGGGAAATTTCCTCCCAGCCGTTGACAGCTACGACATCCCTTGGAAAGACTCAATAAAAAATTACGACAAAATGGCGAGGCTCGTATATGAGTTCGATCCGGGCGACCTGCTTTATTCATATATGTATCCCGCCATCGCCCGCACTTTCCGCAAAGAGGGATTCCAATGGATCACCCAGTTCGCCTACGACCCTACCGACATCGCCAAATATAATACGGAATATCAAACGCATTTCCTCAACCTCGCCTATACCCCGGCCAAGGCATTGAGCATGCTTATTGCCGGCGAAGCGGCTCGCAGTATCCCAAGAGGGAGCGATTTCGGAATTCTTCCTGCCGACACTGTATTCGGAGATTTCAAGGTGAGCTATCGCAACGACCTCAGCGAGCTCAACAACGGAGAAAAGTTTTACTACAGCAACACAACCACATCCGCCCCCAAAAACATCTCAACCCTCGCCTATATAGCAGGCCATGGTTCTTCTCCTGTTGTCGATTATGAAGGCACAGGGGCTTACTTCCTCGACAAAACGGATATACCCGGCGTATGGCGACTCGAAGTGATGCCCGACGTTATGCTTACAGCCGACCCGTTTGAAAAACCGTCTTTAAACAAAGAAATAGGCAAAACGATATATCGCGACCGCACCATGACTATCAATCTTCCGGAACTCGGCGACACCTACAACTTCGCGGCAATCAACGAGGGTAATCCAAGACAGGGACGTTCAATAGATTCGAAGATATCGGTCTATCCCGGGGTATATCTACTTTCCGCCGACATGGCTGCCCTTGACCGGATGCTCGCCGACAATTCCATTATCGACGCCAAGATGAAAGAATTCGTGGCTCCCGAACCGGAAACGGTGAACAACATCGTGATACACAATCCGAAACATTTCATCAATCCGGAAGGAGACGTAGAAATTACCGCCGAAATATTCGGCACCACCGATCCGGACAGTGTAGTCGTGTATCCTTCGACCGTATCGTTCTGGAGAGACGACAACAGACTATTCCCGATGAAACACAAGAAAGGTTACACCTACACCGCCACCATACCGGCCTCCGGTTTGGGATGGGACGAAGCATTCCGCTATAATATTGTGGTTAGAAAAGATGGAAAAGACACCACTTGGCCGCAAAACACCGAAGGGAACCCGCTCAACTGGGATTTCACCGAATCCAGTTATTATGAATCTACAAAAGCATCACCGTCAGCCCCCGCCATCCTACTTGCGCCGGCAAAAAACGACAAAAATCTGGAGGTGGCCATGATTCCCGAAGCTTGGGATTTCCGTTTCACTTCCGAGATGAAGTCGCCGGTCGGGAATGATTCCTACAGGCTTACCTCTACCCCATCGAACGACGGCACGCTCGTGGTGAAGCGTTATATCGGCGACGAATTCGCCGGCGCGCCCCAACTTAACAGCAAGAAAGAGATTGTGATAAAACTCGGCGAAACCGAGGGACTCACCGGAAGCGAGATAGCCCTCGTCGGAAAGAACGGTGCGACCTACTCCGCCCTACTCCCTCTCACCAAGCTTTCCGACACTGAAGGTCCCAAAGAACTACGCATACCGTTCTCTGTCCTCGACCAGAGAAGCACGCTGATCGTGCCCGCCCCCTACCCCTCCTTCCTGAAAAGGGAAGCGGAGCTTTCGGCAATGCCCTTCGACCCTACGGCCATCGACTTCGTAGAACTCATCGTCCCCACCCGCAAAGGCACCCCCATCGCCGCCACCATCGAAGGCATCTGGCTCGAATAATCGTTTTTTGTTGCAACAATTGAGGTTGGGAGAATGGGGAGCCATTAAAAAAGAGATGTAAAAATTTGTAGGTTTCAGCAACATACATTACATTTGCATCACCGATACGGATTTTCACCGCAGGTCAGGCACCGCCGACACCCGGCACCGGACTTGCCATTAGCCATGGAAACACTGACACCGACAATCCGCACGGCTCATATCAACCTAATCTGACTAATGACATTTTATGTTTGAAATTGTAAGCAGACGTGAACTTTCACCCAACATCGTGGAGATGAAAGTAAATGCCCCGCGCGTGGCGGCGTCAGCCAAACCGGGACAATTCATAATCGTGCGGACAGACACCCACGGCGAACGCATACCCCTCACAATATGCGACTTCGATGCTGAAAAAGGCACCGTCACAATCGTGACCCAAGCCATCGGCATCTCCTCGCGCAAGATTATCGACATGCAGGAGGGCGAAAGATTCGCCGATTTCGCGGGTCCGCTCGGCCGCCCCTCCGACCTCCTCGACCTTCCGGAAGAGGAACTGAAGAGAAAGAAAATCCTGTTCGTGGCCGGAGGCGTAGGCACCGCCCCCGTTTATCCGCAAGTGAAATGGCTCAAGGAACATGGAGTGGATGCCGACGTAATCATCGGAGCCAAAACCAAAGACCTGTTTACGTACGTGGATGAAATGAAAACCGTCGGCAACGTATATCTTTGCACCGACGACGGTTCCGAAGGTTTCCATGGAATGGTTACAGGGCTTATGAAAGACCTCATCGACAACCAAGGGAAAAAATATGACCATTGCGTGATTATCGGCCCGATGATAATGATGAAGTTCGCTTCGCTGACCACCAAAGAATACGGCATACCCACGATGGTGTCGCTCAACGCCCTTATGGTTGACGGCACCGGCATGTGTGGCGCTTGCCGCGTCACCGTTGACGGCAAAACCCGCTTCACATGCGTGGAAGGTCCGGAATTCGACGCCCACAAGGTGGATTTCGACGAAGCCATGAGAAGGCAGAACATGTATCGCGATAACCCGAAAAACAATCCTGAAACCCATAACTGCAAGTGCAATGGCTAACAGAATACCGCGCGTTCCCGTCAGGGAACAGGACCCGAAGGTAAGGGCCACAAATTTTGAAGAGGTGTGCTACGGATATAACGCCGAAGAAGCCACCCTTGAGGCAAGCCGATGCCTCAACTGCAAGAATCCGAAATGTGTGGGGAGCTGCCCCGTGCATATCAACATACCAGAATTCATCCGCCACGTTGCGGAAGGCGACCTTGCCAAAGCGGCGGAAACCATTGCCGCCGACAGTTCCCTTCCGAGCGTATGCGGAAGGGTCTGCCCGCAGGAAAGCCAATGCGAGGGTTCGTGCGTGCTTGGCATCAAGTTCGAACCCGTGGCCATCGGCAAACTCGAAAGATTTGTGGGCGATTGGGCTATTGAAAACGCCGACAGTCTGCCGAAGCCGGAAATCACGCCCAACGGCAAGAAAGTGGCTGTGGTCGGTTCCGGGCCGGCCGGACTCGCCTGCGCCTCCGACCTTGCCCGTCTCGGCTATGAGGTGAAAATTTTCGAGGCGCTACATGATGTAGGGGGCGTGCTCGTATATGGCATTCCTGAATTCCGTCTTCCCAAAGAACGGATAGTTGCAAAAGAGGTGGAAGCAGTGAAACTCCTCGGCGTAGAAATAGAAACCGACGTAATCATAGGGCGCACCCTCACCGTTGACGATCTTCTCGACAAAGAAGGCTACGATGCGGTGTTCGTAGGCTCGGGTGCCGGACTTCCCCGCTTTATGGGAATCGAAGGAGAAAACCTCAACGGAGTCTTCTCCGCCAACGAGTTCCTTACCCGCGCCAACCTCATGCATGCCTACGATGAAGCTTACGATACTCCGATATATCTGGGAAGAAAAGCCGTCATCGTCGGCGGCGGCAACGTGGCGATGGACGCCGTAAGGACAGCCAAACGCCTCGGAGCGGAAGCCGTCATCGTATATCGCCGCAGCGAGGCGGAATTGCCCGCACGTGTGGAAGAGGTGCATCATGCCAAGCAGGAAGGCATTGAATTCCGTATGCTCACCAACCCGGTGCGCATAATCGGTGACGAGAAAGGTCGCGTCGCCGGCATCGAATGCGTGGAGATGGAACTCGGGGAGCCCGATGCCAGCGGACGCCGCAGCCCTGTAGTGAAAGAAGGGAGCAACTTCGAGATTGACTGCGACATGGTCATCATGGCCCTCGGCACAAGCCCCAACCCTCTGATAAAATCCACCACCGAAGGTCTCGACACCAACAAACGCGGATGCATCGTGGCAGACGAAGATGGACGCACCACCCGCGAAGGGGTATTTGCCGGAGGCGACGCCGTGACAGGTGCAGCCACCGTAATCCTCGCCATGGGCGCAGGACGCAAAGCCGCCAAAGCCATCCACGAATACCTAAACGGAAAGTAAATCCGGCGACATAATACAAACCATATAAAAAATCCGCAGGACGCAAACGGGTGTCCTGCGGATTTTTTATATGGTCGTTCAGAAAATATTTTTCCTATATATCTCAAGGAAAGATTATCTTACGATTGTTTTTTTACCGTTGACAATATATATGCCCGGGGAAGTAATACTGGTTAAGCGGACTCCCTGAAGATTGTAGATTACATCGGGAGTGTCGGAGTCCACCTCTACACCTTCCACTGCGGAATCACCGGAGGTATTGGGATAGAATTTGAAACTCAAACCTCTTTCCGTTTTCTTCACATCCGTAATCGAAAATTCGGCACGTGTGCCGTCGGCATAGAACGGATAATCGGCATCCTCGACGAGTCCGAAGGAAGCGCGACCGGTGTCCGGTCCAAGAGGAGCCTTGGAAACCTGTCCCGCAGCCGTCAACGAACCTCCCGGACGAAATACATACATTTCGAAGTCTTTCCCGGTATTTCCATTGAAAGACGGATTGATGCGATATACCAACAATCCTGAATTCGGAAGTGATTCGTCCCAAAAATCTTCCTTGTCGCGGTATTCGACCATGAAATATTCCGATTTTCCTTTATCGGGAACAATCTTATATGCCACATTACCCTCTTCCGTAGAAGAAACCGGAAGGAGTTCATATTCCCCCGCTTCTTCGAGAGTGGTGATTTCCGATTCCGGCAACCATGTGCCATAATCCGCCCCATATTTCATGCGCATATAAGCGGAAAATCCCTGAGGTTTCTTCTGATTGTCGCTCATAAGGTCCCATACATTAACCGGCTCGAGCCTGGAAGACCCGGAAGTATAGAGATCATACGCATTAAGGGTATGCATCATCTCATGACAAAGCACACCGGTGTTGAGTTTCTGCGCCACCAACGACTTATAGCCGTTGGCACCGTCGAACACTTTAAGGAAATTACCCACGTTAAGGCCTTTCAACCTCGCCGCCGGGGCAGTGTTGTTGGCCGGCCACAGCATTTTCGACGCACCTATGTCGGAATTGCCGTTGAAAATAATAACGATATTGTCAACTGTGCCGTCGTTGTCAGCATCGAGCACCACATCGTCCCCAATTTTGTCTGACAAAAACTCGCACATATCCTTCACAAGCGTCTTGGTCCGGAAATCGAACATGAGGTCAAGGCTTGTATAGCCGTCGGGATTGGATGCTGATTTCTCACAGAAATAACCGCGCGAGTGGGAATCGACATATTCCGTAAAGATAAGGGTGGATTCCCAATCCATCTTGCCGTAGCTCATGTCGGAATAATACTTGCGGACCGAGTTTGCACCTTCATCCATAGAATTGAACATCGCCTCATAATAATCGAAGTCATGTTCCCAAGAATTCTCTACCTGGTCAGCAAACTTGACAAAGCAGACCACATTCGCCATTTTATAAGGCTCGGCGAATATGCACAACGACAAAACGGCAGCAAAAAGGGAAATCGATAGTCTATGCATAGCTGAAACCTAAAAAATCAAGAGAAGGCATGTCATGATTGATTTAACGTAGGGGCATTCCTTTGCATTTCATCCGAAAATCAGATTGTCAAATCAAACATGCCGGAGGCATGTCCCTACGTAATACCAACGATAATACGCCTTCTCTTCAAGATATGATTCTTTATTTTACAATCACTTTGGATGTCTTCGCACCCTGACGACGCACGTAGATGCCCGGCTCGTCGCCCTTGACCTTCATGCCCTGGAGATTGTAATATTCCACAGGGGCGTTGTCATCGGCCTCGATGCCATCCACGGCCGCACCACTCATGTCGGTGTAAGTGAAGACCTTGATTGCTTGCACGAGGAGTTCATCGCCACGGTTATTTCTAATCAATGCCGTCACTTTCTCACCGGCAGGGGAAGCCAACTGTAAATTAGTATTTGCATTCTTAACATCCTGAATATTGTTCCATGTGAATTGCCCCAAATCCGAAAGTTGGTTTTTTACGAAAAAACCCATCCTATAGTAAGTTTGAATCACACCACAGTCAACAGGTTCAACCCATCCCTTTGACCCTTTAAGTCCCAAGCAAATGTAATCGCTCTCAGTCGATAGTTTAAGTCCGAATTCTGCAAGATCCGGCAAATGAAGCATTATTCCACCTCCGTTCGGAGAATCGGAACCAGTTGCATTCTTTGAGCCACAAAGTACAATAGCACCGGTCCAAGCCCCGTCGCCGCCTTGCACATGGTCAACATTGAATCCCCGAATATCCGGATCCAGATATGGTTCGTCAAAACCCATATCGGCATTCTCGAAATCTGCCGTCTGAAGCATGATTTTCGGGTCCTCCCCAATTCCCTGCCAACCGACGTATTTGTCAAGTTTCTCCTGGGTGTCGAACCAGAGCCAACCGTCGGCATCGCAATCAGCCGGGTCGAAGTAGTTGTAGGTCTGCTGCGCATTGGCGGCGGTGAATGCAGCAAGAGCCGCAAATGTGAGTAACGTTTTTTTCATAAAATTAATAATTAGGTTTTAAATTAGATAATTATGTTCTGCCCGAAAAGCATGTATCAAATTTAATTGTATTTATGTAGGGACAACACCTCGTAAATGCCATATTTTGTAATCAATCGATTCATAAAACATGCCGGAGGCATGTCCCTACATACAATCATTTTTATGCTCCTCAAAGCCTTTATTTACATTTCAACCCATTCGGGATTCTGTTCGAGTCCATGATAACGAACATCGTCCCAATCGAGAGGGTAATAATACTGGCGTGCCCGGAAATACCTTACCACCGTATTACGTCCGTTCACCACAGGGTTGGTAATCCTTCTGTTGCCGTTAGCTTGATACACAATCTTAACGCCATATAAAGGATTCGTGGTTCCGGTCATATATTTCTCGGCTACATTCCAACGAAGGAGGTCCCAGTATATGGTCTTTTCGAAAGCGAGTTCCACGCGGCGTTCGTTGTAGATGTCATCCCACGTAATTGAAGTGAGTTCCGGCATCTTCACGCGGCGGCGAATCTGGTTCACCTTGTCGAGAGCATCGCCCGTACGTCCGCGCTTGAAATCTATTTCGGCATAGTCGAGAAGTAGTTCGGCATAACGCCAAAGAATGCAGTTCTGCGAACTTGCGGTGGTTTCATCGTTGTCGATTTTCTGTTTCTCGTTCAAGAACTTCGCCATATAATAGCCCGTTCGTGTCACGGCAGCGGAGGTAGAAGTGCCGTATTTCGTAAGGTCCTCCCCCGCTACTTCCTTGCCATCCACCGTTTCATAATGGATATCCATCGTGTGTCCGTTCCATTCGGCACCGTCATAGAGGATATTGGCATAAAAACGCCAGTCGCGGCCTTCATAAGGGTTGTTTTTGTCATAGCCCGAATCCTTATCGGAAATACGCTTCCCGTTTTCCATACGGTATTCGTCCACATGGTTCTGAGTGGGATTATAGGCAGCCACGGTGCCACCGAAAGAGGAAGCCGCCGCATCACGGTCGAGCTTATGGCCGTTGGCATACGAGAAATCGCCATCGTTGGCATGCTGCACCTCCCAAATGGATTCACGCGAATTCTTGGTAAGGAAAATGTTGCGGTATTCGGCTACGACGTCCTTTTTCGTGGTTCCCGAAATCTGGATAAGCCCGTATTCTCCGGTGGCAATGACACGGTCATACTCGGCAGCCGCCAAATCAAGCATCTCCATCGAACGGTCGTCGGGGAAACCGAGATACCCCTTCTCCTGGTTCTGGAAATGCTCGCCCGCCACCCAGAAATAAGTCTTGGCGCGAAGCATGTAGCATACGCCCTTGGTAGGACGGCCTATATCTGAATCCGCATTTTCATACGGAAGCAGAGTCGAAGCCAACTCAGCTTCGTCGCAAATGAATTTCACCATCTCCTCGTATGTGGCGCGCGGGAAACGGACCGGGTCAACGAGGGGGTCGTAAGTACGGTCAATAATCATTGTGCCGCCGAAAAGACGAAGCATCTTGTAATAATACCACGCGCGGAAGAAATGAGCCTCCCCAAGCACCCGCTGCTTCACCGACGGGGCAAGTTTGTCTTCGTTTTCAAGAAGGGTGTTGATACTATTGATCTGGCCGTAGAACTTTGACCATTCCGTGCGTGCCCGCGTGTTGATATCCTGTTGCGAACTCTTGAGGATGCTTCCGTAGTCGCCCGAATACCAATCGCTCTTGCCGACGGTAAGCTGGTCGGAATACCATGTCTCGTATTCGCTTCCCAACCCCTTCATTATGGTGGTGACATAAGTGTAAAATCCATCGTCCATGTTACGGTACCAGGGAAGTACGTATTCGTCCACAAGATGTGGGTCGGCCCAGATTATGTCGGCGGGCAGTTTGTCGATGGGATGGTCACGGAAAATGCCGTCGCACGCCCCCAGGCCGGTGGCCGCTAACAGGAGCGGCAATGCGTAGATATATGATTTAAATTTTAATTTCATGAGCAGTGGTTTAAAATCCGAAGTTAAGGGTCACGCCATAAGAGCGCGAAAGAGGATAGCCCCGCAACGCTTCCGGATCCATGTTGTGGAGCGAAGAAATCGTAAAGAGATTGCCTCCCTGCAGGGCTACGTCGAGAGTAGAGATATGGGCTTTACGTAGCATCTTCGCAGGGAAACGGTAGCCCAGCGTAAGAGCTTTAAGACGAAGGAAATTGCATTTCCTCACCCAGAATGTAGAGGGAAGACGGTTGTTGTCGCCGCTCGGAGTGAACTTTATGCGCGGATAATCGGCATTGGGATTTTCCGGGGTCCAACAATCGGTGAGGTGATAGTTCTGGAAGCGTGGCAACGAACGGCTCTCCAATGTATAGAGCTCGTTGATTTGCTGGTTATATCCCGCCACTCCCTGGAACTGGGCATTCATGTAAAGCCCTTTCCATGAAGCTGAGAGACTGATACCATAGTTAAGGTCGGGATACGAAGAACTCTTCACATAGATTTTGTCGTTGTTCGAGAGGACGCCGTTGCCGTCATGGTCGATATATTTGATGTCGCCGGGGGCAAGGGTTGCGTTTCCCTGGCCGTCCTGGTCAACAGGCCAGGCGGCGATTTCTTCATAGCTTTGGAAGAGGCCGGCGGCTTCATACATCGAAGACACGAGATACGGCTTCCCTTTGCGCTGAAGATTGGGAGCCACGGTCGATTCGTCGCCATAGTCGAGCACCTTGTTTTCCGTAACGCCCAAATTGAACCCTACGCTATATTTGAAGTCGCCGAAGGTATTTTGATGTTTTATGGAGAAATCCACACCCTGGAACCTCACCTTACCCATGTTGATGTTCGGCACGGTGCCTCCGGTACCGACCGACGGGGGAAACAGGTAAACCGGAGCCGAGTTGACCATATCGGTTCGGTAACGCTGGTAATATTCCACCGTAGCGTTTACGCGATTGTTCCAGAAACCAACGTCAAGACCCACGTTCCAGTCTTTCGACTTGCCCCATTGTAAGAAAACGTTGGGCCAATCGCCGGTAGAGACGATAATGCCGGGTGCAAAGTTTCCTCCGACAGGATAACCCGCGTTTGGCGAGAAGATGTATTGCTTCAGATAGCCGTATTCGGTTGCAATCCCGTCGTCGCCGAGGATACCTGCCGATGCACGGAGTTTTGCAAACGACATGATGCCGCCGTTCATGACTTTCTCAAAAAATTTCTCGTTGCTCAGAACCCACGAAGCCGACACCGTGGGAAAGAAACCCCAACGGTGGCCCGGTGCAAACTTAGTAGAGCCGTCAAGACGGAACGAAAATTCCGCAAAATAACGCGAACCATACCCGTAAGTGGCGCGGCCCACGAGCGATGCCCGTTGGCCCCTGTTTTCCGAACCGTTAATACGCCCAGTATTGGTCGAACCGATTATCTCGGGATATTCACCGGGGAGGTTGTTGTTGATTCCCCTGAGGTATTTGTTGTTGTCTTCCTGATAGTTTACCACGACAAGCCCGGTAACATCATGCTTCTCCGCGAAAGTATGGTTGTAGTTCACCCCGAGTTCCAAGAGGGTGTTACGGAAGTTCGACCAATAATCTTCCATCGATATTTTCGCCGTGGGATATATGGTTTTTTCATCCACCGATGTAGTGCCGGTGGCTTCGTCGTAGAGGTAAAGAGGTACCGGTTTGGAGAACTTGGACGTATTCTGGTGATTAAGTTCGAGAGTACCTTTAAGGTAGGCCTGGAGACCTTCCACACCGGGGATACGGTAGGTGAGCTGCGCATCGAGGATATGGAAATCTGATTTCACCTTGTTATAGCCGCCGATACCCTCCACGTTGATAAGCGGATTGCTCCCGTCGATCGAGGCGAGGTTGCCGTCGGTGAATCGGAGCACCTGAAGCGGCGAATAGGAATAAGCAGCGTCGATTGTAGTGTAAGAGGAGTTCTTGTTGGTCGATACTGTCCCGTTGAGATTGACAGAGGCGGAAAGTCCTGTGAAAAGTTCAGCATCAATTTTTGCGGAATAGTTAAACCTGTCACGGCTCACGTTGGAATACAATCCTTTGGTATTTGTATAGCCACCGGAGATATAATAACGGATTGTTTTCATACCGCCGGAAACGGAAAGGGTATAACGCTGTGAATGCCCCCATTTGTTGAGATAATCGAGCAAGTTCTCGTTGCCATATAGATTGGGGTTCGATCCAATCTGCGAAAGGTCGTAAGGTGTATAGGTCCAGTTTTCCGGATCCTCGCCGTATGTGTTTATGATTGCTTGGTTGTAGAGGTTGGCAAACTGGGTCGCATCAAGGAATTTCGGGAGATAGGTTGCTTCCTGGAAGTTAAACTGTCCTCGGAAATTCACCCTTGCTTTCCCGTCGGTTTTTCCGCGTTTTGTCTGCACGAGGATAACGCCGGAGGCGGCACGCACTCCATACACTGCGGCAGCGGCCGCATCCTTAAGCACGGAAATACTCTCGATGTCATCAGGATTAAGGTCGGAAAGACGCATCTCCTCTCCCGAATTGTTTTTACCGAAGCGTGGCACGCCGTCGATTACGAGCAGGGGGGGGCTGTTGTTGCCTCGAATGGCGAGCGTCGCCTCTTTGCCGCTCGACGGGTCGGCGTTGGCCGACATGACCCCGAGACCGGGCATCGTGCCGGCAAGAGTTTCGTCAACGTTCATGGCGGGAATCTTCACAAGTTCTTCGCCCTTGATAACTTCCACCGACGAAGTCAGGGAGCTCCTTTTGGCGGTGCCGTAACCGATGACCACCACCTCGTCGATGTCGCTGGCTGACGGTTCGAGCTGCAAATTTCCCAGCTCCTGACCCGGTACTACTTCAATATGCTTGGAGCGGTATCCCACGTATGAGATGTCGAGCACATTCTTCTTGTCGGGGATAGTGATGGAGAACTTGCCGTCAAGGTCGGTGGTAGATCCGAGGGAAGAGCCGTTGACCTTTACGGTGACTCCGATAAGGGGTTCACCCTTTTCATCCGTCACAAGTCCGGTGACGGGTGCCGACTGTGCGTAGGCCGCCATCGCCGCAAGGCAGATGAAAAATATTGAAAGGATGGATCTCATTTAGAATCAGTTTGAATTAATATATTATGAATAAAAAGGCATAAGGAGAGATTACTTGCCGTCGAGTGTGCGCTGTATTGCGAGAATCTGATAATCGTAGAAATCGCGGGTAGAAGCGTCGGCGGTCGATGCGCGTCGGGCCTTATAGAGAGCCAAAGTTTTGCGCAGCAACGATGTCATCATGGGGCGCAACTCTGTGGCTGGAAGGGGATTCTGATTGAGAAGAAGGCGGAAGAAGGAATAGTCGCCGTCTTCGTATGCCTGGCACGGGGAGAATCCGCAAGGCATTTCCGGGAGGGTTGACAAGGCTATAGCCTCGGCATACTCATCCACCGGGGAAAGGGCGAATGCGCTCGTTTTCTTTGCTTCTTTCGGTTTGAGACCGGAATATGTGGTCATCACGTCGATGGCAGCCTGCTGCATGTTGCGTTCGGTGGCGTCGAGGGCTTTCCCCTTTTTAGAGGCGTCAAAAATACCGTCGTATGCCTCGGCGATATACTCGGGAAGAGTATAATTCACTTTCGGGTCGAGTTGGCCGCCCTCTTTGATGCGCTCCAGGCTTGTGGATAAGAGGAGGCAAGCCACTATGTTACGCTGCATTTTATCGCGGAATTGGAAAGGCTCTTCCAGTTTTGCAAGCAGGGCAGGCGGAGTCATCCAGTCGCTCGTTCGCGCCTGTTTGAGAAGCCATTTCATAGCCTCGCGTTGTTTTGCTTTCGGAAGATAGCTGCGTTGTGCAAGATTACCTTTCTCGCCTTGGCGGATTTCCTTAAAGACAACGCCGCCGATATAAGGATAGACATGGCCGACATGGCGGAGGTATTGCGAACACATAGCCTTGTATTTGTCGGCAAGGAGTTCGAAATCCTCTCCAGGCTCGCCTGCCCAGTCCTCAAGATTGTTCATGATAATCTTAAGGTTGGAGATAGCCATGTCGCCTGCCTTTATATGGTCGTTACCAAGGTCTTCGGTCTGGTCGGTGGGATCGACGAGCCCGAGGAACTGCTGCGCACCGAATTCATACATAGGGTCGCCGGATTTCTCGGCAATCCAGCGGTCGAGGGTCGGTTTCTCCGCTTCCGGGGTGTCTGCTCCCGGGATAAGGCGGTAGCCCCAGTTAATGGCGTAAATGTCATACACGCCTACAGGCGGAGGGGTAAGGCGCACGCCGCGTTCGAGGTCGCCGGGCTGTGCCACGAAGTTGTTGCGGGCATAGTCCATGATAGAGGGCGTGGTGCCATGCTTCTGTGTGAAGGCCGGGTCGCGGAGATTGTCGAGAGTAAACGAATGCGATGCACCCATGTTATGCATCAGTCCGAGACAGTGGCCTATTTCGTGGGCGGCGACATACGTGAGCGACTCATGCATCACATCGTCGTCGAACACCGGTTTGCGCACGCGAGGGTCAACGGCGCCGGTCTGGGTGAACCGCCAGTTGTGGACGAGGCTGAGGATGTTGTGATACCAGATTACGTCAGCACCGAGGATTTCACCGGTGCGCGGGTCCGTATATGAGGGGCCCATGGCGTTTGCCGTAGGTGTGACGCAATACCGTATGCAGGAATAACGTATGTCGTCCGGATCGAAGTCGGGGTCATCTTTAGGATAGTCGCGTGCCTCTACGGCGTTCTTGAAGCCGGCAGCCTCGAAAGCCTTGTTCCAATACTCGATGCCCTCTTTCACGGCGGGACGCCATTTTGCGGGGAAGGCCGAGTCAACGTAGAACACGATTTTTTCTTTCGGCTCCACAAGCTTTCCGGCGAAGTAAGCCTCACGGTCCTCGTCACGCGGTTCGAGACGATGGCGGTTGATTATCTCGAACGTCTTGGTGCCGTCGAGTTTGGAAGAATAAAGGTTCTTATATTCGGAAAAATAACCTACGCGTTTGTCGTGGAGACGCACCGGCATGGGGTCGTCAGGAAGGAGGACGATGTTGCGCGACATAGTCACCGTATAGGGGTTGGCGGCAGACTGGGTGGTGTATGCCAGACGGCTTTTCACCTCTACGTTCTTCGGGAATGCTTTTGCCGACAATATGGAAGAAGCATCGGCGTAATATGTACCCTTGATGCCATCCTTACCTCCGAGAAGCTTCGAAAGGGGATTGGTTTCCTTAATCGGTGAAATTGATTTCTCGTTGCCCGAAAAGAAAGAGGTTACATCCACGTATATCTTACCGTTTTCCTTATGGTCTATCTTAAAGGCTTTCAAGACAGGATCGGAGAAATTAAGGTCGAACGACACCGCGATGGGGTCGTCTTCCTTCACCACGCTCGTGGTCTGCGGGAGTGTGATATAGAAGGTGTTGTCGTTGCGCGAGAATTTGATAAGCCTTGAAGAAACCACCTGCCCTGCAACCCAATCGTTTGTCTGCGAAATTGAGTTGACGCGGTTCACGAGCATGAAAGTCTTGTCGAGCACAGAATCGGGAATCTCGAAATACAGTTTCCCTTTCTTGTCGAGATAGGTGTTGAAGACTCCACGTGTCACCACGGCGTCTCTTATCTTCTTATGGAAATCGGCACTGTCTTTGGCAGCCCCGGACAACTCGGTTTTCGGCAACTCGATTTTCTTCTTCTTCTTGGCATCCGCCGGTTGTGAAGAACAAAGTGCGCCTATTGCCAGACAAGCGACAGTTGCATACTTTACGGACTTCAGTTTCATAAAGGAAGTTAGAATATTATGAATAACTCTTTTAAATCACTCTGCATTCCGATTTCTAAATCGGGACTTAGGACACGGACATCGGAAGCTATAACATCATTACCGAATTTATAAAACTCCGATTTCCGGTGGGTTTGAATCTTATGACAAATTATCAGGTATATACTTTTTCAGAAAGCAGAAGGCACGTTATCTTCTAATCACACATGTAATAACTATGCATAGCGCTAAGAAAATGCTACATGATATCGTTCCGACCTCTCGGACCGACACAAGGAAGCCCCGATAATTATCTCGTATATCATTCGCAAAGATAACGAAAGGATTTTAATTTTTGTGCATGCAAATGATAAATTTTACCCTATTTAACTAAATCCTTCTGAAAACTACAACAAAAAACGAAGTTTTGATGAAGCGATGCATTTTTATGTCATAAAGCATGCATAAAAACGCCGGCCCGAAATTCGAATTCGGACCGGCGTTATTTTCTCAACATTATCGAAGACACCCCCCGACAATGCCATATTTTCTAATTTATTTCACAATCACTTTGCTCACGGTCTTACCTTGACGGCGGACATAAATGCCGGGGGCATCGCCGCTTACCTTCACGCCCTGGAGGTTGAAGTATTCTACAGGAGCATCAGCATCTTCGCCTTCGAGTTCGGCAACGCCCGAAGTGGCGTCAACCGTTATAGGCGCAGTAGTAAGGGTAAGCTTCGGAAAGAGTGCGTTAGTCATGGAGCATACATATTCGCCTGATTTGGAGAATGTGAACACACCGTTTTCAGCGGTGAATCCGTCTGTGGCATCGGCATCGCCGAGCTTCCATGCATAAACAGTAGCGGTGTCGTCAACCATTGCTTGCGAAGAAAGGTCAACCACATTCCCATCGGCCTCTACCACCATATCCTTCTGGGGGAAATATACATAGTTATTGGCATTTGAAGTCATTCCGGCTGCCGGGAGCGTTGTGAAATCTAACGCATTGTCTGCCAGATTCACACGTGTCATCTTGCTCGCCGATGTGTCGGGAAGCTTCACGCTCTTCAGATTATTGTGTGCAAGGAAAGCGATACCGCTTTTCGCCACCATATTGGAAAGGTCGATTGTAGTAAACCCGTTCCACTGAGCGTTAAGAGTTTTCAATTTCTTCAATGAAGAGAAGTCATACTCATCTATTCCGCATGCATTTATAGTAAGGGTGGAAAGGTTGGCACACTCGGAAATATCGAAAGCTCCCGACCCTTCAATCCTGGAGGCAAGGTTGCCGGTCACGTTCAATGTGGCAAGATTGGGGAGCAGGCCCCATGACGACCCAAGCACCTGGTTGTCGCCTGCGCCATCATTCTTCTCCCCGGTATTCATATTGTAGTTATTGCTTACGTTAATCGACTTAAGTGCCGCATTGTTTGCGTCGAAAATCACATAAGCGAGTACATTGTCTGTCGCGTTAAAAGTTGCGAGCGCCCCACACTTGGAGATGTCGATACCGGCGATTCTGTTTTTGCTTACATTAAGTTCGGTCACGCCGGTAAGGTTAGCCACATTAACAGATGTAATTTGCACTTCCGGATCGTCATCGTTATCCTTGTCGAGGTCAAGGTAATTGATTTTAGATGCGTCGGTGCCATAAACAGTGACCGTGGTGCCGGCAAGTGTGCCTTTCACTTCCGAAAACACCCACCCGTCTGCGTTATAGTCAACGATATCATACGAGGTAAGAGCACCGTTGCCCCAATCCACGTTGATTTTCTGTCCGCCTTCGGAAGAAACCTTTATAAGGATGTTTTTCTCCACAGCCGTTTCGTCAACGGTAAAAGAGAACAACTCAACATCTTCGGCAAAAGCCGGCATAGCAACCCCGAGAACGGTTGCCAACAAAGAAAAATGTAACAATTTCGCCATAAAAGTTAAATTATTGTTTATGTTATGGAATATAAGCGACGTCAATGCTATAAAAACGACACGCCGATGCACCGCACCGGCAATCTTCCGACTGCATATCTACCACTTTCAACCGCCAAAGATATAAAAAAACATTGAGAATGCAAATAAAACCGCTATAATTCATCAATATTTATGCAAAACCCGCCCTTCCTACACAAAATCTCAAACCAATGCAACTCCATACCTCCAACCAGAACAACCAAGGACTACCAGATTTTTTTTACCGAGAGGATTGTCAAACGGATGAAAATATAGGGACATGCCTCCGGCATGTTTATTGGTTAATCAGATGATTACCAATAAACAACACCGGAATGCAACATCCCTACAAAAGATCAATTCAAGAAACCTTTGCCAGGTCAGTTATTTCAAATCCAAAATTTAAGGTTACCAATTCATCAATTGAATTTCTAATTCACCTTTGTTAGAAACTCTTTCCTTACCCACCAATTGAATAAGGAATCATCATTAAAACGAACTTCTACAAGGTCGCCACGAGTAGCTATTACTCTACCCTTCGTACCGGATGGCACCATTCGAACCTTTCCGTCAGCAATTAATTGTAACACACCAACCCTATCCTCATGCAAAGAAGCAGCTCCTAATTGTTCATCTATAGCGGGAGTACGTGTTGCAAACATCTCTGTGTTCATCTTTACAATGTCTCCTTTTTCAAAACCACCCAAAATTCCTTGGCAGCTATCCACTAGAAAACACAATACCACCGCAATGACAACCAACACTCCGACTCCCTTTGCCACGTCTTTTATATTAATAGAATCATCTTCCATATTATCTGACTTTGATTAGAGTATTTTCTTCCACTCTTCTTTCATCTTGTCAAAAGAGAATTGTCGGTTGGCTCCACTTGAACTGGGAAGGGTCAACAATTTCAGATTGGAACTTTCCTCCAGGTCTTGGAAATAAGATTCAAAACTTGCAGCCGCCTTCTGGCCGTTGAATGCAATAATATTCACACTGGGATACTCATTCAAGAACATTCTGATGTCATTCGGAACCTCTTGATTAATATTGGCATCAAGACTTCCTTCTCTTACAGCCGCTCCAAACACGTCCCAAAGAGCAATCCCATGCTCTTTAAGGAATTGTGTCTTTTCGGCATACGTTTCCTGTGGTTTCTTGTCAAACAACGAATATATTACTTCCCAAAACCTATTCCCGTTCTTGCTATAATATTGTTGGAGCATAAGCGATTCGTCTCCGGGCAAGCTGCCCAAAATCAACACCCTCGGATTCTCGCCAACAACCGGGGCAAGTCCCTCTTTGAGATTGCTGTCACTACTTTGATTACCTTTCATATAAGCTTTTGAATTCATTGTCGTATGGCTATCGTCCGACTTCAAATCAGCAATCTTTTCATCCGAACATTTGATTTTACCATCAGCAATCAAACAATCAAATTCTTCTACGGATGTTATATTATCATCAGTAAAATCTGTAATATAGAAGCCCATTCCTCTCATTTTACTACGGATGGCTTTCTGCTCCGACCTATCGGCAGAACATTTACGGACAATCAATTCGCGGATTTTCTCAATCTCCTTGAAGGAGAATGAATCTTTCCCTTTTCCCATAAGTATGATGGTTTTTTGCGGAGGCCTCCCTCGGTAGCCTCCCGGATGAATATAAAGAAAGTGTGAGGGTTGTTGTCTTTTTTCGTCAGAGGCTCTGGTAAAACCCGAATGTATAAAGACAATATCCCCACACCTGAAGCATATCTCCCTGGCATACACTGCCGAAAAAGCATCATACTACAAGTGACGAGAGTAATCGTCATCCCAACATTCTTGAAAATTTACCAGACTTTCTGACGAAGGACGAACTTCACTTTCATCTTGTTGCGGAGAGCGCATCAAGTCCTGACGCATCTCTCCTTCAAAATTTTGTGGTCTCTACCACTGATGCAAATTTACACCAAAAATATTGAACCACAAAATATCAAGTGGGGGTATTGTCGTTATTTTCTTACATTCGGTTTTTCATGAATTGCGGCCAAGTGCGCCGGCAAACACATCCCTTACCCTTTCGCGTAAATGAAGAGGCCGCACCACTTCCAACGACCGGCTACGCTTCAGCAATTCCATTACGAAATCGTTGGTTATCTTAAGCCGGACTGTTATCCGGAATTCATCGGCATTGTCGGCAATCACCTTTTGCGACGGATGCAATGGACGCGCTTTCAGAAAACTACCGTCAAGGGAATCGTATTTAAGTTCAATTTCTTCCACAGGAGCTGCCGGGTCGTTCCAGATGCCATAACAATCCGTGAAATAATTTTCGATGTCGATGTTTTCATCGAATGCGAATTCCTCGTCCGTGATATCAAGGTCTTTCATCCTGTCGAGTCCGAATATAAGCAACCGTTCACCTTCATATCCAACAACATACCACAACCCTTGGTCTTCTTTCAGAAAATGGGGAGCCACCGAATGCCGACGTTCCGAACAGCCGGTGCGGTAATTTACATACGAGAATTCTATCACACGACGGAATTTTATAGCATTGAGCACTTCGGAAAGATGTTCCGTCCCCATGTTGCGGCTACGCTCCGGAATGATGTGACGGTTTATGCCCGAATCCGGATTCAACGCCGTCAGAAGGTCGAAATCCGCAAACAGCCGGTTGTAATCCACAGTTCCGGGAACCCTGTCGGCTATTACATAGTTTGACTTCCCGACCCTTTCAATCACAATTCCAAAAACATCCGCTATAAAAGGGATGTCGCGTTGAAGTTGCCGCATACGTGCATCGCGCGAATCCGGATATAAAAAATTTCTGCTCTCCGCCAATTTGGAAAACAAGTCGTCGGCAGACATCGGAACCCCTGCCTGCTCCAATATCCTCACCACCGACATCCTGCGCCTTAACGTGTCAAGTTCTGATTTCATGATATCCCAAGATTTAGACCGCAAAGTTAACTCCCAAAGACGACGCACCATGTCGTCTTTTCAAAAAAGACATCGAACCATCAAATTTATAAAAAATTTAAGGTTCGATGTCCTTATATTATCAATAACGTTTCTTACTCAACCATGACCTTTTTTGTCGTACCGTCGGGATAAACCACAATATTTATTCCACTGGCAGGCTTATCGGTTTTACGACCTTGAATGTCATAGTATGAAGGAAGACCTTCCTCATTACCTATTGCTACTCCATTCACAGAAGCATTGTCGGAATACTCTTTTTCAACGTTTTCCCATTCACGGAATCCTGTCATATCTTCGACATAATCGTCTGCTTCCTCCCGGATATCGACAAACTCACCCCATTCATGGGCAGCCCGATACTTCTCAATCGTCCCCTTCGGTACGAAAAGCACACAAACAGACTTGTCTATCCCATCTAAACTCGGGCCCATGTATTTGGCATAAGTATTATACAACTCTCCGGCATTCAGCTCATTGTCACAAAACGGCGGCTCTTCTGCCAAAACATGAAGTTCTTTCAATTTTCTCGCCGTCAAACCTACAGGACCAATGCGGCGTAATTTGGCAGGTAAAGTCAATGATTCACCTCCGAAACCAACTCCACACCATGAAATCTCTTCAAGGTTGGCCGGCAAATGCAATTTCTTGCTCACGTATAAACACGTATCTTCTATAATTTTTATATCGTCAGGCATCTTAAGTGTGTGGAGACTTACACTGTAAAAAGCACCCGCACCAATATATTTTATCGACTCCGGCATATTCACCAAAGAATCCACCCCTCCCCATTCAAAAGCATACTGTTCGATTCGTTCCAAACCATCAGGCAACATCAATCGACGACACTCAGTACCCTGCCATGCAATTACCCTTTTCAATGTTTTGGGCATAACTATCGTATGGGCGCCAAGAAAACTATTAGTTTTGCATTCGCAAAGAAAATACTATCTTTGTAGATACAAATATT
>CAJUCW010000049.1 GCA_910585275.1 uncultured Muribaculaceae bacterium
GATAACACTATACTCCGACATCTTCTCCGCCCACCGGAAAAATCCGCTGACCCGAGCCCTGCCGGCCCATACAAGCAGTATGCCGATGACTACGCTCAATACGAGGTAGAGTATAAACGTGGTCCAGTCGCCTTTGCTTCCTAACACCCACATATCGTCGGCAAAAGAAGAGAAAGTTGTAAATCCTCCGCAGAACCCCGTTATGAGGAGCACATTTTCTCCCGGAGTCATCACATGCGCTTTTTCAAGCAGCCCGAACAGAAGCCCTATGATGAAACATCCTATTATATTTACGAGGAATGTTCCCATCGGGAACGCACCGTGCCACATACCGGCGCTCCATTTTCCAATCAGAAATCTGCCACATGTGCCAACGAAACCTCCGGCACCGGCAATAAGCATCATTTTAATCATAGTATAATTTTTTTTGATTATATTTACTATAATTAACGTAACGTGGTGGATTACGGTTCAAGCTCGTGCTTACGGAATATCCTTGTTTTGCCTTTTGCGTATTCGGTCGCGACGGCGCAATGCGAAAAACGTCAGGATTATCACCAGGGCTTCGGCAGCAACCGTGAGATAAAACCGGGTTTCCTGCCCGTTTTTAAGCAGGTCGAGCCCGAAATGGAAGGTCATGAATAAGGCGTAGATTACAAGGAGGGATGTGACTATTATGTGTCGTTGTAATTTCATGAAGCTTAATTATTTAGAATCGTGGAAATTATGCCTCTGCAGAGCAGGTGTCTTCTTCTGGAAACGTAAGGTAGGGAGACCGGGCGGGGTCAAACAGTCCGGCTGAGATATGGTCATAAATCTCGACACAAGCCATGGCATCGAGGGCGGCATACGCTTGCTGCGAACTTGTCAGCTGGTCCGCTTCCCAATTGGTGAGTCTCTGACCTTTGGAAATACGTTTCCCAAAAATTATAGCGTAGATTTTTGTCAGACTGTTGTCGGCAATCCGGAATTTTTTTACATAATTCTGAAGTTCGATAAAACCTTCCGGATGGATTTCCATTATTTTGTTGAGGTTATGGAAATCATCATGAATCGAGAGGCCTATTTTTTTTATGGATGGGTCTTCAAGAAGGTCCACGATAGGTTTTGCAAGCCCGACATGATTAATCCTGAACAGATAGCACGTTTTACGTGTTGAAAGTTGGATGAGGGAAACTGTATTTGACTGACCTTTTCTGAAAGTAGGTCTTGTCTCTGTATCAAAACCGATAATATCTGATTCTCTTAATTTATCGATAGCATCTTTTATTTCCTCTTCATCCTCTACAAGGCGTAACTCTCCATTGAACTGAGCTGCCGGTAGTACAGAAAGTTGCTGTTTCGAGATTGTTACAAGTGCTTGTGATGACATGTAGGAATTCATATATGATATTAGGTGAGATTTTTCGTCCGTTGCAACGCGATTGAATTTATTTGCAAATATACATAAAAAAATAGATATGGCTTCGTTAAAAACGATAAATCGCAATAAAAATTTCTTTTTGCGAGACGGACATTAGAGTATGCCGTAATATTGGGTATGTAGGGGCATATCTTAGGTTTGTTTGGTTAAATTGCTGGTTTATAGGACAACAATGCCCGGCAATGTCTCCGTATTGTCATAGACATAAAACAATCCGTACCTGCAAGATTATAATCGTTTAGGCATATCAAGCCATATTGCAGCCGGGAAACGGGCCGACATCCAATTCTTAAGGTAGTTTCTTGTTTCCTCGCATATTGTGGCGTCTTTATCAAAGAAGGGATTGTAAATCACTCCGAAGAGGTCGATGCCATAGTCTTTGACAGCATTGAGGGTGAGAAGCACAAGATTGATTGATCCAAGCTGGCCTCCAATCACTACTATTGCAGGAAGTTTGTGGTCGCGGATATAATCGGCGGTGAGATATTCATTTTCGAGCGGCACCATCAAACCGCCGGCTCCTTCAATAATTACCGTGGAGTAGTCTTTTTTAAGTTTTTGTGTGGCATCGGTTATCTTATCGAAATCGATCTCTTTCCCGTCGATTCTTGCTGCAAGATGGGGCGACGCCGGATATGTGAATATCATCGGGGCCGTGGTGAGGTCAAGGTCTTCTTTGAGCAGTCCTGTGCCCATTATTTTACGGTGAAGGAGGATATCCTCGCTCATCCCTACGTTGCCTGTCTGTATCATCTTCTGGGTGATGCAGTTTATTCCGTTTCCACGAAGTTCACGCGCAAGCCATCCGGTGGCGTAGCTTTTTCCTACATCCGTGCCAATGCCGGTAACGAATACTTCGGCAGGCCATTTAATTGTTGATATATCCATTTTTAATAAATTATATAAATGCCGGGAAAAAGATTAATACCTTTCCCCGGCATTTATCATAAATTCTATTTCTTTTTAAGAAACGATTCGGTTTACCAAGCAAACATCGGATAGTCGTTCATCATTTCGTTGACTTCGTTGCGGACTTCGGCAATCACTTTCTCGTCGTCGGCGTTGCAGAGCACGCGGTCGATGAGGTCTGCTATCGTTTCCATAAGCTCCTCTTTTGCACCTCGTGTGGTTATCGCTGCTGTGCCGAAGCGAAGTCCGGACGTAAGGAACGGCGAGCGGGTGTCGTAGGGCACCATATTCTTATTGGCCGTAATGTCGGCTTCAACAAGCACCCTTTCGGCTTTCTTGCCGCTCATTTCCGGGAATTTCGGACGAAGGTCAACAAGCATGCAATGGTTGTCGGTTCCGTCGGAGATAATCTTATATCCTCTTTTTATGAGGGCGTCGGAAAGCGCGTTGGCATTTTTCTTTACCTGAAGGGCATATTCTTTCCATTCGGGTTGAAGCGCTTCGCCAAACGCCACCGCCTTGGCTGCGATTACATGTTCGAGCGGACCTCCCTGCACTCCCGGGAAAACCGCTGAATCAAGAAGAGCCGACATTTTCTTGATTTCACCTTTTGGAGTTTTTTTACCCCATGGATTGTCGAAATCTTTTCCCATAAGGATGAGACCGCCGCGTGGTCCTCGGAGGGTTTTATGGGTAGTCGTCGTGACTATATGTGCGTGTTTCACTGGATTCTCCAGGAGTCCGGCAGCTATAAGTCCTGCAGGATGCGCCATATCGACCATGAAGATTGCCCCGATTTCGTCAGCCACCTTGCGGATACGGGCGTAGTCCCATTCACGGCTATAGGCGCTTCCGCCTGCTATGATGAGTTTCGGACGCTCTTCGCGGGCCTTCTTTTCGAGCTCTTCATAGTTTACCCTGCCGGTTTCGGCATCGACGGTATAACTGATTGGATTGAATTGAAGACCCGAGAAGTTGACCGGGCTTCCGTGGCTAAGGTGACCGCCGTGGCTGAGGTCCATGCCGAGGAACTTGTCGCCGGGCTGGAGGCAAGCCATGAAAACCGCCATGTTCGCCTGTGCTCCGCTGTGGGGCTGCACGTTTGCCCATTCTGCATCGAATAGCTTCTTTGCACGTTCGATGGCAAGATTCTCTGCCTCGTCAACCACCTGGCATCCCCCGTAATAACGGTGGCCGGGATAGCCCTCGGCATATTTGTTGGTAAGGCACGAACCCATGGCACGCATCACTTCGTCGCTTACAAAATTTTCACTTGCAATCAGTTCGATTCCACGACGCTGGCGAAGATGTTCGCGGTCGATAATGTCGAAAATCGCGTTGTCTCTTAACATAATGATTTGGTTTATTTAACGTGAATGTATCAGATTCTAAGGTTTCAACCTCCGAAGTTGTCATAGTGTATCGACTCCGGTTCCACTCCGAGATTATAAAGCATGTTGTTTACGGCATTGCTCATCGGGCCAGGGCCGCACATGTAATACTCTATATCTTCGGGGGCTTCATGGTCTTTGAGATAATTCTCATACATTACCTGATGCACGAATCCGGGAGTGTATGCCACGCCTGCGGCATCGGCAGCCGGGTCCGGGCGGTCAAGCGCAAGGTGGAACTTGAAATTGGGGAAGTCTTTTTCAAGCTGCAGGAAGTCCTGGAGATAGAACACCTCGTTGAGCGCACGTGCGCCGTAGAAGTAATGCATTTTGCGGTCGGTGGTGTGGAGCGTTTTTGTCATCCACATGATCTGGGCCCTGAGAGGTGCCATTCCGGCGCCTCCGCCAACCCAAATCATTTCCGCCTTCGAGTTTACGATGGGATGGAAATCTCCGTAGGGTCCGCTCATCATTACCTTGTCGCCCGGTTTTAGGGAGAATATATAAGACGATGCGATTCCGCACGGCACATCCTGGAAGCCGACCTGAGGCTTCGGTTTGAAGGGGGGAGTGGCGATTCTGACAGTCAACATAATACGGTCGCCTTCTTCCGGATAGTTGGCCATGGAGTATGCACGTACGGTTTCCTCCGTATTTTTGGCTTTGAGGCTGAAGAGGCCGAATTTTTCCCATGCGGGAAGATATTCGTCGCCTATAAGCGACTTGTCGATGTCGCCGTCGTAGGTCATCTCATATTTCGGGATACGGATCTGGGCGTAAGAACCCGGTATGAAGTTCATGTGTTCCCCTTCGGGGAGTTTCACGATAAACTCTTTGATGAATGTGGCGACATTCCTGTTGGAGATAACCTCGCATTCCCATTCCTTGACATCGAGCGCGGCGGGATCGACCTGGATTTCCATGTCGCTTTTCACTTTCACCTGGCATCCGAGCCTCCAGTGGTCTTTCATCTGTTTGCGCGTGAAATGCACCGCTTCGGTGGGGAGCATGTCGCCCCCGCCTTCAAGCACCTGCACTTTGCATTGGCCGCAGCTTCCTTTTCCTCCACATGCGGAAGAAAGATGTACGCCGCCTTCTCCAAGAGTGGCGAGAAGCGATTTTCCGCTCGGGGCTTTTACGTTTTTCTTGCCACCGTTGATTGAGATATTGACTTCTCCCGATGCCACAAGCCAGCCTTTGGCAAGAAGAAGCACAACCACCAGCACGAGAACGATGACAAAGAATATCAACGCCGCTACGATGACCGAATTCCAATGAATCATATTCAGTAATGACATAATTAGCAAATTGTTTTAGCCTTGCGTGCCTTGATGGCACGACCGTCGGCGCAGTTAGATTTTAATACCCAGAAAACTCATAAAGGCGATGCCCATGAGGCCTGTGATGATGAATGTTATTCCTATTCCGCGCAGGGGTGCCGGAATCTGGTTGTAGGCGAGGCGTTCGCGAATGGCCGCAAGGCATGTGATTGCGAGTAGCCATCCGATGCCTGAACCGGCACCATAGACGGTGGCTGTCCATGCGTTGGTAAAGTCGCGCTGCTGCATGAAAAGCACGGCCCCGAGAATGGCGCAGTTCACTGCAATCAGCGGGAGGAAGATGCCGAGTGAGGAATAAAGAGCGGGAGAATACTTTTCGATAACCATCTCAAGAATCTGGACGAGGGCCGCTATGACCGAAATAAACATTATTAGCCCAAGAAAACTCAAGTCGGTTTCCGCATATTCCTCGCCGAGCCAGCCGAGGGCGCCGGGGACGAGTATATATTGGTTGATGCACCACGTGACCGGCAGGGCGATTATGAGTACAAAACTCACGGCCACACCGAGCCCGAATGCTGTCTTTACATTCTTCGACACCGCGAGGAACGAACACATGCCGAGGAAGTAGGCGAAGATCATGTTGTCGATGAAAATCGACCTTATGAATAAATTTAGATTTTCCATGATTCAAATGTTATGTTGCTGTCTGCTTACCCGGGTTTTATTCTTGAAGATCTTTGTTGCGCGAACGATGCACCCAGATGATGCAAGCCACAGTGATGAGGGCCATGGGAGGGAGAATCATCATGCCGTTGTTCTGATAGCCGTGTTCGTAAGCCCATTGAGGAATCACCTGGAATCCGAATAATGTGCCGCTCCCGAGAAGTTCGCGGAAGAAACCTACGATTATAAGGATGACGCCATAGCCGAGGCCGTTGCCGATGCCGTCGAGGAATGCCGGCCAAGGACGGTTGGTCATGGCGAATGCCTCAAGTCTGCCCATTATAATACAGTTGGTTATTATAAGGCCGATAAACACCGACAAGGCTTTGCTTACTTCATAATTGTACGCTTTCAGAATCTGGTCAACAATCACCACGAGGGCGGCCACGATGACAAGCTGCACGATGATGCGGATGGAATTGGGAATCGTGTTGCGTAGAAGCGAAATAATCACGTTGGCCAATGCAAGCACGGCAGTGACCGAAATTGTCATAACCACGGCAGGTTCCAGCTTGGCCGTCACCGCGAGGGCAGAACAGATTCCCAACACCTGCACGATGACCGGATTGTCTTTCGAAAGAGGATTGACGAGTGCCGATAATGATTTACTTATATTCATGACAGGGAATCTTATTTGTTAGAGGATGCGTTGGAAAGGGATTTCAAAAAGGCGGAATAAGGCTCCAGAGAGTCGAAAAGCATTTTCTGCACGCCCTGGCTCGTAATGGTGCCTCCGCTGACGGCATGCACCCATGCTTTATCTTGTGGTTCCTTTCCGGTTTTAACTACAGCTACAGATGTGAATTCACCTGATTTGGAAAAGACGTCTTTACCGTCGAACTGGTCGCGAAAGGCCGGTTTTTCGATTTCGGCGCCAAGCCCGGGGGTCTCACCCTGGTGTGCGAAATAAGCTCCGTAAATGGTGTCGCCGTTGTCGTCAAACGCCACGTAACCCCAAATCGGACCCCACAGTCCTGCTCCATAAACCGGTATGATGTATTTCAGACCGTCGGGCGTGGTGCATTCAAACACCGGGAGAAGCCTTTGGTCGGCCGGTTTCTTTACTTCTGTGCCGACGTTGACATCAAAAGCCCGGACGGACGAATCAGTTTTTTCACCGTTCACATTGACAATGTAGCTCGATGTGATGTGGGAGGAAAAAACGTCGGATATGTTTTCGTTTTGTTCCGGCACGATGCGTGCTGCAGCAAGAATCTGGCGCTTCGTGTCGTTGGCTATGTTTTCCACCTGCATGGGGCGGAGTGCCTGATAAACCACAGATAGAACCACTCCCACCACTATAACGAGCACGGTGGAGTAGATTATGGTATAGGAATTGCTTTGTCTATTCATAATTCGGGAGTGTTAGTTCTTTGCGGTTGCACGTTTAAGACGACGGTTGATATTGGCGTTGACCACGCAGTAATCTATGAGCGACGCGAAGCAGTTGAGCAGAAGTACAGCAAGCATCGCGCCTTCGGGATATCCGGTGTTGTAGCATCGGATAAGAATAGCCACCGCACCGATGAGGAAACCGTAAATATATTTGCCGGTATTTGTGCGGCATGCCGTCACGGGGTCTGTCGCCATGAAGACGATTGCAAATGCAAATCCTCCGAGACAGAGCTGCTCTGCGGGGCTAAGGAAGGTGACGGGATAGAGAGGCGATGCGAAATGGTTGGCAAGAAGAGCCATGAAGAAGCCTCCCACGATGCCGGAGCATACGATTCTCCAGGAAGCAATGCCGGTGAAAAGCAGGATGGCAAGCCCGATGAGGATGCAGAGCGTAGATGTCTCGCCCCACGACCCCGGATAGAGGCCGAGGAACATGTCCATGAGGCTCAGGGGTGAGCCTGTGACGCCGAGCACTTCGGCTGCGCCGTCGGAAGAGGCGAGTTGGCCGAGAGGTGTGGCTCCTGAGAAGGCATCGACGGCCGTCATGTCGCCGAGCGAAACAAACACATGGTCGCCACTCATTTTCGAGGGATAAGCAAAGAAGAGGAACGCACGCGTCACGAGCGCCACATTGAGGAAGTTATAGCCGGTGCCTCCGAATACTTCCTTGGCGAACACAACGGCAAACGCCACTGCCACCGCGAGCATCCAGCATGGCGTTGAAACGGGGCAAATCATCGGAATGAGGATGCCCGAGACAAGGAATCCTTCCTGGATTTCATGCCCTCTTATCTGCGCTACGAAAAACTCTATGCCGAGACCGACTATATAGGCGGTCAGTATCTGCGGGAGCACGGCGAAGAATCCATAGAAGAAAAGGTGGAATAGCCCGTGGTCGGTGTCTCCCACGGCAAGTGCATGCTGCAGCCCAACGTTCCACATGCCAAACAGGCAGCATGGCAAGAGCGCGAGCACCACCATAATCATCGTGCGCTTGGAATCGTTGGCGTCATGGATATGTACGCCTGAACGCGACGTTTCGTTGGGGGTGAATAGAAAAGTGTAGAAACCGTCGAAGACGGAATGGAGTTTTTCAAACTTCCCTCCTTTTTCAAACTGTGGCTTCACACTGTCGATTTTTTTCTTTAATCCTTTCATCTGAATTTTTATATGTAGCACAATCGGCTACAGGAATCGAAATGTTAATTCTGGGGATACAGTCGTTTCCCGGTATAATGGGAAACATTTGACGGGGATAAATCAGGAAAGCTCCTTCCTAAGTTTGTCGAGACCTTCCCTTACAATTTTCTGGAGTTCTATTTTCGAAGTGTCAACAAATTCCGGAAGTGCGAAATCTTCAGGTGCGACTTCATAAATGCCGAGTTTTTCCATCTTGTCGATGTCGCCGGCAATAATGGCCTTTAAAAGATATTCGGGATAAATGTCGAACGGAAATACCTTGTCATATTCTCCGCTGAGAATCATGGCACGGTGCCCTCCCTTGATTCTGGCATCGAAATCAAACGGCTTCGAGAGGCCGCGAAGGAATGCCGGGAAGCAATGTTTCACACTGTATTTCTTGGGATTTACCGAAGCCCATCCCATAAATTCATCGGCATTGGCTCCCTCTTCGATAACCGTAATCTGACGGTAGGGGAAATGAAGGAACCCTTCCGGAGTGACTTTTTCGCCTGTCAGGACGTTGCCTGATATTATTCTTATGTCGTTGGTCTTCGTTAGGTTGCCTTCGATAAGCGAAGAAACGGATGCCCCGATGCATGTACGCACAAGATGCGGGGTGTTGATGCACGCGCCCGTCAACGCTATCGTGGTGTGATAGTCGATGGTCCCTTTTTCGCAGAGTAGCCCTATTCTCGCAGCAGTAGCGGCATCGAGCGTCCATACGGTCTCTCCTTTGTTGACTGGTTTGATGGCGGCAATCTGCGTTCCTACGTTGCCGGCAGGGTGGGGGCCTTCGAATTCCACAACCTCCGCAATCGATGACGTTAAACCGGAGCCCGCACGGACACCAAGATAAACCTTGCCGTCAGTAAGTTTTGAAAGAGCCTGTAGCCCTTTTTCAAGCCATGGCGACAGTTGCGGGTCAAGCAAATCGGGTGCAAGCGGTGCGGAGTCGAATGCCGTGACAAATATGTCGCGCGCGACAGCATCACCATCCGGGACAATATCGTACGGACGCTGGCGCATCATGGCCCAAAGACCGCTTGATTTCACCGCCGTCTTTATTTGTTCGCGAGAAGATGCCGGATTAAATGACGTTTCGCTTTCCGATTCTTTTCTGACACTGATAAACTCAATGTGGCGCCTTTCGCCTCTCTTCACCTCCTGGACGGTGCCGGCCACCGGCGATGTCAGGAAAATCTCTCCGGAATCCTTGTCTTTAAACAGAGGGGAACCGGCGTTTACTTTGTCGCCAGCCTTTACGACAGCTTTCCAAATTGGTCCGGGAAAGTCGTCGGGACAGATGGCGAAAAGAGTGGTCTTGCTGTCGTCGGAAACATGTGAAGCAGCTTTCCCTGACAAAGGAATGTCAAGCCCTCTCTTTATTCGTTTGATTTCAGCCATAAGTGATAAAATAGTGTTTGCAAACAGACAGACAGACTCGCGTTACGTTTTGTGTCTTTCTGCCGCAGGGGAAGTTGTTTTTATCGACCCAAATAATCGGCATGGGCCTTATTTTTGCAAAATTACTAATAATAGCTGTTTTATGCAAAAAAAACTTCCGCAACTCACAAAAGAGTTGCGGAAGTTTCTTTACGGCTGATGCGTTCCCGTATTCCGGCGGGAGGCAAGCATCATTTAAGACCTTCTACAAACTTGCGGTATGCATCGTTGTTGGGGTCATACTGAAGATATTTGTTGAAATATTCTTTTGCTTTATCTACGTCTTTCTGGTCGAGGTAGTAGTTGCCCATGTAGTTATACATGGTTTTGGCGTCGTTTGCATAGCGGGCAGGGTTTTCGCTTGCCTCAAGAAGGGTGATTGCTTCCGTGTAGAACGGTACAGCCGCAGATGCAACCTGGTCTTCGGGAGCTTTCTGCATGGCAATGTCGCCGTAGAACTTCACGGGTTTGTAGTTGTCAGGAAGAATTTCCTTAGCCTTGTTTGCGTAGTTTTCAGCTATGCCGTAGTATTTTTCTGCGGCAGCGGGGTCTTTGGTTTTATTCTCGACACCGGCATAGAATGCAAAGGTAGCCTGCTGGATAAAGTCGTTGTAACCTGGTTTCTCGGAATGGCTGATATATCCTTCATAAGCGTCGGCGGCCTTCGAAAGGTTGTTCTCCTCCACGAATGTCATGGCAAGCTGCTTGTAGAATTCAGGATTGTCAGGCATTTCCTGAATAGCTTCCTGAAGGATTGCCTGTGCCTCCTCCGGACGTTTCGCCGCGTTATATTCCGATGCAATAAGGATATAGTCGATGGGAGCGAATTTATTGTCCTTGCTTGTTTTGTGGGCGGCGTTAAGCGCATCGGCCATGGGAAGGAGTTGGTCGGCCATTTCTTTGATTTGGGCAGCGTTCATGAACTGATAGCGCTGGGCGGTGAAGTTGTTGGGGTCCGCTTTGAGAAGAGCCGTAGAATAATCATATCCGTCCTGATACTTTCCATCGTAGAAGAGAAGGAATGCATATCGGTCTTCATCTTGTTTGAAATGGTTGGGGTTCTTTACATATTTTCCATATTCGGTAGCTGCCTGAGGATATTGGCCTGCATTGTAATAGGCGTTGGCGATTTCACGCTGCGCAAGTGCCGAATTGGGATTCTGGGAGAGAAGCTTGTTGAGCATGTCGATTGCAAACTGAGGATTGACCATCGTGAAGAGGTTGGCATACTTCACGTAAGCTTCGGTTGCGTCGTTGTTATAGTTTGCTGCCATCTCATACTGTGCTGCGGCACCGCCGAAGTCTTTGTTGTCTTTCTTGCGGTCGCCTTCAAACAGGTAGATGTCGGCATCCTGCATGTTGATTTTACGAGCCTTTTCAATACGCTTTTCTATCTCCTTTGCATAAAGTGCAGGGTCTGTTTCATAGTATGCGCGTGCAATCGCAATCTGAAGGGCTGCGTTTTTCTTAGTTTTCTTTTCGGCTTCCTTGAAAAGCTCTTCAGCTCCCTTTTTGTTGCCTGATTTAAGTTCAATCTGGGCAAGTCCAACATAGTTGAAAGCGTTTTCAGGATTAGCCTGTGTGCCTTCGTTGAACCACTTTGTAGCTTCCGACTGGTTTCCATCGTTAAGGGCGATGAGTCCGAGGTAGTAGTCGCAGACAGATTTGTCGGTGCCCGGGTTGTTCATATTACGGAGCAACAACTCTTTTGCATTGGCAAGCTGGTCTGCCTTGTAATACTCTTCTCCCTCAATGTGGGTCTGTGCCATTGATGTGAGGGCTGCGCCTGCAATGAAGGCGGATGTGAGAATGAATTTTAATTTCATCTGTATCTGTTTTAAATTTCTTTCTTATGAATTAGAGAAGGGAGACTCTAAAGATTTTAACGAATAAATCCTCCGCGTTATTATGACAATGCGGAGGAATATTTGTTTAACTTTTTCTAAAAACGGTTTCCATTTCCATTTTCAGGTAATATGCCGATTGTTTTCTATCGGAAATCTCAATTTCTTTAACCTTGCAAGGTTAAATCAGTTCTACGACGCGTGGATTCATGTGATATGGGAGAATTCCTGTTTTAGAAATAATCTTCTGCCCGACGAATCCTGTCATGAATACGTAGAAACTATGGAGCACAGTGGAGTTGCTGGCTGTTGAAATCATATATACTTTCCTTACAAGGGGATATTCTCCGGAGTATATATATGCCTGATAAGGTTTGTAAGCCACTACACTGAAGTCGTTGCTCTCGGTGGGATTGCTTATTTTTATAATGTTGACTTCAGACGTCAGGGTAGAAGCAATTGTGTCGTTCTGATTCTGATAGTCTTCCATGCGTTTGTCCATAGGCACATTTTTCGCAACGCTCAGGTCGTCGCCAAGCCAACTTACGCTGATTACTCCAAGGGCATCTGGGTCGGTCTTGACAATATCGAAGACTTCAGCATTGTTTTTTTGGGCGAAAGAATTGGTCGTTTCCGAAATCTTTTTCCCTTCCGGCAGGAATTTCTCTTTCAAATAGCTTACGGTAGATGATTCGGCATTGTCGAAGACGAGCTTTATAGCCGTCGTGTCGCTGCCGGCGAGTTGGTTCCAACGTGTGATCTTTCCGTTGAGAATGTTTTCCACCTCTTGCATGGAAAGAGCACCTACAGGATTTGCTTTGTTGGTTATTAAAGCAACGGCATCTACTGCAATACAGTTTTGACGCACCACTCGTTTATATTTCGCCTTCATGTATTCAATCTGGTCTTTAGTCAGCTCACGGGTTGTAATAATTGCCTGTGTGCCGTCGGCCATAAGGGTGTCGATAGCGTCGCCCTCACTAACGTAGAAAGGAATAATCGATGCTTCCGGATATGTGTATTCAAAAACTTCTATCTCTTCGTCAAGTATGTTTTTGAAACCATCGTCGCAGAATACGGTAGCGCTTCCGGCGGCATATTCCCCTCGTTTTACCGGCGTGCAGCTGATTGCCCCAGCTACAGAGGCACACATCAGCACTGCCGATATTATTTTGGAGACAGATTTTTTTTTCATGTCGTAATTCTGGGTGTTTATGGTTTGTGTGTTAATTCATGCCTTTGTAAAGCCTGTAGCCTCTCCAGACGCCGTAAGCACACAGAAGCGCTCCGCACGTTATGCTTATTGCAGAATTGTCAATCTTGAAGATATCGAATATAAAAAGAAGTCCGACAGCTACATATACGATTACCATGAATATACCGAATATAAGACGGCCACCCTTTGGCATATTTCCATTATAATTATTGTCTTTCATAACTCGAAAATTTTAATGTTCTATAGTTTTAACAAATCAAGCTATTGTAGGTTCAGTAAATTCATAAAAAGAAGAGACTCGACGAGCGGGTCTCTTCTTTTGTAATTATGCGCTCACGTGTGTGAGGAGATTCTTACGAGTTCTGGAGTTTGAATGTGACAGGGAGGTTGAAGTAGGAACGTACGGCTACACCGTTGTTCTTACCGGGCTGCCATTTGGGCATTTTCTTGACAACTCGGAGAGCCTCGCGGTCAAGATCCTTGTCAACACCTTTAAGGATAGTTGCCTGTCCGATTGAACCGTCTTTCTCAACGACAAACTTCACGATTACTCGACCCTGAATGTCGTTCTGCTGGGCAGCTTCCGGATAGCGTATGTTGCTGCTGAGCCATTTCATAAGAGCTGCCTGTCCGCCGGGGAATTCTGCCATCTGTTCAACGGCAACGAAAATTTCTTCCTCTTTGGGCTTTTCAGGCTCCGGCTCTTTTACAACAACCTGCTCCTGCACTGCCTTGAATTTGTCGGCATCGTCAGAACCCTCTTGGTTTACCACACCACGCGCGGTGTTGTCTTCCTTCTGGGTTTCCATATCCATCACCTCGTTTTTCACCTTGTCGGCATCAACGATGGCAATCTGGGTTACCTGTACGGTGGCGAGCACCTCTTCAGGTATTTCAATTTCAGGTTGCTCGAATTTCTGCTCTTCAGGTTCCGGTTCGGGTTCCGGTTCATCTTCCTGTTGCAGAAGTTCGGCGGCAGCCATCTTTTCACGTTGTTCCTGGAGTGCGATAGCATCCTGCTCTGCCTTATAATCCGAATACTTTGAGTAAGCGAGAATCAGGAAGAACACAACGATTAGGCCAATCAGAGTGAACAGAGCTGCAAGGTTGTGGCGTTTGTCGCTTTCCTTACGCATCTGGTATGCGCCAAACTCTTTGTTTTTGTCGGCAAATACCAAGTCACGCCATTCCTTCGATGTTAGATCTACATTTCTTTTCGACATTTTTCCTATTGTTCTTAAGCGTTAATAAATCTAACATCAGTTGCCATGATGATTGTTCTGATAGTCAATGAGCATCACTGAGTCAGCACGAGTCATGTTGTCAATCTGATATTTCGAGATAGAGTTAATCTGCATTTCGTCAAGAAGCTCTACGAGGCTACCGAAAGAAGCCTGAGGAGTTGACTTGATGATTATGACGGGCTTTTTGAGGTTCTCGTTTTTACGGATAGCGCTCGCAGCTTCGTCGTAGGCGGCTTGTGCTTTCTCTCTGTCTGCCTTGGTTTCGAGAGAACCGAAACCGCCGCTTGCATATTTCTCTTTAATCTTGTTGATTTCGTCGAGCACGTCTTTGTTGCGCTTCTGGATAATCTCGCGGATTCCTTTTGCGGTATGCTTGCCTGCATTCACCTCATCGGCGAGGAATTCAGACTTCTGCATATTGTTGTTCTCAGAGAGCACAACACCGCCGGGGCCGAAGATACCGGCATCGCCACCGGGCTTTCCGAAATAGTAGTAAACCTCGTTTACGACCTTGCCGTTGACAGAATCAACGTCCGTCGAACCGGCTTTCCTTTTCGCATCGAGAATGATGGTTACGGCATCGTCGGCAGAGGCCTGCGACATATTTTCCGTATTTTCCACCTTCTCGTTAGAGGGAAGCGCGATTGTAAGGGTCTGAGATTTAATCATTGTCGTACAGAGCATGAAGAATGTGATAAGCAACATGTTCATGTCCACCATCGGCGTGAAATCCACGCGAATTTGCATTTTTTTCTGGGCGCCTTTCTTGCCGTTGCCGCCCGAATTCTGTTGAACTTCTGCCATGGCCTTATTCTCCTGCTTTAAGTGCGGTCAAAAACGTAAACTTATTCATGTGGATGGTCTGGAGGTTATCCATCACCATGTGGATGACATCGAACGAAGTGTTCTGGTCAGCCTTGATAGCCACGCCCGTTCCGTCTTTGATGGCCTGCGAGAGGTTTTCATTTTCGGTCTGGCGCAATGCTTTCATCCACATCTGGAATTCATTGAGATTGTTCTCGTCGGAGCTAACCGAAATGGGGATTCCGGTGACATGGTTTTTATCCATATCTTCGCCTTGCATCCATTTGTCCATTTTGGTTTGTCCTTCCTGCTGGTCGGCGAGATTCAAGAACTCACCCATCTGCTGGAGAGGCACACCAAACGAGCCCAATTTGCTGAAGGCCTGCTTCTGTGCAGCATTGAAGCTGACTTTGTTCTTATGCGATTCGTTATAGATTTCGCTTACCTTGTCGAGCAACGCCATTCTCATCTTCTCGTTTGACCAAGACGATGATGTGTCGTTGTTCATAGTAAGCCAAACCTTTCCTTCCGGACTTACGAGCACTTGCACAAAGTTTGTCTCCTGAACTTTTTCGGTAGAAACCGATGGAGGCGTAACCACAGTGGTTGGCTCTTTCTGAAGGAAGGTCGAAGTCAACATGAAGAAGGTAAGGAGCAGCACCGTCACGTCACTCATCGCCGTCATGTCGATGAATGTGCTTTTTCTTGCTATTTTTACTCTTCCCATATTAGCTATAAACTTATTCGGTTTGAAAAATAGATGTTATCGTTTCGTCGAACCACAATTATTTGTGGGTTGCGGCGAATGTAGCTACGATTGAGAAACCGATTTCGTCGATAGCGTAGGTGAGGTTGTCGATCTTGTTGGTGAAGAAGTTGTAAGATATAACTGCGAAAGCACCGGTTGCGATACCGAAGGCTGTGTTCACAAGTGCCTCTGAGATACCGGTCGAGAGCTCTGTAGAGTCAGGAGAACCTGAAGAAGCAAGTGCCTGGAATGATTTGATCATACCCATAACGGTTCCGAGAAGACCGACGAGAGTACCGAGGGTGGTGAGGGTAGCCACGATGGGAAGGTTCTGAGAAAGAGAAGGCATCTCAAGAGCAGTAGCCTCTTCAACTTCGTTGCGGAGGGTAGTGAGCTTCTGTTCTTTGCTGAGAACAGTGTTGGCGTCCATCTCTTTGTATTTCACGAGAGTGTTGTAAACAACAGATGCTACAGAACCTTTCTGCTTGCGGCAACGCTGCATTGCTGCGTCGATGTCGTTCTTAGCGAGGTCTGCCTTGATGTCGGCAACGAATTTGGTGGTGTTGCCTTTGCCGCTTGCTGAGCTGAGGGCAATCCAACGTTCGATGGAGAGTACAATCACAGTGAGGAGAAGGGTCATAAGGATTGGCACGATGAAACCACCTTTATATACAGTGCCGGCGAGGTTGAGAGGATGGCCTGCGGGGTCATTACCCTCGAAGTTGCCGGGAGCACCCATTGCAAAGAGGAAGATGCATACCGCTGCGATTGCACAAGCGATGATTACAAGGAAGGCGTTGCGGATGCCGCGAACGTTGCTGATTTTCTCTTCCTTTTTCACTTTGGCTGCTACTGAAGAAGGAGCCTGAGCCTTTGGATTCTGAGATTCCATAATGTTAAATAGTGTTTGTTTGTTGATTAAAGATTATTAGTTCTTTTGAGTTGTCGTGGTTTGGGTGGCATTGCTTTCGCTTTCTGCCTGTTTGGGTTTTTCATGCCTTAGGGGCTGATTATCACCTTTAGGACCTATTGACACTGCAAAATTACAATTTAATTTGAAAAAAACAACACTTTATTGTCAAAAAAAAACTTTCTGAAATAGCGTGCGTCTTTTAAAATTTGTGAAAACAAAATTGTTTGTCGGGAAAAGTTGTTGAAATATTGGCAAATAGAGGTGTTTGTTGTCAAATAACGCCGACCTCTATTTGCCAGCTATCAGTTGTTATAACGTTTGTCTTTATCAGAGACTGCGTTATAGCTAAAATGTCTCCAACTTTACTTTACGGCAGCTACGCCGGGAAGAACTTTTCCTTCGATTGCTTCAAGGAGGGCTCCACCTCCTGTTGAAACGTATGAAACGCTGTCGGCAAGACCGAATTTATTTACACATGCAACTGAGTCGCCACCTCCGACCAGAGAGAAGGCTCCGTTTTCAGTAGCCTTTACAATAGCATCGGCAATTGCGCGGGAACCTGCGGTGAAATTGTCGAACTCAAATACGCCGGCAGGACCGTTCCAAAGAATGGTCTTCGACGGTATAATCGCGTCTTCGAATTTTTTGCGGGTTTCCGGGCCTGCGTCCAGTCCTTCCCATCCGTCGGGTATGTCGTTGGAGGGGCATACGATTGTATTGGCGTCATTGCTGAAGCTGTCGGCTGCCACACAGTCTGTGCCAAGGATGAGGTTTACTCCTTTTTCCTTAGCTTGCTTGATGATGTCGAGTGCGAGGTCGAGCTTATCGTCTTCTACAATTGACACTCCGATTTTGCCGCCTTGTGCCTTGGCGAAGGTGTAGGTCATGCCGCCGCAAAGGATGAGATTGTCAACCTTGTCCATGAGGTTTTCGATGATTCCGATTTTGGTTGAAACCTTGGAACCACCCATGATTGCGGTGAAAGGTCGTTTGATATCTTTGAGGATATTGTCAACGGCTTGCACTTCTTTCTCCATAAGGAAGCCGAGCATCTTGTTTTCAGGAGTGAAATAGTCGGCGATTACGGCGGTGGAAGCATGCTTGCGGTGTGCCGTTCCGAATGCGTCGTTTACATAAACGTCGGCGTAGCTTGCGAGCTTCTTCGCAAAATCTTTCTGACGCTCTTTCATCTCTTTCTTGGCGTCGTCATAGCCGGGGTCGGCTTTGTCGATACCTACGGGTTTGCCTTCCTCTTCAGGATAGAAGCGAAGGTTTTCGAGAAGAAGCACTTCGCCGGGTTTCAGGTTGGCGGCGGCTTCTGACGCGTCCATGCAGTCGGGTACGAACTTGACATCGGCGCCAAGAGCTTTTGCTACGTCTTCGCGAATCTGTGAAAGGCTGAATTTCGGGTTGACTTTTCCTTTAGGCTTGCCCATGTGCGACATGAGAATAAGGCTGCCGCCGTCGGCAAGGATTTTTTTTAGGGTGGGGAGGGCACCGCGGATACGGGTGTCGTCGGTGATGTGGCCGTTTTCGTCGAGAGGCACGTTGAAGTCAACTCTGACGATGGCTTTTTTTTCTGCGAAATTGTAATTTTCGATTTTAGCCATTTTGATAAAATGTGTTAATATATGACTTTTAATAATATGTCTTCATGTCTTTTCGAAGAGATGGGTTTGTCGAGCTGGTTCATCAGCATGAGAGAACCGTGACGCAAAGATAATGATTTTTGTCGGGATTGGCAACAAATATTTGCGACAATAAAATTTTGATTAAATTTGTAACATATTTTAATGCTATAAGTATGGACAAAGGTAATAGCTCCGGATGCAGGGGGCGATTATTATATGAAAAGTGTTTTGGAGTTGTCCCTGACGTTGTAAAGTTGCCGGGGGCCGGATCCGACCGTCGTTATTACAGAATGTCTGCACCTGGATTTCCCACGGTAGTGGCCACTGAAGGTGACGACGTTGTTGAGAACCAGGCGTTTGTTTCATTGTCGAGGGTATTTGGAAAAGCGGGTCGGAACGTTCCTGAAATCATTGCTTTCGATATGGATGGCACTTGCTATTTGCAAGAAGATCTCGGCGACAGGCAATTGTTGCAGGCATTGTCTTCTGAAGAAAGGATGATTCTTTCAGAAAAGACTATGAATTCCCTTGTCGGACTTCAGACCACTCCGGAGGCATTATGGGAGGGGGCTGTTGTAAATACGCCTTTCTCGGAACGACAGGTGATGTGGGACCTGAACTATTTTAAATATGAGTTCCTCAAACCTGCCGGAATCAGTTTTGACGAGAACCGTCTTGAAGATGATTTTATAGCTTTCGCTTCAAGCGTAGTGTCGGGCGACCGAAACTTATGGGGCTTTATGTACCGTGATTGCCAAAGCCGCAATGTCATGATACGAAACGGCGAGCCTTGGTGGATAGATTATCAAGGAGGGAGACGAGGCCCGCTCCTGTATGATGCAGTGTCGTTTCTATGGCAGGCGAAAGCTGGATTTTCTGAAGACGAAAGGAAGTATCTTTTGCATACATACGCTTCCGCGTTGTCGTGTGTAAGGGACGTTGATGAGGAGAGCATCCTTTCCGGAGTTGACGATATGGTGCTTCTGCGCACGTTGCAGGTGCTCGGGGCATACGGTTTTCGTGGCCTGGTTGAGAAGAAGTCCCATTTTATAGAGAGTATTCCCGGTGCGCTCTCTAATCTGTCGCAACTGCTCGACAAAAGCGTGCTGAGCGGTTATCCGGAATTAACGAAGGTATGCCGGGCTGCTGTGTCAAGCCGATTTGCCGGCGCTGTCCATAATGATGGTTTGACGGTAAAAGTCTTTAGCTTTTCATATAAAAGAGGTTATCCTGAGGATTTGACGGGCAACGGAGGGGGGTTCATGTTCGATTGCAGGGGCATGCATAATCCGGGACGTTATGAGCGATACAAAAGCCTCACCGGTCTTGACAGCGACGTGAAAGATTTTCTCGAAGAGCGGGGAGAGGTGAAAGAGTTTGTAGATAAGGCGGTAGGGATAGTTTGTCCGAGCGTCGCGAAGTATCTTGAAAGAGGATTTAGTTCTCTTCAGGTAGGGTTCGGATGCACGGGAGGGCAGCATAGGTCGGTGTATTGTGCACAGGCGTTTGGTGAAAGGATGGCCGGTCTTTTCCCACAGGCGAGGGTTGAGATAATACATAGGGAGCAGGGGTGTAGAACAGTTATTGAAGGTTAAATGATATGAACGCAATGATACTTGCCGCCGGGCTCGGCACCAGGTTGAAACCGTGGACGCTTCGTCATCCGAAGGCTCTTGTGCCGGTTGGCGGTGTGCCGATGCTTGAGAGAGTGATATTGAAATTGAAATCGCAAGGTTTCGACAACATAGTGGTTAATGTGCATCATTTTTCTGGTCAAATCATAGATTTCCTTAATAGCCGTGATTTCGGGATTGATATAGTGGTGAGCGATGAGTCTGGATGCTTGCTCGACACCGGTGGCGGCTTGGTGCGGGCGCGTAGCTTGATGGATTTTGATAAAGGACCGCTGTTGGTGCATAATGTGGATATACTGAGCGATGCCGACCTGGGCGGATTGATGGCTCGGCATTCTGCATCGGGATGCGACGCCACCCTCCTTGTCAGTGACAGAAGTTCGAGCCGGAAGCTGATATTTGATGAAGGGATGATGTTGCGTGGTTGGCATGATTTGGGGAAAGACTTATATCGTCCTGAGGATTTTCGAAAGGAGGCCGGATTCATGGAATATGCCTTCAGCGGTATTCATGTGCTCGGAAAAAGCGCCCTTGATGAGATGGAGGTGCTTATGGATAGTGTTAAATTCCCGGTTATGGACTATTATCTTTCAACGGAGAGAAAATGTAATGTAGCCGGATATTCAGTGGAGGGATTGAATCTTATAGATATAGGAAAGCCCGCGACACTGTCGCAGGCTGAAGGGATGCTGTAGGCATTATATATGGTCACTCATAGTCATGGTTGTGATAGTTTGCCTGATTAGAGTGGTTTGAATTGAACTGGAAGACACAGCCTACTATGAGTGCGACAACGGCTATTCCGCCGAGCCACCATGTTGCGGTGACGCTCGTTGTGAAGCAAGACGCTATAAGGAGGATAGAACCTATGATGTAAAAGATGATGGATAAGGTTTTCATAAAGCTGAGATTTTAAATGATTGTTTTATAATAATAATAGAGTGTGATAAGGAGAGGGTGAGAAGGCTTTCCTTTGTCTGTATAACAAAAAGCATGTGGGGAGTGTTTATGGTAGTCTTGATTTTAACATATTAGTTATAATCAACGCTATGCGAGTTTTGCGATTGTTTCGAATTCTTGAACCAGGCATTGACGAAATTGGGGTCAACGGATTTTTCCGGTGGGCGGAGAAGATGTCAAGAGTATAGTGTAGC
>CAJUCW010000050.1 GCA_910585275.1 uncultured Muribaculaceae bacterium
CGCCCCTTATGGACTTTCACCATAGATGTATGACATGCCCGTCATACTAAAAAAATTATGTTTGAGAAATTAATTTCTCAAACATAATTGTGAAATCGGGAGTGTGGTAGTCATCTAACGTCGGGAGAAGAGGCGTTCCATAGGAGTTTGTCGCGGAGGATAGTGGCGAAATTGGAATCTTTGCGCCTCACGAGCATCGTGCTGAAACCGGCCCTTTTTATCCATACTCTCTCCCCTGCCGGCAACGAAAAACTCCTGCCGTCGAGGCTCAGACGGAATTCCCGCGTACGGCTTTCCACAGTCAGCTCCAATTCCGACCCACCGCCTACCACAAGCGGACGCACCGTGAGAGTGTGCGGGGCAACCGGCGACAACGCGATGCAGTCGAGCGTAGGCTCCACAATAGGGCCTCCCGATGAAAGATTGTAGGCCGTGCTACCGGTAGGGGTGGAGACAATCAAACCGTCGGCACGATAATCCGCAAGGAAATAACCGTTGATATTTGTGCGTATCTTAATCATGCTCGCCGATTCCTCCTTCAGCACCGCCACTTCGTTGAGGGCATAAGGCCAGCTTTCCTCCAGGAGCGAACCGCACTGCACACGCAACATCATGCGTCGCTCCACTATAACGTCGCCTCTGCAGATAGCCCCGATCATGTCGATGGTCTCGTCGAGCGCACAGCTTGCCAGAAAACCAAGATGCCCCGTATTGACCCCGAGAATAGGAACCTCGCTTTTCCCCACCCACCGGGCCGCCCGCATGAAAGTGCCGTCGCCGCCGATGCTCACCACAAGCCCGGTGTCTTCAGGCATCCGCAACGACATATCCGCGCCGCTGAGATCCACTCCTTTATCCGTCAGATAATTGGCAAGCTTAGGATGCACCGTCACCTGAAATCCGGCACCCTCCAGAAATGAGAAAAGCCCGGCAAGTTCCTTAAGGTAGGCATCTTGCCGGCGGCTTCCATAAATCGAGATACGATTGTTCATACGTTGAGTAATGTTTGCAATGACAACAGCCGTTCCACAGCAATCTCCGCATCGCTCGAAATCCCTTCCGCAGCATGTGCGTCAACCACATGGAAATCATATCGCTCAAGGTTATGCACCGCCGCCGTGGGGTCGGAATGGCGCACTCTCAGAGTCACCCTGATTTTTCCATCTTCCGCCGGAGTGGTAAGCATATCCACCAAATGGGCGTCGCTGTCTTCCACGGCATGAGCAAGAAGACTTGCGCTATAATCTTCGGGACGGCACTCTACGGTCACCACGCTGCAATCGTCGCGTGCAGCAATCATCTTTCCGAGCCCCTCGAGCATCGAAGTCTGGTCGATGACGCCAAGCGACACCCCTCTATCGCTGACTCCCACCTCTCTCATCGGGGTGTCGAGCAGACGGGGCAGAACCTCTATGAGAGGCATATCCGCATCTATAATGCGGGCAGGTTTCCTTTCAGCCACCGTCTTTCCGGGTGATAATATCTCTCTTGCAGTCATGATACGTCCCTTTCGCTTCGTTGATTCGTAAAACTTCATCATCTTTTTAACGGAGTTTTGCCCCGTTTTAGCGCGATGTCCTACTTTTTTAACACCTACATCACCTTTTTTCTTTTAGAAGTAGGCCAAAACTTTTGTGACGCGCTCCTTTTTTTATACTTTTGCATTTTAAAAGACCGTCCGTGAACTTTCAGACCCCGCGAGGGGTTGAAACTAACGGAACAAAACTCTTTTTCACGAATTCAGCAAATTCCGTGCCGAATTCATCCCTTTTATAATCTATATCTGAATCATGACCAGATTAAGTGTAAACATAAACAAAGTTGCCACTCTCCGCAACGCCCGTGGCGAGAACATTCCGGATGTTGTCAAGTTCGCACTCGACTGCGAACTGCTCGGCGCCCAAGGTATTACCGTACACCCGCGGCCCGACGAACGGCACATCACCCGCGCCGACGTCTATGCCCTCAGCGAAGTGTTGAATACGGAATTCAATATCGAAGGCTATCCCACCCCTGAATTTATGAACATGGTCTGTGAAGTGCGCCCCGCACAGGTCACTCTCGTGCCAGACGCGCCCTCGCAGATTACATCCAATTCCGGATGGGACGTAGTCGCACATGCCGACTTCCTCAGAAACATCTGCCGCGACCTTGCCCGCGCTGACATCCGCAGTTCGATATTCGTGAACGCCGACCCTGCACAGGTGCGCATGGCTTCAAAAGTGGGGGCCGACCGTGTGGAACTTTACACCAAACCGTATGCCGACGGATATGCCGCCGACCGCGAGGCCGCGGTCAAGCCGTTTGTCATCGCCTCCAATGAAGCACGCAGACTCGGCATCGGGCTTAACGCCGGCCATGACCTTAACCTCGAGAACCTCGCTTACTTCCACCGGAGCCTTCCGCTCCTCGACGAGGTCAGCATAGGCCATGCCATCATTTCCGATGCCCTATATTTCGGCATCGGCGAAACCATCAAACGCTATCTCGAATGCCTCTCTTCCAATGCATAATGCGCAATCAAGAACCCGTCGGGCTCGTGTCTTGATGGTGGCGCAAACGCAGTGAGCGTTTCCACCTTAAACCCTAAACTTTAACCCCCAAAATCATAAACCAATAACCTACAGTGGATAAACTTTCATTCTGGTCGCTCGTAATGGATGGCGGCTACATCATGATTCCGCTCGCCATTCTTCTTATTGTGAGCATATATATATTTATAGAACGCTGCTTAGCCCTTCACCGTGCGTCGAAAAATGATGACACATTCATGAAGCGCATACGCGACTATATCATGGAAGGCGATATAGAAAACGCCGTAAACCTCTGCAAGAGGACCGACACCCCTTATTCACGCCTTATCCTGAAAGGTGTGAACCGCATCGGCCGCCCCATGAACGACGTGCTTGTGGCAATCGAAAACACCGGCAACATCGAAGTAGCAAATCTTGGCAAAGGATTTACGTGGCTATCGACCACCGCTGCGGGAGCCCCCATGCTCGGATTCCTCGGCACCGTCGTGGGTATGATCGAGGCGTTCTTCGCCCTCGCGAATGCCGGCACGTCAGCCAATATTACAGTGCTCTCCTCCGGCATATACCAGGCCCTCGTCACAACCGTAGCCGGTCTCGTAGTCGGCATCGCAGCCCTGTTTGCCTACAACTATCTCGTGTCGCGCGTAAACAGAATCATGAACTCCATGGAAGCCAAGACAATGGAATTCATGGACCTCCTCAACGAACCTGCTTAACCATTCACTCCTTTAATGCACTTCTTTTAATGCATAATGCTCTTCTCTTAATGCATAATGCACAATTCATAATGCATAATCTATTCCAATTAGAAATTAGAAATTAGAAATTATGAATAGTGTTTAATTAAACATTGTGCATTATGAATTATGAATTGAATTTAATTATGCATTGTGCATTATGAATTCTACATTGAATTTAATTGTGCATTATGAATTATGAATTGACTTAACTTCCTCAAAGATGGCTCTGAAAAAATCATTCCAAACACTCGATACCTTCTCCATGTCGTCAATGACAGACGTGATTTTCCTTCTGCTCATTTTCTTCATGGTGACTTCTACACTCATCTTCCCCGCCGCCATCGATGTCAATCTCCCGCAGAGCAGCGAGCAGACTTCGCTGAAACCCGTCACGGAAGTGTATATCGACGCCGAGAGCAAGCTCTACCTCGTCAACGACCGCAACGACTCCATCGAGGAAAACTCAACGGCACGCCAGGTGACGCGCGACGAACTTCTCGCCAACCTCATGCTCATACAGCGGCAGGATTCATTGCGCGCCGTAGCACTTTATGCCGACAGCACAGTGGCTTACGCCCGCGTCATCGAAGTGCTCGACCTCGCCGCCCGCAACAATCTGCGCCTCGTGCTTGCCACCCGTTCATCACAGAAATAAGGCATGATGGATAAAAAAGATAAAGATCGCGCCATAGCCGCCATGCTCACACTTCTGGTGGTCCTTGCTATCCTGCTCGTGCTTTTCTTCGGAAGCATAAGCTGGAACCGTCAGGCCCTCGCCGAAGCTTCAACCCCGGAACTGATGCCGGAAGAAGAAGTCTTCATCGAACCCGAACTCGTGGAACTTGGCGAAGAAACCGCCGTCAACAACCATAAACCGGCTCCGACGCTGAAAGGGGAGCCTGAACCCGCGCCTGAAGACAACGCCGAAATCGTTGACCCGGGCCCGAAACCCGACCCTAAGCCGAAACCCGTCCGCAATGAGATAACCCAGAAAAAAGAAAGCAAACTTCAGCAGGAAGAGGCCGCCCAAACAGAAAAAGAACGCAAGAAAGCCACAAGTTCGGTGGCCAATAAATTTTCTTCGAAAAACGGCTCGACAGAAGGATCGGACAAAGGCACTTCCGGGGCCGGAGGAACCGGCATAGGCGTAAGCGGCAATGCCCACGGACGTTCGTTCATCTCATGCCCGAAGCCCGACGTGGCACTCCGCCATAAGACCGTAGTGACCGTCAACGTCGTCATCGATGCCGAAGGGAAGGTGACAGAAGCCAAGGCTTCGGGAAGCGCATCGGCCGACATCCGCCGCAAATGCGAAGCCGCCGCCCGACAGGCCCGCTGGAGCGCAAAGAAAGGCGCCACCTCCACCCGAGGCTCCATCACCTTCACCATTACACCAAGATAATCTCTTAGCAGAGTTCGCCGCGGAGGGTCGCGCTGCTGGCGTCGAGTATGCGCACTGTCACGAAATCTCCCGGCTTCGTGTCGCCTTTCGGAAACACCACCACCTTGTTCTGGCTCGTCCTGCCGAAATGCTCGTCGGCGCTCCTTTTCGAACGCCCCTCCACAAGCACTTCCATCACTTTGCCCACGTCCTTGCGGTTACTTTCGGCCGAAAGCTCGTTCTGTAGGGCAATCATTCTGTTCAATCTCTCTATCTTTACCTCTTCAGGCACATTGTCGGGAAGATGCTTCGATGCGAAAGTACCCGGGCGTTCCGAATATTTGAACATGAACGCCGAATCGAAGGCCGCCTCGCGCATCAGTTCCAACGTCTGTTGGAAATCTTCTTCACTTTCGTTGTGAAATCCCGTGAAGAGGTCGGTCGATATGCCCGCGTCAGGCATCACCCTGCGGATAGCCGCTACACGGCCGAGATACCATTCGCGAGTATATTTACGGTTCATCAGTTTCAGCACTTCGTTACTTCCGCTCTGCACCGGGAGATGCACATGGCGCGCAATGTTGGGATATGCGGCCATGGTTTCTATCGTAGCGTCGCACATGTCCTTGGGATGCGATGTGGTGAAACGAATCCTCATGTCGGGTGCGGCCTGTGCTACTGCGGCGAGGAGTGCGGGGAAACCGGTCTCGTTCCCTTCCCCATCGACGTAACGATAGCTGTCAACGTTCTGTCCGAGCAGCGTAACCTCCTTGAAACCGCGCTCACGGAGGTCGGCGAGTTCTCGCAAGATGCTCTCAGGTTCACGGCTACGCTCGCGTCCCCTCGTATAAGGCACGATGCAATACGAACAGAAATTGTTGCACCCCCTCATGATGGAGATGAAGCCCCCCGTCTGCGATGCCCCGAGGCGACGCGGCAAGACATCGCGATAGGTCTCGGTAGTGGAAAGCTCTATGTTGATGGCTTTGGAACCCGTTTCGGCAGCAGCCATCAGGTTGGGGAGGTCGAGATACGAATCTGGACCTGCCACAACATCCACCCCGTAGTCGTCGATAAGATTATGTTTCAGGCGTTCAGCCATACACCCTATCACACCTATTATTATATTGCGTCCCAGTTTGCGGCGCAACGCATTCCAATACGCCAGACGGGAATATATCTTCTGTTCGGCGTTCTCACGTATGGAGCAAGTGTTGAGAAGCACGGCAGCGGCCTCGGTGTCGATGTCGGTCGGTTCGTAGCCCGCCATCTCCATCATCGCCGCTACCACTTCTGAATCTGCCACATTCATCTGGCAACCATACGTTTCGATGCGCACTTTTTTCGATTCAGTGCAATTTTTATCGTTATTCGGCAAAAAAAATGGTTCCATATATAGATTAAATGGAATAATATGATTACTTTTGTGCAAATTTACCACTAATATCTTAACGTTACAAATGAGTTTTCCATTTATTTCACCAGAAGAGGCGGCGAGCTATATCCACAACGGCGACAATGTGGGCACTTCCGGGTTCACCGCTTCGGGAACACCCAAAGTTGTAACCGTTGCGCTTGCCGAAAAAGCAAGACAGCTCCACGAAAAAGGGGAGCCATTCAAAATCAACCTCTACACGGGTGCTTCCACCAACGACTATGTTGACGGTGCCCTCACCCGTGCCGATGCCATAGGGCAACGTATGCCCTACCAAGGCGCTTCCGTCACAAGGGAAGCCTCTAACAACGGGCAAATAAATTACTACGACCCTCACCTCAGCCATGTAAGCCAGGATATGCGTTACGGATTCGTCGGCGACCTCGACGTAGCCATAATAGAGGTGACAGAAATGAATCCGGCAGGCGACGTGATTCTGGGGGCAGGACTCGGCATGAGCCCCACGCTCGTGCAGATGGCCAAGAAAGTGATAATCGAATACAGTTCATACTATCGCACCTCCTTCCGCGGCTTCCACGACAACTACGTGCCCCTCGACCCTCCGAACCGCAGGGAAATACCCATCTACAAGCCCTCGGACCGCATCGGCGACACCGTGCTGCATATCGACCCCAAAAAAATCATTGGCGTGGTGCCCTCCAACGAATCGGAAAGCATACGCTCCTTCACGAAACTCAACGACACCACGCGCGCCATCGGTACGAACGTGGCAGAATATCTCGCTTCAGAAATGAGGGCGGGCAAGATTCCTCCGGAATTCCTTCCGATTCAAAGTGGTGTGGGCAACGTAGCCAACGCCGCACTCTACGGACTTGCCGAAAATCCGGAGATTCCAAGATTCCAGATGTTTACGGAAGTAGTGCAAGACGCGGTGATGGACCTCATGCAGCAAGGGAAGTGCAGTTTCGCCTCGACATGCGCCCTGGCATTTTCCGACCAGGCGATGCTCAAGTTCATGGACGATATCGATTTCTACCGCGACAAACTTCTGATGCGTCCCGGCGAAATATCCAACCATCCGGAAATAGTGCGCCGACTCGGGCTTATTGCCATGAACACCGCGCTCGAATGCGACATCTACGGATTCGTAAACTCTACCCATGTCGATGGCACCTACATGATGAACGGCATCGGAGGCTCGGGCGATTTCTGCCGCAACGCCGCATTGTCGATTTTCCTATGCCCCTCCATCCAGAAAGGGGGCAACATATCCGCCATCGTGCCTATGGTTAGCCACGTGGACCACACCGATCACGACGTCAAGGTGATTGTCACGGAACAGGGCGTGGCCGACATGCGCGGCATGGCACCTATGCAGCGTGCAAAACTCATCATAGACAACTGCGTGCATCCGGATTACAAAGACATAATGCGCGACTATCTGAAAATAACCCGCCAAGGACACATGATGCACAACTTGAAAGCCGCTTTCGCATTGCATATGGCATACCTCGAACACGGCGACATGCGCAAGGTGGATTTCGGAAAGTTCGTGTAACTCCAGGCTATAAATCCTCGGGAAGGTCCAGAAGCCAGTCGTCTCCTGCATCCTGACTTTTTCCCATATCGGTCGGGAGAATCCGTTTCCGGGTCACTCCGGATGTTCTGCGCGATGATTCCCCGCGTTCTTTAACGGTTACACCGTGCCGGGACGATGCCATAGCCGTATTTGTCGTTTCCGGATGTGCCGACATATCTATCGGGGCACGTGTAATAAGAGGCATCGAGTCAGGATCGGAAGGGTCAACAAGTTCGTTTTCCAGATATCGTTTTCTCTTCTGCAAAACATCACTGAGCATGGATTCCAGTTCGGCTATGCGCTTCTCATAGCGTCTCTTCATGCCCTCTACCTTTGTGAGGGCGGCATCGAATTCACGCAACTGTCTCTCAATCTCTTTTTGCTCCACAAGCATATCGCGCACGTCGCGCAGTTCTCGCCGCGTGTCTTCAAGGGTAAGCCTTACGTCTTTCAGTTCCGTCTCTTTCTCGGCAAGACGGCGCGTCAACACCCCCGCCTCCTCCGAAAGCCGAAGCACTTCTTTTTTCTTCTCTTCAAGAAGAGAGGAAGTGTCATCCAAACGAGATTCAAGATTTTCTTGCATAAATCCGGCCTCCTCAAGAGCTTCAAGGGCTCGCCGCGGATGGAACCATATCCGCCAGGCGTTCCATGTCAAACAAATATTCTCTGCCATTCCGGTAAGACTGTCATTCCCTTCCTCCGTCGTCGGCGACAACCTGCCAGGGCTTGAGCACTATGCCTTTACCTTTTCTGCCGTTGATAGCGATGGTGAGGGGGGAATCAAACTCGACTATCCTGACCGCATCGGATTCATACGATGCCGGGAGCGAATCGAGATATGCAGTATCGAAGAAACCGTTGCCATGCACCGGATCGATGGTGAAATAGCCTACGCCGAACGACGTAAGATTCTGAAAAAAATGGGTGCCTTGCGAAGGTTCGATATGGTATCCGGGAAGAGCCGACTCCACTATCAGCCTCGCTCCGGCGATTTGCGGCCATCTCACCGGAATCCCGAGAGCAGAATCAGACGACCCCCAGCGTCCGGGGCCGACAAGTATATAAGGCTTGTTGTCTTCAACGAAACGACGGTTGATTTCCGCAATCTCGCGTGCCACTTCAGGATTCCTGGAGCTATTGAAAGTCTGGGGCTTAATATAGACCACGGCCCCCACATTATCCATCACGCCGTGGCCGAGAGCCGACTCCGAACGCAGGATAAGGTCGCCGTCAGGCACATCCAACACAGAATCGTCAAGCATCTCCTTCTTATCGACTATAGGACGTATCTGGAGCCAATAAAGCGTACCTTTCTTTTCAGATTTCATGGCATCGGGGTCGATCAGCCCGGCAAATTCTATTTCCACGGGACGCCCCATCTCATATTGACCTGTAGAAAGCATGAAATCTACGGCCGAAGCCAGAGGATATACCTTCTGGCGAAGCACATTGGCAAAAGTCACAAGTTTCCTGCCCGGACCCGTGCCGGAATCACGTATCATACGGTCGTTGAAATCAAAAGTAGAGACCATATACTTCAACGCTCCCGTCTTGAACGCATCTGCCACCGGCACCTTAACTATATTGAAACCATCGTCGGTGGTAAAATCCTCGCTCTTCGGCGGCACGTCAGGAAGGGCGTAAAGCATGGTCTGGGTGTCGCGCAAAGCAAGTTCCATGGTTGAAGTCTGCAGCACATGGTCCGGATGTTTTGGTGAAAACCTGAGCGCCATGCCGCCGTCAACGATATATTTTCCCAGGCCCGCGGCAACTTCAACCACACCGTCTTCCGCCACTTCGTCGTTAATCGGATAATAGTTGAGCGAACGCCCCACCCCCGAGAAGCTCGGATAATAGAATCCGTTATGGTCCTGGCCTACGACTTCCTGAAGGATTATAGCCATTTTCTCCTGGTCAATGATATTGCTCGTGGCGTTCATGTATGCCTTGGAGTCGGCAAAGAACACTGACGCATACACGCTCTTCACGGCATCGCAAAGCATACGGAGCATCACGTCCACATCCTTTAGATGGGGAATCATGTAGGTGGAATAAATCCCGGCGAACGGCTGATAATGCGAATCTTCGAGCAACGACGAGCTCCTCACCGCCAAAGGCTTATCGACCACGTCGAAAAGCGCGAGGAAATTGTCGATGAGCGAATCGGGAAGGCTTGCGGCAAGAAACCGGCGCAATATATCTTCGTCGGGCAGATCGGAAAGCGCCACCGGATAGAGGCCGTTCATTTCCATGAACTGGTCAAATATATCCGTACAGAGCACCACGGTGCGCGGAATAGTAATCTGAACACCTTCGAAATCGTCACACACCGGGTTGTGTTTTATTATCTGGTCGATAAATGCCAATCCGCGTCCTTTGCCCCCGAGCGACCCTTCGCCGATTCTTGCGAAATTGCTATAGAAATCGAACCGGTCTTTCTTGAATATCGCCACGACGCCACGGTTTTTCATTCGACGGTATTTTACAATACATTCGAAAATGAGTTTCCTCACGATGGGCGCCTCTTCCATTTTGGCGAAACGATAGCGTTTCACGGCATCCGCGATAGGGAACAGGGCCCGCGAATAGAGCCATCGCGACACGTCGTTGCTGCTGCAATGGAAAAATAGAGAATCCGACGGTATGTTGAATATATTGTTCTGAAGCCCCTTGAGATCATGGATGCGCATTATTTCCATTCCGGTAGAAGGGTCTTTGACAATAAAATCGCCGAAGCCGAAATGTTTACCTACGGCATCCCGAAGGTCCTGGGGGAGAGTCTTCGAATTCTTATCGATAAAGACATAGCCCGCTTCCCTGACTTTCATACGGTTTTCCGCCTCCTGGCTTTCCACGATAATCGGCATGAAGGGATTGTCTCTCCTTATACGGGCGGCAAACTTCAATCCGGCCTCGGCATCCTTGCCGCCCCCCATCGGGAAACGCACGTCGGATATGATGCCGAGCATGTTCTCCCCATATTTTTCATAGAGAGCCTCCGCTTCCTCATAATCGCGGGCGAGGAGCACTTTCGGACGCCCCCTCATGCGGAGCATCATTTCATGCTCGTTGAGGGCCTCTGTTGAAAACTCCATGCTTTGCTTGAGCAAATACTTGAAAAGATGAGGTAGCACCGAAGAATAAAACCTTATGGAGTCTTCGATAAGCAAAACCGCCTGAACGCCGACATCACAAATATCGTTGTCGGCGTTCATGCGGTCTTCTATAAGTTTTATAATCGCAAGTATCAGGTCAACGTTTCCAAGCCAGGAGAAAACGTAATCCACTCCTGCAAGGTCTTCATTGGCTATACGGCGTCTCACTTCCTTGGAAAAAGGGGTAAGCACCACAAACGGGATTTCAGGATAAAGCCCGTCTATTTTCCTTGCCTCCCGGAATGTCTCGCTGACGTCAACCCCGGGCATAGCTATGATAAGGTCGAAGCTCTTTTCGGAAAGCTCCTTATAGGCCTCCTCATAGTTGGCAGCCTTCACAAAACGCGGAGGCGACGACAGATTGAGCGCCACATATTCAAAATAGACCTGTTCCTCCACCCTTCCGTCTTCCTCCATCATGAAGGCATCGTAGGGGGTGGCGATAAGGAGAACGTTGAATATGCGTTTCTGCATCAGACGCTGAAACGCGGTGTCCTTAAGATACAGACGCGAGAGAAGAGAGTCAGTTACACTGATCATTTCTGCGCGTTGCGTGTAAGGAATGCGTCAAGGGCAGCCGTCATTGACGGGGTGGCAGGCGTAGGGGCCTCGATATCAAGGCGCAAACCGGCATCCTTCACGGCCTTTGCGGTGACCGCGCCAAACGCACCTACCGCCACTTCCCTTTCCCCCTCTTTTCCGAAAGCGGGGAAATTCTTGAGAAGCGAATCGATTCCGGCCGGACTGAAGAAAAGCAACAAATCATAGTCGAACGTCTCTCCATCAGTAAAGTCGTTGCTGACGGTGCGATACATCACAGCGGGAGTGTAATTTATCTTGAGGTCATCAAGCGGCTTCATGTTGACCGTATGCACGTCGGAAACCGGGAAAAGGAATTTCTCCTTATGGTTCTTCTGCACGGCAGACAGGAACTGGGAGTCATCGAGCTTACCGGTCATTCCGAAAGAAATCTTACGTTTCCTATACACAATATACTTCTGCAGATACAAAGCCACTTGTTCTGTGGTGCAGAAATATCTCATGGTGTCGGGCACGTTTACCCGGCACTCCTCACACAGACGGAAGAAGTTATCAACCGCCGTGCGTGCAGTGAAAATCACCGCTGTGTATTCCGCAAGATTAATTTTTGACTGACGGAACTCTTTCGCAGAAAGGCCCTCTACTTTGATAAACGGACGGAACACAATCTCAACATTGTGCTTCTCCGCTATTTCAAAATATGGCGACTTATCGGAAGTCGGCTTGGGCTGGGAAACCAATATCTTCTTTATCTTCATCGTCTTCACTTTTTGGCCGCCGTTGACACCGTTTTCCGCCTATAGCAGACTACAAAGCCACCAGGCCGCCAGATAGGTAAGAATCAAAGGAACTATTTCCAGACTACAAAGGTAGTACAAAAAAAGCACCCATGACGAAATTTGAGTAAAAAAAATCCTAAAACCTTTCCAAATGAACACTATTTTGGTCAATAAGAACATCCCGAGGGCTATCCAAAGCAAAATTTCAGTCCATTGGGGATAAAAAAGGAGAAGGAAGGAAAGGGGGAAATAGATGAACCCGAGAAGTCCCTGACCGGCAGTGAATCCCTTAAGCCAGAGACGCGCGTGGGTGCCGTCGGAAAACACCGACCCCACCGTAATATATGCCAATGCCATTATGCACGTATAAACTATCCCCACCCCCATACATATCGCTATGGTGGCCGCAGGATATTCCGAAAGTGAAGAAAGATACATCGTGGAGCCGGGATCGCTGGGAAGTGTGAACCCGAGAATGGACCAAACGATTATACCCGCCGAACAACTCCACAAGAGATTCAGCAACACCAGAAACGAAGTCTCGCGGACGGTTTCGTCAAAAGCGTTACTCCTGAGTCTGACTTCCACCATGTTGCGAAGCATGGCGGTGACGTATTTATAATTGTTGCGGAATCTAAGCCCTATTATAAAAAAGAGGACGGCAAGAGCGCCGAAAATATACGACATCCCGTAAGATTGTTCCGGATTGGCCTTTACTTCCGGCACACCGGGGGCCTCAAGTATGATTCCATACGTTTTGGCAACCGTTTTCACAGAATCGGCAGCAAGTGAATCGGCCGGGAGCGGTACCGGTCGATTGGATGCAGCCGGAGCCGATGCCGTGTGGACCGATGCCGCGGAGGCCGAAGCGGCGACGGCAGTGGCCGGGGAGGCGGCAACGCTGTCGCCCTGCATCATAGCCAACCCTCCTTCTTATACCATTCTATGGACTTACGCACACCCTCCCTGAGTCCCACTTCGGGCGAGAACCCGAAATCGGCGCATGCCTTGGAAATATCGACAGCCCAGTTCCTCTGTTTCATTATATTGTATTTGTCGCGGTTCAATGTGGAGGGTTTCATCCTGGCCACGCCCCATTTTTCGGCAATGACAGAAACCGCCTTCACTCCCCAGAGAGGCATCCTTATCCCTATCACATGCTTCTTTCCAATGGCTTCCGAAGCTATTGCCCGGAATTCTTTCTGGGTATAGCTCCGCGGTTCCGCCACATTATACGTCTCCCCGACGGGGGCCTTTTCCAAAGCGTCATACACGGCCCTTGCAAGATCTTCGACATATATGAAACTCAGGAGTTGCCGACGGAACCCTACAGAAAAATCAAAACCTTTCTTTATAGCCTCGAACATCAGGAAATAATCTTTATCGCGAGGCCCGTAAATGCCTGTGGCACGGAATATGATGTGGGGAATCCCGGACATGGCAAGATGCATCTCCGCCTTGAGTTTAGAGGCCCCGTATTTCGTGTTGGGATGCGGCACCATTCTCTCCGTGAAAGGAGTGTAGCCGGTCTCGTCGCCCGGGCCCACGGCCGAAAGCGAACTCATATAAAGGAGTTTGTCGGGCACTTTGCCTGAAGTTTCGACGGCATCCGTGAACCGGCGCAGATAATCGTAATTTATCTTTGAAAAATCGGAGAAACTGAGGCATTTGGTGGCTCCGAGGTTATAGATAATCCAATCCCACCGCTCCCCTTCCGGAAGCGCGGAAGACAACGCCGCAGACAACGTGGCGGGATTATCGAAATCGAGATTGACGAAATTAATGGCCGGGTCGGAAAGATATTTACGGGATGTTGACTCCCTGATACCCGCCCACACCTCGTATCCCTTGTGTAGAGCTTCTTCCACAAGGAATCCGCCGGCAAATCCGCCGGCACCAACCACAAGCACTTTCTTCATATCCTTACTTTAACTTAAAGTTTCAAACCTGTAGCCCTCCCCCTTAAGCCACTCGAGCGACGCCGGAAGAGAATCTTTCAACCTCGGGAGGCTCTTCAACGAGTCGTGAAACACGATAATAGAGCCGTCGCGGGCGAACCGCTTCACATTTTCCACCACTTCGGGCGCCGTCAAATGTTTGCTGTAGTCGCGGGTCACCAGGTCATACATTATCACCTTGTAATGCTTCTTGAGCGCCATAAGCTGGCGCGGCCGAAGCCATCCGTGAGGAGGACGGAAAAGAATGGAGCCGGTGAGCTCCGCCCCTTCCGCAGCATCCCTCATATATCTCATGGTGGTAGCACTCGCTCCCTGTATATGATGCAGGGTGTGGTTGCCTACGGCATGGCCGCGACGGCGCACTTCTTCCAGCAATTCCGGATGACGCTCCACATTCTGGCCCACCATGAAAAAAGTGGCTTTGATTCCGAATTCGTCAAGCACATCGAGCACCCAAGGTGTAGCTTCCGGAATGGGGCCGTCATCGAATGTGATAAACACCCTCTTGCCCGTGCCTTTTTCCGATTTGACGCGGAACACAGCGCCGGGGAAAAGCGCGCGGAACCATCGCGGAGGACGCTCTATAAACATCTCTTTGTCTTATAGCCCTGTTATGTTAAACAATCGTGGATTACAATCCCATCTCAGGATGACTGCGTCCATATTCCTCGTTGAGGCGTTTGGTGCGTTCAAGGTCGAGACGGTTGTAATTGTCATATTTCTTCAGAATCTCATCAGTGCCTCCGACACTGTGGTAATACTCCAGAGCCTTATAGAGCATGGAGTCGATGAGCCTCTCGTCTTCCGCACGCGCAGCGTATGCTTCGGGGGAGAGCCCTGCCAGTTCGTTGGCAATCTCGCAATATTTGGCGATTTCCTCGGCATAGCTGTCGATGGTGGCGCCGTTGGCCGCCGGGGTGTTGTCTTTATATTCACCCGCACTGCCCGGTTCCCCTTTTCCGTAGAGATAGTTGTAGTTCTTCTCCAGTTCTTCCACAGTGTAGCCGTAAGGAGCAAGCAGATTGGTGACATCCTTGCGTTGCCCGCCGAATTCCTCGTAAAGCTGGATGAAACGGAAGTACTGGTAAGGCACAAGCCGTGATTCCGTAGTGAGAGCCGGGTTGCCGAAGCTCATAGCCATTTCGCGGTTGTAGGCAATATAGGGCGCATACCTTTCCAGCAGATTCCAGATGATGCCTCTACCCTTGGCTTCAAGATTCTTATCGTCAAGACGCTTCTTCTGTCCGAGTTCGCCGTAAATCTGGCCGAGCGTCGAGCCGATGCTCAATCCGTAGGGGGCTGTGCTTTCGTTGAGATTAGCCGACAACAAATCCACAATCTCAAGAGCCTTCTTATAGTCGGCCTTGGCCGCTATCGAATCAGGGTTGGTGTCGCCTTCATACACAAGCTCCGTGGCAGCGTCGAGCATGGTGGAGCGTGTGGTTAGCAGCATGCGTCTTGCCGTCTCGTCGAAATAGGGGGCTTTACCGTCTTTCACGTCGGCACCGCCCCAACGGTAATTCTTCACAACTTCGTAAGCGCGGTCGGTGCGAGCAGCCAAGCCGTCCTGAACCGTCGGGACAAGCTGATGGGCCATACCCGTGGAACGCATGTAGGGGGTGAGCCCTACGTGGTAGTCGTCGCCTACGGTCGCTACCCAATAGACAGGCCGTTTCCAACCGTTGGCGGCGTTGGTGGCCACTATGTCGAGCATAAGGATTTCACCGAGGCTGAGATAACCCTTCGAACGGTAGGTATTGGTGTTGCGGAGGTCAACTATGATGTTATCTACAATTTCCGCGGTGTCTTTGGCGGCTACGAGCCCACGCTCCATGACGACCTTCTTGTCAACCGGAATGCTGATTACCGAACTCGGCATCGTCGGATAGCCGTTGGCGGCGCGTCCCTCTCCCGAATAAACCATCTTAAGGCTCGTGAGCAGGTCGGCGGGAGCGTTCTCGCGCCCGAGAATGGTCACGTCGGTGCGCCCGTAGGCATAATCGGCAGGTGTGGCAGTGAAATCCACGGGGGCGGAATCGTAAGCCTGCTGGCGCATCTGGTTGGCATACCAGTCGGAATTCAGATAGCTCAGGTTGATAATTCTCACGTCGGGGCGCACTCCTTCCACTTCCTGTGCATACCATAGCGGGAATGTGTCGTTGTCACCGTTGCAGAACACGATGGCGTTCGGTTCGAGGCTGTTGAGATAATTGATGGCGTAATCGCGTGCCGCAAAACGCCCGGAGCGGTCATGGTCGTCCCACGTCTGGCTCACCATCTGCAACGGTATGACGAGACCAATAATTGTGGCGGCTATCGCACTGTAGCGCGAAGCTTTGTTAAGGCGCGCCGGTTCGTCAACAATCGACGACAGTTGCAATTCCTCTTCGTCGTCGGCAGTTTTATTTGCCGACTTCTTTTTCCTTTCAGGGTCCATCAGATAGAGCAAAATTCTCCACAATCCCGCAACTCCCATACCTATCCATATAGCGTAGGCATAGAATGAACCGGCGAAGGCATAGTCGCGTTCGCGCGGCTGGTTGGGCGGTTGGTTAAGATAAAGCACGATGGCGATGCCCGTCATAAAGAACAGGAAGAAAACCACCCAGAACTGCTCTATGCCCCTCTTTCCGGCAAACGACTGCCATATAAGCCCAATCAGGCCGAGGATAAGGGGAAGCATGAAATATACGTTGTGGCCGGCGTTCCCTTTTCCGAGGTCTTCGGGAAGCATGCTCTGGTCGCCGAGCCGGGAGTTGTCGATGAATGGGATTCCAGATATCCAGTTGCCCGCGTCAAGTTCGCCGAACTGGTTGTTGATATCGTTCTGGCGTCCGGCAAAGTTCCACATGAAATAACGGAGATACATGTGGTTGAGCTGATAATTGAAGAAATATGCAAGGTTCTGTGAGAACGACGGCTTGAAAACATATTTCTCCGGATAAGCGAAGGAGCCGGTCATCTGGTTGTAGTTCGGCTCGCGCTGCAGGTCGAGCTCGGGGATTTTATCTCCGGTGGCGGGATCTATGGCCGCCACGCTCACGAGCTGATCGGGCATCGTGTCAAGATTAACCCAGTTGGAGTAATAATCACGATGCTGGCGGCTGTAGATTCGGGGAAAAAGCATGTTTAGCTCCGGATTCATCTGTGCTTCCGGCTTGTAATCCCTCTTCACATAGTAGTCGCCTTCTCTCTGCGCATTGGCATGGTTTGTAGCCATGTCGCCTGGAGAGAGGAATCCGTATTCCGAACTGGGGTCAACCCCTTTAACCCCTTTCGAATAAAGGGCTTTCCCGGGTTTGATAATCGGGTTGTAATAGGGGGTGGCAAGTATCACGGGAGTGCCGTCTTCACGATAAGACACCGTGTCGCGCACCACGCCCGACACCTCCTTCTGCGGGGAGGAATACAAAGTCTCTCCGTAAAGAAGTGGATTCTCGCCATACTGCTCGCGGTTGAGATATGACGCGAGGTCAAAAACGTTGTCGGGAGAATTCTGGTTCATCGGAGTGTCGGCACTCGAACGGATAAGGATAAGCGCATAACTTGAATAACCCACAAAAATAACGGCGATGCTCCACATCGTCACGGTCATCACGCGCACCGGAAGCTTGCGTCCATATTTAGTGAACATCAAGACTCCTATGATGGCAAGAATCACAAAACCGAAAATAAATCCGTTTCCAAAGAAAAATATTCCCGACACGGCAAGTGCGGCCAGAAACGACATACGAATCATGAGGCCGTTCTTCTGGCGGTTGAGCTCCCAAATTGCCCAGAAGAATACAGCCACAGTAAGCAATGCATAGAAAAGTGTGCCGCTGTTATAGCTGAGATGGAAGCCGTTGACGAAAAGAAGTTCGAACTGTTGTGCCACCTTGATAAAACCGGGTACAAGACCGTAAAGCACAAGCACAATAATCACAAACGAAACCGCAAGTGTAATCAGCGACTTCACGAGGTTCATGTCGTTCCACTTCCTGTATGCAAACACCAATACGATTGCAGGAATGCAAAGGAGGTTGAGCAAATGCACAGCGATGCTGACGCCGATTACGTACGCAATAAGAATCAGGTAACGGTCGGAATGTGGTTCGTCGGCACGGTTCTCCCATTTAAGGATAAGCCAGAACACAAGGGCCGTGCAGAACGACGAGAAGGCGTAAACCTCCCCCTCCACTGCGGAGAACCAGAAAGTGTCGCTCCAGCAATAGGCAAGAGAGCCGACAAGGCCGCTCCCCATTATGGCCACCATCTGCTGGAGAGAAATCTCCTTGCGTTGTCCGTCTTTCACAATCAGACGTCGCACAAGATGGGTAATGGTCCAAAAGAGCAACAGTATGGTCAAAGCACTAAGCAAGCCGCTCATGGCATTCACCATAAGAGAAATTTGCCCGGGTTCACTCGCAAAATTGGCAAAGAACCTTGCTGTAAGCATAAAGATTGGGTTGCCCGGCGGATGGCCCACCTCAAGCTTGTCGGCCTGGATTATAAACTCGCCGCAGTCCCAATAGGAAGCGGTAGGCTCAAGAGTGAGCCAATAAGTGATGAGAGCGATAGCGAAAACGAACCATCCCCCCACATTGTTAATCAGCTGATATTTCTTAGATAACATTCCGTATATATAATCAGAATGGTAAAAAAATTAGGTAAACGGCCTCAATTAAGACCTTACAAAAGTGCAAGCGCACAATCGGTTGCAAAGATAGCTATTTCCAATGACAAAACAAAATTTCAATTGATACACAATGCATGATTCACAATGCTCAATGCAAAATGCATAATTCATAATGCATAACTAAAAGGGATTATGCATAAAAAAAAAGAGTTGCAAGCATTGTGCCTGCAGCTCTCTAAGGCGGCGATTACCTACTCTTCCGCTTTCGCAGTACCATCGGCGTGATAAGGTTCATCTTCTCTGTTCGGCCCAATACGGCTGTTTATCCTTTGGTCATCTTTTGATTCTCTTTTGACTATGCATTATGAATTATGAATTATGAATTAAAAAAGAGTTGCAAGCACTGTGCATACAGCTCTCCAAGGCGGCGATTACCTACTTCTTCGCTTTCGCAGTACCATCGGCGTGATAAGGTTTAACTTCTCTGTTCGGCCCAATACGGCTGTTTATCCTTTGGTCATCTTTTGATTCTCT
>CAJUCW010000051.1 GCA_910585275.1 uncultured Muribaculaceae bacterium
AGGAAAGGGAACGAAAGTAGGTCAGAAATCTTTCGTTTCCCGACCTACTCGATTGGAAAACAGACAGTCTAAACGGTAGGAATGGTGATATGCAATTAAAGCCGCATCGTGTTGATGCGGCTTTATCGTGGAAAAAGGATTCCTTATCAAGAAGGATTCCTTCGTTAGATATGTTTCCTTTTTTGCTGTTATTTTGCGGGGACCTGGGCGGGAGCGGGAGCCTGCGAAGGAGCCGGAGCGGGAGCGCTCGTGGCAGCGGGAGCGGGGGCCATGCTGGAAACGTTGATGGGCTTCTTGATGGCGAACGATGCGCAGATACTCACAACGCAGATGAAGATGGCAAGGGTCCAAGTTGCTTTCTCGATGAAATCGGTGGTTTTACGATAACCGAGATACTGGTTGCCCTGAGAATAGTCGGAAGCGAGGCCGCCTCCTTTCGATTTCTGAATAAGCACTGCGCCGATGAGGAGCAGGCACGCAATCACGATAAGAATGCTGAGAAAGATGTACATTTTAAAGTTGTTGTTATTTGTTGAGGCGGTCTTTCCGACTGCCGTTCAGTTATTTTTTTGTGCTTGGTTGAGGATAAGTTTCCTCAGGAAGCGTATTTGGTCTGCAAAGTAAATACTTTTTTCCGGATTATTCAAACTTAATTGCTGAATAATTGCCAAAGCTCCCTGATAGTCATGATTTTTTATGAGAATACGGGCTTTTGACTCGGAAATTTCGGCTTGATGGGCGCCTTCGAGTGGAGCAACGTGAGCATCTTGGGTGCCGGGAGCGCTCATTTCGTTCGCGCCACAATCAGGATTGGGGTATTGTGGGTTGCCGATCAGGGGTTGAAGACTTAAGGTCGGGGGTTGGGGATTGTTGGTGAGGAAGGAGTCGATGGCGGATGCGGTGGTGTCGCAGAGAGAGGTTTCCTCCATGCCTGACGTCTCTTCTTCCAAGGAATAGACGGGTGGTTCTATCGGCATCTCCGAAGATTGCGAAGGGGATTCGTATGTCTCTACAGGAATTTCGGCGGCGGCCCGTGGGGTGGGAGCCGTTGCGTCGCCAAACCTGGAGAGAAAAGAGTCGATGGTCGCGTTGGTCGATAAGGAAGGTGGAAGCAAGTCGGGATAAAACCGGGAGAACTCGGCCGGGTCAATATCCAGAATCAGGCGGAGGGATGGGACATCGCCCACGTTTGCGGCAATCATCCGCCGCAGAAATGTGGCTTCCTCGTCAGACAACGGAGCATCGGCACCGGGCAAGCGATTTTCGCGCAGAGCCGTTATCGCCGGATATATGAAATATGGATATTTCTTTAATTCACAAACCATTGAATAATTATAAATTAGTAATTATAAATTAGTAATTATGATTACTGACTGATGTTTCCGATTTCTAACGAGCTATCGACTAACTAACTAACGCCTGATGACTAACGAACTGCTGACTAATCACAATTACTAATTGCAAATTGCAAACTGCTAATTGTGCGTTACCAGTTCCCGAGCGTGGCATTGAAAATCAGATCAACAAGTTCGGTGCATATTTCGTTGCAGAGGTCGTCTTGGACATCGGTCAGCATAAGTGTGCTTGAAAACTGGCGATAGGCGGAAAAACTTTGGTCAACGTTGTTGGCCGGATTCTTGGTGTCGGTATATTTCACCCTCACGGTAATGGTGAGACGGGTTTCGGTAGCGTAAGCGTCTTCGCCCACAGCTTGGGGGGAAAGTGAATATCCGGTGATTTCGCCGGTCATCTCGAGGTCGGAGTTGCCGTCAACTTCCTGGAGCCTGGTCTGGCGGGTTACCGTATCGAGAAGTTTGTTTTCGAATGTCTGTTGGAGGGGAGGATATACAAGTGCCGCGCGGATGGGGAAATCCGAGATATTGATGGTCTTGTAAATATCGTAGTTTATGGCTGAGCCATTGAATTTGTATGAAGGTATGCAACCCGAAAACAACGGGAGTAGCATACAGATTGCCAGATAGGCGACGAAACGGTTAACAAACCGTTGATTCAGGAGTGAGGTTCGTTTCATTCTTCAATATCCGTTTCGGCACCTTCGCCGAGGTCGATGCCGTATTCGTGAATTTTTCGATAGAGGGTCCTTTGGGATATGTTGAGCTGTTCGGCGGCTTTTTTCTTGTTGCCTCCGTTGCGGCGCAGGGCTGCGGCCACCGCATCGCGTTCCGAATCTTCGAGGGTGGGCACGGCCATCACGTCTTCAATTCCGGCCGACTGTTGCGGGGGCTGGTATTTTATAAGTGACTGTGTGGTGGCATGTGAGGGATAATGCGCCTCCGCCGCCGCGGTCGGGCCGTCTAATTTCTGTTTAATTTCCGCTATTTCCTGGCGCATGGCATATACGAGTTGCCAAAGCAATTCCCGTTCGGCTTCATAACTCACTTCCGGCTGGCTCGCCACGAGCGATGCCGAAGAGGAATGGTCGAGAGGGAGCGATTCGAGCATGATGCGTCGGGAAATTTCGTTGCCGGCTTCGAAGAGGGCGAGTTGTTCCACTATGTTCTTGAGTTGGCGCACATTGCCGGGCCAACGGTAGAGCATCATCGCCCTTTGCGCCTCTTCCGAGAAGGAGATAGGCGCGGTGAGATATTTTTCAGAAAAATCGGCTGCGAATTTGCGGGCGAGCAGCGGGATGTCTTCGCCCCGGTCATGAAGGTTGGGCACGGAAATTACCACTGTTGAGAGCCTGTAATAGAGGTCTTCTCGAAATTTTCCTTTCGCCACGGCCTTCATTAGATCGACGTTGGTGGCGGCTACGATACGGATGTCGGTTTTCTGCACGACGGAAGACCCGACCTTCAGAAATTCTCCCGTTTCGAGCACGCGAAGCAGCCTTGCCTGTGTGGTGAGAGGAAGTTCGGCCACTTCATCGAGGAAGATGGTTCCTCCGTCGGCTTCTTCGAAATATCCTTTCCTGGCCGTTATGGCTCCCGTGAACGATCCTTTTTCATGACCGAACAGTTCGCTGTCAATGGTTCCTTCCGGAATTGCGCCGCAGTTTACGGCTATATATTTCTTATGTTTGCGTGCGCCGAAGGCATGTATGATTTTCGGAAAAAACTCTTTCCCGCTGCCGCTTTCGCCCGTGACGAGCACGGAGAGGTCGATAGGCGCCACCTTCACAGCACGTTCTATGGCGGAGATTAGCGCCGGGGAATTTCCTATAATCGAGAATCTTTGTTTGGCTTTCTGAACGTCTTCCATTATTTAATTGACTTAAGGGCGTAAGTCTCGCCACGCAGGAGGTCGGAGAGTGCCTCGATAGTTTCGCATCTGTTCTGGCGCTCCACGGAGATTGGCTCGCCGATAGAGACGTGTACCTCACGTCCGTAAGCGCGCATCACTTCCCTTGGAAGCTGCATGCTGCGTAAACGCCAGTCGATAAGCCCGAGGAAATTAAACACCCAAGAATTGTGTCCGTGGAAGAAAATCGGAATCACCGGCACTTGCAGCTGTTTGATGAGCCTGATGATGGATGGTTGCCATTCGCGGTCGCGTATGGTGAGCGATTTGTCGAGCTTCGACATGGCCCCGGCAGGGAAAAAACCGAGGGGATGGCCGCTTTTCACATGCTTCATCGCCTCGCGGATGCCTTGCATGGTTACTTTCTTCTTCTCTGGGTCGTCAGACTTGAGCGGGTCAACCGCGATGAAGTTGGGACGCATAGCCTGGATGTTGTTGAGAAGGAGATTCACCATCACCTTGAAGTCTGGGCGGAATTCGCCGACGATGTCGAGAAGAAGTATCCCGTCGTAGCTTCCGAATGGATGGTTGCTGACGGTGATGAACGGTTGGTCCTTGAACCCGGCGAGGGTCTGGAGGTTGTCGATGCGGAGTTTGAATTTGAATTCCTCGGAGATGAGCCTGTGGGCGAATTCCACGCCGGGCGTGTCGCAATACGTGCTGTGGATTCTGTTGATTTCGTCGAGCCGGAGGAAATGGAGTATTTTCCCGACAATCTTGGGGTGACCGTCAAGGGCCGGAATCATCTTCCGGATGTCATCATAATTGATCACTTCCGGTCGGATTCCCATTTTGTTGTTATCCGGAGTAATATTGTCCATACCACAAAATTACAAAAAAATCCTGACCCGTGAAAATCGGAGTGCCGTCCACGGGTCAGGAAATCATATTTCATCGAATCACTTCACGGAAAACGCGAAGCGGATGGTCTGCCTGTATTCTTCGCCGGGGCGCAGTTGCTGCGACGGGAATTCGGGATGGTTTGGAGCGTCGGGGAATCCCTGCATCTCTATCGCCACTCCGTCGTAGTCCTCATAGCTTCTGCCCGATTCATTGGCAGGGCATCCTGCCAGCCAGTTGCCGGTGTAGATTTGTACGCCGGGTTGTGTGGAACCCACTGTGAGAACCCTTCCCGAGCTGGGAGCCACGAGGGTGACGATTTCATCAATCATCTTCCCTTTTTCCCAACCGTCGTTCACCCAGCAATGGTCATAACCTTTGCCGACTTTGAGGGGATGGAAATCTGCCTTTATATCTTTCCCTATTTCCTTGAACTCGAGGAAATCCATCGGGGTGCCGGCCACGGGAGCCAATTCTCCGGTAGGAATCTGGGTGTCGTCGGTGGGAAGGAAACGCGATGCATTGATTTTCATCATGTGTGAGAGCACCGAGCCCGCGTCGGCACCGTCGAGGTTGAAATACGCATGGTTCGTAAGGTTGACCACGGTGGCTTTGTCGGTGGTTGCCGAAAGGCGGAGCGTCAGCACATCGTCGTCGCTCCAGTGATATTCGGCTACGGCCGTAAGGTTGCCGGGATAGCCTTCCTCACCGTCGGCCGAACGATAGGTGAAGCGTATGCCGTCGGCAATCTCCTCGGCATCCCAGAGGCGGTTCATGAATCCGGTGGGACCGCCGTGGAGGGCGTTGGGACCGTTGTTGATGGCAAGCTTGTGGCATTCGCCGTCAACACAGAGGCATCCTTTCGCAATCCTGTTGGCATAGCGTCCGGGCACTTTGCCGAGGCATGGCCCGTCGGCGAGATAGTCGGCCGGATTCGCATAGGAGAGGGCCACGTTTTCGATTTTGCCGTCTTTGCCGGGCACGCATACCTTCACGATGCCGGCGCCGAGCGAAGAAAGCTCGACGGAAGCCCCGGATGCATTGGTGACGGTGAATAGGGTTATCTCGCCCAATTCACAAGCGGCTGTTCTCTTGGTGATTTTCATGCCTTGGGAGCTTCTTTCACGAGGCGTGCGCCGTCGGAGATGACAACATCATAAATCTGGGGCTCATGGCCATATTTCTCGTTGAAGCGAGCGGTCACTTCTTTCACGAAGTTGTCGTGGAGGTCGTTGGGGAGGAGGTTGATAGTGCAGCCACCGAAACCGCCGCCCATGATGCGCGAACCTGTCACGCCCATTTCCTTGGCTACATCGTTGAGGAAGTCGAGTTCTTCGCAGCTTACCTCATAGTCTTTAGAAAGCCCGGCGTGGGTTTCATACATTTTCTTGCCTACCGTTTCATAGTCGCCGGCGTTGAGCGCATCGCAGACGGCGAGCACACGGTCTTTCTCCTCGATTACGAATTTGGCGCGGAAGTAATCTTCTGCAGAGATGTCGGTCTTGATTTTCTCAAGGTCTTCCATAGCGGCGTCGCGGAGGGTCTCGATGCCGAGGTGTTTTGCCACACGCTCGCAAGATTCACGGCGTTTGTTGTAGGGGGAATCTGCAAGTTCGTGCTTCACGCGTGAGTCAACGAGTACGAGACGGTAGCCTTCCGGGTTGAAGGGGAAATATTCATATTCCATCGAACGGCAGTCGAGGCGCATGAGGTTGCCTTTGCGACCGAACACCGATGCGAACTGGTCCATGATTCCGCAGTTTACACCGCAATAATTATGCTCGGTTGACTGACCGATTTTGGCAAGTTCGAACTTGTCGATTTTGTTGCCGTTGAAGAGGTCGTTGAGTGCGAAAGCGAAGCAAGACTCGAGGGCTGCCGAAGAACTGAGGCCTGCACCGAGAGGAACGTTGCCGGCGAAAACGGCATCGAATCCCTTCACGTCGCCATCACGTTTCTGGATTTCGCGGCAGATTCCGAAGATATAGCGTGCCCATGACTCCTTGGGAGCGTCTTCTTCGCGAAGACCGAACTCCACATATTGGTCGATGTCGATTGAGAATACTCTGACTTTCTCCATCCCGTTGGGACGGATGTCGGCCATAATCACCTTGTCTATGGCTCCGGGGAATACAAATCCGCCGTTGTAGTCGGTGTGCTCGCCGATGAGGTTGATGCGGCCTGCAGAGGCATATACGTTGCCTTCACCGCCAAAGCGCTCGGCGAAGACGTTCTCAATCTTTTTTTGCATTTCTTCAGTTGTCATGATTGTTGATTTTATTGGGTTAATATTTTTGTGTGTAGTGTTTGTCTGGTGGGGGGATAAAGTCCTTAGGGACTTTAAGGACCTTAAGGACTTTAAGATTTCACTTCACCGGGATTGTGATGCTGGCGGGTTTCACTCCTTTGGCAGTGGCCGTGAAGGTTACCGAGCCGGGTTTGTCGGAAGCCTGCACGATGGCAGTGGCCGCGCCGGAGAAGAGGTCCATTTCCGGGAGATGGAAGAGGCGGAGGCTCGTGGGGTCGCCGTTGGCGGTGGCGCGGAATTTGCCGGCTCCCTTCGCCGAGAACTTCACGGCGCGTTCGTCGGTGGGCACTATGTTGCCGTCTTTGTCGGTCACTTGGACGGTGATATAGAGGAGGTCTTCGCCGTCGGCGTTAAGTTCCTTGCGGTTGGGAGTCAGCACAATGTGGTGTGGCTTCCCTGCGGTGCGTACCGTTTTCTCTCCGGCTACGGAGCCGTCGGCATTATATGCCACCACTTTCACTTCTCCTGGTTCATACACGGTTTCGTTCCACATGAGGCGGTAACGCTCCATATTGTTCTTGCTGTCGGTCTTTTTCTCACGCATTCCCTGGCTCTTCCCGTTGATGAAAAGTTCCGCTTTGGGAGAATCGGTATAGACATATACCGGAGTTACTTCACCTTCGCGTCCCGCCCAGTTCCAATGGGGAAGGATGTGGAGGGTGTGGTCTTTTTCATTCCATTTCGAACGGTAGAGATAATAGCGGTCTTTCGGAATCGAAGCCAGGTCGATTATGCCGAAATATGAGCTATGGCTTGGCCATGCGTCGGTGTCGTAGGGCGACGGTTCGCCGAGATAGTCGAAACCGGTCCATACGAACTGTCCCATGTCGTAAGGGAGGTCGTCAGCTGCGGCGAAGTCGTCGTCAGGGATATTGCTCCACGAGCAGTATTCCACGTCGTAGCTGCTGCTCTGGTTGCCGGGACGCATCACTTGCGGGGCTTTTTTCACCGGGAAGTAATACTTGCCGCGCGATGAAACGGTAGATGTGGTTTCCGAACCGAGGATAAGGTTCTGAGGAAGTTTCGGGTATGCGTCTTCGTAGAGATGCACCCTGTAGTTGAAGCCGGGCACGTCGAGGGCGGCGGCGAAACCGTTGGAGGTCACGGCTTTTACCTGGTCCATGCCGCATGTCACCGGACGGGTGGGGTCTTCGCGGTGTGCGATGTCCTGGAGGAAGGCGAGTTCCGAGATTCCGTCGGGCCCCCATTGCGAAGGCACCTCGTTCCCGATTGACCACATCACCACGGAGGGGTTGTTGCGGTAATGGCGGATCATATTGACCATATCTTTCTCGGCCCATTCGTTGAAGATTGTGCCGTAGCCGTTCTTGCATTTCGGGCGGAACCCCCAGTCGTCGAAGGGTTCGAGCATCATCATGAGGCCGATTTCGTCGCAGAGTTCCACGAGTTCCGGCGTCGGCATATTGTGGGCGGTACGCACGGCGTCGGCACCCATATCCTTGAGCATTTCGAGCTGGTGACGGAGAGCCGATTTATTGACGGCGGCGCCGAGGGGACCAAGGTCATGATGGTTGCAAACCCCCTTGAACTGACGTTTCTTACCGTTGAGGAAGAATCCTTCTCCGTCGCGCACCTCTACGGAACGAATGCCGAAGCGCGTAGAGTATGAATCAACCACTTTGCCGTCTTTCGACACCGAAGTCTCAGCGGTGTAAAGAGTGGGGGTTTCCGGAGTCCATAGCGACGGGTCGCGTACTATGAAATTCTGGGTTAGGTCCTGACCGGGGTAAATCTTATAATTGTGGGTGTCGGAAGCCACCGTTTTCCCCTCCTTGTCGCGGATTACGGTGGTGAGCGTCACGTTTTCTCCTTTCGACACCCCTTCGAGTTCGGTGCGGATTTTTACCGTGGCGTATTCTTTTGAAACGTAAGGGGTGGTGAGATAGGTGCCCCATACAGGGATATGGGTCTTGTCGCGGTCAATGAGGTGGACGTTGCGGTAGAGCCCGGCACCTGGATACCAGCGGGAAGATTCGGGAAGGTTTTCGAGCGACACTTCCACTTGGTTCTCGCCCGGACGGACCACGCCGTCGAGGTCGGCATAGAAAGAATTGTAGCCGTAAGGCCAGTAAGCCACCTGTTTGCCGTTGACATATACGTGGGCATGGCTCATTGCGCCGTCGAAGAGCAGGGCTATGGAGCGGCCTGCGGTGTCGGGCACGTTTATGGTGGTTTTATAGAATCCTTTACCTACGTAGGGGAGGCCTCCTGTTCGACCTGTTTTCCAGGTCTCTTCGGTCTCTCCGTTCTGAGTCACGGCCACCTTCTGGAGGTCCTGGCTACGGTCGAACGGTCCGTAAATAGCCCAATCGTGGGGTATGGTGACTGATTTCCATGATGTGCTGTCGTTTGAGAACTGCCAGTCTTTAATCAAGATTTCAGAGCGGTTTGCATTGGCCGCAGGAGCCGCCAATGCCGCAGTAAGCGCAAGTGCTAATAATTTTGTCATTCTGTGGTATATTCCTTGAAGAGGTTGGTTACTTTGTCGGCGTCGCATGGGTTTTTCATGACTTTGGAGAAAATCCATGGTTATTTGAAATTGGCATGCTGCCTGCTGTTTCTTTTACAAAAGTAATTAAAAAAAGATGTGTTTGCAATAGTGTAAAGGAAAATGGGTAGATTTTTATCTTAAATTAACCGAAAAAGCGTATTTTGTGAAGGAGCGTGAAAGAAGACGATGCCGATGATTGTTGTCAGCGTGATTTGTAGTGGGGGTGGTGCTCGAGGAGTTCGCGGCGCAGGCGGGAGCGGTCGAGATGGAGGTAGAGTTCGGTGGTGGCTATCGATTCATGTCCGAGCATTTCCTGAATTGCCCGGAGGTTGGCGCCCCCTTCGAGAAGGTGCGTGGCGAAAGAATGGCGCAGTGTGTGTGGGCTTACTGTCTTTTGAATGCCTGCCGCAGCGGCCAAGTCGCGGATAATATAAAACACCATAACCCTGGAGAGCGGTGCGCCACGCCGGTTAAGGAATATTATGTCTTCCCCTTCCTTTTTGATTTTAAGGCGATCTCTTTGGGGGAGGTAGTCTCTGATAAGGCTTACGGATGCGGGCGACATAGGCACGATGCGTTGTTTGCTACCTTTGCCTTCCACTATAAGCAACGCATCGTCGAGGCTGAGACGCGAAATCCGGGCCTCGACGAGTTCCGACACCCGAAGTCCGGAGCCGTAAAGCGTCTCGACAATGGCATGGTTGCGCAGCGACTCCTCTTTGTCGGTCGGAATGGCGGCTATCATGGCGTCGATTTCCTCAATCGAAAGCACGTCGGGGAGATATTTACCGAGGCGCGGAGATTCGATTAGTTCCGACGGGTCGGCTTCGATGTAGCCCTCCATCTTCATAAATTTGAAGAACGACCGCATCCCGGCTATCATCCTTGCCTGCGACCGCGGCGATATCCCCATGTCGTGGATCGATGCCAGGAGTTGGTGCAGGTCTTGTTCGGTGGTGGCTTCCGGAGAGATGCTGCGGGCTTCAAGGAAGTCGAGCAAGTGGCCTACGTCAACCAGATATGCCGCCGAGGTGTTTTCCGACATCCCTCTTTCAAGAAGAAGGTGTGCCTCGAAATCAAGACGAAGCTTTTCGTTGTTTTCGATTTCCCTTGGCATCAGAGCTTCATTTCGTATGACACGAAGGCCATGTCGGGGTTGGGGATTGCGATTATAATCCTCTTGCCGACGAACGTCAGTCCGTTTCCTCCGAATGAGAGCAGCGCTTCGCGCAATGCAGGTTCCGGCTCAATCGCCATGACCGCGGTGCCTGCACCGAGGCGCGATGCTATCTCTGAAGCCGGGTGAAGGTGATTGTGTATGAGTAGAAAATCGCCGGACACGGGTGCGGGAAGAGTGTTGTCTTTGTAGTTAGGGCACGGGACGGCGAGGGCATCGGCCACCGCCTTGAAGGAGTCGTAACGGCGCGGATGCAACAGTAGCCTGCGCGATTGAAGGGTGGCCATAATCCGGAGCACTAGCCTTGCATCCTTGCGCAGGCGCGGATATCCATTCTTGTTTTCGGCGACGAGCGCCCTGTCTATGTCGTAATAACCGTAATATGCGTATGGCGCACCGGGGCGCACTGCCATCTTTACGAGATTGTAGGCAAAAGGGGAGTGGACGCCATACCCTTTGGAATGGCGCCACCTCAGATAAGACCGGAATATCGCAAGAAAAGGGTTCATCCCTTTTTGACGGTTCCGGGATTGCCCACGGCCCGGCGTGATGAGAAAAGATGGATCAGCCACAGTCCTGCCGCCAACGCGCAAATGATATAGATGGCGATTACGGAAACGGTGGCAATCGTGTTGGTGGTCTTTATGCTCTGTGGGTCGAACATAAAGACTATTTCATGTTCCCCTGCCGGTACCTGCAAGGCGCGCAGCACGTAGTTTACCCGGCCGATCGGGGCGTTTTTGCCATCGATGGTGGCTGTCCATCCCCACGGGAAGAATATCTCGCTGAACACCGCAAGGTTTCCTTTAGCCGACCGGCTCTTATAAGTGAGGCGGTTGGGGGCGTAGTCGGTTTCATAGATGGTGTCGCCCGGGAGTTTGTGGCGGGCATTGCCAAGGATGGATTTGAAGTTCTTGTCGGCCACGGCATATACGGCGGGTTTGATGGAATCGAGTGCGGTCATCTCCTCGTTGGGTGAGTTGACGTATGCTATTGAATCCACGAACCACGCATTGCCGAGCGCTTCCGGATTGAGCTGGTATTGTTCGCCACTAAGGAAATACTTGGCGTTGAGCATATTGAATACTTCCGGATTCCCTTTTGAAATCTGGTGGGTGATAAGGTCGTTGTAGCGCGTCAGTTTCGCCGCGTGATAGCCTCCGATGGTCTTGTGGAAATAAGACGAACGGGCATCGCCGAATCCCGCCACGTCCATCACCCTGTAGTTGGATGTGTCGGAGAGGATTGCCTTGTCGGCTTCGGTCATGTTGAACGCGGTCTCCATCGAGGCGGGTGCCGTGAAGCTTTCGGAGCTGACGTAGCGTTTGTTGAGGGGGAAGAGGTCGATTAGCACCACTGCCGTGAGGCAGCATACGAAGAGGGGCTTGCTTGCGAAAGCTTTTTTGAACCACAGCATCATCACTCCGAACCCAAGCGCGATGAACAGGAGCGAACGCATGGAATCTTCCGACACGAGGCTGAGGCGCGTCTGCCGCACAGCATCCCAGAGGGGGGCGTACTGCGGATTGTTGAAAACGCCGGCCTCCGTGAGCTGCGCCACTTCCTGTTGGGAGAATGGGGAGCCGAACACCGAAGGCCATAGCCATCCTATGAGGCACACCAGCGCACCGCCGCCGAAGACGGTATAGATGGTCCATTTAAAACGGTCAAAGAAATCGGGAGTGTCGAGGATCTTGCTGATGCATTTTGCAGCAAGCAACGGAACGCAAAACTCTACGATGACGAGGATGCTTGCCACGGCTCGGAATTTGTTGTAGCCCGGGAAGGAGTCGATGAAGAAGTCGGTGAGTGGCGCGAAATTGTGTCCCCACGAGAGTAAAATCGATAGCACGCAAGATGCGAAGAGAGCCCATTTCACGGGGCCTTCAACCACAAAAAGGGCGAGTATTGCAAGAAGAAGTACGAATGCACCCACATATACGGGCCCGTTGGTCATGGGCTGGTCGCCGAAATACTGGGGGAATTGGCCAAGTAGCGCCCTTGCTTCGGGCTGGAGGTAGAGTTCGTCGGCTTTGTCGGTCTTGTCAACGGATAGAAGTTCGTTCTGTCCGGCCACGGGTTTGATTGTGGCGCCGCCCTTCACGTTGGGGATTAGGAGCGAGAATGTTTCGTCGAGGCCGTAGCTCCATGCCGTTATGGCCTCGCGGTCCATCCCTGCGGCATTCGGGTTGCCGGGAGTGGCGAGGTCGGTGGCTTTCCCTCTGACGGTTTCCTTTGAATATTCGTAAGAGTTGTAGAGGCTTGGGGCATTGGCAGCCACGGCGAAGACTCCTGCCAGAAGGCAACATGCGGTGGCACCAATCCAACGCTTCACGAGGTGCTTCTTAATGGCGTTGTAGAGCCATGCTATTACGAGGAATAGGATTACGAAGCAGAAATAATATGACATCTGCGGGTGGTTGCTCTGTAGCTGCAAGGCCCCGAAAAGGGCGGCGAGCGCGGTGCCCGTCAGATATTTGCCGCGATAGCAGAGCACGATACCTCCGATTGTAGGCGGAATATAGGCGAGGGTGACGAATTTCCAGATATGGCCGGCGCCTATCAGAATAATGAAATATGAAGAAAAGCCCCAGGCCACTGCGGCAAAGAGGGCCGTGGGCCACTTAAGTTTGAAACAGAGGCACATGATGAAAAATCCTAACATCATGGCGAATAGGAGGTTGACCGGGGCCGGGAGCCATAGGGAGAATGCTTTTCCCACCCATGTCAGAGTTTCGTTGGCGGGGTAGGAAGGTGCAATCTGGAAATTGGGCATTCCGGAGAAAAGGGAGTTGGTCCAGCGCGTCGTTTCGCCGGTGGCCTCGTGGAAGGCCTTGCCTTCCTGTCCGTTGGCTATGCCTTGCATCGTGTCGTGCTGGCGCAAGACGTTGCCCTGCACATCGTCGGGGAAGAAAAAGAAGAGAGCCACCGCCGCGAGCAGCAGAGCAGCCAGAACAGAATAGATGTAGCTTTTTTTCATCGTCGGAGGAAACTATATTGGGGACAGTCTCCCTATCATGCCGGAAGTGCCCGGTATAAGCCGGGCACTTCCAGACGGTAGGGCGTTATTAATCGACCTTGATATAAATCTGTCGGTTCATGCTTTGTTCGAGCGAGATGAGGGTCTCGGTTTCGGTGACTCCGGCAATATGTTGTATCTGGTCGTTGAGGAGCTCCATGAGATGCTGGTTGTCTTGTGCGTAAACCTTTATGAGCATGGAGTAGGGGCCGGTTGTGAAATGACATTCCACCACTTCAGGTATTTTTTCAAGCTCCTGCACCACTTCGCGGTACATTGACCCTTTTTCAAGGGACACACCCACGTAGGTACACGTGTTGTAGCCGAGGGCTTTGGGATTGACGTTGTAGCCTGAGCCGGTGATTACTTTCATTTCGATGAGGCGCTGAATCCTCTGGTGGATTGCCGCCCTTGAAACGCCGCATTCCAACGCAACATCTTTGGATGCGATGCGGGCGTTCTTCATGATGATGTTTAGAATCTTTTTGTCTAAGGTGTCGATACGATCCATGGTTAACGATTGTAGTTGGTAGTGCAAATTTATCATTATTTCGGGGAATATGCAACTTTTAGTAAATCTTTTTTGCTTAAAACGGCCGAAATAATGAGTTCACGTTGGAAAAATGGAAACTTTTGGGCGGATATGCGGCGGTTCATCATTTTGCATTCGAAACCCTTGAGCGTGCAAAAGCCGCGGCTATAGATGCCGAAAGAAGCCCGATGACCACGACGGGCACGGAAGCTACAATAAGGTCAGTCCATTCCACTTTGACGGGATATGCGGTGATGACGAGCGAGTCGGGGTCGCCGCCGAGCTTTATCAGGCCGAAGTGTTGCTGCAGGAGGCAGAGGAGCAGGCCGAGCAGAAGCCCCGAAATCCCACCGAGCATGGATACGAACACGCTTTCCCACCAGAAGGTCTTGCCGATCCGCTTACGGCTCATGCCTATGGCGGAGAGCGTTGACATCGACTGCTGCTTTTCGATTATAAGCATGCAGAGGGTGCTGATGATATTGAACGATGCTATTATCAATATGAATATGAGGAGAAGGAAGGTGACCCATTTTTCTATCGACACCATCCGGAAGTTGATTTCCTGCTGGCGGAAGCGGTCTTTGACTACGGCTGAAGGACCGAGTTTGTCGGCTATTCTATCCGCCACTTCGGCGGGGTCGGCGTCAGGTGCGGTTTTTACTTCTATCGAAGTTGCCTCAGTGTCGTATTGGAAAAGTCCGCGCGCCGTGGAAATGTCGCAGACCACCGTCTTTTCGTCGTATTCGCTTTGCATGGCCTGGAACACGTCGGCCACTGCCACGGAGTCGGTTATGAACGACGATATGGGGTTGGCGAGATTGACGCGCCCTTCGCGCCTGGGCGCGAATATCAGCATCGTTTCGCCGGTGGTGTGGATGCCGAGCTGCCGTGCCACTCCCACGGAGGCGATTGCCATGCCCGGCGTCAGGGCTGCGATTTGCGTGCCGCCGAGCATTATGGAGTCTATGGCGGTGATTTTCGGATATAGGGCCGGGTCTATGCCGCGCAGGTTTACGGGCATTTCCCTCGTCCCGACGATGGCGAGTGCGTTGTCGGTCACAGAGGGCATTGCGGTTTCCACCTCTCCCACCGCCGTTATCAGCGATGCTATAGAGTCGCCGTCGGCAAAGGTTTTGCCGACGGCCGGGGTCACGAGCACGTCGGGCGCGAGGATGTCAAGTTTTTCCGAGAGAAGCGATCGGAAGCCGTTGAAAACCGACAAGACGCAAACGATGGCGGCGGTGGCTACTGCCACCCCCACCACCGATATGATAGAGATTGCGCTGACCGCGCTGTGCGATTTCGGGGCGCGCAGATAGCGCAGTGCTATGCGCGCCGGGAGCGTGCTGAAAGTCATTCCTCTTCTTTCTTCTCCTCTTCGTGTTCTTTCCCGGGGCCGAGCAGACGGTCGATGTTTTCGATATAGTCAAGCGAGTCGTCGAGATAGAACTGGAGGTCGGGGCATTTGCGAAGCACTTGCTTCACGGCTTGTGCGAGCTCATATCTCACGGTCTTTGACTGCTTCTGGATGTTAGAGAGGATTTCCTGCGCTTTTTCGGGCGGGAAAATGCTGAGGTATGCCTTTGCGATGCTAAGGTCGGGGGAGACCCTGACCGCGCTCACGGATACGAGCACGCCGCCGAGGGCGGCTGTCTGGCGTCGGAAAATTTCGCTCAGCTCTTTCTGGATGAGCCGGGCTATCTTTGCTTGGCGTTTACTTTCCATAATTCTTGGGTTGTTATATAGATTCGGTTTGCCTGGTCCGGGACTGTCGCCGACGGAAGCGGCGTTGATATTTAAATAACGTCGTCTGCGGCGTTATCGTTTATCCGGAGAGATGGTATGCGGAAGTTTGCGGATTATGGTGAGTCCGTCGCGCAGTGGCACGATTACTTTTTCCACCGTCGTGTCGGCTGCTACCATGTCGTTGAAACGGAGAATTCCTTCGGTCTGGGGCGAATGTCGGCAGGTTTCCACCACGTGCCCGTCCCAAAGGGTGTTGTCGGCTATTATGTATCCGCCCGGGCGTAAGAGCCTGCTTGCTGCGTGATAATAGTCCGGGTAGGCGCGTTTGTCGGCGTCGATGAAAATCATATCGAAGGTTTCGGCTTCCCATCGACCCATGGCGTCGAGTGCATCTCCGATGTGGAGGGTCACCTTTCCGCCGTGGGGAGAAGAGGCGAGATTGGCGCGTATGAAGTCTTCGAGTTCATCGTCAACCTCTACGGTGTGGAGTTCGGCGTCGTCGTCGAGGGCTTCGGCTATGCACAATGCGGAGTAGCCGGAAAAAGTGCCGAGTTCGAGCACCCGTCTGGGTTTCGCCATTCCGGCAAGCATTTTCAGAAGCCTTCCCTGGATGTGGCCGGAACACATGCGCCCGTTGAGGAGGCGGATGTTTGAGTCGCGGTCTATTTTGAGAAGTTCCGGAGGTTCCGGGTCTATGTGTGCTTCTATATAGTCTTCGAGTTGTTGGGTCATAGCAATTAGCAATTAGCAGTTAGCAGTTAGAAATTAGCAATTAGTAATTAGCCGTTAGTAATCAAAATTACTAATTACTCATTTCTAATTTCTAATTGTTAAGGCGAGCAGGGCGAGTTCATACCCCTTTAGCCCGAATCCGCAGAGCATGGCGCGGCAGGATGGGGCCGTCACCGATTTGTGGCGGAATTCGTCGCGCGCGTGTATGTTGGATATGTGGACCTCGATTACGGGAATCTGTATCGATGAAATGGCGTCGGCTATTGCGTAGGAGTAGTGGGCATATGCACCGGGATTGATGATTATTCCTTCGCAGTCGGGGGTGTCATAGCCGAGGCGATGTATTTTGTCGATGATTTCCCCCTCGCAGTTCGATTGATAATATTCTATGTCTATTTCAGGATGCTCTTCGCGGAGTGTGCGGAGATAGTCTTCGAAAGAGGTGGTGCCGTAGATTTCGGGTTGGCGCCGCCCAAGCAGGTTGAGGTTCGGGCCGTTGATTATGCAGATCATAGATGCTGTCGTTTTTTGTGTTTTAACGCTCACTTCGTTCGCGCCACAATCAAGAGACGTGAATCCGTATGGCTTTCATGACGTGAATTCGTATGGCTTTCATAGGGCGCGCGAACTCCGGATGCTTCTTGGCGCAGGAGAATATATACAAAAAAAGAGCAGCAGGAAACCTAAGTTTACGCTGCTGCTCTTCCTCTCTCCTCGGCGGTGCGGACGGGACTCGAACCCGCGACCCCATGCGTGACAGGCATGTATTCTAACCAGGCTGAACTACCGCACCAGAGTTGTTGTCTTTGCTATCGTTTCGTTTCTGTCGTTGTTTGTTTCCCGATTGCGAGTGCAAAGTTACAACGTTTTTTAATTCCCACCAAATTTTTTGGCAAGAATTTTTAAAAAATTTTTCAATGATTGATTTAAGTCGGTGATATATAGATAGAAAAATTTTAAATTTTTTTTGAAGATTTTTTGCCGTGATTGCTTGGAAAGGGCGAGAATCAGCCAAAATTCTTAATGAGGCTTCTAAAAATTTTCATAAATTTCTTACGAAGGCGCCATTTTTTATCTCCACAAATAATAAATTGTGAGGAAAAACAGGAAAGCAATCATGCCGAAAAACAGGAATGCGAAGCACCAGAACACCTGATTACAATAATTAGCACCCGAATTATTAATAGGGAGGAGGGGAGGATGGATCCATTTTGGGCGATGAAGACGCGGGACCGGGCCCGAAGACCCGGTGACACAACGAAGCTAAAGATGGATTTTGCGGCGAGGCGCAACGGAATGGTGGGTGAGGATGGCAAATTAGGGGATTATTGGTGTGGAAATGGGGGGAAGAGGTCGGCAGAATTGGAGAATTTTGGCAAAGGAATGAAGGAATTTGGCAGCCGAATGGAGAAGAGAGGGCCTTAGGGGTGATTATTGAGGGGAAGCGGGTATGAAATTTTTTGAAAAAACATTGTGATATGCTGAGGGATGTGTTTTGTAGCATAAAATTATTGTTATGGAGTGTTATGTGATGTTAAATAATAGAATTGATTAACAAAATGATAATTTTGTAGTTCTAAAATACCGTATTTTTAAATTAAAACAAGATTATATATGACAAAAAGTGAAAAATTTTTTAAAAATTATTTGGTGGATATAAATAATGATATTAAATTTGCGAATCTTTTGAAGAAAATACACAATTTAACATACTTCTCAATCAATTTTATAGGAATGTTAAAAAATAAACGACAGTCTGATGACTAAATGGGATTTGCGCTGGCTAATATCTAAATTCGGATTGGTGTTTTTCGTGTGTTTGTGATGCAGATTTAATAATTTGGGTGCAAATTATTAAAATGTGTAAATGAAAAGGATAAACGGGATTGTATGAACTCGAATAATTGATATATAAGAGATTATGAGTAATATAAGTTTAATTTTTTAGTAAGAGTATGAAAAAACTGTTTCTACTTCTTTTGACGGTTTTCTGTCTGGCTCTCGGGATGCAAGCCCAGAGCAACCGGATCCACGGCATCGTAGTGTCGGGCGAAGACAACGAGCCGATTGTCGGCGCTACGGTAATGGTGACGGGCACAAAACTTGGAACGACTACAGATGTCGATGGCAAGTTTATGATCACGAATGTGCCGTCAAACGCGAAGACTCTTAAGGTTTCGTATGTCGGAATGACATCGTCCGAGGTTCCCATCACCAAAGGTGAAATCAAGATTGTGCTCGGGCTCAACTCGGAAGTGCTCGACGAGGTTGTCGTGACCGCATTGGGTATTTCGAGAAATGAAAAGACCCTCGGCTATGCCGCCACTCAGGTGGGTTCCGCCGAAATCGAACAGGCGCGCACCAACAATGTGATGTCGGCTCTCCAAGGTAAGGTGGCCGGCCTTCAGGTGCAGACTACATCGGGCGACCCCGGTAGCGCCAACAACGTGCAAATCCGTGGCTTAGGCTCCATCAACGGTTCCAACCAACCTCTTTATGTGGTTGACGGTGTTCCTATCGAGAGTACGGCCCGCGGTACTCAAGGGCATGCCATCGCCGCCGGAGGTGTCAACAATATCGCTCCAGATGATGTCGCTTCTCTTACGGTGCTCAAAGGTGCGGCCGCTACGGCCCTCTACGGCAGCCGCGCAGCCAACGGCGTGATTATCATAACCACCAAGAGCGGTAAGAAACTATTAGTTTTGCATTCGCAAAGAAAATACTATCTTTGTAGATACAAATATT
>CAJUCW010000052.1 GCA_910585275.1 uncultured Muribaculaceae bacterium
TGGTTCTATGGTCAAAAAAATTATAGTTCTATGGTTCTATGGTCAAAAAAATTATGGTTCTCTGGTTCTATGGTCTAAAAAATTATAGTTCTATGGTCCTATGGTCAAAAAAATAAAGAGCATATGAATGTTATCAAGACAGATATAGAAGGGGTGGTGATCATCGAGCCCCGTATTTTTAAGGACGCGCGCGGATATTTCTTCGAGAGTTTCTCGAAGCGTGAGTTCGACGAGAAAGTGTGTAAGGTGGAATTCGTGCAGGACAATGAGTCGTGCTCCACGCGCGGCGTGATGCGCGGGCTCCATTTCCAGCGTCCCCCTTATTCGCAGGCGAAGCTCGTTCGCTGCGTTCGCGGCGCCGTGCTCGACGTGGCGGTGGATCTCCGCAAGGGTTCGCCCACCTACGGCAAACACGTGGCCGTGGAACTTTCGGAAGAGAACCACCGACAGTTCTTCATCCCGCAGGGGTTCGCCCACGGCTTCGCGGTGCTTTCGGACACCGCTGTGTTCCAATATAAGTGCGACAACTATTACCATCCGGAAGCCGACGGCGGCATCTCCATCCTCGACGGTTCGCTGGGCATCGACTGGCGCATCGACCCCGCCGACGCCATCCTCTCCGACAAGGACAAGAACCACCCCCTCCTCGCCGACTTCGACTCACCGTTTGAATAATGCATAATGCACAATCCATAATGCATAATCTTTTGCGTGTGCATTATGTCCTGCCAGCCTTATCTCATATTTAAGAAATTATGCATTATGCATTTATAATTTTGAATTGATAGAAATGAACATACTTGTGACAGGGGCCAACGGGCAGCTCGGCAACTGCCTGCGCATTGCCTCCAAAGACTCCAAAGACAATTATACCTTCACCGACATAGCGGACGCCGTCGTTGACGGCACCCCGGTTTCCCGCCTCGACATCACCGATGCGGAGGCCGTGAAGAAAGCGGTGAAGGACAACGATATAAACGTGATAGTGAACTGCGCCGCCTACACAAACGTTGATAAGGCGGAGGACGACGCCGAGTACGCCGAACTCCTCAACGCCACGGCCGTGCGCAACCTCGCCGAGGCGGTCAAGGATAACGGGGGGACGCTCTTCCATGTCTCCACGGACTATGTCTTCGGCAAGGAACCCTACAACGTACCATGTCGCGAAGACCAGAAGGGCACCCCGACGGGCGTGTATGGGCTCACCAAGCTCCACGGTGAGCAGGCGATTGCCGCCAGCGGCGTCAAGGCGTTGATATTCCGCACCGCCTGGCTCTATTCCGAGTTCGGAAAGAACTTCGTGAAGACCATGCTCTCGCTCACCTCTACAAGGCCGGAGCTGAACGTGGTGTTCGACCAGACGGGCACGCCGACCTACGCGCAGGACCTCGCCGACGCGCTCTTCGACATCATCGAAAACCGTCGCTTCGAAGGAAACGAAGGGATTTACCATTATTCGAACGAAGGGGTATGTTCGTGGTACGACTTCACGAAGATGATAGCCGAAATGGCCGGCAACGACGCCTGCGACATCCGTCCGTGCCACTCCGACGAGTTCCCCTCCCCGGTGAAGCGCCCGTCGTATTCTGTACTCGACAAAACCAAGTTCAAGCAGACCTTCGGCCTCCGCGTCCCCTACTGGACAGAATCTCTCCGGAAGTGCATTTTGAATTTAATGCATAATGCATAATTCATAATGCATAATCATGATGGACGGATAATTAGACGTACTATGTATCCGTTCTAAATACATGAATAATCCGAATGACAATCCAATAGTATTTAAATCCAAGAAATTTGCGATACGAATTATTCGCATGCGGAAGTATCTTGTTTCGCGACATAGGGAATTTTCCATGTCCGACCAATTATTACGTTGCGGAACCAGTATCGGCGCAAATGTCAAAGAAGCTATACGAGGACAATCAAAGGCTGATTTCGGAGCAAAAATGAACATTGCTTTAAAAGAGGCAAGCGAGACAGAATATTGGTTGGAAATATTGTATGAATCGGATTATATCACAAAATTCCAGTTCGATTCAATAATTAAAGACTGTAGAGAATTAATCAGATTATTAACGGCCATAGTCAGATCCACATTCAGGAAATGATTATGCATTATGCATTGTGCATTATGAATTATAAGAAGAATATATTGATCACCGGCGGAGCCGGATTCATCGGTTCCCATGTTGTCAGACTTTTTGTCAACAAGTATCCCGACTACCATATCGTCAACCTCGACAAGCTGACGTATGCCGGCAACCTCGCAAACCTCAAGGACATCGAGAATCGTCCCAACTACACTTTCGTCAAGGCCGACATTGCCGACCTCGAGGAGATGCGACGCATCATCCGCGAACATCAGATAACCGGCATCATCCATCTGGCCGCCGAGAGCCACGTTGACCGCTCCATCAAAGACCCCTTCACTTTCGCACGTACCAACGTGATGGGCACCCTGGCCCTCCTGCAGGCCGCAAAGGAATACTGGGAGTCGCTGCCCGAGAAATACGAAGGGAAGCTCTTCTACCATATCTCGACCGACGAGGTGTATGGCGCGCTCGAACTCACCGACCCCGAAGGGATAGAATCCCCCTTCACCACGGCGGCCTCTTCCGAACACCACCACGCCTACGGCAAGGAATTCTTCCTTGAGACCACCAAATACAACCCCCATTCCCCATATTCGGCCTCGAAGGCTTCGAGCGACCACTTCGTGCGCGCATACCACGACACCTACGGCATGCCGACGCTCGTGACCAACTGCTCCAACAACTACGGTCCCTACCAGTTCCCCGAAAAACTGATACCTCTCTTCATCAACAACATACGCCACCGCAAGCCTCTGCCCGTCTATGGCAAGGGTGAGAACGTGCGCGACTGGCTCTTCGTGGAAGACCACGCCCGCGCCATCGACACCATCTTCCACAACGGCAAGGTCGCTGAGACCTACAACATCGGCGGCTTCAACGAATGGAAGAACATCGACATAATCCGCGTGGTGATCAAGACGGTTGACCGCCTCCTCGGCAACCCCGAAGGCTACAGCGACGAGCTGATAACCTACGTCACCGACCGCCTCGGCCACGACATGCGCTACGCCATCGACTCCCGCAAGCTCCAGCGCGAGCTCGGCTGGGAACCGAGCCTGCAGTTCGAGGAAGGCATCGAGAAGACCGTCCGCTGGTATCTCGACAACCAGGAATGGATGGACAACATCACCTCCGGCGACTACGAACGCTACTACGACGACATGTACAAGAACCGGTAAGGGTTGTCGGACAGGTCAGACAGGTCCGACAGGTCAGACTGCTCCGACAAGTCCGAACACACCAATCTACCGCAAAAAATGACATAGTTGCCCTGTCAGGGCATAAAACATACATCGGCGGGGTCCGTGGTATTTTGAAAAAACCACGGACCCCGCCGATGTATTATATAAAAAATTTATCTCCGTTAACCCACAACCAACAATCAATGGGTAGGGTTTAACATATTTTATTTTGTGAGTTGGCGGTTTTTCTTTAATTTTGTGGAAATGTTTCGACGAGTGTCGAGGCTACACGTTATTCCCTACCATCAAGATGAAGTTCAGAAGATTCTTTTATATTTTCATAACCCTTGTTATCGCTCTGGCAGGTATCGGGGCGTCAGAAACATACGCCGCCAAAAAGAGAAGCAAGGCCAAAACAACAGCCACATCGAAAAAATCGTCTTCAAAAAAGAAGAAAACGACTACGGCTAAATCAACAACCAAGAAGAAAACTTCGAGGAAAAAGAAGACGACCCGCAAGAAGAAAAGACGCAAGTCAAGCACCATCGCCCACAAGCAATATGTGGCTCCCGTGGAAACTCCACAAAACGATTCCCTTACCTTGCTCGTCAATTCGGAGGTGATATCCTGGATTCCGGAAAATATCAACCCCGGCGGCCTCAGGGTGAACAGCGTGAAGATAGATGGCAAGACAAAGTCTGCAAAGGTAAAACTCAACGAGAACTTCACTTACCTTCCCGTCACTTCACAACTTGTCTCCGACATGCGGAAAAAGATAGAATCGGTGCTCCCCGATTCCATTTCCGACTATTACGTTTCGCTGAACGTAGGCGACCGCAATTATTCGTATTATATTACCACAATCGACAAACTGCCCGAACAACACCGTAAAAACGTTCCGTTCGTGGTGGCTGCGGAACCTTATATCCAACCCAAGAAAGGTATGGAAGGCGACATCGTAGCCGTGTGGCCGAGCCACGGACGTTATTTCAAGCCCGGAAGCGGTGTGTGGCAATGGCAGCGTCCGCAACTTTTCGAAATCGTGGAAGACACACACACGATGAGCTACATTCTCCCCTATGTTGTCCCGATGATGGAAAACGCGGGCGCATACGTCATGTTGCCCCGTGAGCGCGACATAAACCGCAACGAGGTGATTGTGGATAACGACACCAACGATGCCGGCCAGATCTTTTCGCAACCTTACTACAAAGAACTCACCGGCTCCAAACCTTGGGTGAACGGCGAAGGGGAAGGGTTCATCTATGACCTCCCTGATTTCCGCGACACAGAGAATCCGTTTGAAAACGGCACCTACCGCCAGACCACGACCGTCACCGCCGGTGTTCCGTCAATCGCCGCATGGTATGCCGACATACCGGAAGACGGAGAATATGCCGTATATGTAAGCTATAAATCGCTTCCCAATTCCAGCGAAGACGCCCACTACATTGTAAACTATTCCGGAGGAAGCCGTGAATTTCGCGTGAACCAGACCATGGGCGGAGGCACCTGGATTTATCTCGGCACCTTCCCCTTGGAAGCCGGATATAGCGACACCGAACCTATCGTGACCCTTTCAAACGTTTCGGCCACAGCCGACCGTGTCATTACGGCTGATGCCGTAAAAATAGGAGGCGGCATGGGCAACATCGCGCGAAGCAACCGAAGGGCCGACATCTACCTTGACCCTTCCACACCGGAAGAAGTAATCGAGAAGCTTGAGGCGGAGGAAGACGCAATCGACGCGGAAGAAGAGGAAGCAGACGAAGAAACCGAATCCGAAAATGAAGAAGACGAAATAACCGATGTCAACGAAAATGACCTGAGCGAAAAAGAGGCCGAAACGCCCTCTACTCCCGCTTCAAAAAACCAACCCAAGGGCACCGCCCCTGTTTTCAAGACTTCGGGCATGCCACGCTTCCTTGAAGGGGCCCGCTATTGGCTCCAGTGGGCAGGTATGCCGGAATACGTCTATTCACCATATCACGGCACCGACGACTATAAAGACGACTACACCTCGCGCGGACATTGGGTGAACTATCTCGCAGGCGGCTCCCGCGTGCTTCCCAATCAGGAAGGTCTTAAAATACCCGTTGACGTAACAATGGCATTGCATTCCGACGCCGGGAAACGTGCCGACGATACTTTCGTGGGGACACTCGGCATATATTACACCAACGGCGGCGATTCATACGTTGACGGCACACCACGTTCGAATTCGCGAACCCTGACAGACATGCTAATGCGTCAGATTACAGGCGACATACGTCAGACATGGGAACCCAACTGGACCCGCAGGTCTATGTGGGACAAGTCGTACGTCGAGGCACGTGTGCCGGAAGTTCCGACTTCACTCATCGAATTCATGAGCCATCAGAATTTCGCCGATATGAAATACGGTCTCGACCCTGCCTTCAGGTTCACCGTGAGCCGTTCGATATATAAGGCCATCGGACGATTCATAGCTGAAAGAAAAGACCGTAAATTCGTGGTTCAGCCTTTCCCTGTCAAAGACTTCTCTATCAGGCGCACTAAAAAAGACCATTACAGATTAAGCTGGCAACCGACCCCAGACCGTCTTGAGCCTACCGCCATGCCGAGCAAATATATTATAATGGAACGCACAGCCGATGAACTCGGATTCCACTATCTCGGGGAAACGACATCAACCCATTTCGATATAAAAGTGGAAGACAACGACATCCATTCTTTTAAAGTAATTGCCGGAAACGAAGGCGGACTCTCATTCCCCTCCGAAGTGCTTGCTTTGAAAGAAAGTGCAGGCGAACATGACCCCGTATTGATAATTAACGGATTTACCCGCGTGAGCGGTCCGGAGAATTTCAGCAAAGACGGAAACGCCGGATTCGACTCGGAAACGGATTTCGGAGTGCCCTTCATCAACGACATCTCTTTCATAGGCTACCAGACCGAATTCCGGAGAAACGCCGGGGAAGCGTTCGGGAAAAGCGACGGCAATTATGCTTCGCAGGTGATTGCGGGCAACACGTTCGATTTCCCGTACATTCACGGAGAATCAATCGCTGCGGCGGGGCAAGGATTCGTTTCGACAAGCGTCGGTGCCGTTGTAGCCGGCGATGTGAAACTCTCCGATTACAAGACAATCGACCTTATACTCGGCAAACAGAAGGTGACCGTCACAGGAAACGGAAACACCGGAATGAGGTTTATTTCTTTCCCCTCGCGCCTTCAGCATGAACTCAGGGAGTTTATCCACCATGGCGGGGACTTAATCGTCAGCGGTGCCTACGTTGCAAGCGACCTTCTTGATTACCGTTCTCCCGACGGAAGCCGCGAATTTGCGGAAGAGGTGCTTGGAATCAATCTGGCAGAAGGTCCGAAATCCATGACGGGAAGAGTAGCACTTAAGCCGATAAAAGGTTTTGCCGGATCAAACAAAGCAATCTCCTATAGCAATAATTTGAACGACAAACAGTATATCGTGGAGAAACCCGACGTGCTCTCCCCTTCCGGAAGAATCGACTCGGAAGTGTTTATGACTTTCTCCGACACCGACATGCCGGCCGGAATCCTTACAAAGAAAGGCAAAAGCAAAGGAGCGGTGATGAGTGTGCCTTTCGAGTCGATCAAAGATAAGGGAGAACGCGACAAACTGATGATAGAGATTCTTAATTATTTCAACAAATAGCCGGATGTTGCAAAAACTTGAATCCATTTGAACGCAGGCACAAGCCTTCGGCATGTTTAATTGCAACCCCAATAGCTAATCAAACATGCCAAAGGCATGTCCCTACATTTATATCGGTTTTGCAACACACTATGATGCATTAAAACATTCTATGAAACTGATACGATTCACTAACGTCGATGACCTCAGGGATGAGATTTTCAAGAACAGTCTCGAACAGTTTATCCTTGTAAAACTCGACGACAAAAACATATCTTTCGACGACAACTTCATGCAACGCATGGAAGAGGTGGCGGCAGATTCCGACGCCTCTATCACCTATAGCTACTATCGTGAGAAAGATGGCGACAAGATAATTCTTCATCCCGTCAACGATTATCAGTTCGGCTCTGTGCGCGACGATTTCGATTTCGGGAGCATCGTGCTCCTGAACGCCGCCGACGTGCTCGCCGCCTCAGAAGGATTTTCTACGGATGAAGCCGCCGCACCCGACGGAGGCTGGTATGCTTTGCGCCTGCATATGTCTATTGGGAAGACCGTGGCCTCCCTTCCGGAGTATCTTTATACGGTTGAGAAAGAAGATTTCCGCAAAAGCGGAGAGAAACAGCACGATTACGTTGACCCGCGCAATAGCTTCGTGCAGGCACATAAGGAGCGCGTCTTCACAGATTTCCTTACAGACATCGATGCCATGGTCCCACTCAACCCTCTCCGCCCCGACCTTTCCGAAGGAAAATTTCCTGTGGAGGCTTCTGTGGTTATCCCTGTCAGAAACCGGGTCTCGACCATCGGTGATGCAGTGAGATCTGCCCTTGCGCAAAAGGCCGATTTCCCGTATAACGTAATCGTGGTCGATAACGCGAGCACCGACGGCACGAGAGAGCTTCTCGAAGGTATTGACGATTCCAGACTCGTAATCATAAAAGTTGAAGAGAGCGAGTTTCTCGGCATCGGTGGCTGTTGGAACAAAGCCCTCCTCTCCGAGCATTGCGGAAGGTTCGCCGTCCAGCTTGATTCCGATGATTTATATCCGGAAACAAACGTATTAAGCCGGATTGTCCGTAAATTCTACGATGACCGTTGCGCCATGGTTGTAGGCAGTTACATCATGACCGATTTCGACCTTAACCCGATACCTCCGGGCATCATAGACCATCGCGAATGGACCGCACTCAACGGAGCCAACAATGCTTTGCGCATCAACGGTTTCGGAGCCCCAAGGGCATTCTTCACCCCTATCGCGCGCAACATCCTTTTCCCCAACGTTAGTTATGGGGAAGACTACGCGATGTGCCTGCGTATAAGCCGGGAATATGCCGTCGGCAGAATTTTTGACCCCATATATTGCTGCCGCCGCTGGCAAGGAAACAGCGATGCCGACCTCTCGGTCGAGAAAGTTAACGCAAACAACGAATATAAGGATTTCCTGCGTTCCGTAGAGCTGATTGCAAGAATCCGTGCAAATATGGATAAGGATGAATACACTCAGTCATGACGACGTAAAATCGATAATAGAAACCCAGCTCGCATTGTGGCCCCTCGCCAAGCAGAATTATGATGCGCTGATAAATGCGGAACGCCGCAACCTCCGCATAGGCGACCTCGACTGCGGCATACAATGGAATCCGGCCCGCATCGGCTCCACCGGTGCGAAAATAGATAAAGAATCTATAAAGAACCGGGAATGTTTTCTTTGCCGGCACAACAGACCCAAAGAGCAACTTATCACAGACATCGCCCCCGGATGGGAATTGCTTGTGAATCCGTTCCCGATTCTGCCGGTGCATCTTACTATTGCTTCCTCTTCGCATGTGCCTCAGACAGGAGTGCCGGAAGACATTGTGCGGATAGCCGAGTCTCTTCCCGGAATGACAGTGTTTTTCAACGGAGCGAAGGCCGGCGCATCCGCACCCGACCATCTTCATCTGCAAGCCGTGCTTAAAGACGAACTGCCATTGCTTCGCCTTGTAGAACACACACACAAATCTGAAAAATCAGACATCCTCACGTCAGCACAAACCGGTCTTGACCTCCCTTTCTATTTTATTTCCGGCATAGTGGCAAATGACTCTGAAGGGATAAAATATCTGAAAGCGGCATTTGCATATTGCGGAATTTACGACAAAGACTCTTCCGACAGGCGCGAACGTCTCAATGCGTTTTTCTGGATTGACACTAACGGATTTCTCAGATATGTAATAGTGCCACGCAAAGCGCATAGACCTGAATGTTTCTATCTGGAAGGAGATGCCAACAGAATGGTAAGCCCCGGATGCATCGACATGGCAGGCCTTATAATCACTCCGAGAGAAGAAGATTTCCGCATTCTTTCGGAGAATGAAATCAGACGGATTTATTCAGACGTTGCATTCCCTATGGATTATGAATGATATCTCAATTACAAAAGTCTCACCCTGGCGTTGGATACCGACGCTATATATAGCCGAAGGACTCCCCTATTTTGCCGTTAACACATTGACGGTATTGATGTACACCAACCTCGGAATCGGGGTGAAAGAAATGGCTTTCTATACAGGCTGGCTTTATCTCCCATGGGTGATAAAACCGTTCTGGAGCCCGTTCGTGGATTTGTTTAAAACCAAACGGTGGTGGACAGTTACAATGCAGTTGCTTATCGGATTGTGTATGGCATGCGTGGCGTTCACTCTCCCCACGGGCTTTTTTTTCGCCCTTACGCTTGCCGCATTCTGGCTGATGGCCTTTTTCTCAGCCACCCACGATATTGCCGCCGACGGCTACTATATGCTCGAATTGCCACCACACGAACAGGCGGCATACGTCGGGGTGCGTTCCACGTTCTATCGCATCGCGAGCGTAATCGGGCAGGGAGGGCTCGTGATTCTTGCCGGATGGCTTGAAGAAACCACCGGCAACATCCCTTTGGCATGGGCATCGGTATTTGTATTGCTGTCAGTGTTTTTTATATGTGTGGGATTTTATCATCTGAGATACATGCCCAGGCCGGAGGACGACAAACCAATGAAAAACGTGACCGCAGGAAGCATCTTGAAGGACTTCTGCATGACGTTTGTCACATTCTTCAGGAAGCCATATGTGATTTCCGCACTATTGTTTATGCTTCTATACCGCCTGCCCGAAGCCCTTTGCATCAAGCTTGTCCAACCGTTTCTCGTCTCCCCGCGAGATATGGGAGGTTTGGCGTTGACCACATCACAGGTAGGACTTGTAAACGGCACGGTAGGCGTAATCGCCCTCCTTTTGGGAGGGATAGCCGGAGGCATCGCGATTTCGAAAGGCGGACTGAAGAGATGGCTATGGCCGATGGCATTAAGCCTCACGCTTCCATGCGCGTTTTATTGCATACTCGCAATGGCGCGCCCGGAAAGCATTTTATGGATTTCGACAGCCGTATTCATCGAACAGTTCGGCTACGGATTCGGATTTTCGGCATACATGCTTTACCTTATCTATTTCAGCCGAGGAGAAAGCCAGACATCGCATTATGCATTCTGCACTGCATTCATGGCACTCGGCATGATGGTTCCCGGCATGTTTGCCGGATGGCTGCATGACGTTTTCGCACAATACAATCTCTTTGGCACCGACGGTCCACAAGGGTACATCAACTTTTTCTGGCTTGTGATGGTCGGGTGTATAGCCACCCTCGTTGTCTGCGCCCGCGTGCATATCGATGCCGGATTCGGGAAGAAAGTTCAGAATAAATCCGAAAGATAATCGAGAATTTCTGCAGGAGTGCTGACAATGTGGTCGGCATAGGCATCCCGCAATTCGCTGACAGGACGGAATCCCCATGAAACCCCGATCGATTCTACACATGCCCGACGTGCCGTCTCCATGTCAACTCCGGAGTCTCCTATATAAAGCACTTCCGATTTAGGCGTAGGATGCTCGGAAAGGATGGAAAATATGATAGACGGGTCGGGCTTTGTGGGACGGTCGGGAATCTGGCCCTGAATCGACACGAAATCAATATCGGGGAAGAAATGCGTTACTATCTCTGTGGCTGCCGACTGATATTTGTTAGACGCCACCGCTATCGCGACACCGCGGGCCGACAATTCACGCAATAGTTCCGGAATGCCGTTATATGGCTTGGTATCGACCATACAATTCTTGTCATAATACTCGGTGAAAAGGGCAAGAAGTTCGTCGATGGTCTCTTTGTCGGCATCCGGCTGCGCTCTTTCCACAAGTTTACGAACACCGTTGCCAACCATATAATTATAGGCAGGGATAGGATGTTGGGTGAATCCTTTTTTGCGCAAGGCATAATTCACGGCCTCCCCGAGGTCGTAGATAGTATTAAGAAGTGTGCCGTCAAGGTCAAATATCGCTAACTTTTTCATCATTCAAGAAATTACAAATATTTAGAAAGGATAGCCGATGGAGAAATGGAATGAGGAATCCCGCCTCCAGTTCGGATGGATTATCGGCCATTCTTCCTGTCCCATGGCTGGATTATGGGCTTTCATGCCGAGGTCGAACCTTATGAGGAAGTAAGTAAAATCCATTCGCAGTCCCAACCCGTAGGCAGCGGCTATCTCCTTATAGAACGAATTAAAATGGAACATTCCTCCCGGCTGGTTGGAATAATTATGGATTGTCCATATATTGCCCGCATCGATAAAAGCTCCGAGTTCAAGAACCCAAAACAGTTTGGCACGGTATTCCGCACTCAAGTCAAGACGAATGTCGCCACATTGATTGATAAAATCGCTAACGGAATTGGTTCCGGGATAACGCCCCGGGCCAAGAGTGCGCACATCCCATCCCCTCACGCCGTTGGCACCGCCGCCATAAAACCGCTTCTCAAACGGGAGAATCTCAGAGTTGCCATAAGGATAGCCTATACCGAAACCGGCATGAAAAGCGAGGGAATTTCTGAAGTCTATGGTGTGAAGGAAAGAGAAATCGGCATTGATTTTAAAATATTGCGAATAGTGTATTCCGAATATTTTATAAGGGTCTGTCCGGAAATCAGACCGGTGATGTATCACATTATTCAAAAGAAAGAGAAGGTTGCCTGCGATTTCCGCGTTAGCCCTCACCGTATAGACGTTGCGCTGTGTGCGGGAATTCCAGGGAGTCGCTTCACGCTTGTTTGAATGATAGAAACTGAATCCCATCCTCATGATGAAGTGGTCTTCGTAGCTATACCTTAACAAGGGATTGTCAGGAGCTATCTGGTCGATAAAATTGTATGTGCTTTGAGGAAGATAGACGTAATTAATGTCGAGAGGTGTGAAGATATAGCGGTTCTTGTTTTTATTATAAACCCATTTGTAAGACCACCCGGCGTTTGAGATTATTCTCGTATATTCCGGTCGTTCTTGATACGTCATAGCCATATTGAACTCGGTCGTGGCATTTATCCGGCTTTTAAAACGTTCCGACAGGAACGGGGCCTTGAATTTCGGGAAATTGATGCCCATATCGAGCGAATACTCCATATAACGGTCGTGCAGAAGACCGTCGAGATTTCCACTCAACGATTCGTAAGCGCCTCGAAGCTTTGCGGTAAGCGTTTCAGAACCTTTTGCAATATTCCTGTGAGTATAAGTTGCGGCGGCGGCAACACCGAGGTCGCCCTCTGAATTCGTGCCTTCCAGTTCCAGGGATATGCTCTGGCTCTTCCCGGGCGTAAGGAGCACATAAGCATCGAGCATACGCGCATTCCCCACCGAGCCTGAATCAAGAAACCGTATATTGATAAATTTCAAAATATTAAACCGCGACAGGGCCTGATACGTACGGTCCACGTCATTCTGACGGTATTGTTGTCCGGTGTGCAAGAAACAGTTTTCATAAAGAGCCTTAGGGCGCAGATATTTCTTGTCGCCGTAAAGAATTATAATGTCACGGTATCCCACTGTGTCGGCGGCCGATATGGTCCGCAGCGATTCTTCTGAAGAGGGGTCGTAATTCGTTACGAAATAAATATTGCGTATTGTGTAAACCTCATGCTTATTCGTTTCCTTCTGTTGTGAATACACAGGATTCATCGTCATCGTGAGGTCAACAAGACGGCTTCCTTCAGTTGTGTCGGCATTGAAAGTGATATATTCTTTTGCAAAACCGTAATAACCGCTGTTGCGCATAATCTGAGTTATGATCTCCCTTTGGGTTTCAAGTAGCGTCCTGTCGAGTTTTTCACCGGGCTTGACAATAAACCGCGAGGAGTCTCTCATCACAAGCGTACGCAATGCCGAATCCGGGAAAGAATAGTCAATGGTCCTGACAACATGTGGATTCCCTGGATTAAGGGTGTATTCCACTTTCATTTTCCGTTTCTTTTCATCGACGAAAGTGTCGGTGGAGACTTGTGCACCGAGAAAGCCTTTGTTGACCATGGCTTTCAAGAGCTGATCTTCTCCGGCCTGCGTCAAAGCCGAGTCATAAACCACCGGCGGCTCGCCGAGCTTCCGTATCCACCGGTTCCACCATTTGGTGGTGTCGTTGCCGCTCATGTTGTATATGCCCAGACGAAACTTCATGCTCCACAACATTTTGTGGTTGGGAAGTTGACGAAGATAAGTCATCATCTCCTGCGTATTGAAAGATTTTGTGGAATCGTTTATTCGTATATCCACATTGTCAAGCAGATAACTTCCTTTAGGCACATGACGGCTGCTCCCGCACCCTGTGACTATAAAAAAAGGGAGCAGAACAGCGATGATGATGGAGGAGGTCTTTATCTTTCTTGAATTCAAGAGAACCTGGTTATTCTTTACGTCTTGCAAAGTTAATAAAAAAATTTATTAATTTTGTGCGCCCATAGGCATCTGGAAGTAATGTGGGACATTAGTATCCGCCTTTACTTTGCTCTATGCCATCCCTTTTTGCTTATAAACACATCAAAAAATGACCCCTATATTCAAGGAAACATATTTCCTTTCAGCAAGTGAAGCCAATGCCGAACAGGAATTGTCGTTGCCTATTTTGACTTCAAAAATTATAGATATCGCCACGGCCCATGCCAACTCGCTCGGCATAGGCAACCCTTCCATGGAGAAAATGAACGCCGGATGGATTCTCTCGCGTCTCACCATCGAAATGAACAGCTATCCGAAGGTCAACGACACCTATATCATCTCAACTTGGATAGAATCGACCAACCGCCATTTTTCCGAGAGGGCATTTAAAATCTATTCCGAAAGCGGCGAGGTATTCGGCTATGCCAGGTCAATATGGATGGTAATGGACACTGTCAACCACACCAATGTAGGACTCTCGCATCTTACGTTCGAAAAAGAATGGATCGACGGGACAATTCCCCCTATCGAAAGACAGGCGCGCCATAGCACCATTGTAGAAAACATCTGCGGCGAAGAACTGCCCCGGGGCATCGTAACAGCCACCGCTCCCGTTTTCGACTACAAGTTTAAGTATTGCGACCTTGATTTCTACCGCCACGTCAACACCATCAGATACGTGACTCTGCTCCTTAACCGATTTACGCTTGAAGAGCACGACGAGTCGTTTGTGAAGCGTCTGGAACTCTCGTTCCTTCACGAAGCCAAATATGGAATGGAAACACAGTTGCTCCGAAGCGATTCACAAGACGGACGCATGTCTTCTTTCCTTCTGAGAAAACGGTCTGACAAATCTCCCTTATTTTTCGCCCGTCTCTTTAGGGAGAAAAGGTGAGACGAAACAACTGTAGGGAGATTGAAGACAGATATATTCCCCCCTTGCCGGATTGGCGTAACAGCTTACCTTTGCAGCATCAAGCCGAAATTTCAGTTGTTCTTCCGAAGTTTCCCCCAATCCGAAATGCATGGGGAAGAAATGTCTCACATCAATTGCTCTGACAAAAATACGTGCGCCTTCAAAATAATCGCTCCCTATTCTTGAATCGACAGGGAACATGGCAAAGTCAATTACGGGATATTTCACGGCTATCTTTCCAAGGATGGCTTTAAAATCATCGATGGCTTTTTCCACCTCCTCCGGAGTGGATTCGTCTTTCCAGATCCAGGCGTTAAGGTCGCCGGCATGAAACACGGTCTGGCCCTCAATCGTCACCATGTAAGAGTTGCCGATATCTGTGGAACCAAAAGCTTCTACAGAAATAACACCGTCTTCAAACCTATCGCCCGGTTGCAGTATTGACACTTGTCCGGAAGTCGGTTTCGGTTTTCCGTAAACGGAATCCGGTCTGAAAACATGACGTGAAAACTTTTCTATGTCCCTGCTCAATATATAATGCACATCGGGGAGATAATTGAGCCAATCGAAAATTTTTGTGGTGTAATGGTCCTTATGGTGATGACTGGCTATTACGTACAACGGTTTCCCGGAATCCGCATTTTTTATAAAATCCGGAATATTGTCTTTCCCCGCAAAAGGGTCTTTCCAATAATCAAAAACCAGAATCGCGCTTTCAGTAGTGAGCACGAAGCAATCATGCCATATATAAGTGAGAATCATATCGCTATTGTTTACGTTTAATTTTCAACCCGGAATGCTTAAAAATTGTTTAAACTATGGACGACAATATTGACCCACATCCCGGCCCCTCCGAAACAACGCCGAGGATAAAGCCGACAAGCGTCATTCATTAAACAAACGAAAAAAATGAAAAAACCTGTATTCGCTCACTGCAACACATTGTTTACGATATCGTGGATTCTGACTTTGCCCATCCTTATCGATATCTGCACCGGATGCACACTGTTTTCCTTTTGGGTGGTGTGGGTGTTTTTTATCGCCGTGCTTATTATTTCAATCATAAGGATAATCCATGGCTTCCGACAAGGATGCAACAAATTCAGTTGGGGACTGATGGCACAATTAGTGCTCGGCGCAGCCGTGCTCCTGTTTTTTCAACTTTCCTTCAACCGCGTTATCCAAACTCCGGTCAGCAATCCGATTGCTCCCGACGTGGTCAACATTGTCAATCCTATCCGTCAGGATTCCGTCATACAAGACGGTGCTTCATGCCCGATAGATGCGGAAAAGGAATATAAAAAGATGGAAAGCGATAAAACCGATTCGCACAAAGCCCCATAAACCGAAATAGAAATCACGACTTAGGATGAATTATAAGTTATAGACTTGCTTACCCGCTAATTTATAATTAATTTTGCATCCGGAAAAGAGAAATATATGATTACCGCTTCATTAAAAAAGAAAGAAAACATCGCTGAATATCTGCTGTATATGTGGCAGATAGAAGACCTTATCCGCGCCAACGGCCTGGATATCGACAAGATACAGACGAACATCATCGACCAATATAAAGACCTTTCCGAACAGCAAAAGAAAGAGATGAGGGAATGGTATGAATCCCTTATCGACATGATGCGCAGGGAAGATGCGACAGATAAGGGACACATCCAATTAAACAAAAATGTGATTATTGCCCTCGATGACCTTCACAGGCGTCTGCTTTCCGACCAGAAGTTTGCAGCATATTCCGCACAGTTTTACCATACTTTGCCCATTATCGTGGAACTCAGAGCGAAAGCGGGGGAGGCGAAGACCGGAGAGATTGAAACCTGCTTCAATGCGCTCTACGGAATCCTTATGCTCAGGCTTCAAGGAAAAGAAATCTCTGAAGAAACCTTGCAGGCGGCCTCTCAGATTTCAAAATTTCTCGCGCTCCTCTCCCATTATTACAAACTCGACTATAACAACGAACTTTTTAAAGACTGACCCCTCTCCCCTACCTACTATTTACTTTAGAACATCATAACGACAATGAGCGAAGAACTGAATAAAGAGATAGCGAAACGAAGAACGTTTGCAATTATTTCCCACCCGGATGCCGGCAAGACCACACTTACCGAAAAACTATTGTTGTTCGGAGGTGCAATCCACGTGGCCGGTGCCGTGAAGAGCAACAAGATAAAAAAGACCGCCACTTCCGACTGGATGGAGATTGAGAAACAACGCGGCATTTCAGTGGCCACCTCGGTAATGGGGTTCAACTACGGTGATTATAAAATAAATATCCTCGACACTCCCGGCCACCAGGATTTTGCAGAGGATACCTTCCGTACGCTTACTGCGGTAGATTCCGTCATCATTGTCGTCGATGTTGCCAAAGGTGTGGAAACACAGACAAGAAGGCTCATGGAGGTATGCCGCATGCGCAACACTCCGGTTATTATTTTTGTAAACAAACTTGACCGCGAGGGACGCGACCCCTTCGACATTCTCGACGAACTTGAACAAGAGTTGAAGATAAGCGTGCGCCCGCTGTCGTGGCCTATCAATATCGGGGCAAAATTCAAGGGGGTGTATAATATTTATGAACACGGGCTCGACCTTTTCACACCTTCGAAACAAACGATAAGCGAGAGGGTGGAAATCGACGATGTCAACTCCCCCCTCGTGGATGAACTCGTAGGCGATGCCGACGCCGCAAAGTTGAGGGAAGACCTTGAACTTATCGACGGGGTATATCCGGAATTCAATCCTGAAGATTATCTCAAAGGGGAAGTTGCACCTGTCTTCTTCGGCTCTGCGCTGAATACGTTCGGAGTGAAGGAACTTCTTGACTGTTTCGTAAAAATAGCACCCTCTCCCCAGCCTATCGAAGCCGTGGAGAGAACCGTCAAGCCGTCGGAAGAGGGTTTCACCGGGTTTGTTTTCAAGATTCATGCCAACATGGACCCAAACCACCGTTCATGTATAGCGTTCGTGAAAATATGTTCGGGTAAATTTGAGAGAAACGTCAATTACCGCCATGTTAGAAGCGATAAGATGATGCGTTTCGCGGCCCCTACCGCATTCATGGCACAAAAGAAAAACATTGTTGACGAAGCTTATCCGGGCGACATCGTCGGCATTCCCGACACCGGGAACTTCAAAATAGGCGACACACTCACTTCCGGCGAACTACTGCATTTCAAAGGTCTTCCCTCGTTCTCACCCGAAATGTTCAAATATATTGAAAATGCCGACCCGATGAAAGCAAAGCAACTCGACAAGGGCATCAGGCAACTCATGGACGAAGGCGTGGCGCAGATGTTTACCAACAACTTCAACGGACGCAAGATTATCGGCACCGTAGGGCAACTCCAGTTCGAGGTCATACAATACAGGCTTCTTCATGAATATGGGGCACAATGCCGTTGGGAACCAATCAGCCTTTATAAAGCATGCTGGATTGAGAGCGACGACGAGGAGGCGCTGGCCGCATTCAAGAAAAGGAAACATCAGTTTATGGCCACCGACAAAGAGGGGCGCGACGTTTTCCTTGCCGATTCAAACTACGTCTTGCAGATGGCTCGCGCGGATTTTCCCAAAATTAAGTTCCATTTTTCGAGCGAATTTTAACATAATCAACAATTTAATCGAGTAGGTCGGGAAACGAAAGATTTCTGACCTACTTTCGTTCCCTTTCCT
>CAJUCW010000053.1 GCA_910585275.1 uncultured Muribaculaceae bacterium
ATTAAAAATCAACAATATAACCGACAAAATTCAACTTTTGTCATCTACTAAAAAATAATTTATGAAAAATATAAGGCGGGGAGACTTCTCTTTACCAAAACTTTTGTTCTCTTTTCTCGAAATCGTATTCGAAGATACGCTCATCCTTGCCTCTCGAGTGGTTCCGCAAATACAGGAGGGCTCCTCTCGGCACGTAGTACGAAAGGGAATCGCCGAATGCCTGTTGCTTCCCTAACGAATTCCATTTCCCTTCGCCGTACCAGAACAGTTCGTAAACGTCACCGGCCCTTACGTAATTGTCCCTGTTGCGGGGGACATACATGATTTTACGGACCTCCACCGGACGGCCTAAATCTATGGCCGACCAACCACCCTCTGCCTCCTTGTAATCGAACGACGTGTCGGGGTTTCCGTCGAACACCTTTTCGAATGTATGGACGGGGTCGTTGTCCCATGAACCGGGTGTGCCGAACACGTTTCCGTTCAGTGGCACAGTGTCGCCAGCATTACCGTATAACGATACCTCGGCTATATTGCAGTATCCGTCCGGAGGCCCAACGTAACGGTAGTAACGGAACGACCCGTAGCCTCCGGAAGGATAGGCCACGGTCATCCTCCGCTTCGGCATTTCCGTCACGGTGAACAAAGTGACGGCATCCCTGAAATCCGCATGTCGCGCCCCCTCTATCCGGCCTCCCACTATCCTGTAAACGAGGTCGCCGTTCCTCTCATCGACGGGGAACTTGGAATAGATGGAAACCTTCGCAGTCTCATCCACTCCCTTTATTTCCCTTATTTTCCCTGTCGCCACATCAATTTCAAACGGGTAGCCCACAGGGGTAAGCGACTTCCCGTCCCATGTCCCTATGCAGGCCACCACACCGCCGCAGACATCGTCGAACACCCCCGCGCTATCTGTAACGGACATTGCAACGGGAATCCAGCGGTCGTTGCTTGAGACGGCGAGATAGACCGGTGCGCACACATCGTCTGCAACCTCCAAAGACAACGTATGGCATCCTTCCGGCTTATAGACGCTTGTCACATCCGAGATGCACGGAGGGGAAAGGTACATAGGATACTCGATACCGACCGGAAGTCGTTCGAGAATAGCGGAGTCCGCGGCGTATTCAAGACGGTAAATCTTGGGGGCGCGTATGTCGAAACTGTCCGCAGGGACGAAGGTGGTGTTTTCGGTACATGTGACGTAGGTCTTTCCGTCGGCATCCTTTATGAACGGCCAAAAATGGCTTGAATTGTTCTCTCCCCTCGCAGGCACCATGTCGATGCCGGAAGGGATTCCCGCCGCACGCATCAGATAAACCACCCCGTGGGCGAACTCAAGGCACGAGCCCCCTTTGTCCCTTACGTTCGCAAGTCCTATCGCAGGCCCTTCCGGCAGTCTTCCTGTCCATTTGAACTCCCTGGAGTTCCAAGCGGCCATGATGGCCCTCGCGGCGGCGAGCGGAGAGTTGCATCCCGAACGGCGCAGGCTGTCTATAACCGGGGAATACATGTCGAGCACCGAATCCCTCCACATTGTCGGTCTTTCGTCCTTTATCCGGTAAGGGAGGACATACCTTACGAAATCATCCCATCCTGTCGGACGGCACCACGGAAGCGAGTCGCGCGTCCAAAACGACCGGTCGATGTTGTGAACAAGATAAGGTGCGCTAATCGCGCTGAGGTCAGAGACCGGTTGCAATGTCGATTTGGAATACCCGTCACGGCGCACAAGGGAATCAATTAAGGGAAGAATCCCGTTCCCACGCTCCGAATAAAGATGGTAATACCCGAGATAGCGGTCAAGCAAGGGACCGTCAAGGGTATGGTGCCAGCGCATCCCGTCGATGAGCCACCGCGCGGCCTCACGCTTCACGGAATCTTCCCCGTAGTGGGCCGAAACCTCGAGGTACAAGTCACCGGGGTCTTCATCCTGACGTACCGCCACGCCCGAACATGCCGCCGTCGCCAGACAGCAGACGTAGCATAAAAATGCCGGCACGGTTCTTTTCATATCAATGTCTTACAGTTAATCTAAAATAATTTATGGCATTTCCCAATAATCAGGTTCAACGGCACGGGTCCCCATCTTCTGGAATCAATGGAGGCCGGCAGGTTGTCTCCTGTCAGGTAAATGAAATCGTCCAACGCCACGAACGACGAATCCCCGGGATCAAATGCAAAATACGCGGATTTCTCCATCGCCTTGCGCTGCAAGGAATCGAGGGTGCCCCACCCGATCCTGTCACCCGCCGCCGGCACTGCCGGAAGTCTTGAAAGCGGAGAGAGTCCCCCGGCGACAGTGTCAGGCGGCATCGCATCCCCCGGAATTGCCGCGACCCGTTTCACCGCGCAGTAATGCAGGTTGCCGGGAATGTTGAATGCCACTATGTCTCCACGCTGCGGCAGTCTCGGGCTTATTCTGGAAAACATCCCCGATCTCCCTATCGTCCTGTCTATGCTCTCGTCCGGGGTCACCGAAGCGACAAGCAGCCCCACCCAAGGCACCTCATAAACGTTGCGCGGCATACGGGGTCCGTATTGCCATTTCGTCACCACCACCCGCTCCCCGTCGCTCAAGGCAGGATGCATCGACCATCCCTTCACATCGAAGATCTCGACAACGAACATTTTCAACAGGATAAACGTCAGAAGAATGGTCACACACCACGCAACGCATCCCGTCGCGTAACGTAGCTTATTCGCCAAGGAACTTCGAAAGCGTGTTCTCATAAAGCACTCCCAACGATTCGTTGAACATCGGGTTCCCGAGTATCCGGACCACGTTCTCGCCGTCGAGAAGGACCGCCTGGAAACGGTCGTCCTCAAGGTCGTTGCAATCGATGAAGACCGCCCCGGGGTCGTAAACCCAGTCGAGACCCCAGTTCTCTTCAACCATTCTGGCGGCATAACCGGGTCTCTCGGAACTCACCACCGCGAGCACCGGGGCGTCTTTGCCATGACGGATACGGAACTTGCGCACGAATTCCTTCCAATAGTGGAATTTTCCGAGACAGGCACCGCACTCCACATCCACGCAGAACAGAACTTTCCCGGGCATCGACATGACGTGGATTCCCGGAACGGTGTCCCCGTGTGCGCCGAAAACACTGTCGGGCAATACCGCCTCCGTGTTGATTTTATCACGGACAAAACGAGCAGAATAGTTCCTCCATTCTGCGTCACCGCCGTTACCCTTCCCTGTGCAACCCGCCATTGCAAGCAATGACAACACGGCAGCCGCAAACCACCTACAGTGCATAGCGTACTACGATGAATCCCTCCTCGGGGGTATGGGTAAGGGCGTAAAGCCACTTCTCATCATACGAGACAGCTATCTGATGTACCCACCGGTCAAGCCGGAGCTTGCGGACCTCCTCGCCATTTCTATCATATACCTTCACGTCTCGCGAACCGGACAAATTCGCTTCCTTGCTGTATTCCGTTTCCTTCAACACTTCATCCGTCAGTCCGGAATACAACACGTATGCGTGGTCCATACCCGCAGACGAACTTATGGAATGCACCTTGGAATCTTTGGTGAACGCGCCCTGCACGAAATCAGCCCCGCTCTGCACCAGGAATATGTCGTTGGGTGCCTCTCCCTCGATAATCCTGAAATCCGGTTTACCGTCCTTGTCCGAGACAAGCACTATCATACCGGAACCGTAAAAAGAAATTACACCGAAATCACCTCGGTCGTTGACTGAAAGCGACGGTTGGTAAAGATGGATGTTCGCCCATTCCGTAAGTCCGTCATCAACAAGCGACTTGTCGGGATAGGGTACCTCCGCACCAAGGAGAACGCCATCGGGAGTATAAATGGAGAACATGCCCGCAGTACTGACGTTGTAACCCAGATAGAAATCAGCGAACTTCAAATATTTGCCGGTGTTTTCTATGGTGTCGGCCTCGGTAACCGGGCGCCATGTCTTCCCGTCAACCACGGCTTCCCCCTTCCCGATTCCAGCAATCCGGAAAAGGACTTTCTTGTCGATGTCGGAACAATATGCGTCGCCGAACTTACTGTCGTACTGTACAGTAGAGAGCCACAATGCTTCCTTGTCGCCCTCCCCTTTCGGAAGAAAAGCCCCCGCAGGCTTGCCGTTGCCGTCGTAATAATTCAACAGGGTGTCGCAGGTAGAAAGGTTGGTCACAAGTAATCCGTCGCCGGCTACGGCTAAAAAAGCCGGATGCACCAAATCCTCTCCATTGACAAATTTTTCCGAAACCAAATCCTCTGTAGGCATGTCGGCCGGGGTACCTTTACCGCCACATGATGCGACAAAAAGCACACCCGCTATGGTAAATAGCTTTGATAATATATCTTTCATAATAGAAATTCATTAGAAAGACCTGGGTTACACCGCATATTTCTACGGTGTAACCCAGGTTTTTTCAGTTGTAGTGAATCAAGGCTCCTGAGGCCTTGCCAACAAGCAGGCCGCCATTATAAATGGAACACTCATTGGGGGTTTTACCATCACAGGTCGTTTCGGATGCGGAAAGGCCAAGCCTTTCAATGTTCTCGGTTGTCAGATCGTCCGACGAACCCGGTGTGCCGTGGCCCATATAAAGGCCGGCAGCCCCTGCCACGCAGGCAAGGAGAATGAAGAGTTTTTTCATAATTGAAATTTTAAAATTATTTATTATAGCCAAAGGAATATCCTTCAGCGGTTCATTCGAGGGTGAAGTAGCCGGTGTAGGTGGAATTTCCGGCGGTGGTGAGGGTGAGGCGGTAGTCGCCTACGGTGCCGTCGAAGGAAATTTCCGGATGCAATGAATTGAAAAGAGTACCGCTCCAATAACCACGTGTCATCCCTTCTCCTACAATCTCTACCGTCATCGGATAGCCTTCAAACGGAAGCTCGAATGAGATGGTTCCGTCAGTGACCGTTGCCGAAATCTCTATAAATCCGGTAAGGGAATAAGTTTTGGGACACTCATCCTCCTCATAGATGATAATTGGAATGGCCGGCGGATTCTTTTTTTCTTCGGCATGACACAGCGATGCCGACACAATGGCAAGAACAGCCATCAGAAGACCGATAATACTTTGTTTCATGATGTGATATTTTTATTAAACGCTGCAAATTTATAACAAATATCCCTTATTTGCAAGCATTCTGCCCCAAATTAATTTCTTATTGATTTCTCCAATCCACAATATTATATACTGATTATCAACGTATTAAAATTTACAATTTCTCCATACCACTCTCAATACATCTCATAATATATCATATATCATCATTTTACATCCGGAGAAATATCCCAATCAGGAATCGCACATTCAAAAATAGTAAAATGTCACTTTACTCACATCTATGTATAATTTGACAGAGTGAATCTTTTTCCAAGCTGGCAAGCCAATTGTTTAAACAGATTTAGAAACAAAAAAAACGGTGGCGGCCGCGATGGCCGTCACCGTTTTTTCGTTCGCCCAGGGCAAGTTGCCCGGAAGCGGGGTTATGCTTTCAATCAGAGCTGAGGACCGGCAGCTACGAGGGCCTTGCCTGCAGCGTTGTTCTCATACTTCTTGAAGTTCTTGATGAAGCGGGCAGCAAGGTCTTTTGCCTTCTCCTCCCACTGTGCGGGATCTGCGTAGGTGTCGCGCGGGTCGAGGATCTTCGGGTCAACGCCGGGAAGCTCGGTGGGCACTACGAAATCGAAGATAGGAATTACCTTCGTAGGAGCGGAAAGGATAGCGCCGTCGAGGATAGCGTCGATGATGCCACGGGTGTCGCGGATGGAGATACGCTTGCCTGTGCCGTTCCAGCCTGTGTTCACGAGATAAGCCTTTGCGTCGTTGGCTTCCATCTTCTTGACGAGCTCCTCGGCATATTTTGTCGGGTGGAGCTCAAGGAATGCCTGGCCGAAGCAAGCCGAGAAAGTGGGGGTAGGCTCGGTGATGCCGCGTTCCGTACCTGCGAGCTTGGCGGTGAAGCCAGAGAGGAAGTAATACTTCGTCTGCTCTGCGGAAAGGATAGATACGGGAGGAAGCACGCCGAAAGCATCGGCAGAAAGGAAGATAACGTTCTTTGCAGCCGGACCTGCGGAAACAGGCTCCACGATGCTCTCGATATGGTTGATGGGATAAGACACACGGGTGTTCTCGGTCACGCTCTTGTCGGCGAAATCGATTTTGCCATCGGCTTCAACGGTAACGTTCTCGAGAAGCGCGTCACGACGGATAGCCTTGTAGATATCGGGCTCGCTCTCCTTGTCGAGGTTGATTACCTTGGCGTAGCAGCCGCCCTCGAAGTTGAAGACGCCGTTGTCGTCCCATCCGTGCTCGTCGTCGCCGATGAGGAGACGCTTCGGGTCGGTGGAAAGAGTGGTCTTGCCGGTGCCGGAGAGGCCGAAGAAGATGGCTGTGTTCTTGCCCTCCTTATCGGTGTTGGCTGAGCAGTGCATGGATGCGATGCCCTGCTGGGGAAGGTAGTAGTTCATCATAGAGAACATACCTTTCTTCATCTCGCCGCCATACCATGTGTTGATGATCACCTGCTCCTTCGATGTGGTGTTGAACACAACGGCAGTCTCTGAGTTGAGGCCGAGTTCCTTGTAGTTCTCAACCTTAGCCTTGGAAGCGTTGAAGACAACGAAGTCGGGTTTGAAATCAACGAGTTCTGCCTCCGAGGGACGGATAAACATGTTGGTCACGAAGTGAGCCTGCCATGCCACCTCAACGATGAAGCGCACTGCCATGCGGGTATCCTTGTTGGCGCCGCAGAAGCAGTCAACCACGTAAAGCTTCTTGCCGGAGAGCTCCTTGATGGCGATTTCCTTCACTGCGTCCCAGGTCTTCTCGGTCACAGGCTTGTTGTCGTTGGGATATTCTTCGGTGGTCCACCATACTTTATCCTTGGAATTGTCGTCGAGCACGATGAATTTATCCTTGGGCGAACGGCCGGTATAAACGCCGGTCATTACGTTGACAGCGCCAAGTTCGGTCACTGTGCCTTTCTCGAATCCTTCGAGAGAGGGGTCTGTCTCATCTTTGAAGAGCTGCTCGTAAGAGGGATTGTAGATTACCTCCTTGACATCCTTGATGCCATACTGGGCCAAATCTATCTTTGCCATAATTTTTGGAATATATAATTAAGGGTTTGTTATGTAATTATCTATTTTTTTACTGGTAGAAACTTTTTATTTGCCTTAAATCCGGATTTCCCCTGTTTTCAGTAACATTATAACACCGGATTCATGCTAATCAACTGCAAAATTAACGCTTTTATTTCAGATTTAGCGTTTAATTAGAGAATTTTTTCTGTATTTAAATGTTAAAATTGCCTAAAATACTGTCTGACAACCGTTCTTCACCCTCCAACATCCGCCTTATCCTCTAAAATTCAAACTCCAAAAATGACTCCCTCTGCGGGCTTCGCGGCTCAGCGTGAGTTTTAATTCCCGGATGAGAATCAAGCATCACGTGGAAGCGAAGGCGTAAAAAAAGCACGTCGAACCACAAAGTCCGCAAAGGGATTTTCGCTTAGAGAATGGCAAAATAAAACAGGCGGAAACGGCATGGCGGATAACTTTGCCGCATCATTCCTACATCGAATAACACACAACAGATTTGTGCATTCCTGCCGAATGATATCAAACATGCCGGAGGCATGTCCCTACATGATTAAACCATTCATTTAACGATTTACGATATGAGAGAAAACGCTTTTATCACCGAGGAAGGAACCGCCGCACTCGAAGCAGCCATGCAATGCTGGAACGCGGGAGCGGAGTTCCGCAAAGACCGTTCGCGCAACAAGGATTACACTTTCGGCAAACAGTGGAACGACGTAATAACGGTTGACGGCTTCACAATGACCGAAGAAGAGTATATAATCAAGGAGGGCAACATACCGCTGAAAAACAACCTTATCCGCCGGCTCGTGAGAAACGTGGCGGGAGTCTTCCGCAACCGCCTCGCCGAGCGTATGGAGCAATGGCTTCCCGATGACCTTTCGCGGGCGGCAGCCAACGGAATGCCGGAGGTGTATGGCCGCACTATGGAGGAATTTCTGATATCCGGTATGGCCGTCCACCGCAAATGGCGCGGACGCCGCGACGGAATAGAAGGGGTATGGACCGACATGGTGTCGCCCGAAGCTTTCTTCTTCGACCGCATGGCGCGCGACCCACGCGGCGGCGACATCTCGCTGCTCGGACAAATCCACGAACTCCGTCTCCCCGCTTTCTGCGCCGCATTCGCACGCAACGAACACGACTACCTGCGCTATCACCGGGCTTTTCAAGACGGGATGGTAAAGGTGGCGGAACTATGGAAAAAAGAGACGCGCCCCTACCGACTCTGTCACGACCGTGCCAACGCACGCGTCATAAAAATGGACGAACAGACATGGCTCCGGCATCCCGAATTCCACCGGATGCCCTCGAAATGGACTCTGAAGGAGGTGTGGCGCTTCTATTTCGTCACTTCCGAAGGCGAACTGCTCCGCACGGGCGATTCCCCGCTTCCCGGCGGAGGACATCCCTACGTGTTCAAGGCCTACCCCTTCCTCGACGGGGAGATACATTCATTCGTGGCTGACATAATCGACCAGCAACGCTACACCAACCGCCTCATAACCCTCTACGACTGGCTGATGCGCGCCTCGGCAAAGGGGGTGCTCCTCTTTCCCGATGAAGCCATCTCAGAAGATATGGACCTCGACTATGTGGCCGACCAATGGAGCCGTTTCAACGGGATGATAGTATATCGCCACAATCCGGGGCAGCCCCTCCCGCAGCAGGTGAGCAACAACGCCGCCAACGTCGGGATAGGCGACCTTCTCTCAATCCAGCTCAAAATGATGGAAGACATCTCGGGGGTCAACGGAGCCCTTCAGGGTAAAATCGACAGCCAGGGGATGAGCGGCAACCTCTATAGCCAGCAGACCGAGAACTCTCTGACATCATTGCGCGACATCCTCGACACCTTCGATTCCTTCATCAGCGACTCGCTCGCCAAAGAGCGGCTCCTTGCCGGCGAACCGTCATCTGCATTAATATGAACCGGCAGTGCCACGGCGGCGCCCGCGGTCGTTAGGGTCGAAGGGGTTGCGGGTGGGGTCGAAATAGTCATCTTCCTCCTCTTCGTCGTTGGTGTTCCGGTCGTTGCGGTTGCGGTTGCGCTTGTCGGTCTCGGGCTTGTTTTTCTTCACCGCATCGGGTTTCATGAGGTCGATGGCGGTTTCGAACACGTTCCAGGTCTCCGACTTCTCCCAGTTTTTCTTGATGTTGACCACCTTGGGGTAATAATATGCCGCGTCGGGTTGCCGCAGGGAGTCGAAGTTGCCTGTGGTGTAGCGGCCGTCGCCGTCGAAGTCCTCGAAAATACGTGCGTAATACTTGCCCGGCGCGAGGTAAGGGAACCTCACGACGCCCCCTTCCACCTTTTCGCGACGCACGGGTGCGTCAGACGCACTCAGAAGCTCTACGAAAGCCGGCACGGAGTCAACGAAATTGGTGATGGTGAAACTCAGGGTGCAGTAGTCTTCTTCCCCTTTTGTCTTGAACGAATGTTCCAAGGGGTCGGTCTGCAACCCATAGATGCCGGTTGCGGCGAGGGAGTCTATACGCAGCCGGTATTGCGAACCATATTCCCAAGGATACTCTATCTTGAACCGGCGCGGATTGTAGGGCTGTTCAAGCTGCGGACTCCATTCCTTCGGCACCGGCCCCCACACTGAATCCTCCATCACTTCCAGATGCAACGCCGCCGTATCGAGGCGCGAAAGAGGGGTGGCGAACTCCATCACGAGGGGGAGATAGACCTCCTGGGTGGTGCCGGTGACCATCTGAAGGCCGAGTGGCGGTATTTTAGGTGCGACCGTGTCGGCTTGTTCCTCGTCTTTCTCTTTCTTTTTCTCTTTTTTCTTTTTCGGAGCCTTGGGGCGCTCGGTGAAGAACTTGAGGGTGTCAGTCACGGCCGAAAGGTTGCGTGTAGAATCAGTGCGCAGGTAAGTCACGGCCATGCGCAAGCTGTCGGTGGCGATGAGTGTCGGCGGCAACATCCAGTAGGTAAGCGTGTCGTTGCGTTCCGAACTTTCGAGCACCCACCAATCCTTATAGCCCGGCATATCCACAATGTCGAGGCGCGGTAGGGAGTCAGAGGGGGCGTTGAAAATCATTTTCACCTTGGTGGAATCCACCCTCTGGTAATTTTGCAGGAACTGCGTCTTGTAGTCGCTCTCGAATGAGCGCAGGAGTATGTCGTTTGGCAGAAACCGGGTGCGTTGGCGCGAAATGACCGTATCCACAGCCCCGGTGGCAAGGTCGAAAACGGTGTCGGTGGCCTCCACCCTCTCCGCCGTCGGGGAAACCGTGAAGTCGTAGAACGCCATCGCCTCCTCGGGGTTGGCGCGCTTGTAGTCGTTGTCAACGTCGGCAAGGGCGAAGATGCGGTAAGTGCCGGGTGCCACCCCCTTTATGGAAAACCTTCCACGGTCGTCGGTCTTGGCTATACGTTCGAGCGGAAGAGTGGCGAACGCAGTGTCGGAAAGGTTGGAATGGATGCCCACGAGCATCCCCTGCTGGGGTTCGAGGCCGTCGGCAGAAAGCACCATCCCCGAAATCTGGAGCGTATCGATCTGCGGACCCGTGGAAAATGAATAAGTGAAACCCTGCAGCTTGTTGCCTTCGTTGTTGTCTTCTATGGCATTGGCGAAATCCACGGTGTAGGTGGTGTTGGGCAGCAGCGTGTCAGTAAACTGCACGCTCACGCGTTTTCCAAGCGACGACACCCTCGGCACCGATTTGGAAACCGGCGAGACCACCACTTTCGAAAAAGCGTCTTTCACGTTGACTATCTCGTCAAAATCTATGTCTATGCGGTCGCGGGTTACATTGACCGACCCCGGCGCGGGGTTCGCCCTGACAAAGCGTGGAGGGTCTTCGTCGCGCGGGCCTCCCGAAGGATTGCCTATGGAGGCGCACGACGCCAGCAACGCCGCCGCAAGGAGCGTGGCCGGGAGTGATCTCAGTTGGGAATTGCAATGCTTCATTTGAGCGGCAAAAGTAATGATTATTTTTTAAACACAACGCCCCGAGGACTCCGTTTTCACTTAAAAAGAACGAAAATAAGCATTTTTAGAACCTCTTTTGGGGATTACCTCAAAAATTTAAGCTATATTTGCGAGCCCAATTATATCGGCGCGTGCCTGCGCGTCGGTTTTGGCGTATGGTGTCGCCTCACGCGCCGCCTGTTGACCTGACAATAAAAATCAAAAAACAACAATAAAACCAACAAAAAATGCAGAACAAAGGGTTTATCAGCACCATTGCCGTCCTTTTGATCCTGATTTGCGGATTTTATATCTCCTTCTCCTTCGTGACCTCTCACTATGAGAAAAAAGCACAGGAGTATGCCGCGATGATGGCGAAGACAAGCGACGTAACCAATGATGCCTACAAACAGAATCTTAAGCAGTTCAACGACTCTATCGACAAGGAAAAAGTCTATCTCGGCTACACCTACAACCAGGTGCGCAAGCTTGAAATCGGTATGGGTCTCGACCTCAAGGGCGGTATGAACGTGGTGCTCGAAATTTCGGTGCCCGACATTCTCCGCCAGTATGCTTCCGGCGAAGCACAGCTCCGTCAGATCAACGACGCCATCGCCAAGACGCAGGCCGAAGGCGTGAAGGGTAGCGAAAAGGAGTTTATCTCGAAGTTCGCCTCTTTCATCCAGCCCGGCGCCATGGCAGGCCTCTTCACCCGCGAAGGTGAATTCCTCGGCAAAATCAAGAGCAGCGCATCCAACCAGGAAGTCGTGGCTGCCCTTGAGAAGCAGGTGGAAAGCCAGGTTGACGCAGCCTTCAATATCTTCCGCACACGTATCGACCAATTCGGCGTAGTTGCGCCCAACATCCAGAAGCTTCAAGACAAGAGGGGCCAGATCCTTCTCGAACTCCCGGGCGTGAAGGAGCCGGAGCGCGTAACCGACCTCCTCAAGAGCTCCGCCAACCTGGAGTTTTTCGAGGTTTACAACTACAACGAAATCGCAAACGACCTCAACAGCTTCGCTGCAGAGTGGGCTCGCCAGGACACTGTGAACCACACCAACCTTATCGAGCTTCTCGGCGGCCCGCAGCGTGCAGGCAGCCCGGTAATCGGCATCGTCACCCCGCAGAACCGTGCGCTCGTGGATAGTATCCTTTCCTCTCCGCTCGCAAAGCAGAAACTTCCCTCCGACTTCTCTGCCGTATGGGAGGTGAAAGCTACGGAATACCCCGTGTTCGACGCGCAGGGCAACGTGATGAAGAAAGCCAACGGCGAAGACCGCACCACCCCCTACTGGCAGCTCGTGGCGCTTAAGGGCGACGCAGCTCTCGAAGGCGATGCCGTCACTTCAGCTTCAAGCGAATACGACAACATGCGCGGCAACACCGTCAACATGCGCATGAACGACGCCGGTGCACAGGCTTGGGCAACCCTTACCCGCAACAACATCGGCCGCCCCATCGCCATCGTGCTCGACAACAACGTTTATTCATATCCTAACGTAAACAACGAGATTACCGGCGGCTCTTCAGAGATTACCGGCAACTTCACTCCCGAGGAGGCAAACGACCTTGCAAACGTGCTCAAGTCCGGAAAGATGAGCGCGAAAGTCGATGTGGTCAGCAACAACGTAATCGGCCCGAGCCTCGGTGCCGAAGCCGTTCAGCAGGGTTTCCTCTCGTTTATCGTGGCCATCATCCTCCTGATGATTTTCATGATTGCAATCTATGGCATTATCCCGGGTCTTGTGGCTAACGTAGGCCTCATCCTCAACCTTTACTTCACGCTCGGTATCCTCGCCTCGTTCCAGGCTGTGCTCACGCTTTCCGGTATCGCCGGTATCGTGCTCGCCCTCGGTATGGCCGTCGATGCCAACGTGCTTATCTTCGAGCGCACCAAAGAGGAGCTCCGCCAGGGCAAGAAGCTGCGCCAGGCAATAGCCGACGGCTACGGCAACGCCTTCTCCGCAATCTTCGACTCCAACCTCACCTCTATCATCACCGGTGTGATCCTTCTCCTCTTCGGTTCAGGTCCTATCAAGGGCTTCGCCACCACCCTCATCATCGGTCTTGTATGCTCCTTCTTTACTGCAGTGTTCCTCACCCGCATTGCGTTCGACCTCATCACAAAGAACGGACGTTGCGCCAACATGACCTTCGACACGGGCCTCAGCCGCAACTTCCTCGCCAAGACAAAGATCAACTTCCTTGGCCAGTGGAAAGCCGCAGCTTGCGTATGGCTCTTCCTCATCGTCATCTCCATCGCTTCGCTCGTATTCCGCGGAATGAACCAGGGCATCGACTTCTCCGGAGGCCGCAACTATGTGGTGCAGTTCGACAAGGATGTCAACCCGACTGAAATCCAGGCACGTCTCCTCGGCCAGCTCCAGGAGGCAGCCGACGACAAGACCGTCAGCGTGGGCGTAATCACCATCGACAACCCCTCGAAGGTGCGAATCTCCACCAACTATAAGATCGACACTGAAGACGGCAACATCGACAACGAAATCACCGGACTCCTCTACAAGGGTCTTGCGCCTGAGCTCACGGGAGCCGACGGCAAGGTGATGGACCAGACCGCCTTCACCATCGCCGACGAAAGCCGAGGCATCATTTCAATCCAGAAGGTTGGTCCCTCCGTGGCTGACGACATGAAGCGCGACGCATTCTGGGCTGTAGGCATCGCAGTGGTCTGCATGTTCCTCTACATCCTTCTCCGTTTCCGCAACATCGCCTTCTCCGTGGGAGCCGTTTGCGCCGTGGCGCTCACCGCCTTCCTCATCATCGGTTTCTACTCCATCTGCTGGGGCTTCCTCCCCTTCTCCATGGAGATTGACCAGTCGTTTATCGCTGCCGTACTTACCATCATCGGTTATCAGATCAACGACACCGTGGTGGTGTTCGACCGTGTGCGCGAGATGATGAAGATCTATCCTAAAGAAGACCGCTTCATCACCTTCAACAAGTCGCTCAACACCACACTTACCCGTACGATCATGACATCGTTCTCGACGCTGCTCGTGCTCCTCTGCATCTTCTTCCTCGGAGGCGACACCATCCGCAGCTTCACATTCGCCATGATCTTCGGCGTGATTGTCGGCACATTCTGCTCGCTCTATTGCGCGGCTCCTATCGCCTACAACATCGTGAAGTCTTCCCTTAAGAAGGACAAAGCCGAAAACGACGGCAAACCCGCCCTCCAGGGCAACCGCCGTTTCCAGTAACCATAACGAAAGCGGGCGCAATCGCGCCCGGCTTTCACCCACATTGATTAGATTCCACTAATCATCCATAATCCCCGAGGGGCGGCATTCCGATGCCGCCCCTCATCTTTTTATACCCTGCTTTTTACATTCTGGCCGACAAGGCAGCTCGTTGCAAGTTGAACGAAATCCCATGTATTCTGACAGAAAACCTATCTAATTTAGTGCCACAAACCTAATCTCCTGATATAGCCCCATTTACACACACCATTTGGACTCCTCTTTATAAACAATTAGAAATATCGATTATTATATTACTGATTATCAGACTTATAACCATCTCAAAATTAGAAACCAATTAGACGCGGAACTATTGCGGCGACGCTCCGGACATTGTAAATTTGCAACCGTAAACAAACCTAAAAACATCAGATCATGAAGAAAATCATTCTGTCAATGGTGCTTCTTTCGGCACTCTCATTCTCTCCGGCAGTTGTGGCCGACAATCAGACGACCCCTGACAAACCCACCACCCCACCTCCAAGTGGCGAGACCATCCCTGTCGTAATAATCAAAGGTCAACCGCGCCCCATCCTTCACGCTCCAGCAAAAGGGATACCCATGACAATCGAAACTTTAGACAATGGACTAAGGATTAACATTCCTTTCGAAGAATATCCGGTAACAGCGGAAGTAGAACAACTGACGACACCGTTCGGCTACTGGACGGCCACTTTCACCGACGCGGCATCATGCGAAATGCCCTTCGACGGTACAGTGGGCGACTACCGCCTCACCCTCACCACCGCCGACAACTCCACCTACACCGGCTATTTCACCCTCGAATGAATCATTCGACGGTGGTATGCTAAACGCAATTGCAAACATTGTTCAAATATGTTTAAAGAAGCAAAAATTATAATATTATGAGATTAAAAGATCTATTGTTAACCGTAGTCATAACCGGTGCCGCATTGTGGGTTATAATTCCACACAATAGTACTGACCGGGGAGTCTCGAATCTTGTGATGTCATCGGTGGAGGTTCTTTCCAAAAATGAGAACATGCAGGAATATTCACAAAAAGGACCAAGGAGGATGATAAAATGTGAAAAAGGAGGCACCAGTTTGATATGCCTCAATCTAATCGACGTGGAATGTACTGAAACGCCCTGCCGTCATTAATTCCATATAATTACCCAATATATGAAATGAATCGGCAAATCAGAGTGGGGATTCGGGCAAATACTTGAATAGCGGTATGGTTTATAGACGGAATCCCTATTCAAACATGATGCTTTGATTAAACCGTTTGCAAAGTTATTACTTTGTGAGCACAATATAATTTAAACATAACTAATTATGAAAGGAAAAAAATTCATTTTTGCGGCATTCATTCTTGGTGCCGGATTTTGTGTAGGAATTTCACAGAATCGCAATGAATCGGAAGCATCCAAACTTGTGATGTCTTCTGTTGAAGTACTCTCGAACTCGGAGAACGACCTGTATAAACCCAACGGAGGTCCTCGTAAAGAAGTGAAATGCTATCAAGGAGGGCATAAAATGGTATGCATGTCCGTAAATGAAGTGGAATGTTCGGATTCCGACTGTTACTAACGATTAATGTTCTGCTTGTATGTCATATTGAAAGCAGAAGAGTTGTAAAAGAATAAGTGATTGTTTCAACTGACACTCTATAATTTATTGTTCCCATAGGCAACCTGTCAAAAGTTATTTTCATTTGTCAGGTAGCCCATACAAGGTTCAATTGCATATGTGTTTGTAGTGCTGGTTTATATAAGTAAGACTTTTTTGCGGATGATATGAACGAACACTGACAGTCTTTTAAAAGGAGGGGGATGTGCCATATCTATTGTATCCATGGTACAATATGTTAAGCAACGTCCCCCTTCATTATACATAAGTTAGATTTAGAAAAAATCATGGCAATGTTTTGTTATAGTAAATCAAGAATGGGTTTTAAACTTGGGCTGGCTGCATTGACAGTGACATGCCTTGTCTCAGTATCATGTAAACGTCAAACCTCCGGGGCACAAGAAAATACCGATGGTTCCAACTTCAAAGAGGTTACGATGAATCTTTCTCCGGAATATTACGATTCTGTCATTAACGAGGTTGGACGTCCGAATCTTGTAATCTTAAAAGAAGATGACAAGACAATGTATTCGGATATAAGCCGGATTATATCAAAAAATAAGATGTATTATATCCTTGATTCGTTCGGTAGCAGGACGGTTGTTTCCTTTACCAAAGAAGGAGAACCTGTGGCAAGGTACGGAAAAGTCGGAACTGGTCCGGGAGAGTATGTGAGGCCATGGGATGTGGATGTCGATGAGAGTTATGTCTATATTCTGGATTCCAATCTCAAAAAGATAATGCGCTTCAATCAATCCGGCTCGTTTATCGATGAAAAGAAAATACCGTTTATTGCAGATGGATTCAAGTTATTGGAGAATGGCAGAGTGTTATTCAGTCTTTTACCGGATGGAAGTGGTGAGGAGAGCTTGTGTGTTACGGACAGTTCGATGAACATTGTTTCGAAGCAGTTGCCGTCACGGAAAGGATATGTAGGTGGATGGACGACCAACAATGTATTTCGCACGAACCACAATAATGTGCAATATTATAAATCTCCATCGGATACACTCTTCTATATCAGTGGGAATGGAATGCCTGATGGAGGTTTGGTTTTCAATTTTGGATCAAGAAGAGTTCCGGAAGAGGCCATGCTTGACTTTATCGAGGGAAGCACTAAGGATAACTTCAAGGGTTCGTTAATGCTTGCGGATAATCCCATAGATATGGGGAAAGGTTACATGGTCGGCATGGTAATGGAAGATGACACCCAATATGTGGTTATATTCGACAAGGACAATAACAGATGCGGAGCCAAGAAGTGCGATGGGGATTTGTCGGTTTATGATATAATAGAGCCGTGCGGGGTAGATGAGGACGGTAACTTGATATGTTATACCAGCATCGAGTATGCGGAAGATTTAAGGAATTATCAAGAGATTCCCGATGATATAAAAGCCGGATTAGAAGAAAACAATAGGATGCTTCTATTGTATCCATTTTCCAGACTTAAGTAGAAAGTTATTATAGTCCGACATTTTACCCTAAATATAGCTGTTATGTTTCAAAAACTATCTCACATCATAATTGCGATTTATGTTGTCCTTGCAGTTGTTTTAATTAGGGATATTCAGTTAATGGCTAATTGATTGCTTGCTAATGTCGTAGATA
>CAJUCW010000054.1 GCA_910585275.1 uncultured Muribaculaceae bacterium
CTTGATTTTTTATTATGCCGGTGTAAAAATCTCGTGTTTTTTATATAAATTTGCGAAAACTAATACTGAGATTATGAAAAAAACGATTATAACAGGACTGTTGGGAGTGTCGGCATTGTGCGCCGGCGCTACCGACCTGTTTTTTTATTCTCCCGAAGATGGCAAGGGAGGCCTACGCTTCGCCGTTCGCGAGGCTGGAGGCGAGTGGGAACCCATAGGGAACGGTTTCGATTTCGTTAAGTCTGATTTCGGAGCGTGGGGAAGCGGGAAAAAAATGTGGAATCCGCAGCTATTCCCTACACCGAAGGGTTGGGCATGTCTTTTCCGCGCCACAGCCGACGGCGGTGTGATGGCACTTGCGGAATCGCCTGACCTGATTACGTGGAAGCCGCAGAAGTATATGGAGCCTGCCGACACGTCGAAACTTACTTTCCGTAGCAATGTCGGGTTCTTGCCGTCGGCCGAGACGATAGCCGGAAAGCTCGTGAGCGGTAATGTGATGAAGACCGATGCTGCTACCGTGGCGCGTCTGAAAGCCCACGTAGTGGAGCGCGAGAAGCTTAACAAGCTATATTCCGAGCATTGCGACAAAGATGGAGAAAGGTTCGCCGGATTGCAGCCGCTCAGCGCTTCGCTCACGGCAAACGGAAGCACCAAAGATATCAGCCCGCTGCTGATGGGCATTTTCTTCGAAGATATCAACTATTCGGCCGACGGAGGCCTTTATGGTGAGCTGGTGCAGAACCGAGATTTCGAATATGTGGCCGGAGAAGGAAGAGACAAGGCGTGGGGACCCGAATATGCCTGGAGCGTAGCGGGCGATAAAATCGATTTCTCCATTTCTACCGACAATCCTGTCCATCCCAACAACCCGCACTTCGCACGCCTTGACGTTAAGGGTGGGATTGCAACCCTTGTGAACAACGGCGGCAACGCTTTCGTAAATTCCGGATATGATGGAATCACCTTGCAGAAGGGGGAACCTTACCGTCTGCGCCTGAAAGCGAGGAGTACGAAAAAAATGCCGATGGAGGTTGCCCTCGTGTCGGAACATGGTAGGAAACTTGCCACAGGGAAGCTGAAAATTAAATCTTCGAGAGATTGGGTTGATTATGAACTTATCCTCACCTCCGACGAGTATTCCCCTAAATCTACGTTGCAGCTTGTGCCGAAGAACAACGGAACTCTTGATCTCGACATGATTTCGCTTTTCCCGGTGAACACATTCAAAGGGCGTGAAAACGGCCTTCGCAAAGACCTCGCACAGACACTGGCCGACCTTAAACCACGGTTCGTGCGTTTCCCCGGAGGGTGTGTGGCCCACGGCAACGGACTTGACAACGTGTATGACTGGAAAGGTTCGATAGGTAAGCTTGAAGAGCGCAAGCCGCTGTGGAACCTCTGGGGCTACCATCAGACCCGCGGACTCGGTTATCACGAATATTTCCAATTTTGCGAAGATATCGATGCGGAACCGCTACCCGTGCTGGCGGCCGGAGTGCCCTGCCAAAATTCAAGCAGGCCTTCCCGCTTCACCCACAACGACCTCACGAAATACGGCCAGCAGTGCGGGCTTCCGATGGATTCGCTCGACAGCTATATCCGGGATGTGCTCGACCTTATAGAGTATGCCAACGGTCCCGCCACTTCCACATGGGGGCGCAAGAGGGCGGAGGCCGGCCATCCGGAGCCTTTCAACCTTAAGTATATAGGAATCGGCAACGAGGATATGATTACGGAGGTGTTTGAAGAACGGTTCAACAAAATCAACGCCGCTGTGAAGAAGGCACATCCTGAAATAATGGTGGTCGGTACCGTCGGTCCGTTCTATGAGGGCGCCGACTACGACGAGGGATGGCGCATAGCCAGGGAACAGAACGTTGACCTTGTGGATGAGCATTATTACGTTGACCCGGCTTGGCTCATATATAACCAGGACTATTACGACAACTACGACAAGAAAGGGACGAAAGTGTATCTCGGTGAATGGGCGGCACATCTTCCCGGTCGGCCTTCGAATATGGAAACGGCACTTGCCGAAGCCCTCTATCTCACCTCTGTGGAGAGAAACGGCGACGTGGTGTCGATGAGTTCTTACGCGCCTCTTTTAGCCAAAGACGGACATACGCAGTGGAAGCCCGACCTGATTTATTTCAGCAACACGGAGGTGAAGCCTACTACCGATTATGAGACGATGCGACTCTATGGCGAGAACTCGGGCGATAAGTATCTTAACGCGAAACTCCACGTTAACACCGACAACGAGAAGGCATCGGCAAGGGTAGGAGCGAGCGTTGTGAAAGACAGCAAGACGGGCGACGTAATCGTGAAGCTTGTCAACATGCTTCCTGTGGAGACCATGATGGAAATTGACCTTAAGAAGTTTTATCCGGAAGGACAAGGTGCGCTCAACTCGGTGAGGACCGTGATGAGCGGCGCCCCGGCAGATACCAAGGCTTCGGTCAAGACCGACAGGGTCGGGCTTGAGTCGCCGTTCTTCAACATTCCTTTGGCTCCTTATTCCTTCACTGTGATAAGGATTGAAGGGTAAAGGACCCGACTTCGGATTTAATGCATAATTCATAATGCATAATCTTTTGCAAAGCACCTGATTATGCATTTGAATTATGCATTTTCTATTTCAAGTAATGCATAATTCATTTTTCATTACGCATTGTGCATTATGAATTATGCATTGTGCATTATGAATTATGCATTGAACAAAGGCTGCTATTTCTTTTTGTCGGCGGCGTAGAGGCCGTCGATGATACCGTCGGCCACACCGATGACGGGAACCACGATATTGCGCGCTCCGACTATGGAGGCGATGTTGAGGAATATTTCCGCAGCAGGGATGATAACGTCGGCACGGTCAGACTTCAGGTCGTAAATCTTCATCCTTTGCTCCACGCTGAGAGGCTTCAGCAGATGATATAACCGCGAGAGTTCATCAACGGAAAATATGGAGTGTGCCTCGTCTTTGTGTTTCGCCATCTTATAGAGCTTGTTGATGTTGCCTCCGGAACCGATTATCGTGATATTTTTATATTTCCCTGCAAGGGGGGTGAGCTCTTCATTAAGCCTTCTCCATTCCGCAGGTTTCACCTGGCCGGTCAGGATGCGCACCGTCCCGATATTGAACGACATCGACCGCATCAGTTCTCCATCGGAAATAAGGTTGACTTCGGTGCTTCCGCCGCCCACATCCACGTAAAGGTAATTGCCGGAACTGTCGCCATGGTATTCTACGTGGTTATTATACACAATTCGTGCTTCTTCCTCCCCGGGGATGATTTCGATGCGTATGTCGGTTTCATCTTTAATCTTTTCGATAAGCTCCGGACCGTTGGCGGCGTCGCGCATGGCGGAGGTGGCGCACGCCCGGAGTTCATCTACCGAATAAATCTTCATAAGCTGGCGGTATGCCTTCATGAGACGGAGAAGATTCTCTGCTTTTTTAGGCGACACTTTTCCTTTCGAGAACACATCGAAGCCGAGGCGTAGGGGCACGCGCAGAAGAAGGAGTTTCTTGAGATGTCCGTCGTTGCCGTCTTCGTCACGTTTTATAAGGAGTCGCACGGCATTTGAGCCGATGTCGATTGCTGCATAGGTTTTTTCTTTCATGTCATTCAATTTTTAGGCTCTTCAGGGATTGCCGCGTCGGTGGCCCTGCGGTTGATTTCCACATAACGGTCATAGAGCTGTTTTTGCGAACGGAATGGCGACGGTGCGGAAGTCTTCTGTATTTCAAGACTCCCGTTGCCATCCACCACACGTGCCTGCACGTTATCGAGAAGGGCATAGTTGATGGTGTTGATTACGTCTTCCTTAATTTCGGAATCGAAGACAGGGGTGATGACCTCTACGCGGTTGTCGAGATTGCGCGGCATCCAGTCTGCCGACCCGAGGAAAACCTTTTCCTCGCCTCCGGCATGAAAATGAAACAGACGGGAATGCTCCAGATAACGGTCGATGATGCCGTTTGCCTTTATGTTTTCGCTTATGTCCTTTATTCCCGGCTTGAGAGAGCAGTTGCCTCTTACAGATATGCGGACTTCCACGCCCGCTTTCGATGCTTCATAGAGGCGCGCCACCATCTCCTCGTCGGTGATATGGTTTATTTTGATGTGTATGAATGCTTTCTTCCCTTTCCTGGCGTTGGCGATTTCTGCATCGATAAGGTCTTTGAAACAATCGCGCATGTGGTTGGGGGAGACCAGGAGGTTGCGGTATTTCACCGGCCGGTAGGGACGTTTGATGAAATTGAACACCTCTGCCACGTCGCGGGCGATGGCGGGGTTGGCAGTCATCAGGAAATAATCGGTATATACTTTCGCATTTCCTTCGTGAAAGTTGCCGGTGCCGACCACGGCGATGTCGCGCCCCGTCTTCATGCCGACGAGCACAAGTTTGGAATGCACTTTCAGCCCTTCGACACCGAAGACTACGTTGATTCCTGCATCCTGCATCTTTCTCGCCCAATGGATATTGCTCGATTCGTCGAACCGTGCAAGCAGCTCCACCACCGCCGTCACTTTCTTTCCGTTGCGAGCGGCGCAGATGAGCGCTTCTACGATTTTGGAATTGCGAGCCACGCGATAGAGCGTTATTTTAATGCTCTTGACGTTTTTGGAAACTGCAGCTTCCTGAAGAAGACGCACAACATAATCGAACGTGTGATAGGGTACATGCACGAAACGGTCTTTCTCTTCTACCAGCAGGAGAAGGCTGTCGCTTTGCTTCAGTTCAGGCTTTACAACCGGCTTCCAGGCTTCATATTTCAAGTCGGAGCGACTCAGGGACGGGAAAGACATGAAATCCTTATGGTTGTGGTAGCGGCCGGAGGGTTTGACAGTGTCGAGTTTGTCGAGTTTCAGCTTCTTCATGAGGGCGTTGAGAAGAAGTTCCGGCATATTCTCGTCGTAAATCACGCGGAGTGTGGCACCCATCTTGCGGCTTTTCACAGCTTTGGCAATCTTTTCGAGGGGGCCTACGTGAAGGTCGTTGTCAATCTCCATTTCCGCGTCTTTCGTAAACTTGAAAGAATACGCCTTGAAGTCGGTGTAACCCATCCCCGGGAAAATCATCGGCAGGGAAAGTCGGATTACATCGTCGAGATACATTACGCACTTCTTCCCGTCTTTGTCAGGGAGGGTGAAGAATCGTCCGCAGCATAACGCCGAGAGTTCGATTACGGCGTAATCCGGTTTTTTAGACGGCCCCGTGAGTTCGACGGCGAGATATATGCGGTCATCGCTCTCACGTGAGAATTCGGTGAGCTTGGATAGCCATACGGGTGACACAAACCCCGAAACGGTGTTGCGGAAGAGGCACCTTACGTAATGTTTCTGTTCGTCGGAGAGACTCTTTTCGTCGAGTATTTCTATACCCTCTGAAGCGAGGTCTGTCTCCACTGTTTTGATTACTTTTTCATATTCACGCGACATTTCCGAATCCATTTCGGAAATGCGGGAAAATAGCTGACGGGCCCGGTTGCGTTCATGCACCAAGTTTTTTCCCGACATCGTGGCCAGCCTGGAAAGGGTGGCCATCCTGACGCGGAAGAATTCATCAAGATTATTTGAATATATACCTAAAAAGGAAACCCTTTCGAGCACAGGCACTTCTTCACGCATCGCCTCCTGCAGGATACGATGGTTGAAGAACATCCAGCTGACATCGCGGTCAACGTATGGGAAAGGGGATTTATCTGTGTCAGACATGTACAGTATAAAGGTTGGATTAAGATTAGTTCGGCATTTTTCCGACAGAAGTGGAAATTTGCCGGCTGCATATACATATCTAACAAAGAAAGGAAAGAGAAGTTGAAAACGTCCGGACGATTCAGACCTCAAGGTTGCGCATCAAAGCTTCCCCGCAGTAGATGGCGTTGTCGTTTTCTGCGGTGGCTGGGAGGGCGGAAAGTTGCAGGGCGAGGGCCGTGGCGAAAGGAAGCTTTTTCAACAGGCGGAAGCAAAGTATGTCGGCCTCCTCCTTGGTTTTTACCGAAGAGGCAAGCGAAAGGGCGCATTCTTCGGTAATGATGCCCACGGGGAAAAGATAGGAGGCCAGAATGCGAGACTCGCGTACTCCCGAATCGTTCCAAAGCGCGGATGCAATTTCGAAGAGCGAGGCGTCGGGATTGTCGGAAGAGGCAAGCGACGTACGCACTCCGGATGCAATCTGCGAAATTTGCGGGAGTTGGAGACCGAAGATTATGTTATAGTCCATGCCGGCTTTACGGAGAGTGTCGGCTACGATTCCGTTGCGAAATACCATGAACGAATGTTTGATATCTTTTATGACCGAATGTAGTGAATCTTTATCCATAGTTCATTTGATAGTTGCCCACAAAAATAATATAAACCGGATATATAATCAAAATTTTATTCTTAATTTTGCAGCATGAACGTAATATGTCTTGACGCAGAATTTGCAGACAACGAAGAGCTGCTTGAACTTTCGGCATTCAATCTTGCCGGAGAGGAAGTATATCACAGTTACTATAAGCCGGCGGATATATCCGACTGGCGAACCGATATTCATCACATCACGCCGGAGATGGTGGCCAACGAGCGCAACTTTGCGTCATGTCGCGAAGAAGTGCAGTCGTTGCTCGACGATGCTTTCGCGCTGACCGGTTTTGCCGTGGATAACGACTTGCGTGTGCTTACACGGTCAGGAATCAAAGGTCTTGACAAAAAGCCGGTGATAGACGTGAAAGACATGTATTGGCTTCAGAGAGGCAAGGGAGAGGGGATGAGTCCTTTCGGAGTGCCGTCGCTTCTGGTCTGTTCCAACGCACTCGGTTTGGAATTCCTGGAATCGGAGGCACACTCGGCAAGTGCCGACACGGAGGCCACCCTCAGGTGTTTCAATCTTTTGATGGATGAATTCGTTTCTGCGGAGGGGGTGGAAGGCAACGATGCCTTGACTCTGATGAAACTGCGCATAGAAGAGGCGAAAGCCGATTTTATCGAAGAGGGGGCCAGAGGCTACGTCAAGATATTTAAGGCTGGAGACCTGCACAAAGTGAAATATGGTAAAACACCGGAATCCGACCGCCGTTTGCTGATTCTTGAGGTTGAGGTGGCTGACCGTTACAAGGCCGAATATGAAATCAGGAAATTTTTGAAAAAGAAGGAAATCCCCGATAAGCATTCAATGTATAAGCTTACCAACAAGCTCATAGAGGAGGTGGGAAAGTATTCCAATACTTATGATGCGGAAGAATCCGCCTGGTGCAAGAAAGTGGTGAGAAACCTTTCGCGCCTCACCCTTTGATGCGCGAAAGGAATTACATCCCTTTGCCTGCAGATTTACGGACGATAATGCGATTCGGGCACATCTATGACTTTGCCTCGGCGTTTAATGACCGGGATGTGGAAGAGCCCGGTCTCTACCGGGAGGCTTAGTTCCATCCCGACCTTCAGTTGCCTGTATTGTTTGAATGGAACTGAAAGTTCGGTGTTTTGCCCTGACGGAAACGACACTTCCATATAATACTGTTTATAAGCTTCCCCTTGACCATATACTCTGCGTGAGATTCTTTTTGTTTTGTGTCTTGTTTTATAAAATTTTCTTGCAACCTTAACGGTTTTATATTCAAGGGATGCATGGTCGGAGAAAACGAAATTCAGTGTATAGAAGATGCCGGGAAGTATGGCCGTGACAACAGCGATATGGCAGCTCCGGTTTATCCATTTTTTATTTGACCCGGTGAGACCTTTCCATATCCGCCACATGAAAAATCCTGATGCCACGGCAATGAATGCCGCGCCCGCGATAGGAATCCATATTTTTATAAGAGTGTTGGAATACAATCCGATAACAGAACCTAAGGAAACTACGCATAAACCGATTAGAAGTCCGGAAAGTATTTTATATCCGATGCGCGATTTTTTTTGTTTTGACATTACTGATGATTTTTGTAATTTTGTCAAACTGATTATTAACCATAATTAATTTCAAAATTACAATAATTTTAATCGTCATGAAAAAAATTAGCGTAAAATTTCTGATGGCGTTGATGATGCTTGCCGGAGTGACTCCGTGTTATGCACAGTTCAACCTCAAGAAAGCTGTGGGTGGTGCCGCAAAAGCGGTGAAGGCGTTTACACTGACCGACCAACAGATGGCCGAGTATGTGAAGGAATCGGTGGATTGGATGGATATGAACAATCCCGTCCTTCCGGAAGACGACCCATATACCCAGCGTTTGCGTAAACTCACAGAAGGTATTACGGACGCAGACGGAATTCCATTGAACTTCAAGGTGTATAATGTGATAGATGTCAATGCGTTCGCTTGTCCTGACGGCAGCGTGAGGGTGTTTTCATCGCTTATGGACCTTATGAACGACGACGAACTGCTCGGAGTCATCGGTCATGAAATCGGGCATGTGCTCAAGCATCATTCCAAAAACGCGTTCAAGACAGAACTTCTTACCGGCGCTCTGAAGGATGCCGTGGCTTCCACCGGAGGTAAAGCCGCCGCGCTTACCGAATCGCAGCTCGGCACGCTCGGGGAGTCTCTTATCAACGCCAAGTATTCGCAGAAGCAGGAGAAGGAAGCCGACGACTGTGGCTACGATTTTCTTAAATCGAAAGGAAAGAACCCGTGGGGCATTGTGATGTCGTTTGAAAAACTTCAGAAACTTGAAGGCGACGCCGGCTCTAAACAAAGCTATATAACGAAAATGTTTTCTTCGCATCCCGAAACCCAGGCACGCATCGACGCCATGACCAAGAGATGTGAAAAAGACGGCATTCCGCGTCCTACGGAGTGAGACTTAGAGTGATTTGAAACAATCCTATAAAAAGAATGGATGACGGCACCGGTGCCGTCATCCATTCTTTTTATAGGATTGACTTTTTAGAAACCTATTGTGGTGTAATCCCGGCTAAGACGAAGCATTTGCTCGGGATAGTTCTCGCCGTAGGTGAGTTTCACGTCGGTGACATTACCCTTGTCGTCATAAACGGGTTTGTATTGCGGATTGATAAAGCCACGATAGGGAGGGATGCTGAGTTTGGAGAACCGTTGAAGCACTTCCTTGTGGAGCTTGGGGTCAACCTTCACGGCATATCTGTTGATGAGGTCGGCTCCAGCCTTGTAGTCGCCTTCGCTCTTGATGCGCTGTATCTCGCCGAGGAGCTGTCCGAAAAGGTCGCGGAGTTTCTTATAGTCGTTGATTTTTACGAAGGTTTTTCTGTTTTTCTTCACGAGTTCAACCACTTTCCCTTTCTTACCTTTTTCAAGCACCCATGCGGCGATTAGTTGGCGGTTGCGCATGTGGGCCTCTTCTATATCCTTACCGGGCTCTATGCGGTTGAGCTGGGTCATTAGGCCGTTGAGCATGAACTTATAGTATTCCGCTTTGTAAGCCTCCGGGTTATCGAGCACACCGAGTTCGATAAGCTTGGGGTCGGCAAGATAATAAAGGGCGAAAAGGTCGGCGCGCGCCTCTTCAAGTGCAGAGCCGTTTTCTTTGAGCGACTCTGAATCGACACCCGGAAGGAGTTGGCCGGAAGCATGCCCGAGACATTCGTGTAGGTCGGTATGGAGCATGTCGGTGATGTAGAGATAATCTTCGAGAAGCTTGCGGGTGGGGGCGTCGATTACGAATTCCTCATTGAAACCGTTGCCGTGCGAAGCCATGTCGTAGGCCTCGGTGATGTTTTCGATTGTAACGGATTTCGAGCCGTGGGCGGCACGTATCCAGTCAGCGTTGGGGAGGTTGATGCCGATAGCCGTGCTCGGGAAGGCATCTCCGGCAAGCATGGCGGCGTTAATAACCTTAGCCGACACACCTTTCACGTGGGGCTTGCGGAAACGTGGGTCGATAGGGGAATTGTCTTCAAACCACTGGGCATTGCCGGAAATAATCTCCGTGCGCGAGGTGGATTTGTTGTTGCGGAAATTCACGTATGATTCCCATGACCCTGTCATGCCGAGAGGATCGCCATAGCTTTCGATGAATCCGTTGACGAAATCCACGTCAGACTTGGTGTCTTCCGCCCAAAGGATGGAATATTCGTCGAAAAGACGGAGGTCGCCTGTGATGTAGTAATCGATAAGTTTGGTGATATAGGCTTTCTGGGCATCGTTCTCGGCAACGCCTTTCGCCATGTCGAGCCAGTAAATGATTTTTGCTATGGCAGGTCCGTAGAGACCGTTGAGGTGATAGTGCTCTTCTTTTATCTTGCCGTTTTCTTTCACCACTTTCGAGTTGAGTCCGTAAGAAATCGGTTCCGGGTCGTTGGGCTTTTTGATGCCGGCATAATAAGCTTCAACTTCCGCCTGGGTCACGCCGTCGCCGTAGAGGTTAGACGCGGAGTTGACCACCACGTCTTTCGAACCGTCCTGATATACCCTTTTCGGCATCACGGCAGGGTCGAAAATAACCGGAGTCAGGGTGGAAAGAAGCTGTTGGCGCGTCTCGCCTGGAAGAAGGGGGAGTTTGCCGTCGGGAAGTGCATTTACCTGCTCCGTGAAGAACGCTTCGGAAAACTCGGGGACGAACTTATCGGTGGAATAGTGATGGTGTATGCCGTTGCCGAACCACACCTGCTTGAGGTATTTTTCAAAAGCCTTGAAATCTTTCGAATTCTTATCGCCCTTGAAGTCGGTATAGATGTTTTCGAGGAGTTTGCGAATCTGGAGGTTGTATTTTCCGTTCTGGTCCCAGATTATGTCACGGCCATACTGGGCGGCTTGGCTCAGATAATAAACCATCTTTTTCTGGTCGAGCGAGAGACGGTCGAATTCGGGCACTTCGTAGCGAAGCACTTCGATGTCGGCAAAGCGATCGACGTGATAATCGAAATTCTTATCGACCACTGCGGCTGCGTTCAGTGAAATCATTGAAGCGAGCATTAAAGTTGACAATGTTTTTGACATATTGCAATGTATTATGAAAAAACTTATTCCACGTAAAGCACGAGACCTTTAAGGTATTCCCCTTCGGGGTGGGAGATATCGACCGGATGGTCGGCGGGTTGGGTGAGCTGGTGGAGAATCCGCACTTTCCTGCCGGATTGTGCGGCTGCGGTGAACACCGCGAGGCGGAACATCTCGCGTGTGACCACCTGCGAACATGAGAATGTGAACAATATGCCACCGCTTTTGATTTTCTCGAAGGCTTTGGCGTTGAGTTTGCGATAACCGATGAGTCCGTTTTTCAACGCTGAACGGTGTTTTGCAAAAGCCGGGGGGTCGAGTATAATCAGGTCGTAGGCATCTTTTTCCATTTCGGCAAGGAATTTGAAGGCATCCACGGCATGTGTCTTATGGCGCGGGTCACCCGGGAAATTGAGTTCGATATTGGCATCCGTAAGAGAGGCCGCTTTTGCGGAAGAGTCAACCGAATCCACTCTTACCGCTCCTCCCCGCATGGCATATACCGAGAAGCCGCCTGTATAGCAGAACATGTTGAGCACCGTTCTCCCCCTTGCAAATTTCTCGAGAAGCGCACGGTTCTCACGTTGGTCAACGAAGAAACCTGTTTTCTGACCTCGCAGCCAGTCGATATTGAAGCGCAGTCCGTTTTCTGTGGCGATATTACCGTCGAATTTGCCAATCAGATAATCGTTCTGAGGGTCGAGCCGGGCCTTGAAAGGGAGGGTTGTCTCGCTTTTATAATAGACGTTGCGTATTTTCGCCTCGGGAATTACAGTGAGGGCTTCCGCAATTTTCATACGCTCATAATGCATACCCGGGGAGTGGGCCTGCACCACGGCAGTGTCGCCATAGATGTCGGTTACGAGTCCGGGGAGGAAGTCGCCCTCACCATGCACGAGGCGATAGCAGTCGTTGTCGGGGCGGATGAGACCAAGGCTTTGTCGCAGACGGAAAGCCGACTCAAGACGACGGCGGAAAAAATCGGAGGGGATATCGGCATCGCCGAATTCAAGGATGCGCACGGCTATGCTCCCGATTTGATAATGACCTACGCCGAGAATTTTGCCATCGGCACTTTCCACCTTAACCATTTCCCCTTCCTCTATTCCATCGGGGAGAGAAGCGATGGCCCCCGAGAATACCCAAGGATGGTGGCGGAGAATAGACTCCTCTTTACGAGGTTTCAGTTTTATATGTTTCATGATTTTTACAAGCTCTTAATTTTATTTGAAAAGACGGATTATGTCCATTCCGTTTGCATACAGAAGAAGTGCAATCAGAAGTCCCATGCCAATCATTTGGGCATACTCCATGAATTTTTCCGAAGGTTTGCGGCGCGTGATAACTTCATAGAGCAGGAACATTACGTGGCCGCCGTCGAGAGCCGGAATAGGAAGGATATTCATGAATGCAAGCGCCACCGAGAGGAAGGCTGCAATATTCCAGAAAGCTATCCAATCCCATTTCTCGGGGAATATTGCGCCGATTGACCCGAAACCGCCCACACTTTTCGCGCCCTCTTTGGTGAAGACGAGTTTCATGGATTGGGCGTAGGATGTGAGTTTCTCGGTGCCGAGCTGCACTCCACGCGGCACGGACTCAAGCAGTCCGTAGCGTTTTTCCTCAGCTTTGTAAAAGACGGATGGGTCTAATTCAAGCCCCACACCCATTTTTGAGGCTCCGGAGAGAGCCACAGGCAATATGATTGTGTCGGTCTTTGCTTCGTTTTTGCGCAACACCGTAAGATTGACGGTGCTGTTTTCATGACCGGCAAGTGTTTTCAGGAACATGTCGAGCGACGGAGTCGCGACGCTGTCGATTGCTATGACACGGTCGCCGGCCTTTATGCCGGCTTTATCGGCGCCTTCGCCCGGGGCCACTTGCGTGATAAGTGCGGGTATGCGGTAAATCATGAAATTGATTGTGGCGGTGTCGCTTTTCGCCTCGTTGTCAAGCCGGAAAATGAATTTTTCGGGTATCGGAATGTTGACGGTGTCTTTACCGTTGCGCAAGACTGTGACGGTGTTTGCCTGAATCATCTTCATTCTCGCGTCGCCCGGGATTTCAAGGGCTTCACCGTCGGCCATCAGCGGGATGTCGCCGTCTCTGAATCCTATTTTCTTGGCTTCTCCCGAAAAGGCCATACCCATTTTCGCTTCCTTGAAGGTGACGTATTTCTCACCCGTGGCATATACGATGCCGGCATAAATGATGATGGCAAGCAGGAAATTGAAAAGCACGCCGGCCACCATAATCAGTAAGCGTTGCCAAGCCGGTTTAGAACGGAATTCCCATTCCTTTGCCGGTTGTTTCATCTGCTCGGTGTCCATGCTCTCGTCAATCATGCCGGAAATCTTGCAATATCCGCCGAGGGGGAGCCAGCCTATGCCATATTCCGTGTCGCCCCAGAAAGATGCTTTTTTAGAACGGTTGCCTTCATCGTCGGCAGTTCCTTTCACATTGGAGTTGTCACCGGCTTTAAGATTCTTTTTTTTGCCAAGTCCGCCGATGTACTTTTTCGGTTTCCATTTAAAAAGTTCCGTCCAGGGATCGAAGAAGATATAGAATTTTTCAACCCTAACACCGAAAATTCTGGCGAAAAGGAAGTGGCCGAACTCGTGGATAATCACGAGAAGGGCAAACGCCATTATCAATTGGGTGGCTTTTATTAGAAATGTGTCCATGTTTTTTATTCGAAATTAATTTATATTTTTTTAGAAAGCCATCCGTCTGCAATGGAAAGGGCTTCGATGTTTGTGGCAATTAAGTCGTCGAGTGAAGGGGAGGGAACGAACTGGGTTTTTTCCATCACCGAATGCACGAGTCGGGGCATATCGGTGAATCGAATTCTCTCTTTCAAAAATGCTGCCACCGCTTTCTCATTGGCGGCATTGAGGATGCAAGGCATATTACCCCCTTTTTCGATTGCTTCGAATGCATAGGAGAGAAGCGGAAATTTATCGTAGTCGGGTTCTTCGAAAGTGAGGGTACTCATTTGTTGGAGAGAGAGGGGAGCGGAGTCGGTTGCAAGACGCTCGGGATAGCCGAGTGCATAGCGGATTGGAAGATGCATGTCAGGAACTCCAAGTTGTGCTTTTATGGAACCGTCAACAAATTCCACCATGGAATGGACAATGCTTTGGGGATGCACCAGGATTTTGATATCCTTGGGCAGACATCCGAAAAGCCATCGGGCTTCGATCATTTCAAATCCTTTGTTCATCATGGAGGCGGAATCGATGGTTACCTTGGCTCCCATATCCCAGTTGGGATGGTTAAGCGCATCGGCTACAGTGACTTTTTCCAACTGTTCTTTAGTGAACTTTCTGAATGGACCTCCACTTGCCGTGAGCAGAATCTTTCTGGCCTGCGTTTTCTTTTCTCCCACAAGACATTGGAATATGGCGGAATGTTCGCTATCTACGGGAACGATATGAGATTCCGACTTTTCCAACATTCCGGTGATGAGTTCGCCTGCCACAACGAGTGTCTCTTTGTTGGCCAGTGCAATGGTTTTCCCGGCTTTAATAGCCGAAATAGTAGGGAGTAGTCCGCTGTAACCGACCATGGCGGTGACCACCACATCAACCTCCGGAATGGCGGCTGCCTCTGCAATTGCGTCCGCTCCGAGGCTTACTTCCATGGGGAGGTCGGAAAGGGCTTCCTTGAGTTTGGGATATGCCTCTTCGTCGGTGATTACAACTTTCAGAGGCATGAACTTCCGTGCCTGCCTTGCAAGAAGTTGCCAATTACGGCGAGCAGTAAGTACTGTAGCCCGAAACTGTTCGGGATACTCTTCTATGATGTCGAGCGTCTGGGTGCCTATGCTCCCGGTGCTTCCGAGAATAGCTATATTAGTCATGTCGTTGCTGTTGTTTTCAATTTTAAAATAAAAGGGGAATCACAACCGTCCTCTTCCTACGTCTTTATCTACCACCGGATAGGGGGGAAGTTTGGATTCTTGTTTTTCGATGTATTCGTATGGCACTAGGGAATCACCGTTGTGCCACATTTCAAGATATACGATTTCACCCTTCTTGCCGTTGCCACGGTTGGTGAGGGCTATTATTTGTCCTCCGGCCACTTGGTCGCCTGTTTCGACAAGCACGGTGCCGAGCCGGCTGATTCTGCTCAGGAACCCTTTGGAATGTTGTATTATGATGGTGGCGCCCCCGTCGCGCATAGACTGGGAGACTGCTATGACCGTGCCGTCGGCTATCGCCGAGACGGGAGCCCCTTTTGCCATGATGAACTCCGCACGCTGCGATGAGCGTGAAGATTCCGACACCACGGCATTGTCGCTGACGGAGGAAAACATCAGGCTTTCGGCAGCAAGGGGGGCGATGACCGAAACGTTGTATTTTTCACGCTCCCTCATCATTGCCACGAATTTTTCTTCCTCTTGAGAAGTAGGCAAAAGCGAATCAGGGGAAAGCGGAACCGTGGCCGACGACACGGCGGAGTCCTGACGTAAGGCTGTGACGGGATTGAGCACATTCATGATATTGTCGAGGAAAGCGGAGTTGGTCTCATATGCCATTTTCAAGGAATCGAGCCGAAGCAATTGCATTTGGTTGGCGGTGCGTTCCGATTCTTTGAGATAGCCGGGAAGAAGGTTGCGAGCGGGTGTAAACGACAAGACCATAGCCCCGACCGCCATTATAACCAATACAGCAATCCCTCCCAACATAAACCATCTGACGGGAGTCGTTGAGAATTCCGCCACAGTTTCAAGGCGGGATTCGTCTTCGATTGTTACTTTATATCGGCAACGCGTTTTCATTACAGTGCATGGTGTTGTGGCGCGCAAAAATATTCTTCATAATTATGCGAAGTTAGTGAAAAAGATGGAAAAATCAAAATGAGTTGAAAATTAAAAGATTATAGAGGTGTTGCCACCTGTTGTGTTATGTCGGGCATTCTTAATCTTTTAGTGATAGTACGAATGGAGTGGTTCATTTTTTTGAACCAAAAAAAATGCTAAATGTTATTTAGATAAAATCAATCATTCAATATACTTCTAAAAAAGTTTAATTATGAAAGCTAAAAATCTTTACTGTTTAATGGCTCTGTGTGCCGGGAGTTTTGCACTTGCTCCGAACATGAACGCACAGGACGTAGTCGAAGAGGATGCGGTCGCAGTCACTGAGTTTAATTGCGACGATACCAACCGCTACTATCAGAGTTGGCGCGACAATTGGTTTATCCAGCTTGGCGCAGGCATCAACCAGCCTTTTGTAGAGAGAGGCGTGAATGGTGTCAAATCTCCGGGTACGGATGTATATCGCAAAAATATGACCGTCGCTTACAATGTAGGTGTGGGCCATTGGTTCTCTCCTTATATGGGTCTTCGTTTGAACGCCCTCGGGGGTGTGCTTCACTGGAATAATCCCACCGCTCCAAACAACGGCTGGGTGAGCGCACGCCATGTCAATCTCAATCTTGAGTTTATGTGGGATATGTGCAACAGCCTTGCCGGGGTAAATCCTGACCGTGTGGTCAGCGTGATTCCTTTTATCGGACTTGGCGGTGATTACACGTGGCATATCAAGGATACGCATGGAAATCCGGCGGCTGCCTCCAATATAGAAAGAGGCTCAAGCGAGAAAGTTCGTACAAGCTCATGGAACCTTCCTGTGACGGCAGGCTTCCAGCTTCGTTTCCGTCTGTGCAAGTATGTCGATTTCTTTGCAGAGGCAAGGGCTTCGTTCTATGGCGACAACTGGAACGGTTGCGCATATGGCAGCCCGATTGAAGCGAACGTGGCATGTCTTGGCGGTTTCAACTTCAATATAGGCGGACGCACATGGGATACTTATAATGAGTGCGCTTCCATGGCGTCGTTGGCAAGCATGAACAACGAGGTGAACATGCTTAGGGCCGAGAATCTTGCCCAGGCTCAGGAAATTGCAGCTCTTGAGAACCGTCCTCCGGTAAAAGAAGTTGTTGAGAAGGATTGTCCCGACATTCCGCTTCTTTCTACGGTTAGATTCAAAATCAACTCTTCGGAAATCATGCCTACGGAAGAAGTCAATATCTACAATATGGCACAATGGATGAAGGCTAATCCTGACCAGAAAGTTGTAATCGGCGGTTATGCCGACAAAGATACCGGTACAAGCGAATACAACATGCAGCTTTCCAAGAAGAGGGCAGAGGTTGTGTATAAAGTGCTGACCGAGAAATACGGAATCAATCCCAACCGTCTCGTAGTAAAATATGACGGATCTGATGTTCAGCCATATTCAACAAATGACTGGAACCGTATTGTGATTTTCTCTGACAAACAATGAGTTTAATGTCAAAGTATTGATTTAATCCATAGAACAGTTGGTTAATAAAAAGGGAAAGGGATGTGTCTCGAGACACATCCCTTTCCCTTTTTATTATTTGCCAGGAGTTCCTGTATATGGTGTTGTGTGATTAAAAAACATGACTAAGATTGATATGGTTTGTCCGGAAAGTTGAGAAAATTCTTATCATCTACAAATTCTGAACGGTTGCATATCGCTAAATAGGGATATTCAGTTAATGGCTTGATTATTCAAGCTTAAAATGGATCGTGTCTG
>CAJUCW010000055.1 GCA_910585275.1 uncultured Muribaculaceae bacterium
GAACCCGAGTCTCCACCGTGAGAGGGTGGCGTGCTAACCGCTACACTAATCGGCCATGATGACGGTTAGTCTAAAAAGAAATAAAGTAGCCGATCCGGGACTCGAACCCGAGTCTCCACCGTGAGAGGGTGGCGTGCTAACCGCTACACTAATCGGCCATAAGAAAACCGGGAAATATGGGAATTATTTCCCGGTTTTTCTGTTTTGCGGTGCAAAGTTAAGCATAATTTTTTAACCTTGCAAATTTCTGCGTTAAATAATGCAGAAATTTATTCTGCTGCTTCCTGGGCAGCTTCGGCGTTGCCGGCCTCAGCTTCGAGAGCCTCTTTGGCAGCAGCCTCTTCGGCAGCGAGCTTTTCAGCTTTCTTCTTGGCCACTGCCTCGCCTTTGATGCGGTTTTTCTCAGCCTCTGCCTCAAGACGGGCTTTTGCGTCTTCAGCAGCTTTTGCATCATTCTTAGCTTGAACTGCATTTGCCTCTTTTTCACGGGCCTGCTTCCAAGCGTCGAAGCGACGCTGTGCCTCTTCTTCGTTGAAGGCGCCTTTCTTAACGCCTCCGCGAAGGTGCTTCATAAGAAGGACACCCTCTTTAGAGAGGATTGTGCGAACTGTGTCGGTAGGCTGCGCACCTACTTCTACCCAATACAAAGCACGGTCGAAGTCTAAACTTATTGTAGCAGGATTAGTGTTCGGATTATAGGAACCTATCCTTTCAATAAATCTACCATCTCGTGGTGCCCTGCTATCGGCGACTACAATAGGATAGTAAGCGTAGCCTTTGCGGCCGTGACGCTGCAATCTGATTTTTGTTGCCATAAAACTTGCCGGTTGATTTGTTTAGGTTTATTGTTGTTTGATGCTTGGCCTTTCCGGTCCCGGCAGGGTGCCGTGGGGCTTTTGCGGGTGCAAAGTTACTACTTTTTTGTTTTACTCGCAATTATTTCAGCCATATTTTGTAATTTTGCATGTTTTTTAGAGAATATAAATATGGAAGATAATCCCCTTTTGGCCCGGCTCGAGGGCCTTGACGTAAGATTCGAGGAAGTTTCGACGCTTATTACCGACCCCTCCGTCATAGCCGACCAGAAGCGCTATGTAAGGCTGACCAAGGAGTATCATGACCTTGAACTTCTTCTCAAGGCGGCAAATGAATATAAGGCGTTGCTTTCCGGGGTGGAAGAGGCCAAGACGCTTCTCGTTTCCGAAGATGACGAAGAACTTCGCTTGATGGCAAAGGAGGAGCTTGACAGGAATCAGGAAAAACTCCCGGATGTGGAGATGGAAATTAAGATGCTTCTTGTGCCTGCCGACCCCGAGGATGCCAAGAATGCCGTAGTCGAGATACGTGGTGGCACGGGAGGTGATGAGGCTGCATTGTTTGCCGGCGACCTTTTCAGAATGTATCAGAAATTCGCCGAGAGAAAAGGATGGTCGATTGAGGTTACTTCCATCAGTCCGGGCGCATCGGGTGGATATAAGGAAATATGTTTCAATCTCACTGGCGACGGTGTTTATGGCGTCATGAAGTATGAAAGCGGAGTGCATCGGGTGCAGCGTGTGCCGGCCACGGAGACGCAGGGTAGGGTGCATACTTCCGCCGCTACGGTGGCCGTGCTTCCTGAAGCGGAAGAGTTTGATGTGGAAATCAACGAGGGCGCCATCAAATGGGATACGTTTCGTTCCGGTGGTGCGGGAGGTCAGAACGTTAACAAAGTGGAATCCGGGGTTCGGCTCCGCTACGTCTGGAAGAATCCTGTGACCGGCGAAGAAGACGAAATCCTTATAGAATGTACTGAAACCCGCGACCAGCCCAAAAACAAAGAGCGAGCCCTTTCACGTCTGCGCACTTATATATATAGCCGTGAACGTGAAAAATATCTCGCCGATATAGCACAGCGGCGAAAGACATTGGTTTCTACCGGCGACCGCTCGGCAAAAATCAGAACCTATAATTTCCCGCAGGGACGTATGACCGACCATCGCATCAATTACACAGTCTATAATCTGGCTGCGTTTATGGACGGCGACATCCAAGAGTGTATCGACAGGCTCACGATTGCCGAAAACGCCGAGAGAATGAAGGAAGCTTCCTTATGACCGTGGTCAGGATGCATGCTATTAAAGGATACGAATTTTCAATCCGTCGTAGCATGGATGGATATGAGGCCCGAATTTAGATTCAAGGTCATGATGGAATCCTGCTTCATGGTTAAAATGGGTGAGGTAGGCTTCTTCCGGTTTTATTTTGCCAATAAATTCCACTGCCTCGTCAAACGACATGTGTGCGAAATGCTTCCTTGGACGCAAAGCGTTGACGACAAGTACTTTCAAGCCTTCAAGCTTGCCAAGTTCCTCGTCGGGTAGGGTCTTGGCATCGGTGATGTAGGCGAAATCTCCGATGCGGTATCCCAAAATGGGGAGTTTGCCGTGCATTACGGAAATGGGGATTATTTTCAACCCGTTGATAAAGAAAGGCATGTCGGCCACTTCACGTGTGGCGAATCCGGGTACTCCGGGATAGCGCTGCTCTCTGAAACAATAGTCTAAACGACGTTTGAGGTCGAGAAGCACATCCTCTTTAAGATAAATCGGGAAATCTCCTTCCGCGCAAAACGGACGGAGGTCATCGATGCCGCCCATGTGGTCATAGTGGCTGTGGGTGATTAAGGCGGCGTCGAGCTGGTAAATCCCGTTTTTCAAGGCTTGCTCGCGAAAATCCGGCGATACGTCGATGAGTATATCCATTCCGTGGGTTTTGACAAGGGCGGAGGCGCGAAGACGTTTGTCTTTAACGTAAGGGGAACGGCATAATTTGCATGCACATCCCACTTCGGGGACTCCTTTTGATGTTCCGCTTCCAAGAATTGTAATTTCCATCGACGTGTCGATGAAGTTCACTTCGGGATGAAGCGTTATTCCCATTTTGCGTCGCACGGTGTCGATTATTCTGTCTGCGAGGCGCGTGACATCGGAAGCGGAAGCGTTTCCTGAATTAGCAATCACAAGACATTGGTGTGGATATACCATAGCCCCGCCTATTCTAAGTCCTTTCAGTCCGGAATGTTCAATGAGCCAACCTGCCGGTATTTTCACTCGGTGTTCATCGACGTAATAGCATGGCACGTCCGGATTAACGGCTAGCATTTCTTCCTCGTAGAAATATCTACTGACAACCGGGTTTTTGAAAAAACTGCCGGCGCTTCCTGTCACGGCAGGGTCGGGGAGTTTTGTGTTTCTTATGGCCACGACTTCGTCCGCCACTTCCCTTATGGAAGGAGTGTGCCCAAGCTTGCTTTCCAGGGCTTTAAGCGGTCCGTATTCAAGATTTGCGGCAAGTGTTGAAGGTGTCAGCTTGAAGCTTACTTGCAGTACTATATAGCGTCCTTTCCATTCGTGCTTGAACCGACTGTCGCGGTAGCCGAAATTGCATTCCTCGTTTTTGAATGTCTTTGTCTCGCGCGTCACAGTGTCAAAGCATTTCACTGAGAAAATCACATCCTTTGCTTCGACTCCGTAGGCACCTACGTTCTGAACCGGCGCGGCTCCGACTTCGCCGGGTATCCCTGCAAGGTTTTCCACGCCTGCAAGTCCCGACTCTATGCACCATTCCACGAAATCCGTCCATTTCACGCCGGCTCCGGCGATTGCATATGCGGTCTCGCCGTTTTTGTCGTAACGCTCTATCCCACGTATGGCGGAATGCAGCACAAGCCCGTTGAAATCGTTGACAAATAGAAGGTTGCTTCCTCCTCCTATGTGAAGCACCTCGTTGTTGATGAATTCGTCGGTACGAGAAATCTTTAAAAGCTCTTTTTCGGAAGAATACTCCGCAAAAAGGGATGCTTTGGCAGGGATGCCGAAAGTGGTGAGGGAAGTGAGGTCTTTATCGTGTTCAAACATCGTGGTGCTTTTTTATTTAAAATTGATTTATCGGCGTAATTTTGTCAGAATGCCGTCTTCAAACCAGAGGACGGTGCCGTCAGCGTAATGCCAGAGGTCGAGAGTCTGTGAGTAGTCATGTCCGGAATTCACTTCCTGAGGATTGCCAAGTGAAAGTTTGCATTCCTCTTTTGTCATTCCGACGCGCACTTTCCCGGAACAAATCAAACTCCAGACATCGTCTTCAATTGCGGGGAACTTACGGCGCAGGTCTGTAATATAAAAGACGTTGGCAAATGATCTGCTCTCTTTCCCGGAATTGCCGAAATTCATAAATGCCCAGGCTTCGTTGCCGTTGTCATCTTTGAATTTCACTTTAATGGGAAATACGAGCGATCCGGGCTCAACGGCTATGACCGTGACCGGCACATATTTTTTGCCCGGAATCCTTTCCCCGTTGGCGTCATACCAAAGAGGGGAACGTGTCCAGAGAGTTTTTCCTAATAAAAGATTTCTCGCAGAGTCAATCATTTTAAGGTCAATCATCATTGGGATGGCATCGCTTGTGACCGATTCCATGGCAACGGCGATGTCTTTTCCGGTGTTGTGGCGCAATGTCATGTCTCCGCAGCTGAAAACAATCACGGCATCGTTGGTGCCGTCGGGGGCAATTCTCGATTCAAGACCTTCGTAGAGCAAGGTTTTCCCTCCGAGGTTTACCACATCGGGATCTATGGGTAATCCTTGTTGGTCAAAAATTAATAAAGTCCGGTTGTCGGCGGCGATAAAAGGACGTTTGGTTTCCCATTTTGCCAAAGGGTCGGCAGCTACGGGGCGGAAAAAAATCTCTTCTTCCGAGGGTTGTATGGTTTTTCGGTCATCTCGCGACAAAGAAATTTTCTTTGTGCTTTCCACCCCCGTGAAGCATGATGTTGGCAATGTCAAAGAAAGAATTGCCATAAGGAAACCTATTCCTTTATTATTAACGTGTATGTCGTGTCTTAAAAGTTTCAAAGGATGCTACGAGATTGTATTGATGATTATGATGGAAAGATGAGGTTCTTAAAACTTTCATCTGCAATTCTGTTGGTTAACGCCACCTCTTCAAAACTAAAAATCAATTCAAATAATCTGATGAAATTTTGAAAAGGAGAAAGTTTAAGCAACTTCGTTTTGCAAAATTAGGAAAAAAACTTCAGATGTGGTTCAATCTCCATTGAGTTTATAGTGAAGTTAAGAAATTTTATCATCGATGATTAATTTAAAAATGTATTTGTTGATTATTTTTAACGGCAAACGGTTGTAGGATGATTGCGATTTTTTGTAAATTTGCAAACTGATGAAGCGTATTATTTAATTTGATAGAAAATTGAAACGTAATATTTTTTTTGAAAAACAACCCACGTTAATTTGTTCGGTGCTTCCAGTGGCGTCGCTTTTGGTTGCCCTTGTGGTGCTAATAGTGGCGAAAGGTGCGTCTTCGGTCAGTGATTACGGACCGTTTGTTTTACTTGGCGCGTCGGTGTTGGCTTTATTGTTGAGTTTGCCTTCCTTGGACATGGCTCGGCTCACTTGTGGCATGAAGGCGAGTTCACGTCAGATTTTGCCCGCGTTGCCTATACTGTTCTGTATAGCGTTGCTTTCCACGACGTGGATGCTTGGGGGGATAGTGCCTACCTTTATTCATTACGGCCTTCAGTTTTTAAACCCCATGTTCTTTCTTGTTTCCGTTTGCATGGTGTGTGGGTGTATTTCCATTTTTACAGGAAGTTCCTGGACTACTATAGCCACGGTTGGAGTTGCATTTATGGGAATAGGGGGTATGATGGGATATGATGCGCCATGGATAGCAGGCGCTGTGATTTCGGGGGCTTATTTTGGCGATAAAGTCTCCCCTTTGAGCGATACTACCGTCGTGGCGTCGAGCAGTTGCGGGGTAGATTTGTTTACCCATATTCGTTATATGATGTTCACAACGGTGCCTTCCATGCTAATAGCGCTATCTGTCTTTATGGTGGCCGGATTGACGAGGACTCCTGTCGATTTCGTTTCGGGGCATAGCTCTATGCTCGACAGTCTGCACTCAGAGTTTAACGTGACGCCGCTTTCTCTTTTTGTGCCTGCCATAACTATTGTAATGATAGCTTTTAGAGTCAACACGATTGTCACTCTTGCGGTCAGTTCTTTGCTTGGGGTGGTGTCCATAATAGCTTTCCAACCTCAGATTCAAATAGATTTGTCGTTCTTTGGCGTGTTGTGGGGCGGCGCCCATTTCGAAACCTCCGACGCCGCATTCAATGAATTGGCATCAACTTCCGGAGTGTTGGGAATGTTGCCGACGATTTTTCTTGTGTCAAGCGCCATGATGTTCGGAGGAGTGATGATAGGAACCGGGATGTTGGAAACCATATCGCAATATGTGACGGAACATTTGAAGAGGCGTCGTTCGATAATAGGATCTACGGTTTGTGGCGGTCTTTTGCTCAACAGCTTCACGGCCGACCAGTATCTTTCCCTGATAATCGGGGCGAATACGTTCAGGGATGTGTACGAAAAGAAAGAGTATGACAAAAAGATATTGAGCCGCACTCTTGAAGATTCCGTGTCGGTTACGTCCGTACTAATTCCGTGGAATTCATGCGGGCTTACCCAATCGGCAGTGCTTGGCGTATCGACTCTTTTATATGCGCCCTATTGTGTGTTTAATTATTTGTCTCCGATTATGTCGTTTGTTGTGTCGGCAGGGTTGCTTGGTTTTAAGAAAAGAATATGGAAAAAACTTAAATTTGCATCGAATTGAATATTAGAAATATGCAAGTGGGCTGTTGGAAAACTTGATGAAAAGCGTTGAAAAAAATTAAAAATGATTTTGCAGTTTAAAAAAAAATATCTAACTTTGCACTCGCAAAACGGAACGATAGAGTTCTTGACAAGGCGGGATAGCTCAGTTGGTTAGAGCGTCGGATTCATAACCCGGAGGTCCCGAGTTCAATTCTCGGTCCCGCTACAGAGTCGCAGTCGATATTTATCGACTGCGATTTTTTTTACTCGGTTTTAAAAGAAAAATAGGGAGATGCTTAACTTTTTTAACATTATAAGTGTTAAAAGGGTAGTGTTGTTTCTCTCTCAATTCGCATTTGCCTGCCCGTAAGCAGGTAGAATTTAATTAATACATTCTATGGCAACGATGTATGAGATGATTATGGACCTTCCGCTCTTCAAGGGAGTTGGAAAAGACCATATCTCGCTTTTCCTTGAAAAAACCAATATCGGCTTCCGCAATTATAACGGAGGGGAGATTCTTGCGGATATCGGAGAGTCGGTCCGCATGGTCAGGTTTGTAATATCGGGGGAGGTAAACATTATCCACCGGCTTGAAGATGTGGGTGTCACCGTTGAGGAACGCGCAGGGTTCGGGAGGGTCCTTGGCGCCGACAGACTTTTCGGACTTGACACTGGTTATCCCTATAGGGCAGTGGCGGTGACGAGAACAAGTATAATGGAGTTCAGCAAAGAGCAGTATATCAATCTGCTCCATTCCGATAATATATATATGTTGAATTTTTTCAACTATCTTTCTTTGAGGGCACAACGTCCTGTGGACGCGATAAAACGCTATTGCAACGGCACCATAAACTCAAGAGTGAGGCAACTTGTGTGTGTGCTTACTGAGCCGGGTGCAAAAGGGGTGGTAATAAATGGAAGTGACGAAGCGCTTGCGGAGTATTGCGACACTACTGAAGAGTACATCCGGGAATGGAAACATGAAATCCAGATGGAAATGTTTGCGGAGTGCGATTCCGAAACTATAAGAATTCTTTCGCGAGGCCGTTTTCTTGGCCTTTAAACATCTTATGAGTGCTTGCCTTTGGAAAATAAAACGGGGCATACGTTTCGAGATTCAGGAAAAATAATTAAATTTGCGGGAAAGATGTTATTCCAGAGCGTTGGAAACGTCGCTGAATCCAGAAACCTTGTAAAATCAAAATAATGTCATCAAAAGATTCACTTAAGATCCGTCTTTCGGTTCTTAACTTTCTTGAATTTGCCGTGTGGGGGTCGTATCTGACTTCGCTTGGCAATTTTTTGTTTAAAAACGGTCTTGGCGACCAAATCGGTTGGTTTTATGCCATGCAGGGGATTGTGTCGCTTTTTATGCCTTCTGTGATAGGTATCCTTGCCGACCGTTGGCTCCAGGCGCAGAAGATGTTGAGCCTGTGCCATCTCATTGCCGGAGTATTCATGGCTCTTGCCGGTTTCTATTGCATGTCGGCAGAGGCAGTTGGTTTCGCCCCTCTGTTTGCTTTGTATGCCGTGTCGGTGGCTTTTTTCATGCCGACCATAGGTCTCAATAATTCAGTGGCTTTCAATGCGCTGACCAAGGCCGGGCTCGACACTGTGAAAGATTTTCCTCCTATCAGGATTTTCGGCACGATAGGATTTATATGTGCCATGCTTTTTGTGAATTTTGCCGGGCCGGAAGGTTCCACTTTCCAGACGTCGTATATGCAGCTTTTTGTGTCGGCAGTTTTCAGTATGGTTATGATGGTCTATTCCCTGACAATGCCGGAGTGCCCCGTAAGCAAGGGCTGCAAGTCGGGAAGCCTGATTGACCGTCTCGGACTCAAGGCCTTTTCATTGTTCAAGCAGAAAAGGATGGCGGTGTTTTTTATTTTCAGCATGATGCTTGGTGTGTCGCTGCAGATAACCAACGGCTATGCCAATCCTTACATCACATTCTTTAAGGAGATTCCGCAGTATGCCGGAGCTTGGGCGGCGCAGAATGCGAATGCTCTGATTTCCATTTCGCAGATCAGCGAGACCCTATGCATACTTCTGATACCCTTCTGCCTTAAACGTTTCGGCATAAAGGGGGTGATGTTGATGTCGATGTTTGCGTGGGTGCTCAGATTCGGCTTTTTCGGAATCGGAAATCCGAGTGACGGTTTGTGGCTGATGGTTTTGTCGTGTATCGTTTATGGAATTGCCTTTGATTTCTTTAACGTAAGTGGAGGCCTTTATGTCGATAAGGAGACCGACCCGTCAATCCGGAGTAGTGCCCAGGGACTTTTTATGATTATGACAAATGGGTTTGGCGCTACGATCGGTACGCTGTGTGCGATGGCGATAGTCAATCATAATGTGGTTGCTACCGACCCCGTCGAAGTGCAGCTTGAGGGTTGGCGCATGTCATGGTATATATTTGCGGGGTATGCCCTTGTAATGGCGGCATTGTTCTGGATTTGTTTCCATGACAAAGAAGCCGGTGAGAAGGAAATATCGTCGAGGGAAATATCTCAGGCTGAAAGTGCTGACGGAGGCGGAATGACAATAGAAAAAATATGATACAGTTTTATGCACCAGACATAGAGGCTACCGGGTTGCTGCCTGAATCTGATTCTGCTCATTGTTGCCGTGTGCTACGCATGAAAGAGGGCGACGAGTTGGCGGCGGTTGATGGAAAAGGGCGGCGTTTCCGATGTCGGATTGTAGAGGCGCATCCCAAGCATACTGCGGTGGAAATTCTATCGTTTGAGGAAGTCCCTAATCATTGGGGAGTGGAGATTACATTGGCGGTGGCGCCTACCAAACATTCGGACCGCATGGAATGGATGCTTGAGAAAGCAGTGGAAATAGGTATAGACAGGATTGTGCTCATAAAGTGCAGCCGGAGCGAACGAAAGGTGATGAAACTTGAGCGCCTTGAGAAAGTGATGGTTTCTGCAATGAAGCAAAGTCTTAAAGGAGTGCTTCCCAAACTGGAAGAGGTGACGGGCTTTAATGAGTTTGTGGAGTCGGTTGGTACGGATGTCCAGAAGTTTTTCGGATATTGTGACGAATCGCGTCCACGTTGTGAATTTACAAGGAGTTGCAAGCCGGGAAAGCCTGTGGTCATAATGATAGGCCCTGAGGGAGATTTCTCTCCGGATGAGGTTGCTCATGCCGAATCATGTGGCTTCACTGCAGTGACGTTCGGAGAGAGCCGGCTGCGTACTGAAACAGCCGCACTCTACGGCGTGACAGCAGTGCACATAATCAACCAGATTGATGCGAAATGATTATCCATTAAAAAATACAGATTATGACAAACGATATAAGGAAATATCTCGAATCGAGCGAAAACGATAATTTTTTCCTTTTTGCAGGACCTTGCGTAATCGAAGGAGAAGACATGGCCCTCGACATAGCGGAACAGATGATAAAAATTACGCAGCGTCTTGACATCCCCTATGTTTTTAAGGGAAGTTATCGTAAGGCCAACCGTAGTCGTATCGATTCGTTCACGGGCATTGGCGACGAGAAAGCGCTGAGGGTGCTTGAAAAAGTGAGGGATACTTTTGGAATCCCTGTCGTGACAGACATCCATCTTCCGGAAGAGGCTGCAATGGCGGCGGAGTGTGTAGATATCCTTCAGATTCCTGCCTTCTTGTGTCGGCAGACAGATTTGCTTGTGGCTGCTGCAAAGACCGGCAAATTTGTAAACATAAAGAAAGGGCAGTTTCTCTCTCCTCAGGCAATGGCGCATGCGGTAGGGAAGGTGAGGGATGCCGGAAACGGTAATGTTGCGGTCACTGAACGGGGCACCACATTCGGTTATCAGGATTTGATTGTTGACATGCGTTCGTTCCCGGAAATAAAGAAGGCATGTGGGTGTCCGGTTATTATTGATGCCACTCATTCACTCCAGCAACCCAATCAGGCGGCTGGAGTTACAGGAGGTCTCCCGGGGCTTATTTCCACCGTAGCGATGTCATCGCTTGCTGCCGGTGCCGACGGGGTATTCATGGAAACACACAGGAATCCGTCGGTTGCCAAAAGCGATGGTGCCAATATGCTTCCGCTTTCGGAAATGGAAAAGCTGCTTCAAAAGCTCTGTATGATAAGATGTGCCTATAATGAAGCGTCGAAACTTTGATTTATAGTTGCGTCGCTACTGGCATAGATATTGATAAAGTAATCGGGCTTGCTTGTCACTGACAGGCGAGCCCGATTACTTTATCGTTTTATTGGCGTGGCGCTTGTTATTTCAACTTAAGCACTTGGCCCACTTTTATCATATCGGAATTCGACATTCCGTTGATTTTTCTGAGAGAAGTGGCAGAGAGTCCGTAGGATTTGGCGATAGAGGAAAGAGTGTCGCCTTTCTTGACGGTGTAGCTCTCGATTTCCGAATCTGCAGCGCGGTAAGGGTTCTCTTTTTCCGATTTGGCATATTTTCCCGAAGGTGCGAAGTTGCGGGCCTTCGTATATGTCTTCTTGTCGAAGAGATAAGTGTCAGTGTGGGTGGTGTGGTTTGCGAAGTCGAAAATCGCAGCCGGATTGATGGCGTATCCCATAAAACGGGTTTCGAAATGCAGGTGGGGACCGGTGCTTCTTCCCGTGCTTCCTCCAAGTCCAATCGGGTCGCCTGCTTTAACCACTTCGTCGGGTTTTACAAGCGATTTGTTGAGGTGCCCATAAACAGTTTCCAGTCCGTTGGGATGACGGAGAATAATATAGTTCCCAAAGCCTCTCGCCTCATAGCTTGTAAGCCTGACTTTGCCGTCAAAAGCGGCGTAGATCGTGTCGTTGCTTTTTATGTGGAGGTCAATGCCTTTATGCATGCGTCCGAATTTCGAACGGTAGCCGTAATTTGAATTTACCCTCCCCGGTACGGGCATGAAATAACCGGTGACGTCGATTAGCTTGGTGTCAGGCACATCGGATTCTTTAAACGGGTTTACGGATTTGCTGTTCCATCCCTCGGTAAAGATGTCTGGTTCGGGTTCGATGTCATCTATAAGGTCGATGAAAGTGTTTTTCTCCACCAATCTTATCTGGTCTTTGCTTTTTGCTTGATTTGCGAGGAGCTGCTTGTGGGCGTCGGAGTGAGGCGATTTGCTTTTGATTGTCTGTGCGGATAATCCTGAAACGGCGAAAGCTGTCATGATTGTCAGCACCGATATTTTCTTGATTAAATTCATTTTCTTTCTTGAGTTTTAAGAGTGGGTCGGTTCAGACACACTCTAAGAAGGAGGTTGATATCCGGTTTTATTGGTTAAGTTCGTCGTCTGCGTAAAGGAAAGACAGGTTGGATGGAGTATAGTCAAACACTTCCTCCGGTTTAAAGAATCTGTTGATTTCGATTAGTGCGTTTTCAGGAGAATCGGAAGCGTGGACAATGTTGGCTTGTCCGCTCATACAGAAATCTCCGCGCAAGGTGCCGGGTTCGGCTTTGCGACCGTTGGTGGCTCCTACCATCTTGCGGAACACACTGACAATGTCAATACCTTTAAGCACCATGCATACCACAGGCGATGCCATCATCGAAGCACAAAGTTCGGGAAAAAAGGGCTTTTCGACAAGATGTGCGTAATGCTCGCGAAGAATCTTTTCATCGAGCTGCATCATCTTCATCGCGGTGATGATTATGCCGCGTTTCTGAATCCTGTCGATTACTTCTCCGAGCAGACCGCGTTCTACGCATGATGGTTTAAGGATGACTAATGTCTGTTCCATAATTCTTTAAAACTTTTTAAGATTTCTCTTTCCGTTGTCTTCAAAGTTACAATTAAGTTCATTCTGTTCCTAATATTTTGTAGTTATTTTTTCTAAATAAAATATTAAAGTATAAAACGTAAGTGGTTAAAAATGCCTGTTTCAGTAATATACGCGGTTTTTATGTTTTACAACATGTTTTTTCTGTCTATGCACATTGCATTTATGAGTGTGCAATTTTTGATAAAATTAAATGTGAAAATTTGTTAATCGAAGATTAATAAGGCTATTATCAGATTTTTATGAAAGTGTCGGACTGAAGTGGAGGTAGTATCGGTTTCGGTGTCGGCATATGAACTATTGGGGCTTGTGGATTGTAATTCATATATACCTCAAGATTCTTTGAGGAGGATTCTGATATAAACTCACACCTTAAATAATTATAATATGATTCCACAGGACAATACCATTGCACACACACTTGATACGGTGCCGAAGGTTGATTTTTCCACGCATACGCAGGAGGAATCGTATGCGGTCGCAAGGCTGCTGATGGATGCCGACCGATTTATGCTTTCATTGATAGGACAGGAGAACAATGTGTCGCTGTTCAATTTCGTTTATGCAGTTCTCGTTTTTCTACTTGCCGTTGCCGTGGGATATGTGGTACGCAAGATTGTTGTGGCAATTGTTTATAAGATAGGCGATCATATTCAGAACGACTTTTATAAGGGTTTGCTCAACGCGCATTTCTTCACGAAAACATCGCGCATAATACCGCCCATAGTTTTCCTTATTCTTATTCAGTTCACTCTCACTTCAAGAGCAACCCTTTCGGCGTGGCTTTCCCGTCTTTCGTATATATGGATGGCTTTCGTGATAGCCTATTCCGTCTGTGTTTTTCTCGAAGTGCTATGGATACATATAGATGAGCGTGCCAACAAAAGGAAACTGCCTTTGCACGGCCTTGTGCAGGTGGCGAAAGGGATTGTATGGATTATATGCGCCATCATCGTTATCGCCGTGCTCTTCGACAAGTCGCCGGGGGCTTTGCTTACCGGACTCGGTGCGTTTGCCACGGTATTGATGTTGATATTCAAAGACAGCATTCTTGGTATAGTGGCCGGCGTGCAGCTGTCGGAGAATGATTCGCTTCATGTGGGCGACTGGATAAAAGTGCATGGCACGGATGCAAATGGCACGGTGCTCGAAGTGACGCTCAATCAGGTTAAAATACAGAATTGGGACAAAACCATCACGACGGTGCCGCCTTACAACCTTATAAGCGGAAGTTTCACCAATTACCGCACCATGCAGGAAAGCAATACCCGCAGGGTTCAGCGAAGCTATATGATAGACGCCGACAGCGTAATTCCCGCTGATGACAAGCTTCTTGATGAATTCTCGAAAATACCTTTGTTGAAAGATTGGATAGCAAAGAAAATAGAGCAAAGGGCTGCTGGCAAAGTTTGCAATGCCAGTAATCCCGAAGGGCTTGTTGACGGTTCGATAGAAAGCAATCTTGGAGTGTTTCGCGCCTATCTGAAACTATGGCTCGACGCTAATCCTGAAATAGACCACAGCGGCGGCATAGGGTTCTGTTTTGTCACCACATTGCCTCAGACCGCGAACGGCATACCGCTACAGGTGTATTGCTTCACCGCCACGTCGGCATGGTTGCAATATGAGGCCATTATGGCTTCGGTGTTCGAACATATTGCCGTGATGATGTATAAATTCCATCTCTATACCTACGAGAGTGCTTCAGGCCGCGACACCATTATAGACGGCTGGATGAGCCCAGGCAAGAATCCCGACGTACTTTTTGGTATGCCTTATCCATTCTTCAACGCCTCGGGCACTCCGGAGAACCCCGCATATCCCGTGCAGCAGACCGCATCGCCGCAGCCCTCCGCCATGATGCCTCCGGCTTCCTCCTCCCCGGCTTCCGCTGCATCTTCTCCGGCACAGGGAGCCTCGACATCTTCTTCTCTTTCGGGTTCTAAGCAACCTGTATGACAGTCCCCCTCGCTCTTTGGTTGAATTATCCGATATGGTAGCAGAAGGACGCGACAATCTTGATTTTGTCGCGTCCTTCTGTTGAAATCAATTTCTGTGGAATTATTTTACCGTGATTATTTTACGGGGGAGACGTTGTATCCGAGTTTGCGGAGGCCTTCTACGATGCCTTTGTCGCCGGCGAGGTGAAGCGCGCCGACAGCCACGAATGTAGGTCCTTCCTTGAAGATGGCGGGAAGTTTTGTTAGCCAGTCGGCGTTGCGTTTGTCGAGGAGGGCAATCATAAATTCCGGATGCTCGTCTTCGTCTTCGCTAAGCTTGAGCATCTTGTCGAGGTCCTGGTTGTTGTAGGCTTCGGTAAGTGCTTTGGTGTTTTCCAGAGCCTTGGAAGGGTCTTTGAGGAGCTCGACAAGGGCTTCCGCCTGGTAGGAAATAGGGGTGCTGTCGAAAAGAACGGTTGCCTGTTGCTCTACGGTCTCGAGGGGGATAATTTTTTTTCCTTCGTTCTTGCCCTGGAGCTGGAACCAGGAATCAAGTTGTTCGGTGGGATTGAAGCCAGGCATGGCCTGCTGGGCCATTGTAGCGGCTATCATGGTGGTTACGGCCATTGGTTTCATCATGTCGAGCATGGATAGTTCCATACCTTGCATCGGCGCCCATTTCTTGAATTCTTCGCTGATTATGGTGAAGTCTTCCGGTGCGATTACTTTTGATAAAGTGCTGTCGGCCGGTGCCATCATGTGAGGCTGCATGGCCTGCACGAGTGCCATTTGGTCTTGGGTCATGTCGATTTCCCCTACCACTTGGGAGACACTTTCATAAGGGGCTTTGGCACCAAACTGGTCGATTACTGAAATCGGGGCGAGGTGATGGGTGCCGAAAACGTAAGAAGGAGATTCGAGACCGTTGCCTTCAACTTTGTAAAGAACCTGGGCGGAAGCGGGAACTGCGATTGCCACAAAAAGGGCCGCTGTAATTGTTTTGAAAAAATTCATGATAGAAATGTGTTTTTGTTGTTTAATTGTATGACGTGATTTTTAGCGAAAAGTTTTATGGAAGGTGAAAAAAATGCATTGCATTGCTTGAAATAAGGGATTTTTTTTCTACTTTTGTGAAAATTGCAAGAACTAATATGGACAACAAGACATTGGTAGATACATTGTCGAAAAACCTCGATATATCTCGCGACACAGTTATTTCGCTGATAGACGGACTATCAGCCGTGGTCGGTGAATGCGGTGCCGAACTTGACAGCATCTCTATACCGGCGTTCGGCACATTCGAGCCGCGAAAACGTATGGAGAGGGTGGCTGTTCACCCAGCTTCGGGTAAGCGTCTGCTTGTACCCCCGAAAATAGTATTGTCTTTTAAACCTTCGCCGGTGTTGAAACAACGTATCAGGAATGGAGAATAAGATAACGCTGCCGCGTCTTGCGGCTATGCTTGCCATCACCACGGGAAAGCAGAAAAAATTGTGTGAAGATTTTCTGAAAGAGTTGTTCAGGATTGTGTCTGAAGAACTTGAAAACGGAGAAAACGTGCGGATAAAAGGTTTTGGCACATTTAAACTCGCTGCTATGGAACCCCGCAAGAGCGTAAATGTGGCTACGGGTGAAGAGCATGAGATTCCGGGACATAAGAAAGTGGTATTCGTTGCCGCCAAGGAACTTGCAACGACTGTAAATTCTCCATTCGAGGCGTTTGAGGCTGTCGAAGTTTCGGACGATATTCCTACGGATGTTTTGTTGGAAGTGCCGGAAGAAGAGGAATCCGGTAACGACGATGAAACTGCATCGGAGTCTGCTGTGAGAGAATCGGTTGATGAAGAAGTTGTGGATGAGGCCACTTCGGAAGCGTATGGCTCTGATACAGCCGATGCCGCTAAATCCGTGGCATGCAGTGTCAGCGTCAACGAAAAAGGTAAAAATGAAAAATCTGCCACAACGGATTTTGACGGATCTGAGTCCGATTCTTATGAGGTAGAAAATGTAAGCGAGCCGAGAGGTAAAGGTCGCCGGTTTGTATGGGGATTCCTTGCGGGTTTTGTGGCTGCTTCGGTGGTGGCTCTCCTTTATTTTTATTTAGGAGGAGAACGGATGGAAAATAAGGAGACCGTATCTTCGGAAGATGATGTGGCGATGGTTGTGCAGACCCTGGAAAAGACAGTCCCGATGGAAAAGGGTGTGTCGGATTCGTTGTCTGATTCACTCTCGCTTCCATTAAATGAGGCGACCGGGAATGAGGAAGTGCCAACGCGTCCTTCCGACGAGCCGGTGTATGACACGATTTCTACTACACGGTTCCTTACGACTATGGCGAAGGAGCATTATGGCAATTTCAATCTTTGGCCGATAATATATGAGGAAAACAAAGATATTCTCGGACATCCCGACAGAATAAAACCGGGCACGAAGGTCGTTGTTCCCTCTTTGGAAAAATATGGCGTTGACCCGCATAAGGCTGCGGATATTGCCCGTATCAAGCAGAAGGGGGTGGAGATTTATGCAAGATATAAATGACGAAGTGCTGTAGAAGAAAATTTGGTTTAGTGTATTTTGATAGTTGATTTTATTTTGTTGCAGTATAGTGTGTTGGACGTTTGAATTGAGTTTCCTTTCGAAAAAATGTTGAAAAAATTTGGTAGTTTGAAAAAGAATGTCTAATTTTGCACTCGCAAAGCCGAAGAGGCAAGCACTTAAAAAGGTGCCATGTCCGAGTGGTTAGGTACCGGTCTGCAAAACCGTTCACACCAGTTCGAGTCTGGTTGGCACCTCCAAAAATAAACTCGCTTGAAATTTCAAGCGAGTTTATTTTTTATTGCCTTTATTTACTTATTACCTTTAGGGCAATCCGTCTTTGTGCAATCCGTCTTTGTACAATTTGTCTTTGTACAATCTTTTCTTGTGCAATCCGTCTTTGTACAATCTTTCTTTGTACAATCTTTCTTTGTACAATCTTTCTTTGTACAAT
>CAJUCW010000056.1 GCA_910585275.1 uncultured Muribaculaceae bacterium
AGGATGGCAAGCTTACCCTTGATGACCTCGTGGCTTACGCCAAGAACCGGCCCGAACCCGCAGCCACCTCCGGCAAGCAGGAGCTCTACGAGGCAATCGTCAACATGTATGTATAAATCCTATATAAAACTCAAGGCCCTTACGATTCTTTTGGTATGTGTGTGTTTGATGGGCGCATGCTCCAATAAAGAAAACTCGCAACATTTTCAGTATCAACTTAAGGTTTCTGAACTGAAGGACTTTGAAGAAGAAAGCGCAAAAGTGATAACAGACCTTGCAGGCTACAAAAGTTTATTCAAAGATGAAGCCGACGCAGGGAAATGCAATATTGATTTCAAGAAACAGGATTTGATTGTATGCCGTGGAACCAGCAACGGCAACATTACTTCCATAACCGAGGATATAAAAAAACACGAAGGAACTTGGTATATTTCGATTGTGATTGAAAAAAGTATTGCAGCCGTCATGGAGCCTTGGTGTGTGGCATACGTTGTGCCGAAAAGTGCAACCGCCACACAAGTAAAGACAGATATCCGTTACAATTAATCTATAACGGTGTTATGTAGGGACATACCTTTGGTATGTTTGATTGTAAACCAGATAGTTAATCAAACATGCCGGAGGCATGTCCCTACAATTTTACTGGCTATGCTACACTCTCAAACTTCAACTTTCATTCAGTGTAAATCGACGATAAAGGTTCTGATGGTTTCCATTTCAGACTCTATACACTCCAAAAGCCTCATCTGCGCTCGTGTACGCACAAGGTTGTGTGCGGGATATGAAATCTTATAATATGTGTCGCCGTTGATATAATCCGTAAGGAAACGGACAGCTTGCATATACGGAAACAATGCGACGGAATCGGGAAGCAGTTCAATCTCCATTGGCGAAAGGAAATCCTTCGCTTCCGAAAGATAACCTTCGGTGAACGCCTTGAAAATCTCCATGTCGAAACCGACCTTGTCAAGGTCAGGCTCATCTTCGGAAGACGTACAAGCTCCCGTGCGCAAAAAATCGCCATAGTCACTAAACACAAACGACGGCATGACGGTGTCGAGGTCGATAACACAAATCACCTTTCCATCACGGTCGAAAAGCATATTGTTCACTTTTGTGTCGCAATGGCAGATACGCTTGGGGAGTAAACCCTCGCGGTGCAACATCTCGAAGCGACACATAGACTCTTCCCTTTCCCATATTGCATCGAGCAAACCGCCAACTTCCCCGAGACGTCCAACCGCATCTTTTTCCACCGCATCACGGAGCTGACGTATGCGAAACTCCATGTTGTGGAAATCGGGAATGCTCTCAGTCAGTTCCCCATCGATATCGGAAAGCATTTTCTGGAAATGTCCGAAGGCTTCGCCGGCATAACGCGCAGTAACCGGCGTAACTTCCTGAAGCGTCTCTGCGTCGGGTATAAACAAGCTTACACGCCAATAATTCACGCCATCGAAGAAATAACTCTTGCCCCCTTCACGAGTCAAGACAAAGCGAAGCGCCCTCCTTTCCATATCCATCACGTTTTCAGATGCAAGCTTACCACGGATATGGGATGTGACAGCCTCTATGTTAGACTGCATCCCTTCAACATCCTTGAAAACCGCATGGTTGATGCGTTGCAAAACGTAGTCCGGAGTTTTTCCAATGGTCTTTACGAGATAAGTGTCGTTGATTAGTCCGGATCCCAATGGGCCGACACTTTCCACCTTTCCTTCAAGATTAAAGGCGGACAAAATGGTTTCTATCGCTTTCATGACGACAAATTTAATCGTAATCCACAAAAATCGCAAACCTAAGCCCCATAAATTTGTATATTTCAAGTTATATCCATATTTTTGCAAACAGAATCAAACTACAAATATCATGAAATTGAGAAATCTGATTATAGCTGTCGCCACGATTGGCATTCTGACGGCATGCGGCGAAAAAAAAACGCAGTCAATGGTGATTGAAACCGAAGTTCCGGAGCGTCCCGAAGGTCAGACTGACATGCTCGGATTCGCCGCCGAACCGCTCGACACCGTCCGAGTAGGGTTTATCGGTCTCGGCATGAGAGGACCTGAAGCCGTAGAACGCTTCACGTATATACCCGGCGCAAAAGTGGTGGCGATATGCGACCTTGACTCCGCAAGAGTGGAAGACACGCAGAAACGTCTCGACAAATTGAATTATCCGCGTGCAGCCGCCTATTACGGCGATGCTGAAGCGTGGAAAAAACTCGTGGAGCGCGACGACCTTGACCTCGTATATATCGCCACCGACTGGAAAACACATGCTCCGATGGGTCTTTATGCCATGGAAAACGGCAAACACGTGGCTATAGAAGTGCCGGCAGCCACTTCACTTGAAGAAATCTGGGACCTCGTCAACACTTCCGAACGTACCCGCAAACACTGCATGATGCTTGAAAACTGCGTGTATGATTTCTTTGAACTCAACACCCTCAATATGGCTCAGCAGGGTCTTTTCGGGGAAATACTCCACACAGAAGGGAGCTATATCCACAACCTGAAGGAATTCTGGGGAGAATACTGGAACAACTGGAGAATGGATTTCAACCGCGAGCACCGCGGCGACGTTTACCCCACGCACGGATTCGGCCCAGCATGTCAGTTGCTCGACATCCATCGCGGCGACAAAATCAATACGCTCGTAGCTATGGACACAAAAGCTGTGGGAGGCCCGGCATACATCAAAGAGACCACCGGCAAGGAGCCTGAATCGTTTGCCAACGGCGACCACACCATGACCATGATGCGCACCGAAAACGGCAAAACCATACATATCCAGCACGATGTGATGAACCCGCGACCCTATTCGCGAATGTACCAGCTTACGGGGACGAAAGGTTTCGCCAACAAATACCCGCGCTCCGGATATGCCTTCGAACCGGAACAGATGGATTCAACCGTCGTGCCGGATTATGAGAACCTTTCAGCCCATACCTGGATTTCCGATGAACAGCAGGAAGCCCTGACCAAGAAATATACCCACCCCATCATTACGGAAGTAGGCAGCATGGCAAAAGAGGTGGGTGGCCACGGCGGAATGGATTTCATCATGGATTATCGCCTCGTGTATTGCCTTCGCAACGGGCTTCCGCTCGATATGGACGTCTATGACCTCGCCGAGTGGAGCGCGATGGCACCTCTGAGCGCCATTTCAATCGAAAACGGCTCGGCTCCGGTAGCGTTCCCCGATTTCACACGAGGCGGCTGGAACAAAATAAAGGGATACCGCCACGCATATAAGAAATAAAGTAAGGAATAAAGTTGCATTCCAATTACCACGATGTGCCTCTGTCAGCATAATGACAGAGGCACATTTCTTATTGAAATTTGCGTTTTACATGCGATTGAACTAACTTTGCATAAAATTACGCGACAATGGATTTCAAGATAGAAGCTACAGCCCCCGACACTAAAGCACGCGCCGGCGAAATAACTACCGACCACGGCACAATACCTACACCCATTTTCATGCCTGTAGGCACCGTGGGAAGCGTGAAGGCGGTGCATACGCGGGAATTGCGCGACGACATCGATGCCAAAATAATTCTCGGCAACACATATCACCTATATCTCCGTCCGGGCCTTGACATCTTACGTCAGGCCGGCGGCCTACACAAATTCAATGGCTGGGACCGCCCCATTCTCACGGATTCCGGCGGCTTCCAGGTCTTTTCCCTTTCCGCCAACAGAAAACTTAAAGAAGAGGGTGCCTATTTCCGAAGCCATATCGACGGCTCGAAACATCTCTTCACACCCGAAGGTGTGGTGGATATCGAACGCGTTATCGGAGCCGACATAATGATGGCTCTCGACGAATGCCCTCCCGGCACGTCGGACTACGATTATGCAAAGAAATCGCTCGGGCTTACCCAACGCTGGCTCGAAAGAGGCTGGAAAAGATTCAAGGAGACCGAAGGGCTTTACGGATACTCGCAGGCTTATTTCCCGATTGTGCAGGGTTGCGTCTATCCCGACCTCAGAAGAGACGCTGCGAAACACGTTGCCGACCTCGGGGCTGACGGCAACGCCATAGGCGGCCTTGCAGTGGGCGAACCCACCGAGAAGATGTATGACATGATTGAAGTGGTCAACGAGATTCTTCCGGAAGAGAAGCCCCGCTACCTTATGGGCGTAGGCACCCCGGCCAACATCCTTGAGGCCATTGACCGGGGCGTGGATATGATGGACTGCGTGATGCCCACCCGCAACGGCCGCAACGGCATGATTTTCACCCGCAACGGCATCATGAACATGCGCAACAAGAAATGGGCCGACGATTTCGCCCCGCTCGACGAAGGGGGAGCGGCCTGGGTTGACGAAGTCTATTCGAGAGCCTACGTGCGCCATCTGTTCGTAAGTTCGGAACTTCTCGGCATGCAGATTGCATCCATACATAATCTTGCGTTTTATCTCTGGCTCGTGAAAGAAGCACGAAAACACATTATAGCCGGCGATTTCAAATCATGGAAGACGCAAATGACGGAACGCGTCACCCGCAGGCTATAACATCAAACCAAGGCACCAAATGGCAAACCCTTTTAAGCTCCAGATTCTCGACCGATATATATTGCGCCAGTTTCTCGGCACGTTCATGCTGACGCTATTGCTGATGCTTGCAGTAATCGCTATGTTCGACATTACCGAAAAGCTCGACGCATTCCTCAACGCACCGTTGAAGGAGACCCTGTTCGATTATTTCCTTTCTTTCCTTCCCTTCCTCGGTCTCCAGCTCTCCCCTCTCTTTGTATTCATATCGGTGATTTTCTTCACGTCGAAAATGGCGGGGAATTCGGAAATAATAGCCATCCTTTCGAGCGGAGTGAGTTTCGCCCGGTTGCTTCGCCCATACATGATTGGGGCCGCCATCATAGCCGCCGGCACTTTTGTGCTCAATAATTATCTCATACCTCCGACTAACATAAAACGAATAGCATATACCAACAAATATGTGAAAAACAAAAGCGTCGAAAGCAATGTCAACGTACAGCTCCAAGTCGCTCCCGGCGTAGTGGCTTATATCGGACGCTTTGAAAACAGCAACAAAACCGGCTATCGATTCTCTCTGGACCATTTTAAAGACAAGGAACTCGTGTCGCGCACGACGGCGTCGATTGCACGATACGACACCACGAGGATGTATCATTGGATGCTCTCTGACTATATGACGCGCGATTTCGACGGCATGAAAGAGACGATTACGAAAGGGAGCAGCATGGATACCATCATCCCTTTCGAACCACGGGATTTTATGATTTCCGTAAACGACCAGGAAACCCTTACCACACCGCAATTATCGGAATATGTGGCGAAACAGAAAGAACGCGGGGTTGCCAACATCAAAGCTTTTGAAATAGAAAAAGAGAAAAGGATTGCATCAACGGCAGCGGCCTTTATCCTCACCCTCATAGGGATGTCGCTTTCTTCGAGAAAAGCGAAGGGCGGAATGGGACTCAACATAGGCATCGGCCTCGCTTTGAGCTTCAGCTATATATTATTCTCGACAGTGACCAGTTCTTTTGCCATTTCCGGCCTCACCACCCCGTTCATAGCAATGGAGATTCCCAACCTGGTTTATCTCGGCATTGGTATTTACCTATACCATCGTGCTTCAAAGTACTGAAGACGGTGCAGACAACATCACATAACCTTTTCTAAAAAAAGAGCAACGGTAGTCGCGGGGACGGAGCACCTCCTCGCCGGCTATCACAATGTCGATATCCACCGGCACCCTCTTCAATTTTCTTGATTCGTCGTCACGTCCGTGCAACATTTCATATTCCTTGCACAAGCAATTCAATTCATCGACCGAACCGTTGAAACGGCCCGACACAACAGCATTGAAATAATTCGTACCGGTATGGCCCACCGGGAGGGTTTCATATATTCCAGAACAAACTACCCCATCAAGAATCTCCGAGAGCCATTTCATGGCGCAAGCAACGTTCTCTCTACGTTCGCCAAAATTGGAACCTAGGCTTAAAACCACCGAAACACTTTCCATCGTCGTCAATATCCTTGATGCTCCAGCGTAAACAAAGTGATTTCGGGATACGCGCTGAACAATCGCGCCGGCATACCGACTTCTCCCGCACCGATATTAACGTAAAGCCTCGAGGGCTGTCCGTGGTCGTTAAGCCGTTCATACATTCCTCCCCATTGTTCATAACGATAGCGGGCTGGCGACCATTTCCAACCGCCGAGGTCTATCATCATCTGCATGGCATGCGTGTGTCCGGCAAGGGAAAGGTCGATGTTGGTGCTGTGAGAAACGACCTGATTCCAATGTTCCGGATTATGGGTGAGAAGCACCTTGAAGCGTATGTCGTTCTGATGATAAACCGAATCAGGCGACCCGCTGAGCGCCTTTTCAAGGTCGCCGTAAACAGGGAACGGAGGATCGCCCCAGTTCTCTACGCCGATAAGCATGATGCTGTCGTTGCCTCGGGTAATAAATCTTTTCTCGTTATTAAGTAAAGTCCATCCCATTTCCGCCTGATTTCGTGCAAGACGCTCATTATTGGCCGTGCGGTCTTCAATACGCGACCAATCCACATAATCTCCGTAATCATGGTTGCCGAGAATTGAAAAAACACCATCTTTTGCCTTGAGTCTTGACAATACGTTGATGAAAGGAGTCAATTCATCTGTTTTTCGATTCACTATATCACCGGTAAAAACGATTAAATCGGGATGAAGCGAATTTATGGAATCAACAAGATTCGATATGAAAACCGTGTCATTGCCCCAGGTGCCGACATGAATATCACTTATCTGTGCTATTTTATAACCGTTAAAAGAAAGCGGCACTTTTGGAGAGGCAATCTGAATCTCGTTGACCACAATCGTCTTCCGGGTAACGCCTACGCCTATCCACATGACGGCAAGCATTCCCAATCCGGCAATCAATCCAAGCCACTGGGCAGGATGCCATTTCAGTTTGAATCTGCCTAACTTCCGTATCAGTTTCCCGGCCAAAGAAACAATCATATACACCAGTTTGGCTGCATAAACCGTAAGATATGAATACAGCATCCACATCAACGAGATTATCCCGGACGACTCCGAACGTTTCGGCAGAAAGAATACCACCAAAAGGAAAACCCAACATACGGCGGCAGACACTCCATATACTTTCCACCATACGCCACGACGGGTGGACTTCCTTATATCATGACAGATATACCAATCTATCAAAACACTCGCCACCAATAAGACAGCAGCCAATATCAACGGGATTCTCATCTCATAATAGATTTTTCAGATCATTCCATGCCCCCCAAAAGGGAACGGAGCTTGTTGCGAAGAGGATTGGCATACATCGTCAGCAACATCTGCCACATGAATTCCCTCTCCTCTGTAGTAACGTCTGAAACATCGACTTTGTCAAGTTGCCTGTTGAAATAATCAACAACTTCGTATTTTTTTTCAGGGGTATATTTCCTTTCAAAGCGGTTGGTATCGTGCAGAAGATCGAATGCCACGTAATTGATATCGAAAATTTCATAACTCCTGTGGATTGCCTGGTCAATCAGACATCCCACATGTTTGGCAGCCCGGTTATTGTCGCCGAAATCACCTATCTGGTCAAGCTTGCTGTTGATGCGGGGGGTAAGCTGGAAATGCACCTTTCCCTTAAACTGAAGCAACCCGGTTTCCATAGAAAAGAGGTCGTCGCGCTGTGATTTTTTATAATCCGGATTACGACGTTTCATAAGGAATTCCTTTACCTTTAGATAATCGTTGGGATCATATTCGTATGAAATGCACACAGGCATAAGGTTGATTTCCTTTATCTTATCCATAAAAAGCCCCTGCCCCCCTATCGAAAGCATCTTCACCAAAGAATCCTGGGTGTGGTCGCTGCTGTCTTTAGCACGCCCTTCCCTTTGGGCAATCCATACGGACTCATGCTTCTCAAGTATGCAATAATGGATATAGGCGGAAAGTTTCTTGGCAGCTTCCAAACCCTCGCGCAAACCGGTGTTACGCTTTACAATAAAGCTCTTATTAAGGCGTACAAGGTCAGTAATCCAATCGTATATCAAAAGATTGTTGCCTATAGCCACCTCCGAGGTCGGGAAACCGCGACGGAGAAAAGCGAGATTGAGAAACGAAGCATCAAGCACTATGTCGCGATGGTTCGTAATAAACGTGTAACTCAACGACGGGTTCAGATATTTCACCCCTCCGAGGGTTATCCCCGACGTAGTGGTTTTAGCAAGCATCTCCAGGAAAGGGAACATTATTCGCGTCTGGAAATCATGCTTGTTGTCAATTTTGAGAAGTTCCTCAATCAACGACGGCACATCCTTTGGCGGCATCGTATAGTTGACGGCATGAAGGAATCCCGGCTCCTTGACAAGCTGCTCCATTTTGGCATGGAATTCGGAATCGTCGTATGGTGCTATGTCATTGAAATTATATTCTTGCTGACTCATTATGTTTCAGTTTTTCATTTCCCCTCAAAGCAATATGCTATTAACGAAACGGGGAATCTTTCTCGTTTGCAAAGTTAATGCTAAACTCCGGAAATTAAAAACAACCGATGATAAAAGTTTTACGGCCTCGCCATATTTATTACTCAGTCTTGCGATAAGACCTCCACTTATCAATAAGGGCGGTCATGTCGGCAGGGATTTCCGATTCGAAATCCATTTCTTCGCCTGTGGTCGGATGGACGAAACCCAGGGTGCGCGCATGCAACGCCTGCCGGGGACACGTCTGGAAACAATTCTCCACAAACTGCCTGTATTTGGCAAACGTGGTACCCTTCAGAATACGGTCGCCCCCATAGCGGGCATCGTTGAAAAGGGGATGGCCCTTACTCAACATATGGACACGAATCTGGTGGGTCCTACCGGTCTCGAGCACACATTTCACAACCGTCACATATCCGAACCGTTCCAACACCTTAAAATGGGTAACGGCATGTTTGCCTACGTTCGGGTCGTCCATCACGGCCATCTGAAGTTTGTTTTTAGGATTTCGGGCAATGTTTCCCACTATTGTCCCTGAATCCGAATCGAAATCGCCCCACACTACCGCCACATATTCCCTTCTTGTAGTCTTATGGAAAAACTGGCTGCCGAGATGCGTTTTTGCTTCAGGGGTCTTCGCCACCACCAGAAGCCCGGAGGTGTCTTTGTCGATTCTGTGGACAAGACCGAGACGCGGGTCGCTGACATCATAATCCGGATTATCTTTAAAATGCCATGCGAGCGCATTGACGAGAGTGCCGCTATAATTGCCGTGGCCGGGATGCACCACAAGTCCGGCCGGTTTGTCAACCACCAGCAAATCCGCATCCTCATATACTATATTCAACGGTATGTTTTCGGCTATTATCTCGAATTCATATCTCGGACGGTCCATTACGATGCTTACCACATCGCCCGGTTTCACCTTATAACTCGATTTCGCGGGTTTCCCGTTCACAATTATACAGCCGGCATCGGCAGCCTGTTGTATGCGGTTGCGCGATGTTTTCTCCATCCTATCGACAAGAAACTTGTCAACCCGAATCATCTGTTGCCCCTTGTCGGCGACAAAACGGAAATGCTCATACATTTCCTGTCCGTCCTCCGTCACGAACGAAGGTTCTTCGAGAGAATCGTTTTCCATTCCGTCGTCAATATCAGACGTGAATCTTTCAGCTTCTGCCATATCGTAGTTACGTTATTCAATAAAAACGGGGTCTTCATCCTGCTCCGGATTCTCCTGCCCGGAAACCTCAGGCTCTTCCACCGGAATATCTTCGGAATAATCGGAATCTCCTTCGTTGATATATCTCACGTATTCTTCAGCTTGCAACGAATCGCGCAAGGCGCCGAGACGACCGTCTGACACTTCCACAACGATACGGGCATTGACAGGCACTTTTTCAGTCTTTTTCACAACCCTTCCGTTTGCCGTAACCTTTACTATGCGGTCGCTTTCGCCAAGCACGGTCATAACTTTTATATGTTTGAACCCGAGCTCCTCAAGGCGCGACATACCTTGCCTGAAAGGGAAACCTTTCAATGCATCGTCGCCCGGATTGTTGTCATCGTCCATCACAACCTCCTTGGGATGGACGGCATTTATATACAGGAATATCTTACGACCCGGCTTCACTGAAGCCCCCGACTTCGGAAACTGCTCGATTACATATCCGGGCTTTACGTCTTCCTTATAGAGAGAATCGCGGATGTCTATACGGAACCCCTTCTCATGAAGCACCTTTATGGCATCTGTATATGACATGTTCTCGACCTTCGGCACAATGTCGCGTTCGCCATGCTTAGTAAAAAGCTGAAGCGACAAAAACACTATCCAAAGCCCGAGAAAAGCCACGATAATGATAACTATTACATTCGCAAGAACAGGATGGCGGGCTATGAACCCTTCCCCACCGTTTTTCTGATTGCCGTTTACTTTCAATGTCTTATATTTTATAATCAATGGCATCACGCATCAATCTGAGACGAAACGCCACAACATATTACACTTTCAAGCCCCAAAGTTAACGAAAAATTTCCTAACACCAGTCATTTCCTCTCCAAACTATAGATGCGAACCATTTAATTCTTAATAAATCTAAAGAATGGACGCGATTTTTTCATCTTTAAGGATTTTTTTATTAACTTTGCACCTCAAAGCGTAAAAATTGATGCGTAGATTCTTATATTTCATACCACTCCTCCTACTGTTTTCCTCCTGTGGAGAATACAACAAGGTGCTTAAAAGCAAAGACGTGGATTATAGGTTCGACTTTGCGAAACGCGCTTTCGACAAAAGAAAGTTCACCCAGGCGGCCACCGTGTTGGAAACCATTTATACCCCCCTGCGCGGAGGGCCGAATGGTGAGGAAGCACTGTTCCTTCTCGCCATGTCGTATTACGAAAACAAGGACTATCTGAATTCCGGAGTCTATTTCAAGACATATTATTCCAGATATCCGAAAGGGAAATTCGCAGAGCTCGCCAGATTCTATTCGGGCTACGGGTATTATCTCGATTCTCCCGATCCCCAGCTTGACCAAAGCCAGACGATAAAGGCAATCGAAGAACTTCAAGGTTTTCTCGATTATTTTCCCAACAGCGACCGTGTGACGATTGCACAGAATGCAATCTTTGAGATGCAAGACAAACTTACTCTTAAAGAGTTGCAAAACGCCCAACTTTATTACAACCTCGGGAATTTCACCGGCAATAATTACGAAGCCGCCATCATCACAGCCCAGAATGCCCTTAAGGAATACCCTTATTCAAAATATAGGGAAGACTTTGAACTTTTAATTCTGAAGGCCAAATATCAGGAGGCAAGGCTCAGTATCAATGAACGCCAGGCCGACCGTTATCGCGATGTGGTTGATGAATATTTTTCCTACATCAACAACTATCCCGATTCAAAGAACCGCCGCGAAGCCGACAACATCTACGAGATTGCCCGCAAACACGTGCAGGAATAAAAACCTCCGCCTCATTAATTTTAATGTAAAAAGTTTATCTAAATCATATATTCTCCGTCATGGATTATAAAAAAACCAACGCTCCGCTCAACACTGTGACCCGCGACATGATCGCGATGGCTGAACAGACAGGAAACGTCTATGAAACCGTTTGCATCATCGGCAAACGTGCCAATCAGATTGCCGTGGAGATGAAGAAAGAACTTGAGAAAAAACTCCAGGAATTCGCCTCTACCGACAATCTCGAAGAAGTTTCGGAAAACCGCGAACAAATCGAGATTTCGCGCTTCTACGAGAAATTGCCGAAACCAACTCTGATTGCCACTCAAGAATACATTGAGCACAAACTCTATTTTGCCAATCCGGCTAAAGAGAGAGACCGTCTCAATGATTGATTCAAATAGTTTTTTTTGGAGTATGACATATAAGCCGGAACCATATTCCGGCTTTTTTTAATTATGAAGAATACCACGATCGCGCTTCATTATTTCAATCCCGAGACAGATTATGCCCTCGCCTGCGGAAGGAAACACTATAACCCTCCTAAAAAGATTGCACTGTTCAAGCGCGAGATGCGGCTCTTTCCAGCTACTTTTGCAAGAAAAGGAGATTACATCGTTGTCGATGATGCCGTCGAAAGCAATTCCGACTCCAATCCATATTCCGATGCAATCGACGGCAACGGCCTGACCATAGTCACTTTGAAAGAACTTCCTTCGGTCATTGCCGGATTGGGAAGAGAAAATGTGGAATTCAAGCCCTGGGGCTGGAACCATTCTCTGCTACATAAGATGCTTGATACGGGCATCCCTACCCCATTGCTGAAAACCGAGGCTGAAATCGACAAACTGCGCGAACTTTCGCACCGACGCACCTCCATCATAATGCAGCGTTCCCTCTCGCAATCACTTGCAGGTATAAACGTACCTGTTGCCACGGAATGCTGCGATGTAGAAACTGCGATGAAGTTTCTTCTCCAAGAGGGCGATGCGTATTTTAAAATGCCATGGAGCAGTTCGGGCAGAGGAGTGATTCATGCCGCAGATATGAGCCATGACAAGGTAGAAGAATGGATTTCGGGAGCCATACGGAAACAGGGATCAGTCTTGGCGGAAAAAGCATTTAAACGGTCGGGTGATTTTGCAACGGAATGGGAATGCAAGAACGGAAAAGCCCGTTTTTTAGGACTATCTCTGTTTAAAACCTCTTCGTCAGGGCGCTACTCCGGCAATGTTGCAGCTTCTCAGGAAACAATATGCAACGTGTTATGCCGACTCACGCCCTTCTGGAACGACAATATTATCGCAGCTCAAAAAAGAGCACTCGACGTGATAATAGCCCCATATTATTCCGGACCGGCAGGAATCGACATGCTCTCGACCGATGACGGCCGGCTAAACCCTTTGGTGGAAATCAACCTCCGACAGACAATGGGGATGGCTGCAATATGTTCATGGCATAACCAACATCAACACGCAAATCAACTGACATAAGGTAATGGATAATAATACCGGATTTATACCTTGCAAAAGGCGCATAACCATCGTAGGCACAGGCAATGTGGGGACACATCTTGCCAAAGCATTGACGAGGCAAAGATATGACGTGTCGCTAATCGGATCCCGAATGTTGACAGGACTGCCCGAAAGAAGCGATGTAATCCTAATCGCTGTCAAAGATGATGCAATCGCCGAAACCGCTAAGAAACTTAAAGGAAAAGCGTGGTGCATAGCCCACACATCGGGATCAGTGCCTATGGCAGTCCTGGAAGGGTGTGCGGACGCCATCGGCGTGTTTTACCCGATGCAGACGTTCTCAAAAGATGTGGAACTGAATTACTCGGATATACCATTCTTCATCGAGGGAAATTCCAGAGAAGCCGAAACAGTTTTATCTGAAATCGCGCGTTCGATTTCCGGAAACGTAAGGCTTGCAAACTCCGCCGACAGAAAAAAACTACATCTGGCTGCCGTGTTCGCATGCAATTTCACCAACCATCTTATGGCCATAGCCGACGATATCCTTAAAGAGAACGGAATGGACTACACCGTGATGTTGCCCTTGCTCAGGCAAACAATCGACAAACTCCACTCCGTCCCCCCCTCGCAGGCACAGACAGGGCCGGCGGCAAGGCTTGACCGAAACGTGCTCGACGCCCACATAGACATGCTTAAAGGAGAACGACATCTGAAAGAGCTATATGAAGAAATGACAGCCCAGATAATCCTTAAGACCCATAACAACAGAATTTTCACAATTTCCGACAACCAACTGCAAAAATGAGTTCTATAAGCTACGACCTTACCAAGATAAAAGCGTTCGCTTTCGATGTGGACGGCGTTTTGTCTCCATCCACCATACCTCTCGGCGCTGACGGTTACCCGTGCCGGATGGTGAATATAAAAGACGGCTATGCACTCCAGCTCGCCGTGAAAAGAGGATATAAAATCGCCATAATAACCGGCGGCAAATCCGAAGCTGTAAAAATCAGATTCGAGTCGCTCGGCATACACGACATCTATATGGGAGCTTCAAAAAAACTTCCAATTCTAAAAGAATGGATGGCAAAACACGGTCTGGAAATGGACGAGGTCGCTTTTATGGGCGATGATATCCCCGACCTGACTTGCCTTAGGAGCGTCGGACTCCCGACAGCACCGTTCGACGCCGTGTGGGAAGTGAAAGAGACGGCTGTTTATATTTCGAAATTCTCCGGAGGCTACGGCTGCGCACGCGACATTCTTGAGCAAACCATGAAGGCTCAGGAAATGTGGATGTCTGATGCGGAAGCGTTCGGATGGTAAGAAAATCAACAGAAATAAAACAAAGGAAATGCTACCCAATCTTCAGAAATACAAAATAATGCTTGCAAGCAAGTCTCCCCGCAGGAGAGAACTTCTGCAACAGCTGAGAATCCCTTTTAATGTGATAACCATCGGAGGAATCGATGAAAGTTTTCCGGAATCAATACCTCTTGTAGATGTGCCGCAATATATATCATCCGTGAAGGCCGACGCTTATCAGCATAAAATCACGGACAACGAACTTGTTATCACAGCCGACACGATGGTAATTTGCGGTGATAAGATTCTCGGTAAGCCCAAAGACGCGCAAGACGCAGCAAGAATGTTGAGACTTCTTTCGGGAAAAACCCATCAAGTGGCCACGGGGGTAACGATATCTACAACAGACAAACGCACATCCTTTACCACCGTATCGGATGTAACTTTTTCTGAATTAACCGATGATGAAATCGACTATTACGTCGAGAATTTCATCCCTCTCGACAAAGCGGGAGCATACGGCATACAGGAATGGATCGGAGCCGTTGCAGTAAGTTCGATTAACGGAAGCTTCTACAACGTCATGGGGCTGCCGGTTCATCGTCTCTACCAAGAGCTGAAACTCTTTTGACAAAAAAGATTGAAAACAATGAGGCTCACGTAATCAAATGATGACGTGAGCCTCATTGCTTTCAATATAAACTTCGGTTATTCCTCAACTACCGGAAGGTTGGCCACGGGAGCCTCATAACGGTATTTGGCTTCCCATCCAAGTGCGGAAGCGCCAAGCACGGCAGCATCGCTCTCCTTGAGTTCCGAAAGAAGAATCTTGGTCTGGCCCCTGAAAATAGGAAGTATCGCTTTGTCGAAAGCCTCCTTAAGCGGACGCATCAAAAGTTCGCCGCTCTTGGCGAGACCGCCGAAAAGAATAATGGCCTGCGGACTTGAGAAGGCAACCATGTCGGCCATTGCCTGGCCAAGGATTGTACCGGTATATTCAAAAATTTCTTTTGCGAGTTTATCACCGCCTACCGCTGCGTCATAAACGTCTTTAGAAGTGATGTCTTCAATCTGAAGGTCGCGGAGAACAGAAGGTTCGGTTCTGATTTCAAGGAATTCACGTGCAGTACGCGCAACACCGGTAGCGCTGCAATAAGTTTCCAGACATCCGGTTCTGCCACACCCGCAGATACGTCCGTTGTTACGCTTCACGATTACATGTCCGAGCTCTCCGGCAAATCCGTCATGTCCATATACGAGCTGTCCGTTGACCACGATTCCGGAGCCGACACCGGTGCCGAGGGTAATCATGATGAAATCTTTCATGCCGCGTGCCGCGCCGTAGGTCATCTCTCCGAGAGCCGCAGCGTTGGCATCGTTGGTAACGGCCACAGGAATGCCTCCGAAGATTTTACTAACCTTCTCAGCCAAAGGCACTACGGGGCCCCAGGGAAGATTGGGAGCCTTTACAATCTCGCCTGTATAGTAATTGCCGTTAGGAGCGCCGATTCCGATTCCATGGATTTTGTCTTCCGCCTCGTATGCCTTCAGAAGACGCTCCACTCCTTGATGCATCTCTTCGATATAATCATCGAAATTAGCGTGTTTCAGAGTCTTGATAGAATCGCTGGCAATCACCTGGCCACGTGCGTCAACTATTCCAAACACTGTGTTGGTACCACCTATATCGATACCTAATACATATGGTTTGCTCATGATAATGTAATGTTTATTATATAAAATGAGGTTATGTCGTCCGATTTCGGGAAACTAATCGGCAAGCTCCTGGTTTCCCACCATTGTCTCAGGGAAGCAAAGGGAACGTTCTCCATGGTTTCCGACTACAAAGGTAAAACTTTTTTCTTTTCAACTGTAATAATCCGGACAAAAATTACTTAAATATTGTTATCCTTATAAAGAAATACCAAATTCATTACATATTATGCAGATTTCAGCACATTTTGACCATGTAAATTTCAATGTCACGGACCTCGACAGGAGTATTGAATTCTATAAGAAAGCTCTCGGATTGGAGAAAACAGGTGAAATCATACATCCCGACGGCGCGTTTAAAATCATCTACCTCTCCCGTCCCGGTGAAAAATTCCGTCTTGAACTTAGAGCGCGTTCCTTAAAATTTCGGGGCCGTAGGGGTCGCAGCCTTGGAGTGGATTTTGTCACTTGCTGCAAGGAGCATACCG
>CAJUCW010000057.1 GCA_910585275.1 uncultured Muribaculaceae bacterium
ACACGATCCATTTTAAGCTTGAATAATCAAGCCATTAACTGAATATCCCTATGTAAGCATTCCGGATTTCAACGTCGCGGCAATACTGGAAAGAATATTTGCCCTGTTGCCGGTAGCCGTCAATACTGATGCCTGAAGAGTGCAGGAAAATATATTCGGCGTTTTTCACCTCCACATTTCGCAACACTATGTCATGACAATGCCAAAGAGTCTCCACAGCATCCGGTATAACCACGTTGGTCAGAGAGATACCCGTCATTTCCCTAAAAGCCTTGTGCGACTCAACAACGGAGTCTGTCATCACAAGGTTTTTCGAATACCACAAGGGGGCTCGCGAACCCGGGGTGAAAAGACATGCCGAGACACGGAAACCGTCGGTATGCCAGAAAGGATACTTCCCTTCAAACCGGCATTTCACGGCAGTTATGTCGGAACAACATTTCAACGCCGACTCCCCTTCATGGATTGTTACATTTTCAAGGGTAAGTCCTTGCGTGGCAAAAAGCGGGCGCTCCCCACCGAATTCAGTATCGGATATAGCCTTCATAAAAATAATTTATAAGGATTAAATATTTATGTGCGGGAGAAAACGGATTACACCGTCGTCTGCCGGAGGGATTGCCTGAATCCGACCGCAAAATTACTAAATAAGTGCCAATGGAAATGCCCTATTTCACAGATATTCCTACCACAATCCCCTACACCACAGATGCAAGAAGACGGTGTGCCATAAATACACACCGTCTTCCGTTAGTAATTCTCAGATTATAGGAGGCAGTCTCAGAATGCTACCTTGATAGCCTTTTTGCCGGCACGTACAACGTAAATGCCGTTCAAGAGGCCATTGCAATCAAGCGAAGTGCCGTAGGTTGAGGCCACTTTCGCACCTGCAATGTTATAAACGCTGATTTCAGCAGGAGAATCCACGCTGATTACCTTTCCGGAAACCATTACGGCAGCATCGTCGGCAATGATGTCGTCAACACCGGCAAAAGGATCTTCCAAGACTTTGCTTACATCAGTGTATGTCTTGATGCGGATGCCATGGACATAGAGTGGAGCCGTTACATAGTTATAAAAAACTGCGGTACGGTTCTCTCCTTTATTACCTTGGAATGTGAGATAATCACGCACATCACCTTCCCCAAAGGTTAAATCATATTTATGATCCTGAACATTGAGATACTCGAAATAATACTCTTTGGTCAACGGACCATCTTCAGGAACCCATTCACTCGGTTCAGATTCATTCCAAATGTATTTACAATCCTTCACATCGGCATATTCCTTGGAACCTTCAATCCATGTGTAAATCTCTGCCTCAGAAGCAGAGAGAACTACATCAAAAGACGCGCAGTCCGGGAGATGAACATAAAAACCCCCGCCATGAACATCAAACCAACCATGTCCCGTTGCAGGTGCAAGTTCAAGAGCACCTGTCTTAGAACCTTCTCCACCTTTCTCTCCTTTAGTATTGTAGCCCTTGATTGTAGCATCGGCGAATGAAGGTGGGAAAATAGTTTCACCCGGGAAATCCGGGTCATCGATTTCGTAAGGGGCATCTATAAGCTGGATTTTCAGACCCGCACCCACATATTTGGCAATCTTGTCGGCCGAGTCGAACCAAAGCCAGCCGTTTTCATCACAATCGGCAGGGTCAAAGAAGTTGTAGGTCTCCTGCGCGTTCACTGAAAACGAGGCAGCCACCACAAGACCCGAGAGTAGAATTTGTTTCATAAAAAAGAATTAAATGGTTAGTATTGTGCAAAGAGACCTTTGCGTTTATTTATAGAATTGTTTAAACTATTCTGCAATTGACGAATTTACATTTCATTCCACCCGGGATTCTGAGGAATCCCATGATAACGGACATCGTCCCAAGCGATAGGGAGGAAATATTGGTTTTTCCCGAAATAGCGTATCTGATTATTGTTGCCGTTGACAACACGGTTGGTCACAATGCTCTTATTCCCGTTCTCGTCAATCACCCAGCGGCAACCATAAAGCGGATTTGTGCTTCCGCACATCACTTTCTCAGCTGTGCCATATCTCAGAAGATCCCAGTAAGTTGTCTTTTCGAAAGCGAGTTCCACACGTCGTTCGTTCATAATGTCGTCCCACGTCACCGATGCGAGTTCAGGCATGTGGACGCGCCTGCGAATCATGTTCACTTTCTCAAGGGCATCGCCAATACGACCCTTCTTAAAATCGATTTCCGCATAGTCAAGAAGCAATTCCGCATAACGCCACAGAATGTAGTTCTGAGAACTTGCATACGTGTCGTTGTCATCAATCTGCTGGCTCTCACGCAAGAATTTCGCCATATAATAACCTGTTCTTGTGTTTGAAGCGGTTGTGGAAGTTCCGTAAGGCCTCAAGTCTTTCCCCGGGACATTCTTACCGTCTATACGATTGTAGTGTATCTCCAGTTCCGAACCTTTCCACATAGCCCCGTCATAAAGAATATTGGCATAAAACCTATAGTCCCTCCCATCGTAAGGCGACTTGGGATTATAACCGGAACCGGAATCACTGATACGTTTGCCGTTAGCCATTCGGTATTCGTCAACATGGTTTTGCGTCGGGTTATAGGCACAATTCACACCTGTCTGCGACGGCGGGGCCGCATCACGGTCAAGCTTATGTCCGAACGCATACAAGAAATCGCCGTCGTCGCTATGCTGCACTTCCCAAATCGACTCTTCTGAATTCTTAGTCAGAAATATATTCCTGTATCCGTTAACCACCGACTGCAAATCGGAGCCAGGGATTTCAATGAGTTTATAAATTCCCAAAGCCATGACTCTGTCGTATTCCGCGGCAGCATTGTCAAGCAATTCTTCGGAACGGTCGGTAGTGAATCCAAGATAAGGCAATTCCACATTTTGAAAATGGCTTCCGGCTGCCCAAAAATATGTCTTCGCTTTCAGCATCAGGGCAGCCCCTTTGGTAGCCCTCCCCACCATTGCAGAGTCATAAGATTCTGCAAGAAGTCCCGCAGCCTTTTCAGCCTCATCGGTTATGAAATCAACCATCTCCTGATATGTAGCCCTCGGAAACCTCTCCTCATTAACCAAAGGGTCGTATGTATGGTCAATAATAAGGGAGCCCCCATACTGCCGCAAAAGCTTATAATAGTAGTAGGCCCTGAAAAAATGGGCTTCTCCTATGAGTCTTTGTTTAATAGATGCCGGAAGACGGTCGGAATGTTCAAGCAATCTGTTGATGGAACGTATCTGCGTATAATAATTTTGCCAATAGAGCTTGCCACGATTGCTATATATTACCTGAGATCCTTTCAACAAATCGCCATAACCTGCTTGATACCAATCGCTACGACCTACGGTAAGCTGGTCGCCGAACCATGGTTCAAATTCCTCCCCAAGGTTCTTAACCATAGTTGAAACGAGAATATAGAAACCGTTGTCCATATTCCTGTACCATCTTGCAGTATATTCGTCGAGAAGCCTTTCGTCTCCCCATATCTTATCTTCACTGAGTTTGTCGTTAGGGGCATCGCGAAACATGCTGTCGCATCCCGCCAAGGCCATACAAACGATCGAACCGAGAATTATTTTTAATATCGTTTTCATGTCAATAGCAATTTAGAAGTTAGAAACCGAATGACAAAGAAACACCATATCCACGTGTAAGAGGATAGCCCCTTAAAACCTCCGGGTCCATGCCGTCGAGCGATGACCATGTGTGGAGGTTGCTCCCCTGTAATGAAATGTCGAGGGTGTTTATGCCGCTTTTCTTAAGCACTTTAGCCGGCACCCTATAACCTACCGTCAAAGCCTTCAGGCGTAAGAAATTACACTTCTTAAGCCAGAAAGTACTTTCTTTACGGTTATTGTCGCCTGTAGTAGCGAACTTTACTCTCGGATATGATGCATTAGGATTCTCAGGAGTCCAAGAGTCGGTGAGATGATAGTCCTGGAAACGCTGCAATGAACCATTCTCCAAGGTATATAGTTCCGTGATTCTTTGATTGTAACCTCCGGCACCTGCAAACTGTGCATGGAAATACAGTCCTTTCCATTCGGCCCCGAATCCGAAACCATAATTAACCTCTGGGAGCGAAGAATCCTTCACATAAACCATGTCGTTCACATCAAGCACCCCGTTATCGTCTTGATCGATATATTTAATATCCCCGGGACGAATCGTAGCATTATTTTTACCATCCTGGTCAACAGGCCAATTCCTGATTTCCTCTTCGCTTTGGAAAAGTCCGGCGGCCTCATAAAGATTCCATACAGAAAAAGAATGGCCTGCGAGCCGTTGATTTTCTGGCAATGTAGATTCATCACCCCAATCAAGGACTTTGTCAGAACTTGTACCGATATTAAACGACACATTATAGTGAAAATCGCCTATATTGTTAAGATGACGCAGTGAAAAATCAATACCCCTATAACGAACCTTACCGACATTAACCTTGGCAGAAACGCCACCTGTTCCTACAGAAGGAGGGAACATCTGCTCACGGGCATCAGTCACCATATTCGTACGTGTGCGCTGATACCATTCCAGGGTAGCCGAGAAACGGTTGTTCCAAAAACCCAAATCCACGCCGACGTTAAAATCTTTTGATTTACCCCACGTGAGGTTAGGATTCGGATAAGCACTAATCGAAGGGATTAGCGTCGGCGACCAGACGCCACCGAAATTATATCCTTCGCCATTCGTGAAGTTATAAACATGGAGATAGCTGAAATCGCCCATAGCCCCGTCGTCGCCAAGAATACCGGCTGAAGCCCTCAACTTAGCCATCGACATCACGGAAGGGGAAACTTTACCGAAGAACTTCTCATTGCTTATCACCCACGAAGCGGAAACCGTCGGGAAGAAACCCCAGCGTTTGCCGGGAGCGAAACGCGTGGAACCATCTACACGAAAACTGAACTCTGCAAAATAACGGTTGTCGAAACCATAAGTGGCCCTTCCGATTACGGATGCCCTTTCCGCATTTGTTTCGCTTCCCGAAAGAGACCCCGTAGAGGTATTGCCTATAATTTCCGGATATTCGCCGGGAAGGTTATTGTTTCTTCCGGTTAGATATTTATTGTTGGCATCCTGATAATTGAATACCGCCAAACCGGTTACCTCATGCTTCTCCGCGAATGTGGCATTATAGTTTATTCCGGCTTCTATCAGTTTATTGTTATGACTCTGAAAACGCTCCATCATCGTGATATTTGCATTCGGATATACGGTTTTGGCATCGACCGATGTCGTACCGCTTACAGGATCATAAATATAAAGAGGAACCGGTTTATTATATTCGGTAGTATTATTATGATTCATATCGACAGTACCTCTCACATAGACTTGAATACCCTTTAGCAGAGGGATGTCATAGCGTAAAATGGCACTGATGGTATGGAAATCACTATTGTTTTTAGTATATCCACCCAACCCTTCCAAATCTATCAAAGGGTTGGCACCTTCTATGCTTGCAAGATTACCGTCGGTGTAACGGAGCACCTCCAACGGAGAATATGCGTAGGCCGCATCGAGGGAAAGATAACTTGGATTCTTATAATGTGAGATTGAACCCGTAAGGTCAACCGACATCGTCAACCCGGTGAAAAGGTCAGCATCAAGCTTAGCGGAATAGTTATAACGGCTTCTCCCCACATTCGAATACAAACCTTTCGATTCGGAATATCCTCCTGAGATATAATAACGTATTGTGGAATTTCCTCCGGAAATAGACAACGAATGCCGCTGCGTATGTCCCCATTTTTTCAAATGGTCCATCAGGTTTTCATTTCCATAAAGATTGGGATTGGTGCCAATCAAGGATAAATCCACAGGCTTTACAGTCCAGTCGTCAGTATTATCGCCAAATGTGGAATATCCCGCTTGGTTAAATAGGCGACCGAAATCGTATGCATCCAGGAACTTAGGAAGATTAGTTGCCTCCTCCATATTAAGTTGCCCTCTATAGTTCACTTTCGCACGCCCGCCGGTCTTACCCCTCTTTGTCTGGACAAGAATCACGCCGTTGGCGGCACGCACACCATAAACGGCAGCCGCAGCGGCATCTTTCAGAATCGAGACACTTTCGATGTCGTCCGGGTTAAGGTCGCTCAATCTCATTTCACCCTCGTTGGTGTTGGTACCCAGGCGAGGAATCCCGTCAATTACAAGGAGAGGGTTGCCGGTGTTGCCGCGCACGCTTATACGAGACTCCTGCGCCGATGACGGATCGGCAGTAGTAATCGAAACGCCAAGACCTGCCACCTGTCCTTGGAGACTCTGGTCAATGTTCATCGACGGAATCTTCTGAATGTCGGATGCCTTCAATGTTTCCACGGAAGAGGTAAGCGAACTTTTCTTGGCAGTGCCATAACCTATAACCACAACCTCGTTCATCTCGCTTGCGCTTACCTCAAGGCGAATTTTCACGTCAGACACGTCAGGGGCCACGTTGACAGTCTGAGTAGCATAGCCCACATAACTGACAATGAGTTTCAATTTCTTACCTTTCGGCACATTCAACGAGAATTTCCCTTCAATATCGGTAGCAGTGGCAATGAGCGACCCTTCCACAGCAACTGTAGCTCCGATCAAAGGTTCACCGGTATTGTCATCGACAAATCCGGTAAGCAATCGCTTTGAACCCGATTGTGCCCATGCCGTCGATGCCGCCACAACCAACAAGAGAGTGAGGATGAAGTGTTTCATAGAGAGTTGTTTTTATAATCAATTTGTCATTTAAGCATTGAGTCGAGCACACGCAGCTGATAGCTGTAGTATTCCCGACTTGCCATGTCGGGAGCATTTACAGAACAACGGCGGTAAAGGTCTCTGACTTTCTTCAATTCACGAACCATCAATGGCTTGAGTTCATTAGGAGACAACGGACCGTCGCCCAGAGCAAGACGGAAGAAGGAACGTGCATCCTCCGGTATGGCAGCGTATCGGCTACAATCGAACGAACAGGGGATAGAAGGCACAAGGTTTTGCGCCATGAAATCGACAAAATAATCAGGTTCGGCCAAACCCTTCTTATCGCCATAACCGTTCCCCCTCAACTCGGCAAGTCCGGATGCTTTCAACATGCCGTCAAGAAGAGTTGACTGGAGATTTCTTTCCGTGTCATCAAGTTTTTTTCCGCTATATGACGCGCTGAACACGGAAGCCACGACATCGTCCATAAAGTCATCCACCTTATATCCGTTTTTCGGGTCGGCAAGATATCCCTTCTTTATTCTACCCAACACCGTGGGGGAAAGGAAGCAACTTACAACGCCTTTCTCAATCTTGTCTCTCCACAGATAAGGCTCCTCGAATTTCGACATAAGGTCTTCCGGCATGAGCCAACCGCAAGTGCGGGCCTGCTCGAGCAACCAGTCCATAGCCCTTTTCTGTTCCTTCTTGCTGAAATAGTTGCAAGCGTCGCCGTCGTCATGCCCTTGGCGTATTTCCTTATACCTTATTCCACCGATATAAGGGATGACATGTGCGACGTGGCGGGCATACTGGTTGACAACCGCCTTATATGTCTTGGCAAGCCCTTCATAATTTTCATCTTTTTCGCCGGCCCAATCAATGAAGTTATCCATTATTATCTTCAGATTCGCCACTGCCATATTGCCGGCGGCTATGTGGTCGTTGCTCAAGTCCTCTGTCTGGTCGGTAGGGTCGATAAGGCCCAACACCTGCTGAGCGCCGAACTCATACATAGGGTCGCCATCATGTTCCCTTATCCATTTGTCGAGAACAGGTTTCTCGTCGAACATGTCTTTGACTCCCGGAATGAGACGGTAGCCCCATTTGATGGCATGAATGTCATATACGCCCACGGGGGGAGGAGTGAGACGCACACCGCGTTCCCTGTCACCGGGTTGTGCCACGAAGTTATTTCTTGCATAATCCATTATGGAGGGCGTAGTGCCATATTTCTGTGTAAAGGCAGGGTCCCTCAGGTTATCGATGGTAAAGGCGTAGCTCGCACCCATATTGTGCATAAGTCCGAAGCAATGGCCGATTTCATGAGCCGTGACATAAGTGAGCGATTCATACATCACAGAGTCGGCAAACGTCTTTGTCCTCACCCGAGGATCGACAGCACCGGTCTGTGCAAAGCGCCAATCATGCACGAGAGAGATTACGTTATGATACCAAATCACGTCGGCACCAAGGATTTCACCTGTCCTGGGGTCAACATGCGAAGGCCCCATGGCGTTGGCGATAGGCGTGACGCAATATCTCACACAATTCATTCTTATGTCGTCGGGGTCGAAGTCCGGGTCATCCTTAGGATAATCGCGTGCCTCGACGGCATTTTTGAATCCCGCCGCCTCAAAGGCGGCATTCCAATATTCTATACCCTCTTTGACGGCAGGACGCCATTTTTCGGGAAACGCAGAATCGACATAGAAGATTATCTTCTTCTTGGGTTCCACAAGCTTCCCGGAGAAATATGCCTCCCGGTCTTCTTCCCGTGGTTCAAGACGGAAACGGTTGATAATCTGATAGGGTTTAGAACCGTCGAGTTTAGAAGAATACAATTCCTTCATATCATAGAAATAACCAACGCGATTATCCTGCAACCGCTGTGGCATCGGATCGTCGGGAAGCATTACAATAGACCTCGCCACAGAAACGGTATATGGGTTCTGTACCTTGCTGGTGGTATAGGCAAGCTGGCTTTCCACAACTATATTTTCAGGAAACGACTTCACCTTCTTAATGGCTGACCCATCGCCGTAGTAAGAACCTTCGATACTTTTTTTACCACTCAAAACGGCCGTAATAGGATCTGTCTGTTTTATCGGGGAAATAATCTTTTCATCTTTCTTAAAAAAATCGGTGACATCTATCACAGTCATACCTCCCGACTTATCTTTAATCTTAAACCCTTTTACAACAGGGTCGATGAAATTCACGTCGAACGAAGATTTGATAGGATCGTTCTCCGGCACCACCGCCCCGTCTTGCACGATGTGCATATAGACATTATAAGAATCTTTCGAAAAACGAATCACGAGTGGGGTGACATTCATTTGTCCGGCCACCAGATCTCCCGTATCGGATATACCATTGACCCTGCTGACCAACATATATGTGTGATTAAAAGCGCTGTCGGGCAAAGAGAATAGAAGAGTTCCGTCTTTTTTCAGATATGCATCAATCATACCTTTATGAAGCTCGGCATCCTTAAGCTCTTTATGAAATTCAACGCTGTCTTTTTGTTGCTTGGTAAGCTCGGCTATCGGCTCAGACGACTTTTGCTTTTTACCTCCAAACAGCCTTCCTTCTGCATGATACGGAAGCGCTCCAAGCAGTAGCAACGCAGACACAGCCGCTATTATACGATTATTTTGGGTACGTTTCATTTGGTAGATGATGTTTAAGGATGAAGATTCATAAAGTTATATTTGCAAATCTACATATAATTTTTGAGATTTTAACTTATATTCCACATTTAAATGCAGAAAAAAATTACAAAACATATAACATTCGTTTTTTATTACATTTATTTACACAAATATAAGCGTTATCACCAATCAACATGAGATAAAACCAAACATTATTTGGTTGTTGCTTTATCATGGCGCATATCGGGAAATACAACCTTTCATCAAATCCACTTCACCTTCTCGGCAGGAGCCGCCCTCCATATCCATACATGCCACAAGACTACAGACACACACTCTTCAGTGCGCGTTCTTTTAGACCCCTCTAAATCCGATATTAAAACAGGGCGGAATATATCGGTAAAAATTTATATCCCTATCACAAAAACATTCATATAGAAGATATTTCCTTCTGGAGAAGGGAGAGGAACCTGGCGGCATGGGCTCCATCCATCTGAGTGTGATGGAATTGGAACGAAACCGTCAGAAGAGTTCTTAACCAACTTTTACGCCAGGCCCCCCATATTATTTTTCTTTGAGTTTTTTTCTGATGATTTCCAAAGCATGACTCAAATGACGATATACTGCCGTCTTGCTTATTCCATCACCGCTGCAATACGGCTAAAAGGGAGACCCTGAGAAAATCTGAGCGCCATGACGCGTCTCGCCTGGGATGAAATGTCGTTACGTATGAGGACACCTATCCTCGCCAAAGTTTTCTCGTCGGGCCAATTTTCTGAATCGTATGCATCGTTGTCAAGGAAATAAAGACCGGCTATGCGCCGATGTATCTCGCAATTCCGTATATGGTTGAGGCAGCGGTTTCTTACGGCTTTAAGCAGATAACCTTCCGTAACGGCACCAGCGGGGATGCCTTCAAGCAATTTAAGGAACACATCACGCACAACGTCACGCGCAAGGTCATCGTCATGAAGGAGCGCCACCGACAACCGGAGCATCCGCGAAAAATGTGCTTTGAAAAGCGGCTCTATATCATCCACATTAGTCATACACTATAAAGACACACTCCATCCCCGAAACCCAACCCCGATAAAGAAAAATCATACAATGCCAATAATAATTCCAATCAGAGGCAGACAAGTCTATTCTAGAGCGCGCTCTTAATTAATCAAGATGGAGTTATAATCTTCTTTTGTCATTATATAGAAATGCTCCGTCCGTATGTCGCCAAGCGGAGACACCACGTCTCGATTTGTGTGATGGAATTTGAAACCGCATTTTTCACAAACACGTTTCGATTTAGAGTTTCCTTCATAATAACCACACCAGACCGTGCGAAGCGCCAGGTCGGTGAAGCATCGCGAAAGCAAAGCCTTGACCGATTCGGGAATCAACCCTTGTCCCCAGTAAGGTTTGCCGATCCAATACCCGATTTCAGCTTCATCCCGCTTCATTTCAGCCGAGTGAAGACCTTCCGGGAACATTATTCCGCAACTGCCGACAGGTTCGCCGGCATCTTTCAACACAACGGCATAAATTTCGGGAGCGGCAAATATGGTCCGTATAATCTCCAAACTCTCATCTACAGATGTATGCGGACGCCATCCGGCAATGGGGCCTATATCAGGATCACAGGCATATTTGAACAACGCATCCACATCGCTTTCCCTCCAAGGCCTGAGTATAAGTCTTTCCGTCTCAATTATCATATCATTCCGGCAAACCATCGCCATTTAGTTATTTCCAAATAATGCACAAAAACCTTGGCGATTGAATTGATAATACATTTCAATTCGTTCAGGCGTGTCGTTTTCGAGCAGCAGAAGAAGTTCCTTGGTAAATTCCAGCACCCCCGAACCGTTGGCGGTCACAATGCCCTTATCAGACACTGCCTGCCTATGAATATATCCATCAGGATTAGTGTAGGCTGCGCCACCCCACAATTTTAGCTGGTCGATTCCGTTTCCGGTGTGCTTCACATCATTAAGCATACCTGCCTTTGCCATGAAAGACGCACCATTGCAGATTGCTCCGACTATTCTCCCATCGGCTATCGCTTTCCTGACAATCGGGACTACATCGTCCGCCATAGGCGAAAGCCAGCCGTAACCTCCTATGAGCACAAGCGCGGCATAATCTTCCGGCATATTTTCGAATGTATAATCAGGAATGACTTTGAAACCGCCGATTGCAACCACCGGTTCCATCGACGGCGCCACAATCTTGTTGACGTATTTAGGTTCGTCCTTAAGTTGACATTCATCGCTACTTATGGCCTCCATAAGATAGACCATTTCATGCGCTGCAAAATCCGGAAGCAAGATATATAATATTTCGTTACTCATTTTGACTTGTTTTAGGATGTTTACTTTAGGTTTTGTCCAATCCAATCACAAAGGTACTAATTAAATCTGATTCTCAAATAGCATTTATCTGTTTGTCCGAAGAGTTAAAATGAAATTTATCATATCATTAATTTTGAACAGCTTCTTAACTCTCAAACTTGAATACTTTGTCGGTATAGCCATGCGGGGACTCCTTTTTTTTATTTATTTCTGGATTTAGGGAAAGGCAACTCTGTCCATAACGTGTCTATAACCTTCAATGCTTTCTGGAGGTCGTGAAAATCGAGTATATATCCCTCCTTTGCACCTTCATAGGCACACCCTGTTTCTGCATCAGACATCAAATCGGCAATACACGGCAGTTTTTTGATAAAAGCCATGTTATCACAGGCCGTTATCACACATTTATCATTCACATAAATTATATACTCACCCATCATTTTACGGGCGCGCACATCTCCTAAAGGAGCAAGCGCATTGCATACGAACTCTATGAACTCAGAAGAACAAGCCATGGTTTTATCGTTTTACTATAAATTAAGATTGAAAAGACAAGTTTATAACTCACTGGTTTATGCAGCGTTATAATATATATAAGATATGCAAAAAGACGCTTACTTGTTAGAGAATTTGGGATTGAGTTTTAAGTTACTCATGCCTTCGTACCAAGCATTTCTTTTTTCAGGGATGGATTGCATAAAAGGCATAATGTCATCACCATAAGCACGACAGGAATAGAAACTTAAAACACTCGCGTTCCTACCGTTAATTGTCATTTGCTTATAATAGTGCACGTCTACTTCCACGGTGTTCATTTCACCGTCGTTACTGTCGCTTACAATAAATTCAAGGATATATTCGCCATTATTTTCAGCGACCAAATAATTGGTAATTGGGTCTGTTTTTTTGCGTTGCTCTAATTCCGCAACTTTGGCTTGAACCGCCTCCAAAGGTGTCCTATCCCAAAATAGTACGCTAACAGTGAACATTTGGTTATAGCGTTCGAGTGATTCTCCTTTTGGCAGATATTCTTGAACAAAATAATTTTCTTGCGGTTGGGCACTCCATACAAGAGAGTATTTGGTTCCACAATATTTGATTGGATTACCGACATTGAAGTATTCAGTAACTGCTTGTGCGTTCAGACCCAAACTGCACAACAAGAAGGTAATTAGTGTAATGATTGCTTTCATATTGAACCATCTATTATTGAATTTACAAATATAAGCATTTTCAACTAAATACGCATAAGTAATGGTTATAAAAACACTTTGCAGTCGTTTACGCGGAAGATGGGAAGATACGGTAGTTGGAACCTTGCGGAACTCGCCGGGAGGAAAGTATCTTTATATTCATCCAACTTCCGTAAAATTACACCGCCGGCAACGAGAATAACATTGAAGAACAGCCCTTGGCAAACCTCGATGCAAGACACATATCTGGGAAAGCTCATCCTCCAACGTGATAACGGCGGCGATTAGCATATCAAAAAAATGTAACTGGAGATAGATGAATCTGGCGAAAATGCCGTTGATAATATGATGACGCACAACGACTATCATATTAACACCGGAGAGCAGCCTGAGCTGATTGATGAAAAATCAGTTGAGGACTTTATCGCCAACCTCAACGATTGGGATTAAAGGCATGGGAAGGCTTAACAACTTTATAACGAGGATTGACCTGTCGGAGCTGAATGATTATGTCGCGAATAATGGCAAGGATGTTGTCTATGCCAAGGGTGAAAGAATTGTTCAGCAAGGATGCTTGTGCCGCTACGTGGGTATCGTAAAGTCTGGGTATTTCAAATATGTGGCACTCAATTCAAAGGGGCAAGAAATCGTCACTGGCTTCTCTTTCGTGGGCGAGGTCGTCACCGACTATGTACGTGGACTCCTGTTTGACGAGACTTCGCTAACCTCTATTGTCGCGGGATGTGATGCTGAGATTCAACGGGTATCGGTTAAAGATATACGCCGCCATCTTAAGGAATGCAATCCCTCATTTTTCGCCGACGCTTCTTCCAATCTGCTGCAGGAGGCTTATTGCCGTTATCTTGATACGCTCATAAAAACACCGTCTGAACGATTCCGTGAACTTGTCATTCGCAATCCGAGGGAGATACACAATTTGCCAATTCAGGAAATAGCTTCATATTTGGGTATTTCGCGCCGTCAATTGCACCGCATCCGTGAAGCCAAAAGTGCTGCCGAAACCTCCGGAAGTAAGGATATTTAATAAAAATCAACGCGCTGCGCTGATTTTTATACCCCAATGGGACATTTGTCACATCGAATGACAATTCTTCATTGTAACTTTCCTCTAAAACCTATTGGCGATATATGAGGTAATTATCCTCCAGAT
>CAJUCW010000058.1 GCA_910585275.1 uncultured Muribaculaceae bacterium
CGATGATTAAAAACTAACATCAAACACCCACAGTACGTTGCGTGCAAGACCTCTTTGAGGTCACCCAAAAGCCTAATTCTTGAAAATATGTCATTAGAACATGAAATAGAAAGCTATCTGTCCCCCGGATTTGAGTGTGAGCTATTTGAAGCGGCTCTTTATAATCTAAAGGACGATACCAATAAACTTCGGCTTAACAATTTCGCATGTTCTTTAAGAGAACTGACACGCCATTTTCTTGCCCGTCTCTCCCCGGACGAAAAAGTAAGGAATGCTCCTTGGTTCATTGTGCATGACCCGACAAAACCTGACATGATAACAAGGAGCCAAAGAATGCGGCATGCAGTACATGGTTGGTTGCGACCGGAATATGTAGAGACTGAGTTGGGAATAGATTCTGAAGAAATTGTCAAGGAATTGAATAAGGGGATTAACATGCTCAGCAAATTCACTCATGTTAATCCTTCCACATTCAACTGTGATAATGATTCGGTTATGCAACTGAAAGACGAAATACTGGAGAGCATGTTGGCATTTTTTCAACTTATAAGCGAATCAAAAGAAAGGGTTGAAAGAGCAGCCTTCGAATGCGTGGACAATGAAATGGTTTCGTCATTTTATGGAAGCACCTTCAACGAAATTGATAAGCTCGCAACTCATCATGAGGTTGAGTATTTCGTCGTTGACCGCCTGGATAAAACCGGTGAAGATGACAGCAATTTCTATATGGAAGCTGATGGATATGTCCACGTCCGACTCCAATATGGCTCGGATGGCGATTTGAGAAGAGGCGACGGACATGAAATGCATGAATCTTTTCCTTTCACGTCAACCTTCACTGTTTCCTTCAAAAATGAAAAAGGTGATGTCCATTTGACCGATCCTCACATTGAAATAGACACCACCTCTTTTTACGCATAAAAATATTTCAGGTTAGATATAGGCACTCTTTCACTACTTCAAAGTTATTGAATCATCAAATTTAAGGATTTGCAAATATCCAACTTGCGGTTAATCTAAAAATCCATCACTAAATTTTAACATTTAGTGAGCTCAGCCCACTAAAATAGCTAAGTCCAACGCATTTGGACGCTTACCATGCACATACTTAGATCCTTGCATAAGAGTGTATGGTACCATATAAGTGTCTATCTTAAAAAAGAGATTTAAATTTGACTTATCCCTATCCGTTCCTTTCATTTTGACAACGGAAGACGATTCACATGTAATGAAAGAAAATGAAAGAAATTGATGTAAATAAAAAAGATGTAATTTGGAGTTATCTGGCTCAGTTCCTTTCCATGGGAACGGGAATGATTACGTTGCCTTTCATTTTAAATAAACTCTCTGCGGATGAAATAGGGTTAAACTACATACTCGTCACTGTCGGAAGTGTGATTGCACTTGTTGATTTGGGGTTCGCTCCTCAATTTGCCCGTAATTTTACATATGTCTTTTCTGGTGCTCAAGAACTTAAAAAAGAAGGTGTCGGAAAAACATCGACTGAAATTAATTATGAACTTCTGGCATATCTACTTAAAACGGCAAGGCTTATTTATGCAGTACTTGCCTTGTTTGCACTCATACTTCTTTTGGCGATAGGAACTCCGTATATCTACAAGACAACGAATGGTTTCTCGCTTGTCCATAATGCGCAATATGTATGGATTATATACTCATTTGGGGTGTTGTTTCAGATATTCTATTCTTACTACTTTTCTATGCTCTTGGGTGCTGGAAAAATAAAGGAGCAAAAATATGCTGTTATCGGCAACAAAATGCTTTATATGGTTATTCTCATTGGAGGTCTTTATACGGGAGGGGGACTTCTGAGCGTGGCGATTGCACAATTTGTTTCCCCATTCTTCGGTAGATTTCTTGCTTATAGGTATTTTTACTCTAAAGAGCTCAAAGAAAAGATTTCCAACCATTCTGCAAAAGAAAAAAAACGAATCATCAAAATCTTTAAGATACTGTGGTATAACGCCAAACGTACGGCTGTAATGCAAGTTGGAGCGTATGCGATACTGCGTTTCAGTATGTTTATTGCCGGCCTTTACCTTTCACTTCAGGACTTTGCTTCATATGGATTGATGATACAATTGGTAGGACTCCTAGGATCTGTTTCATGTACATTTATTCAGATTTCTCAGCCTAAATTTGCTTCGTTAAGCGTACTACATAATAAAGATAAGCTAATATCATCATTTTCCATATCTTTAATAATATATTACGTTCTCTTTATAATTGGTTCCATTATCCTAATTATCTGGGGAAATAATCTATTGGTTATAATAGAATCAAATGCATTTTTACCTACAAGACTCATCCTCACAATATATTGTGCTGTAATGTTTCTTGAATTCAACCACTCAAATTTTGCGATTTTGATAAGTTCCGATAACAAAATTCCATTTGCACCCGCTGCTATAATAACTGGGATTATGGTGTGTATCGGTATATATATTATTGTAAAATATACATCCTGTGGAATATTGGGTCTTGTATTAGTACAAGGCATATGTCAAGCTGCTTACCAAAATTGGAAGTGGCCTATAATGGCATTATCAAATTTGCAGGTTTCTTATACCTATATTCTAAAACATGGTTGTAAAATAATCATAAATAAAACTTTAGAAGCCGTATAAATAAGCGTACAGTAAGATTATGTTGTCTGATTCTAAGATAGATGTATCTATTATAATTATAAACTATAATACATCAAAACTTATTAATAATTGTATTTCCTCAATTATTGAATATACAAAAGGTATTAGCTATGAAATAATAATTGTGGACAATAATACAGAAAATCTTTCACAAACCATCAACAAGCAAAATTTCCCAAGACTAAAATTCTTACAACTTCCCGAAAATATGGGTTTTGGGAAAGCAAATAACGAAGGGGCAAAATTAGCTACAGGTAAGTATCTATTTCTGTTGAATCCAGATACCATGCTCATGAATAATGCGATTGTTATCTTGTATGAGTATTTAGAATGTAATCCTCAATGTGGTGCGTGTGGAGGTAATTTATTTGATGAGAACTTAAAACCAGTTCATTCCTTTAGAAGAATTTTCCCGTCTATATTTTGGGAATTAAACGAATTAACTAAATACAGATTAGAGAAGGCATTATACGGAGAAAATAGTCAGTTTAATCATAAAGATCAACCCATGAAGGTTGCATATATAACAGGTGCAGATTTAATGATACGTAAATCTCTATTTGCTCATTGTGAAGGATTTTCAAAAGACTTCTTCATGTATTATGAAGAGACGGATTTATGTAAAAGAATCACAAACAATGGCTACTCAATCATATCTGTTCCAAAAGCAAAAATTAAACATCTTGAGGGCAAAAGCTATAATGGAGAGGACAAAAATAATTCGTTTAACGAGTTTAGATGGCGTTCGATTTTTGAATCAATGATTATATATTATTCAAAAAACAATTCCAAGATATCCAAATGGATTTGCCTAAAGATTGCTTATTTTACATTATTATTGAAAGCATATCTCGGCAATAATAAAAACAAACAAATTTTTAAAACATATAGAAAAATAATTAAATATAACAACTGATAATAATGCCTTTATCAAGTCCACTATATTCTGTTCCATACTTGTGTGTTGCAGCAATTCTTATTATACTTATTATTAATAAAACTAATCAAAAGAACACCCGTATTATATCCGGAATACTGTTTATTACTTTTTTGGGAACACGAGGTTTAATCGGGTGGGATTGGCAGTCATACTATCCTATGTTTAAATCCACCCCTGAATTATGGAATTTAGATATCCAATCTTTTTTCGTTCTTGATGGAACTGCTATTGTGGAACCGGGGTTTATTCTTTATCTTTCCATCATAAAGACTATTTGTCGACAGTGGGAATTTTTTATCTTTATATCGACAGTGATTGATTGGTTGTTATTGGATAGTTTTTTTAAAAGGTATAGTGTGAATTATGCATTCTCAGCATTAGTGTTTTTTTGTCTTTGTATTGGCACTGAAATAGATTTGCTACGGAATGCAAAAGCTCTTTATATATTTTTATTTTCTATAAAATATATAGAGGAACGTCGAATTCTTCCTTATTTACTTCTTATGAGCGTAGCAATAACTTTCCATTATTCAACGCTAATATTATTACCGCTATACTTTATTGGAAATTGCAAAATTAACAGAACTACTTTTACAGTGGTGTTTATTATTGCAAATATTATATACTTGTTTAATATTCATCTGATGTCATCAATTACTAGTTTTATTGGAATGTCATTGGGCGATGTGATAGGAAGTAAGTTGAGCAACTATTCTTCCTCAACATATGTAAGAGGATTGACTATTGGATATTTCTTTAAATTTGCCAATACTTGTTTAATCATATGGAAATATAAAGAATTATTAAAGTCGGGTAAGTTTTCTCAATTCTTTTTACTACTTTACTTAATTATGATATTTGTTACTTTTGCTATGAATGACATATCTTCCATTAGTGAAAGAATAGAAGATTTATTTATGCCTGTCTGTTGTGTAATATTTCCATTGATTGTCGAAAATATACGACTTAAATACAATCAAAGAATATGCTTCAATTATTTAGTTTTATTTATAGTATTAAAACTGTATGCAGATACAAAGATTGTAATGTATAATTATGATACTTTCTTGTTTAATTCAATTAATTTCGAAAAACGAGAAATTCAATATGGCAACTATGCTTATCAACTAATGAACCATTAAAATTATGGATAAATATAGTATTTTATTTATATCTCCACATCTGACAAACAAAACTGGAGGACGGATTTTAACTGATAACATTGTAACTGTATTACGAAATACATTTAATGTTATTTATTATCAATTTTCTGGCTATTCCGGTTCTTCACTTAACAAAGCATTACATGCCACAATTGGATATACTCATGGTGCGACCCTTAAAGACTTTCATTCTATTATAAGGATTTTAAATAGTAAAAAAATCGATATCATTATATTTAATCATTCGTATTATGGAAATATTGTCAGTGAAATAAAGAAAAAACACAAAAACATTCCTATAATTACATATTTTCATAATGTTGAGTATAATTTTCATTATGATATAGTAAAGAAAACAAAAAAAATCAGCAATTGGCTCATATGGAAAATAATTGCAAAAAATGAACGATTAAGTGTCGCTCATAGCAATTATTTAATTGGACTAAATCAAAGAGACAATATAGTACTGGAAAAAACATATGGAAAGACATTTAATGATATTATTCCAATGTTCCTATCAGATAACTATAAGGATTGTGAAAAAGTTGATTATATATTTCAGTTACCAAAAAAATTTGGACTATTTGTAGGCAGCCTTTTCTATGCAAATTATTTTGGAATTAAATGGTTCTCTGAGAATGTATGTCCATACATTAATGTTCCAATATTGGTTGTTGGAAAAGGATTTGAAAGGCTCAAAGAAGAATTTCAAAATACACCTAACTTATCCATTATAGGTGAAGTGCCAGATTTAGCCCCATATTATAATTATGCAACATTTATAGTTTCTCCCATCTTTGATGGAAGCGGTATGAAGACAAAGACGGCAGAAGCACTAATGTACGGTAAATGGATAATTGGCACATCCGAAGCGTTTGAAGGTTACAAAATCATTAATGGTATAACTGGATTATTTTGCGATTCTAAAGAAGATTTTATAACTGCCATAAATAACTACAAAGGCGAACGCTATATACCTTCTGTAAGACAATTATTTAAGGCGAATTATTCTCTTGATGTTATAACAGAAAGATTAAACTCAATAATTCTAAAATTGATTAATAATGAAAGTTTTATTGCTCCATCAAAATAGGTTTGGCAGACCATGGGGTGGAATAGAGAGTTATTGTAAGAAACTTCAAAAGCTTTTCGATAATGATAACAATATAGAGATATCTTTATCGCAATTATATCCGCATGTCGTGACTTTTGGAAGACTTGCTTACGACCCGATTGATTTAACAGCCCTCATATCAAATAGCAACGCGGATATAGTTCATATTAATGGATACACTTCCATAGCAGTAAAGCAAGGAATTGAGATAGCATCTCAACTTGGTAAAAAAGTTGTGCTATCCCCTCATTGGCATCCGTTTGACAAAATGAATTCGCCTTTATTGGCACGTATTTTTTGGACATTCTATATAAAGCCCTATTTAAATAAAGTTGATGGAATTCTTTGTATTAATAATGAAGACACCTCATTTTTTTCTAAGATTCATTCGAATACGATTGCAATTCCACACTGGATAAATAGTGATATTTATATTGGAGAAAAAAAAGATATTAAAAAAAAGAATTCCATTCTGTTTGTGGGTCGTTCCGATGATAAGAACAAAGGGTTCGATCATTTGCTTGCGTTGCCAACAAATAAATATGAAATTCATTGTGTCGCAAAAGCCAAAGAGGTGTCTCGGAATGACATTATATTCCATGAGCATGTTTCTCAGAATGAACTTAATAGACTATATAGGGAAGCGTCATTAGTTGTCATTCCGTCAAGATATGAGGCTTTTTCCTATGTAGCTTTAGAAGCTATATGTGCCGGATGTCCTATTGTAGTTACTAAAGGAGTTCGGTTTACTGATTATATTTTAGATCAAAATATAATAGGATCATTTGCCTTTGGAGATTATGCAGGTTTCATTCAAAAGGTTGATGAGTATATAACACGAAGATTTAATCCTGAAAATTATATTGGCAAGTTTAAGGAATCAAACATCAAACAAGAATATAAAAAATTCTATAATAATATCCTAAATGGAAAGCAATAAAATCGTGGGATTCATAGAGGTCCTTATACCTATTACAACTTGCAATATTAAATGTGAATATTGCTACGTTATACAACGACATAATAGGTTGATGAAGATTCCAAAGTTGAAACATACTCCGGAAGAAATAGCCTATGCATTAAGACCCGAACGTTTCAATGGCAACATGTATATAAGTCTATGTGGAGCAGGTGAGACCATGATTACACCCAATTTGGCAGAGATTGTAAAAGAATTGGTTTCGCAGGGACATCTTGTTAATATAACGACCAATGGTACGATTACAAAGGCATTTGACCGAATGCTGGAGATTATTCCTAAGGAATATCATAAGCAAATCAATTTTTCATTCTCATATCATTATCTTGAATTGAAAAGAACAAATCTGACCGATGTTTTTTGGAGAAACATAAAAAGGGTAAAAGCTGCCGGAATGTCCTTTGTTCTTCAGCTTAACCTATACGATGGCTAAGAGTCACATATTGAATACATAAAAAGGGATAGTCTTGATAATGTTGGTGCTTATCCTCAGATAGCTGCAACAAGGCATGAAATTGATTTGGAACATAGGCATTCCCTTATGACAAATAAATCTTATGAAGAATACAAAGAACTTGGTGATCAATTTAAATCTCCACTGTTTGATTTTACAATGCAGAATTTCATGAAGAAACAAACTGGATTCTGTTATGCAGGCAAATGGAGTTATGTCCTCAACCTCGGGTCTGGAATAATAAAGCCATGCTATCAAAGCATCTTTCATATAAATATATTCGAGAATCCTCAAAAGCCGATTAAATTCAATCCTGTCGGGAAAAATTGTGTGGCTCCTTTCTGCATGAACTCAAGTCATTTTATTTCCCTCGGTAACATCCCATCTCAAAAGTGTCCAAGTTATGCCGATTTACGAAATCGGATGTGTGGGGATGGTTCGGAATGGTATAACGCTACATTCAAGGAGGTATTATCTAAGAAATTTAATGATGGAGTACCCTTGACATTCTCGTTCAAAGACGATTGTATAATCTATTTTAACGGCATACTGAATAAAATGGCCTTCAAAATATCTGATATGCTTCCTAAAACATTAATATCGAAAATAAAGAAAAAGTATAAATAATGTCAGAAAACAACGATATAATTGTATCCTCTTTACGTAATAAAATTTTTAGAGAATTAAGTTGCCATATTGGGAACGATGCTATAATAGTGGATGCTCCTTATTATAAAAATATTGGAGATGTCTTGATATGGGAAGGTGAATTGCAATTCTTACAAGATTTAGGGTGTAAGGTTTTAGGGTCCTTTTCACGGCATACATTCAACTTTCCTCAATTGAATAAAGACACTGTTATTTTATATAATGGCGGAGGGAACATTGGTGATATATACCCTGAGCATATTAAATTCCTAAAATCGGTGCTTAAACATTATCCTGATAATAAGATAATCGTATTTCCACAGACAGTTTATTATAAAGATAAGAAATTGATGCAAAAGGATTTCTCACTGATTTCAAAGCATCACAACATCGTCTTTTGCTCCCGAGACTTCAATTCTTATGATAGGGTTAAATCTTTATTAGGAGAAGGACGTACCCTCTGCCTCCCTGACATGGCCTTTTGTATCGACATTTCTAAATATATAGAAAAATCAGGTATAAATTCTAAGGGAATGCTACATATTGTTAGAAATGATTGTGAGAAGAAGAAATATGTTTTAGAAGATTCCTTTGGGTTTTCTAAATGTCATCATGATCTGGTTCAGGACTGGCCAACTTTTGTAACAAGATTTGACTTAAGTTATTTATTTAATACAGTTCTTGACAGAATGTTTAGATTTTTGCCAATAAAAGGTTTCATAGGTCCTCTATGGGACAAATATGCTATAAATCATTTTAGAATTAATATGATTAATGTAGGGATATCATTTATATCTAATTTTAAATCAGTAAAATCAGAGCGATTGCACGGAGCTATTCTGTCTATATTATTAGATAAGGAGGTAGATATAATCGACAATTCTTATGGTAAAAACAGAGATTTCTATAACTCTTGGTTAAGTTCCTTTTCAAGAGTAAATTTGTTGAAGCTATGAAAATTGCGTATCTTTTCATGGCATATAAGAATGCAAGTATTGTAGAGAAAACAATATCTTTTCTTAGTGCTGGAAGTGGTGTCAATGACTGCTTTTTCCTCCATATTGATAAAGATTCAATTGAAGATTTCAGCAGTTTGAATAAAATCCCAAATGTTTTTTTTGCCCAAAGACGTTTTAGAACTAAGTGGGGAAGCCCTGAACTTGCATTTGCAGTAGCAAGCAGTATGATAGAGCTATCAAGTTTCACAAAATTTGATTATGTGGTATTACTCAGCGAATCTGATTTACCGGTTAAGACCCCCGATTATATACATGCGTTTTTGCAGAATTCGAATTGTGACCACATTCTATGTAATCCTCTTCCATGTGAGAATCCATTAGGAGTGCCTAATTGCAAATGGATAGAAGGTGGTCGGAGACGAATAGCTTGCTACTCGTTTCGTCTTAATGATAAGAATATTGCAACCGTAGAGCCGCGGTCGCTATCTTTCAATAATTTCAAACAATTAATAAAGGTTTTAAGGTATAATCCAATGCTCATCAAGGATATCATGAAGTGTTTCTTATTTGCAAAAAAGAGGGAACACCCAAAATCACTAATCCCTTGCGGAGGACATCAATGGTTTATATTAAGAAGCACTACAATAAAGCGGATCATTAATTATCTTGAGAGTCATCCTGATTATATTGAATACTGTAAAGACACTCAAATTCTTGATGAAATTTTCTTCTCAACTCTTGTATTCAATATTGTTGATCATTCTGAGATAGACAATGACATTCTAAGATATATTAAATGGAATAGTGGCAATTCTCCAGATTGTTTTAATGAATCAGATTATTCTTTATTACAACAGTGTGTTTCGTCAAAAAACACTTTATTGATTCGTAAAGTTGATTCAATACAAATGACTGATGTTATTCTTAATATAGTAAAGAAATCATCTATTGAGCACTACTCCTACGATACTTAATTAACGTAGATTTAATGTTGTTGAATTAAACCTAATTATGTATGTCTTTTTCTGTTTTAATGTCGCTCTATTCAAAGGAGCGGCCCGATTGTTTACGCCTAAGTTTTGATTCCGTTTTCAATCAGACCCTTAAACCGTCGGAAGTTATTTTAGTGGAAGACGGACCTCTGACCGAAGAACTTTACTCCGTCCTTGACGAGTACCAAGAAAAATATCCGGAACTCAAACGAATTCCACTTCCCCAAAACGGCGGTTTGGGGAAGGCGCTAAATGAAGGGCTAAAGCATTGTTCTTATGAACTTGTGGCAAGGATGGACACCGATGACATTGCCGTTCCTGACCGCTTTGAAAAACAGACTAAAATATTTGAAGAATATCCACAGGTTGAGATTGTAAGTGCATGGATTCAGGAATTCGATTCCGATTCTGGAAATAATATAGCCATAAGAAAACTACCCGAATTTCCTTTTGAAATATATAAATATGGCAAAAAGAGATGTCCAATAAATCATCCTGTCGTCATGTTTAAAAAGAATACTGTTGATTTTGCCGGCAGTTATTTACCATTTCCTCTATTTGAAGACTATTATCTTTGGGTCAGGTTGCTTTTGAACGGCGCCAAATTCTATAATATTCAAGAATGTCTTCTTTATTTCAGAACATCTCCTGATATGTATAAACGCAGGGGAGGTTTGAAACATGCCCTTGATGAAGTCCGTTTCCAACGTCATATCCGAAAATTAGGTTATATTTCCAGGACTCTTTTAATCACGAATGTTATAATACGCTTCACCACAAGAATCTGCCCCAACTCCCTTCGCGCATGGATTTATAAAAAACTACTGAGGAAGTAATCGCCTAAGTTCGGATTAGAACAAGGGATATAATTTGGTTCAGATTGAGTTCTCTTATATATGTCTTCACCGATTCATAATTTGAAATCGCATTTGGTGAGAGTAGAATCGAGCTTGCTTGGGTATTTCGAACGTGTGGTCTTTTTAGGAAAACTTTTACGTCCGCCTTGTGGCGGACGTTTTTCATAGGGAATGAGTATTGTAAAAAGAAAAGTTCATAGATATGCTGTTCGTCAACAACGAGCGGTTTATGTCGTAATCTGCCGAATTAAGACAGGAGATTGAGTGACATAAGGAAGGAGCTTCTGATAAAAAGTCTAGTCGGCTGAAAACCAAATGAAATCGAAGAGACTGTCGTTGTAGGAAAATCGTAAGCACCCAAGTTCGAATTAGACCAAAAGATACAATTTGGTTCAGATTGAGTTCTTTTCGATAGGTCTTCACCGATTTTCAGTTCGAGAACTTTTATGGGAATTTAATATGGTGTCAATCATAAAAATATGGAAATTTGCGAAGGCTTTTATTCCGTCTTTGATATTCAATTTTAAATATTTGCCATTTGCGCAAGCTAGGAAACTCCCTATTATAGTATTCAGAGGAAAAGTTTTCAGAAACAATCCCGGGAGGTTTGTTATAAATGCACCTGTCCATTTTAACATGATTCAATTAGGTGACAGGCTTGTGAGTGTCTATCCAGACACCGGGGTTGTATTAGAAAATAAAGGAGTGATTGAATTCCGTGGTAGAATTGCAATAGGTAACGATTCATTTATATCAGTCGGTGAATCCGGAAAATTGATTCTTGGAAATGGATTTAGAGCAACGACAAGTTTGAAACTGATATGCTATCATTATATTGAATTCGAAAAAGATGTATTAGTTGGCTGGAACAACATGATTGTCGATACAGATTTCCATTCCGTGACTACGGAAAATGGAAAATCAAAGGGATTCGGTCCTATCTTTGTAGGTCATGATACTTGGATTGGGAATAGCTGTAAAATTTACAAAAATGTCACAATACCCCATTCTTGTATTGTGGGTGCCGACACTGTAATCCGTAAAATTCCCGATTGCCAGCCGTTTAGTCTGCTCACTAACGACACAAAGACAGTAGTGCGCCGCGAGAATGTTTTCAGAGATAAGAATAATGACACCATTGACTACACGGTTTGAATGTTTTATGTAAACGTCAAGGAGTGCGAGCATTAAAACAACTCCAGGTTATCTCTTTCTTACCGTAGAAATAATCTCAATTTATATAATTTAAAGTTGGAAAATACGTCTTATAAGAACAAACAATAGGTTATGCGAATGGAAAGAATCTTTGCTAACGTCGGGTCTGCACTTTTTTGTCTAGAGAACATCTTTGACACTACAATCATTTATGATTGCGGCGGAGCGAATGTTGGGCTCATTTCTTCCCGGATTAACGAGTTGGTTCCGGATAAGTCATATTATAGCTCCAAGGATTGCGATGTGGATATTCTTTTCCTTTCGCATTTTCATAATGACCATATCAACGGGGTTAGGCATCTTCTCACCACTAAAAGAGTAAAAACGGTTGTGCTTCCGATGTTGGAAGAATATGAACGCTTTTATGTTGCAGCTTATAATTTCTTGGGCACAGAAAGTCATTCATCGTATAATGACGATATTGCGTCCCTTACTCTTGACCCGGTAGGTACCATTCAGCAGTGGTCCCCGTCAACTAAGGTCATACAGGTGAGGGCTGCGAATGAACCAGGGCAGCTTGAATTTCCTCGCTATGAAAATGAGCCTATAGAAATAGACCGATTAGGCTCCCAAATTTCTTCAGGTACTCCAATTATTCCCAATGGCTATCCGTTTCCGCCACATCCTTTTTGGGAATATATTTGTTGGAATATCGATACCATTACACCGTCTTATCGAAGATGGATGAAGAAAAAATACGATGCTTTTGTTAAAAAATGCTTTGGGAATCAACCTACACTTGTAGAGGTATGGAATCTTTTCTTAAAGATGCCACATGTAAACCAGCAATATGTGAAAAACAAAATGTTCGGTGTCCCATTTTATACAGTTAATGACAGATGTATGGCTGTTTATTCCGGTTGTATGGATCCTCATTTGAATCCAGTTGGATGTCTCTATTTAGGAGATTTCAATGCCAAACGCAATTTTAAATTTCTACAACAGGCTTATTGGAATAAATGGGATAATATTGAGGTCGTGCAGATTCCTCATCATGGCTCCGATAAAAATTATTCATCGCAATTAATTGACGGTAATAAACCGACAGTAGCTGTCGTGTCTGATTCTTTCCCAATCTCAAAAAGCAACCGTATTAATACGTTACATAAATTAGTGGATGATAATGCATGGATTTTGATTACAGGACAATTCCAAACTGCCATAGAAATTGATTTTGACGTTTGGACAAATTATCAATATATTCGATTATTCTAAACGTCATAATTTGCCATAAGTAACTATTAATCGCGGTGTGTCCCGCTGTCCCGCGCCAGGGACAAATGGGACACACCGGGACAATACCGGGACAATACTGCGTCATTGTTGTGTTACCACACCTTAGGGGCCGGTCATAACGTTTCTTAACATTTTCTGGACCACCTCATATATTATTTTGGACCATTCTCCATTTAAACTTGCAAATCAAGTGGTTATATCTACATGGTGGTCCATTTTAGAAAAAAATCGCTAACTTTGCACTCCTGCTCTCCCGTCCATATGAGCTTTTTGACAGGAGCACCGGAGCAAAAAAAAGTTATTTCATAATCACACATTCTCCTGTATCTCCTGTCTATTGGAATCATTAGCCTTTTAGTTTTCGGAGAACCGACGACCAAAAACCGACAACCCAAAACCGAATATTAAAAACCCAAAATATATGAAAGGAATTGTTCTCGCCGGCGGGTCCGGCACCCGTCTTTACCCCATCACCAAGGGGGTGAGCAAGCAGC
>CAJUCW010000059.1 GCA_910585275.1 uncultured Muribaculaceae bacterium
ACACGATCCATTTTAAGCTTGAATAATCAAGCCATTAACTGAATATCCCTAATTACCTCATGTGGTCATGATAAAATGATTAACCAGGTAGAAACCCTAATGAAAAGTAATCTATATCTTCCGGAGGAATGCCGTCCAAACACGGAATACACTGTATTGAGATATATTAGCCCTAAGTCATGTACCTCGTGTCAGTTGGAGATGGGGAGATGGAGGGTGTATAAGAAGCGTATTGAAAAGAATTACCAAGGGAAGGTCGGCTTATTGTTCATAATTGACACCGACAACGTAAAAGAGGCAAAAAGGCTCACTTCAATGTACGGTTTCTCCGATTACATATACATGGATTCGGTAGGTGATTTCCTTCGGAATAATCCTTCAATTGATTCTTTCGGTTCCGATGTGGTCATGCTATTGGACAGTGTTGGTTCTATAGTGGCTGTTGGAAATCCTGTAAAGGATGAAAGGGCATCTAAACTGTATGAAAATATGGTCAGCAACCATGTGATTAATGACCTGAAATAAACATTTAGAGAGCAGACCTTTCATTGGCATGATAGGTGCCTCTTTTCGTATAATCTGTAATGAGTCTAGGGAATATGGTTGTTTGGTTTCGATTTATAAAGGCATTCATGACCCTTTCGAGCGTAATGCTTTGCACTGCAATGGTTTCATGTTCGCGCGACGGCAATCTATCGGCCGCGCTCGACCTTGCCGGGGACAACCGCGCCGAACTTGAAAAGGCACTGTCGCACTATTCCGGAGAACCGGAGAAACTGCAGGCGGCGGAATGGCTTGTGGCAAACATGCCGGGCCATTCCTCCGTCGGCGGCGAGGCGGTGCGCGCATTCTGCGACTCTGTCATGCACCGTGCGATGACGAAGCCGGAAGCGGATTCCCTGTGGAAGGCAATCTCGGCATCTTTCCCGAAACCGGAAAACCGCACCGACCTCCGGTCCGTGTCCGCCGGATTCCTCATCGACAATATCGACGCGGCCTTCAAAACATGGAAAGGGAGCCCCTGGCGCGACAGCGTCGGCTTCGAGAGTTTCCTCCGCCATGTGCTCCCTTACAGAATCGCCGACGAACCCCTGCGCACGGGGTGGCGCGATTCGTTGGCGGCGAAGTTCTCGCCGCTGCTCAAGGGGGTGACCGACCCGCGCAGGGCGTTCGAGATAGTCCGCAGGGAAATATTCTCGCAGGGAAAGACAAAGCCTCTGACATACCCTCACCTGATGGACGCGGCGGCATACCGCAACTATTTCTCCACGGTGTGCAAGGAACGGTGCATCCACCTTGCGGGCGCGTGCCGAGCTGTGGGTCTGCCCGTCGCCTACGACAACTGCGGGCGTTGGGCGAACTACAGCGACAACGTACATTCGTGGGTGTCGCTCGTGCTTCCGGGAGGCACCTACACCGTGGTCGATGACGATTCGGTGGCGAGGAAGCTCAATAAGATAGACGCCAGCGGGTATGTGCTCGCGCAGCCGATGCCAGAAGGCTACCCCTACGACGGAGATTTCCGCAAGAGGGTGGTGAAGGTGTGGCGTTCCACGTTCGACATCAACCCGACGGACGGCGTGCCGCAGTTCGGGGCGTCGGCATGGCTGTGCCATCCGAGGAGCGTGGATGTTTCGGAGGAATACGGCCTGACGGAAGCGGTGACGGTCGATGCCGGGGATGGTGTGGAGGACGTGTGGCTGTGTACCCATTCCCTGACGTCGGGATGGGTGGCGCAGGCGCATGCCAAAGCCGGGAAAGGGAAAGCGGTGTTCACCAACATGGGCGACTCCGTGATGCTCCTGCCGATGACGCTGAGGGGCGGCAAGCCGGAGGCCATCGGACATCCCTTCTACATCAGCGGCGGAAGGAAGGTGGAGGCCGTAGCCGATACAACGCACAGGGTTTCCGCGACTTTCACCCGAAAATATCCACTTGAACCGGGCAAACTCAACGGGTACGCCCGGATGCCGGGCACGAGGATAGTGGCGGGCAGGGATTCGGGTTTCCGCAACCCGGTGACGCTTTACACGCTCACGGATGTGCCTGTCTTCCACAACACTGCCTACGTGACACCGAAGGGGCGGTACCGTTGCCTGTGGGTCGAGACCGATCCGCCCGTGCGCCACTATATCGACAAGCTGGTGGCATACGGTTCGGACGGTAAGGTGATAGAGTCGGAAGGTAAACGAGGCCTTGACTTCGGCAGGCGGGTGGAGATAGCGAGGATAGACTATTATCCCCGGAGCGACGGCAATTTCGTCGAACCGGGCGACGACTACGAGCTGGCATGGTGGGACGGTACGGAATGGCGTTCGCTCGGCAAGCGTCACAGCGAGGGGTATGAACTGAGATACGACAACATCCCCCAAGGGGCGTTGCTGCTTCTCCACGACCTCACGAAGGGTAAGGAGGAACGGCCGTTCACACTGCAAAATGGCCGCCAGGTGTGGTGGTGAACGGCGTTGCCAACCGCTTGTCGTTATAATTTTTAGACAATCCAATTTTTTTATTTTCATAATTCGTTTAGAATCATTACATTTGCAGAACGTTAGGATACGTGTATGCAGCATTAGAATGCGACGAGTGGAATCAAACATGCCGGAGGCATGTCCCTACATAAACCAGACTAAACTACAAGTAACGATGAAGACGTTTTATTTCCCGATTATCGGATTGCTGTTGATATTGTTTGCCGGCGGATGCGGCGAGATAGGCGCGGATAGGGGAGCGCGGGAGGCGTTGGAGCGGGCGGATGCGGTGCTCGACGCGATGCCGGATTCGGCGATGGCGATAATCGCGGGGATTGACACGACAAGACTCAATACCGAAAGACTGAGGGCTGATTATTCCTTGCTGCGGACGATGGCTCTTCTGAAAACCGATCCTTCCGCTGCCACGGAAGAGGGATTGAAAGCGGCTTATGACTATTACGGCGATTCCGACGAGCCATCGCGGCAGGCGATGCTTACCCACTATGCAAAAGGAGCAACCGTTGATTCGGGAGGAATCAAAATTTCGGAGTACGACCTGTCGATTAAACTTGCCAAGGGGGAATATTCTGCCAGATACCAAATGCAGGCATGGCTCAACAAATCGGTGGTGTATGCTGAAAGCCATGACGGCAAAGACGAACGGGAATGCATCGAAAAGGGAAAGGAAATAATTCTCACCACCAACGACTCCACAAGAATCGTACATGCCTATCTCCTATCGGGCATAGCCTACAACGGAACACGCCAACATACGGAGGCACTCGATGAATTCAACGCCGCCCTTGATTACGTAAAAAAATATGGTGAGAAAGTCGGGGAACAAGAACTGAGATCAAACATCGCTTATACATATAGCCTCATCGGCAACCATCCACGGGCATTGGAAATATTCGACAGTATTTCTTCCAAAGGGGATGTCGCCTTGATTCCCCATTTTCTCTTTGCCTACACGCGCTCGATGTCGTATGTAAAAGGGATTGACAACGCTATAGCCATCGTTGACTCGCTCAATGACAAGGCGGACGACAATACAAAAGCGGTGTGGTATTATATGCTTTCCCAGCTCCATTCCGACAAGGGAGAATTGAAGAGAGCCTTGGCTTTCAGAGATTCGGTTGACAAGTATTCCGCCATAGTGCAGACGGAGATTGACGAAAAAAACGTGGTCAGACAAGAACGCGACATTGAAAAGGGCTTGACAGCCGAAATCCGGGCCGAAGCCGACAACTGGCATAAAACCGCCATAATTGTTATAATCTGTCTATGCATAGCAATGGCTGGCTGGTATCTCTACAGCGCAATTATAAAAAAGCGCCACCGCAAAAATCTGAAAGAGAAGGAAGATGCCTTGAAGGAACGTGAAAATTCCATAACTGCGGAGTTAGAAGGGTTGGCGCAGCAGAAAGAACAGCTTTATTTAGAGAATGAAACATTGAAGAAGAGTCTTGAAGAAGCTATACAGAAAAGTAAAGTTCTCGAGCGGCAAAAAGATTCGCTTTGTCGGCAAGCCGCCGATTTAAAACAGAGTGAAGACCTTGACCCCTCCCCGGCGATTAATTATAAGGAAGAGAATGAAAAACTGCATCTTCAGATCCGCGAACTTGAGGAAAAGGAGACGGAAGCCAACCGACAGATAGAGGCAATAAAAAAAGAACGGTTAGAGTATTTCACAAAAATACATTCCATTGATGCATCGGTGCTTTTAAAACTCAGGAAAAACGGATACGAATGTACGCAAAAAGGTAAATTCCGACGCAAAGAGAACCCGGCACCCACCCGCCACAACGATGCACGGGATGAAGAAGATATGCAATCGCTGGTGGCACGTGGAGAATATATCGTGGCCACATATCGCGATGCCGATACGCTCGAAGCCCTGGCCAATGAGTTGGATTGCCTTAAAAACAATCTTATCACGGTTCTGAAGAATGACCGAAGCGTAAGCCCGTTGGTAATCCGGGCATTGATTTATGACCTATGCGGGTTCGACTACGGCGCCATCGGTATGTTGCTCGGCATAACCTACAAGCATGCGTCGGTAATCCGGACCAATGCAAGGAAATTTACGCAGAAGCCCCGGACGTGACGGCATGGGGAAGGATTTAACATTGCGGGGATGAACCTCGGATATTGTTTTTCAGTTATAGAAGTAAACAGAAAATCAATAGACTATGAAGACAACTCTCCTCTATCTGACTATAGCCGTGGCGCTCGCCGCCACTTCCGCCACAGCCCAGGCCGTGGTTCCCGCCGCCCGGTTGTCCGAAAGCGCCCTCTCAACCGCTCTCGCAGCCGGTAACGATGCTCCGGCAACACCCGTTGCCGCCATGCCGCTCGAACTCACCGCCATGGACCTCGTCTCAAAAGTTTACGGGGTGCTCGATACGGGCCTGTCGCAGAGCAGTACGGTGGAGGAGGCAGGCCGTTGTCTGAATCTCACTCCTTCCGCCGACAGCACGGGTCTCTGGCTCGAGTCTGCCGACGGTTATGTGGTGAGCTACTACGGAATGAAACCCGACATAAGCGCAGTGGCGCATTTCGACGAGAAAGGCGCCACCGACTATTGCTATTTCTTCCTTTTCCCTTACGCCGAAGGCAACCGTGAGTTCGTCAACCATCAGCAGGCTCTTTTCAGCGGATGCCTGTTGCAGGAGATGAGCGACATCGGGCTTATAATCGGCGTGCCCGACTCTTCCGACGCCATTTTCGAGGCTTTCGGAAGCCATGCCGATAAACTCATCAACGTGCGCCTGACGGAAGAGGAACTTCCCGGCGACTCGGGTCTTTTCATCCTGATGCTCGGAGTCACCCCCCGCTCCTTCACCCACTACGACTTCATCATGGCCGAAAACCGCCCGTGAAAGGGGGAATGGTTATTTCTTGTCGCGGATTTCGACTCGGCGGATTTTGCCGCTGATAGTCTTGGGCAGTTCTTTTACGAATTCTATTATGCGGGGGTACTTGTAAGGCGCGGTGACGCGCTTCACATGGTTCTGAATCTCCTTAATCAAAACCTCCGGTTCCTCCAGGGCCCTTTGCTCATAATCCTTGGCAAGGACTATGGTGGCTTTCACCACCTGGCCGCGGATTTCATCGGGAACACCCGTGATGGCACATTCCACCACCGCCGGGTGAGTCATCAGCGCACTTTCCACCTCGAAGGGGCCGATACGGTAGCCCGACGATTTTATCACATCGTCCTTACGTCCTACAAACCAATAATATCCGTCTTCATCGCGCCACGCCACGTCGCCCGTGTGGTATATGCCGTTGTCATACGCTTCACGCGTCAACTCAGGGTCATGCAGATATTCCTTAAACAGACCCAACGGCTTGCGCCCGTGCGTGCGGACTATGATTTCACCGTGTTCGCCGTCTTCCGCACTGCGTCCGTCGGGGGTGATTAGATCGATGTCATATTCCGGGCCTTTCTTACCCATCGAACCCGGCTTCGGTTCAAGCCAAGGGTAAGTGGCGATGGTAAGTGTGGTCTCAGTCTGTCCGAAACCCTCCATAAGCTTTATCCCCGTGAGCGAAAGCCATTCCTCATATACGCTCGGGTTGAGCGCCTCGCCCGCGATGGTGCAATATTCGAGGGTGGAAAGGTTGAACTTAGAAAGATCTTCGCGGATAAGGAAACGGAAAACCGTGGGAGGCGCACAGAAAGAGGTGATGCCGAAATCATGTATCTTGTGGAGCACATCCACAGGCTCGAATTTCTCGAAATCATATACAAAGACATTAGCGCCGGCAATCCACTGGCCGTAGAGCTTACCCCACACCGCCTTCCCCCAGCCCGTGTCGGCGAGAGTGAGGTGAAGGCTGTCTTCCTTGAGGTTGTGCCAGTAGGAAGCCGTGATGATATGTCCGAGGGGGTAAGTGAAATCATGCGCCACCATCTTCGGTTCGCCTGTGGTGCCGGATGTGAAATAAAGCAGCGACACATCCTCGTTGGTGTTGACCTCGGCGGGACGCACGAACGGCGCGGCAGAATCGATGCACTTGTTGAAGTCATACCATCCCTCAGGCACCACCGGTCCCGTAGAAATCAGTGCCTTCACCGTAGGGCAGTCGGGCATGGCCTTCTCGATATGGTCAATCACCACTTGATCGCCCACGCAGATGATGGCCTTAATCCCGGCCTTTTCACACCGGTATTTCACGTCTTTCGCCGTCAGCAGGTGGGTGGCGGGGATTACCGTTGCCCCAAGCTTGTGAAGGGCGATTATCGAAAACCAGAACTGGTAATGGCGCTTCAGGATTAGCATCACCATGTCGCCCCTGCCGATGCCGAGGCTCTGCAGGAACGAAGCTGTCTTGTCGCTCTCCCTTTTTATGTCGGCAAAAGTGAACTGTATCTTTTCCCCCTTGTCGTTGGTCCAAAGCAACGCAGGTTTATCGGGCTCTTTTTCAGCCCAGGCATCAACTACGTCATATCCGAAATTGAAATTCTCCGGGACGTTGACATGGAAATTCTCCATGAAGTCCTCGTATGAATCGAATTCTGTCTTGTCAAGAAATTTTTCAAGCATATTGCAAAGAGTAACCGATGGAATGCCTAAACGATTCTATGCAGGGACATGCCTCCGGCATGTTTGGGAAGATGGCAAACCGTCAATGTTATTGGGATGATTGTCTTATGAGATGATTGCAAGCATTTTCACCGGTCGGTCGCCGATGGCTCTGAGGCCGTGGGGCTTGCGGGCATCAAACATGATTGTGTCGCCGGGATTGAGCACGTTGACCTTGCCTCCAACGGTGATTTCGAGCGTGCCTTCCACCACGAAGTTGAATTCCTGTCCCTCATGGGAATTCAGCGCAAGCGGCCCCTCTTCCCTGGATGGTTCGACAGTCACCATAAACGGGGCCATCACACGACGCTGAAAACCTGCTGCGAGGTCCTGATAGCTGTATGCGCCGGTGCGCTCCACCTTTATGCCTTGTCCGGAGCGGGTGACGTAATAAGAATTCATTCTCGGTTCGCTGCCGAACATCAGCGCGGTCATCTCCACGCCGTAGGCCGACGAAAGGGAATGCAGGAAACTGACCGGGATATCGATTGTGCCGCTCTCATATTCGGCAAGGAGAGCCGGCGAGACGCCACACCGCGCCGCCATTTCCTCCGTCGAGAGGTCGAGGGCATCGCGCAAGCCACGCAGCCGTTCGGCAATTTGCTTTATATAATCCATGCTTATTGCTATTTTTACGACAAATATAGCACTTTCTGTGCTAACTACAATCCCTCCTCGCCTTTATTTTTCAAAAATCATCCGATTTCCCTCGCTACATTTACAAACCGACTCCTATATCCCGCAATAAAAATCAAAGAGGACTGATACATCTTCAGTCCTCTCAACTGTATATGGTAAATCAAAATCCTTTTTCACTTCCATATAAAGCGATTTTTGTTATTAGCACTCAATGATTCGAAATGAGCAACCAATGCACGATCTTCTTCACTTATAGCCAATCGTGCCACGAATCACAATGCTTCGACAGATATTCCCCCACATGGCTGCAAGGATATTTTTTAGCAACAGTTTTATAATTGCCTATCAAGAAATGCGCTTCAGCAAGCGCTTCTTCCGAGCGCAGTTCTTTCATGCCTTTTCTTAATTGAGCATCCAACCAATCTTTATCCGGAATCGATCCGCTCATTTCTTTAAGATAGTCCAGTTCCTTATATCCTCCGTTGGGCAACCATATAAACGGACGATAATTGCATTGATTTGCGTCACCCTTCCAATATTGTGTCAGGGCCCAGCATTTTTCAAAGGAGTTATACCTTGCCAATGCATATCTTATTCTTGCCAGACCTCGTTCGTCCGGAGTGCCGTTACTTATTGTTTTGTCAAGACGCACCATCTCATGCGCAAAATTCAATTTCGCATTTTCATCCGATTTCAGCAGTGCCGAATTAGCCGGATCAAATGATGACCGCAACGCCTGTTCCTCATTCAATATCCTATCTTTTGATGACGGATATTCCCACTTGTCTTCAGGCATATAACAGTTCACCCAAGGATTATCGAATAAATACCCGCATTTTTTTATATTCATATTCTGCTGATAAGATTCGGAGACTTGCAAAAAATGCTGTTCAGCCTCAGCATAATCACCTTCCCGCATAAATAGGGTTCCTATAATTTCGTTGAGAAAATCATCATCGTGTCTTATTCTACCTTTACACTCTTTTACAATCTCCTGATTTGATTGCAGCAAAAACTTTTTATAATTTATTATCTCCTGCGCGCTACGTGAAAGCATCAATTGAAAGCCCGTGGTAGCGTATGTGTTATCGTCTATATCAACCGTGGCTCGTGAATCGTTGACAAGAGAATAAAATGAAGATGAATATATCTGATTATCGTATAGATAAGATGCATAATTGGCAAGTAAAAGGGCTTCCGACACATATCCTTTTTTCAATAATGCCGGAACTATATAGAAGAAAAATGGGGTGCTGTCAGCTTTAAAAGCTTCAAGATAACATCTCAAATCTTTACAGATGTCACCCATTTCTGCCTTCCGACACAATTCCATTATTTTAGCGTCATTTCTCATTTCTTCTTTCGAGAAACGCGAAGCAAGCGCCTTTTTCAAAAAGGCAAGTGCCTTAGAGTGATTCCCGTTATACGTCTCCTCTATATACGCCTTCAAATATAGCCAATCGCCGCGATTTATTGTCTTCGAGGATTTTAATGCCGCATTCGCAACGCCAAGATAACGAAGATTGTCAGCTCTGTCTCCATAACCGATCCAACGGTTCAGTCTTGATTTTACAACAGCTGATTCAGGATTGTTTTCCACCATAGTTATAAAATAAGATTCCTTATTGTCAACAACCGAATTGAAATCCCCTACTTCGGCATACATCCGATTGGCCACCCTATTATTACCGGAGCGCCTGTGGCACCCGGCCACATACCCTTTTGCCATTCTTTTGAATAGATTGTCATCCGGCAGTTTCGACATACGCTTATCATACAATTCGATACATTCATCATATCTGCACAGTGCCATCAGCGCCCGGATATGTTGCAACCCGTATCTGTCTGACAACAACCCGGAAGCATGCCGTTCACATCGCTCAAGGATACTTGCAAATTTTTCAGACTCGTTCCTTGATTCATATCGCTCGGTTTTATCTGCCTGATAATACCAATCCGACACTCTATTGAATCTTAGCTCCTCCAATTCTTTCGCAAGCAACAAGAAATCCTTCAGCTCATTGCTTTTATGAGACATAATCCAGTCCAGAAGCCGGTTATCGCTCTTGCCGGCATCAAAAGCATCTCTCAGATCATCAAACGATGCACCATAAACAGCCGATTCTATATGGGTCAATGGTATTGACGGCGATGTCATGGCTTGCCATAACGATATATTCTCATCCTTTTGCGACTCAATAATTGTCGGAGTGTCTTCTTCCTGATAAAAATGAAACACGAACGGATTAGAAGTAAGTGCATCAAACGGACCACATGCCAATCCCCCTAATGGAAGTAGCATAAATATCAGGCTACTGATAAATCTGCTTAAATTCATTTTCACTGTAGTTTGAAATATTTTTAGAATCAAGGCTATACAGAATTATTGAACGGTCCTTTCCACCTGTTTCTTTCTCAATGAGTTTTTTTACGTCGATAATTGTCTGGAATGAAACCTCTTCCCTCCGGACTACGTCTCCTTTACGCAAATATGATTTCTTGACGATAGTATCATTCGCGACCTCATATTTATCCTTACCTATCGGCTTTAACATATTTTCGGGAAGATACTCCTCGGAGTTAAATATCCCCTTGAATCTATCCTCTCGATAGATTAAACTCCATGAAAAAATCGGAAATGCATAATCCAGATGAAGCGGATATTGTGAAAGATGTTTCAAATATGGCTTTACGCTTTCCACAGTAAGAATAGAATTGTCTTCCTCCGGATTCTTGAAGGATCCTGTATTATACAGCATAAGCACTCCATAATCCACTGGAGGCGGAGTTTGCGACAACTGATGCAATCGGATTGTCGCACTGATTTTAGCCTCGGAATTTCGCAACCGTATTTCTTTTCCCACCTCTCTGCAAAGTCTGAAAAACGTTGAGTCGGTATGCGAATTCCAGTCGCAATCTAATTGAATCTCTTTTGGTTCGGCAAATTCATTATAACTGCACATATTATAAATGCGTTTTACAATTTTTTCTGCCCATACTGCTTCATTTTCCTGCATCTTTATCATAGCGTCTAATGTAATATAAACTGTAGGAATCAGTTCTTCTACAGGCATTGTGTCTTTCACTTGCAGGGTAGCATTAGGCACCACCGCATCCATCGCTAACGGCGATTTATCCACCACAATGTCGAAGAATCGAATATATATTCGCTCTACATTGTTTGCTTTCAGAAAATTGCGTTCCACACTATCAAGTTCAAGTACGGTTCGCCAATAGTAAATACTATTCTTCTTTTGACGGACGACGGCCCCCTTTTCCTGGCAGGCTGTAACGAGCATGCATGTCAGGATACAGATAACCAAATTTTTAAATATTTTCATACTATATCAGATTTTTTTTGAATTCTGGAATAGTGCAAAATTCGGTAAAAAACAACGCCCGACAAACAAATTTGCCGGACGTTGTATGAAATGGGTTGTATGGTGTATGAAATGAATTTTAAGGGACGCGCTCTTACTCCCAGATTATATAATTGACATATTCAACATCTATCCACGGAGGTGTGCCTATTTCAAACTTTTCACCGTTCTCATCCACATAAAAACCATGCGTTGATGACCCCACCAAAGATATAGCATTTCTTACTCCGGCATCAACAAGGAGCCGGGAAAAGTCATTAAAAGTAAGTCTTTCTTTGCTGATCACAACAGAAATACGGCCTCCGATTTCGACAAGAGCTTTTCTTATCGCCTTCCCTTTAGGTTTATTCTCAACGACCTGCCCCCCGACAACCAGAGGATACTGTCTGAAAAAATAGCCGCCATCCGTCAATGCCTGTTCAAGCATAGGAGTAGAGTCGGCAATTCCGATTGAGAGTTCACCATTGATAATAGAACAGAAGCCAGCTTTGGCATCACCCTTGCCAATCAACTCTCCGTCAAGAACAAACGTGCCGACAATTCGGCCGTTATCACCTCTCACATCTGCCGCTTGCATGGCCAGTATGATGTTGGGATCGTTAATGAATTCCGTGCCAATCACCAACCGCGGACGCCCATTTTTTGGCGAAAGAATCAGCAATCCGTTTCCATTGATTATAGTATCATGAGCCAACGTGAATCTTCCAACATCGGCAATAGAATCTTCTTGAACCTTTATCGATTGCTCCTCAGACAGTCCTTCTTTAATGTCAAGCGTTTGAGCCTCCTCCTTATGTTGATACATAAGGATAAAAAGAATGCCGGTAATAATCAATAACATTACCACAATAATAGGGAAATAACGGCGTAGGAAGCGCATATTATGGCTTTCCGTCTTCGGCTCAGAAGCAGAGATTATCCGAATTTCGTTGTCATTTATTTCATCCTTTTTTTTGCTCATATCTTTTCCTCCTTTTCCAAAAGTTCTTTTAACGCCTTCAACGCATCTTTTGACGCCGACACTTCATGTCTGAAATTACAACAATCTGAAAGGACCATCTTTTGACGCACAGGATGTATGAAAGCTATAAAATCACGGTTAACAATCAGGCTCTTGCCAATGCGGATAAATCTGCAATCATCTTTATCCAGCATTTCGGCAATACGTCTTTCTATTTGACCCAACTGCAAAGTGAGCACAAAATTCCCACCATCCGCCAGAGTTATGGCGGAGTAATTGCCATCGGCGGTGATACACACAACCGAACCGGCAGGGACACGGACAATCTCCGTGGCAGAGGTGAAAACCAGACGCTTGTTCATGACATTCATCATGCAAATTTACAACAAATCTCTGAAGATAAATGGTTCAAGCCTAATTTACCCAACATTATCCTCCGAAATCACCCATATCATGTTTGTGGTTCGTTATTTAGTTCGTTCCTTCTTGCTCCATGTCGGCCCGGCTCTTGCTACGCGTCACCAGATAGACACCGGTGAAGACCAGAACAACGGCTATGGCGTTTGAAGGGGTGAATCGGTCAAGGCCCACTCCAATCGCCACTGCCGTGGCCACGATAGGTTGCACGTAGTTATACATGGCAGTCACCGTAGGACGCAGGAAACGCTGCCCCACCGGGAGCAATAAATAGCTGAGAAATGTAGGTCCGACCACAAAAGCCACAGTTCCCCACGTCACCACCGCAGGAGCCCCGCTCCAATCCATGGCAATCCAATCGGTATATGTGAACGGGATGAAGCATATCGACGAGTAGGTAAACATCCATTTCATCAAAGTGACAGGATTATACCTGCCGATAAGACTTTTGAAGAATACAAGATAGCATGTGAAACTGAGTTGCGCGCAAATCACGAGAAGGTCGCCGCCTATGCAGCCCTCTCCATTACCTCCGGCGCTCCCGAGAATCAGAACCAAGGCGCCGATAGCACCAAGAAACACACCCCCAACCTTAAGTCTGGTCACAGGCTCATGCAGAACGACAGCCGCCATTACCATCGTAAGAATAGGCAATGATGTGGTGATAATGGATGCATTCACAGGAGAGGTAAGACTTAGTCCGGAAACAAAACAGAATTGATTGACCACGACACCACACAGCGACGCGAAGAAAATCCTGAGCATGTCCTTGGGTGGTATATCCTCATGAGGCATGAACAATGACACAAGCCAGAACAGGACGACTGCACCCGCCATACGGCAGTTTGTAAGCAAAAGCGGCGACATACCTGCCGCGAGAATGGCCTTTCCAAGAGGGGCGCTCACTCCCCAGAGCACCTCCGCACCAAGCATGGCTACGTGCCCCTTGAGTTTGTTTCTGTCCATAAAACAATTATACCAAAAATTTAAACAAATCACCTCCGATTCCGAAACAACCAAGAACCGGCGAGACAACCATGCATAGATGGATATCTAAAATACGTAATCGAGTAGGTCGGGAAACGAAAGATTTCTGACCTACTTTCGTTCCCTTTCCT
>CAJUCW010000060.1 GCA_910585275.1 uncultured Muribaculaceae bacterium
TAGGCATTAAAAAACCGCACAATAAGTTGATATTGTGCGGTTTAGTCTTGTTTAGGCTTTTGTTGGCCGGAATCTGTCCGACCCGTCAAGTGGAGGTGGAGGGGATCGAACCCTCGTCCAATCACGGACCCAATAAGCTTTCTACATGCTTAGTCATTGACTTGATTTTCGTGGCGTGACAGGCTCACGACTACCAATCACGTCCTTATCCTCTAAATTTCAATTGTCGGTCGAGGCTCCCGACAATCTATTTCCGAATTTCTCTGCACCATCTTGTCCAAACGTCTCGGAACAGGGCAATGGGATGATGTCTCGTTTGCATCACTTTGATGCAAATAAAGCCAACTTACTATGCTTCAGTTTAGGCAGCGAGAGCGTAATTGTTATTTTCGCCAATTATAGTTCGATGCGTTGTTATTATAGAGCTTGCACATCAAAGCTCTGCATGCTTACTTACCGTTTCTACGTGCTGTCAAATCCAGTCACCCCCGTATATAACGGCCTTTCCTCTGAAAGGATTGCAAATTTATTTAAAAATGCGCGATTCTCAAAATAATCGCGCATTTTTAAATAAATTTAACACAATTTGTTCTGTATTTGTTTTACAGACAAACGTTCGGTAGCCAAATGTGGTGGACGCAAGTCCTTACATGTTGGCTTTTTTCTGTTCTTTAGCCCAAGTGTCTTTCAATCCTATTGTCTTATTGAAGACAAGCTTTTCGGATGTGGAATCGGGATCGACAGTATAATATCCCAAACGGGTGAACTGGAAGTGGTCTTCCGGTTTGGCATTCTCGGTAGCCCAGGGTTCAATCATGACGTTCGGTCTGACCTTCAAAGAATCGGGATTAAGGAGGTCGCGGAAATCTCCTTCTTCAGCCGAGGGGTTTTCTACGGCAAAAAGACGGTCGTAATCGCGCACCTCCGCCGTTTTGGCATGCGGTACCGATACCCAGTGGAGGGTGCCTTTTACTTTACGGTCGCTTCCGGGGAGTCCGCTTCTTGTTTCGGGATCATATTCGGCATATATTTCCACTATTTCTCCGTTTTCATCTTTTTTTATCCCCGTGCATTTTATGATATATGCACCTTTGAGCCTGACTTCCTTGTCGGGGGAAAGTCTGAAGAATTTTTTCGGAGGATTCTCCATGAAGTCGTCACGTTCGATCCATAGTTCTCTCGTGAAAGGCATCGGATGTTTTCCTTCTTCCAGGTTTTCGGGATTGTTGTCCATATAAAAGGTTTCTTCCTGGTTTTCCGGATAATTGGTGATGACAAGTTTCACGGGGTTGACCACTGCACTGATGCGCGTAGCCGTCTTGTTGAGGTCTTCCCTCACGGCATGTTCGAGAAGTTCGATGTGGTTCAAGGCCTCATATTTGGTATATCCGATTCTGTTGACGAAATCCTTGATGGCAGAAGGTGTGTAGCCGCGGCGGCGAAGACCGCAAAGGGTCGGCATGCGGGGATCGTCCCAACCGTTTACAAGGTTTTCCTTTACAAGCTGCAAAAGTTTGCGCTTGCTCATTACCGTATATGTAAGGTTAAGACGGTTGAACTCAATCTGTCGCGGGCAATAGGACTCGTCCGCAAGTTCCTTCACGAAATATTCATACAGAGGACGGTGGGGCACAAATTCGAGGGTGCATATCGAATGTGTTACGCCTTCGAAATAATCGCTTTGACCGTGTGCGAAATCATACATGGGATAAACCTTCCATGTGGTGCCTGTACGCCAATGCGGGGTCTTGATGATGCGATACATAATAGGATCGCGGAAATGCATGTTGCTGTTCGCCATGTCGATTTTTGCACGCAATACCATCGAACCTTCGTCGAATTCACCCTTGTTCATGCGCATGAACAAGTCGAGATTTTCTTCGATAGGACGGTCGCGGAAAGGGGAATTGGTTCCGGGTAGGGTAGGGGTGCCTTTTTGTGCGGCAATCTGTTCGCTCGTCTGTTCATCGACGTATGCTTTCCCTTCCTTAATCATTCTGACGGCAAGGTCGAAAAGCTGGGGGAAATAATCGCTTGCGTAATATAAACGGTCGCCCCAGTCATATCCAAGCCAATGGATGTCGCGCATAATGGCGTTCACATACTCCATGTCTTCTTTCTGGGGATTGGTGTCGTCGAAACGCAGGTTGCATGTGCCACCAAACTTTTCTGCGGCACCAAAGTCCATGATGAATGCTTTGGCATGCCCGATGTGAAGATATCCGTTGGGTTCGGGTGGAAAACGGGTGCTTAGTCTTCCTCCGTTCTTACCTGCAGCGAGGTCGTCTTTGATCTCCTGCTCCACAAAATTCAGGCCGCCTTCGTTGACAATGCCTTCTTCGATGATTTCGGTCATAAATAAATCTATGAAATGCGCCAAATCAGTGGCGTGTTAATAAAGTGCAAAATTAATAAAAGTTTTGTATATTCGAGTCACGACGGCACTCTTAAATAATGAAGCCGACGCAAATCGCCGGGGCATTATGACAATGCCGGGTAACCAGCAAAGGTTCCCGGCATAATTTCTTTTCCCAAAGACGTTCTGACGGCTTTCAATTCACAATGAGCATGGGATGCTCGGGACTCCCGAAATTCATACAGACTCTTGCAAACTGTCGGACATACATCAGAGAAGACTGGCGAGGAGACTTCATAATATTACTTTTAACGTCAGCCTTAGCGGAGGAAGTGGTAGAATCGTTTGTCATAGGCAACGGAGTTATAAGTAATCAAACTGCGTCGCACCAAGCGACGCAAAAACCAAGCAGGGCAGCTACTTCCCGCACTGCATAACTATAACGATTCAATGTGAAAGTTTATTATCATAAGAAAGTGTGTTTTTGTAAAAAAACACTAAAACCGCCCTATACCCGATGGCGGATATAGGGCGGTTTGTATGGAGAATGACGGGATTTGTAACCTTTTTATTTAAGGATAGTGCAAGAGGCTTCCGAATTGTCAGAGGGTGAGAACTATGTCTTTCTCCGTCGCAATTCTTCTAAGATTAAGAATCGCATATCTCATACGTCCGAGTGCTGTATTGATGCTGACTCCGGTAATCTCAGCTATTTCTTTAAATGAAAGGTTCTGGTAATACCTCATGTTGAGTACTTCCCTCTGGAGATGAGGGAGTTCCTTTATGAGATATTTCACGTCTTCACGAATTTGGTCGGAGATTATCGCGTCTTCGATAGTCTCTTCGCAAAGTTCTTTACGATTCAACACATCCACATCATCGATGTCGGCGCTCTGAACGTTCTCAGATTTTTCTTGCCGGTAATAGTCGATGATAAGGTTATGGGCAATACGCGAAATCCATGCAGGAAACTTGCCGTTCTCCGTGTAGCGGCCTTGCTTGATGGTGAGGATCGCTTTTACAAAAGTTTCCTGAAAAATATCGTTCGCAATATCCTCATTCTTGATTATTCGTAGAATGTAGTTGTATATGCGTTCCTGATGTCTTTTCAGAAGCGTGTCGAAAGCGTCGTTGCACCCTTGCGCGTAAGCCTTGACCAGCTGCTCATCGGTCATGCTTGAAAATTTTGCCATTCTGTCTTGTCTTTTTTGTTAAGTAGAGTCCGTCGATAGGCAGTTTTTTTGGTTACGGGTTAGTATTGCTTGGTTTTTATATCACAAAAGTAGTCAAATTCCGTACCGTGTCCAAATAATTGGCAAAATTTATTTGTTAAAAAGATTTAATATCACAATAACACGGATAATTTTGAGTTATATGTTAATCGTTTTTAACAAGCCGTATGGCGGCCCAATCCTTGTCAACGAGACAATTTTCATACTGCATTCCGGATTCCGACGCGGCTTTTACTACAATCGGGATATCGGCTTCATAAAAGCCGCTAAGGAACATCACCCCTCCTTTTTTCAATCGGGAAGCATATCTGTCGATGTCGTAGGTAATGACATTACGGTTTATGTTGGCAAGAAAAACGTCGCATTGTGGAATGGAGGCAAGAGAAGAAGCATCGCCACATATAAAATTCACATCCACATTGTTAAGCGAAGCGTTTTCCACGGCGTTTTCATGGGCAAACGGGTCAATTTCAATTCCGAAAGTCTTGCCGGCCCCTTTCATTTTACACAATATTGCAAGAATTCCAGTGCCGGTGCCCATATCTATTACGGTTTTTCCTTCAATGTCATAGTCAAGGATATGCCGCATCATTTGGCTTGTGGTGGAGTGATGGCCGGTGCCGAAAGCCATCTTCGGGTCTATTACGATATCGAAACGCGCTTCGGGCACATTCTTATGAAAAGATGAATGCACCACGCATTCGTTGCCTATCACAATGGGTTGGAAATAATTCTTTTCCCATTCTTCGTTCCAGTCTTCTCCTTTCACGAATTCGGTTGAAAATTTCAATACGGTGTCTATTGGGAAATTCTTAACGATGTCGGAGACAATGTTCTCGTCGTATCCGGAAGACTGGATGTAAGCGGTCAGTCCGGTTTCATCCGGAGAAAACGATTCATAGTCTTCGTCGCAAAGGAAAGCTGCGAGGAGGTCGGTGATGGTTTCGTCACAAGGGGTTGCTTCGATTCTTAGTGCTATATAATCTTGCATAACGTTTATAATATTTTCATTAGGCTTCGATAATGAATCGTGGAAAAAACGTTACGAATCCTTATATCATTATCGACCGCAAAATTACTCAATAGATTCGTAATCTCAAATAAAATGTCTAATTTTGCACTCAAATGGAAAGGTCTTCTTTTAAAAAATATTTCGATATTTATTATCTACCTATTTGCATGTATGCCCTGCGTCTTCTCGGCAACAAGGAGGAGGCGGAGGATGTGGTGCAATCGTGTTTTGCGTCAGCTTGGGAACGACTGCAAAACGGAGTTGAAATATCTGAAATGAAATCTTACCTATACGGCACTGCACGTAATTTAGCTTACTCGAAGTTGCGTTCTTCAAAAAAACTTACTGACGAACCTCTTGCAGAAGCAGAATCGGAAGATGTGGCGGAAGAAGACATCGACACATCGGAACGCGATGCAAAGCTTTGGAAAGCGATAGGGGAATTGCCGGAAAAATGTAGGCTTATATTTTTAATGAGTAAAAGGGACGGCTTTTCCAACATTGAAATTGCCGAAGAATTGGGCATTTCTGTGAAAACTGTTGAAAACCAAATGACAAAGGCGTTTTCTCGACTCCGCGAAGCATTGGCTCCCAAAGGTCGGAAAGTTTTTTTCCTTCCATTTCTTTAAAATTTTTCAATTGGGAATAGGGGTTTTTCGTTACGGTTGCTACTTAAGAGTGATTTCATTCTAATCATTCAAAAATGAAAGAAGACAATAAACTAAACGAAAGCCTTAAGTTTGTCGTCAACAATTATGACGACGCATCTTTTTCCAAGTCACGCGCATGGAAAAAACTCATGCCACCGGTGGCTTTCTGGAATGTAAGGCGCATCGCAGCCGCTTCTATAATAGCGGTTGTTGTCACGGCGTCGGCATTCATTTATCATGCGGCGAAATATGGTGGCGCCACCCCCGACACAGTGCCTGAAAAGCTTGAAACTCCGGTTGCACCCGTTCGAGGAAAGGAGTTCGCAATGAGGATTGAATTCAAGGATGCCACATTAAAAGATGTCGTCAATAAGATTGAAGAGGTTTATCAGGTTAAAATAAAGAATATTCCTGAAGCCGACGTGCGCCTGACGCTCAGCTATGAAGGGACGGCCGAGGAACTTATTGAAGTTATCAACGAAATTGCAGGAACCGATTTGAAGGTGGAACGATGAGAAAAATATTGACTGTATTATTTACCACAGGGATGGCTTTTTCAGCCCTGGGGCAGAATGTGAATGTAAATGCCGTCAACACGGATGCCGAAAAAATTTTCACGGCAATCATGCGTCAGACGGGTAAAAACTTTGTGTATTCTTCAGATATTCTGAAGGGTGTGAAAGTGTCGTTGAATGCTAAGGACGAACCTCTCCAGAAAGCATTGGAAAGAATGTTTTCCGACACCGACATAATTTTTAAGATAAAAGGTAATAATGTGATTCTCTCGAAGAGGACGGTAAAAAAGAATATTATCGTAAGCGGTTATGTCAGGGAAGATGGCAACGGCGAGGCATTGATCGGGGCGATTGTCAGAGATAATGTATCCGGGCGTGCGGTCATGACCAATGCCGCCGGCTTTTATTCCATGGAGGTCAATCCAGGAGCTGCCGCCTTGACGTTCTCTTTCCCGACATTTGAAACCGTAACGATAAAAAGGGAGATTCTAAAATCAACTAAAATAGATGTTGGAATGAGGGAGGCTACCGATGAAGACGGCAAGACGCTATCGGAAATCACCGTTATCGCCGACAAGAACAAGAGCCTTGCAATGGAGTCAACAGATATCGGTCGCCTTAATTTAAACCAAAGCGACATATTGACCACCCCTACGCTGTTCGGAGAATCGGATGTGGTGAAAACACTCCAGCTGCAGCCGGGTGTGTCGGCAGGTATAGAAGGATTGGCGGGTATGTATGTCCACGGAGGCGCCAACGATGAAAACCTGTATATGCTCGACAATGTGCCTTTATATCAGATTAACCATTTCGGAGGCCTTTTCTCCGCTTTCAATACGGAAGCGATAAAAAATGTAGATTTCTATAAGTCCACGTTTCCGGCAAAATATGACGGCAGACTGTCGAGCATAATGGAAGTGCATACCAAAGACGGCGACCTTTATAGCCATCACGGTTCTTTCAAACTTGGACTGACTTCCGGGGCATTTCAGATTGACGGGCCTATATTCAAGAATAAAACCACATATTCGTTTGCCGTGCGGAGGTCATGGTATGATGTTTTGACTATCCCTGCCGTGGCAATATTCAATGCCGTTAGGCAAGACAAGGAAAACAAGCTTATTGCCCGCTATGCTTTCACCGATGTCAACGCAAAGATAACTCACCGGTTCAGCGAGCGCAGTTCGCTGCATGCCATGTTTTATTTCGGGGAAGACTACCTCAAAGGTGGTTCGGAAGAAACCTATAATGAAGACAACGATTTGACGACGTTCGATAAAGACGTCTCTACTTTGAGATGGGGAAATATTGTAGGTGCGTTGGGATGGAACTATGAATTCTCCAACCGATTGTTTGGAGAATTCACGCTGGCATACACCAATTACCGGTCATCGTTAAGGCGCGAGGATGAATCTATAATCAATAAGCCTGAAGAAATCATTAAAGACGACTATCGCGACTATCGTTCCACGAACGGCATAACCGACATTTCTTTAAGGGCAGATTTGGGTTGGAATCCGTCTGACATATGCAACCTGGATTTCGGTTTCAATGCCACACGCCATTCTTTCCTGCCTCAGAATACGCGTGCGAGTCTTGTGAAGAAAGGCGAAACAATTAATGCGGCTTCCACCAAAAGTTCGATCAATGCATTTTCTTCGGCCGCTTATCTAAACGCCGACTTCCATATAGGCCCGTCATTGCGTTTGAATGCCGGAGTGAACATGGGGTTGTTTCATATTTCATCCGACACCCATTTTTCTCTTGACCCACGCGTGGCATTATTGTGGCGCATATCAGAATCTGTCAATGTCAAGGCCGGTTGGAGCCGGATGTCGCAATATGTGCATCAACTCACGGAGAGCTCCATTTCCTTGCCCACTGACCAGTGGGTGCCGATTTCGGAAGATTTTAAGCCCCAGAGGAGCGACAAGGTTTCGATTTCTTCCAATTACACCACCGAAAACGGTTATACATTCTCTGTCGAGGGGTATTGGAAATGGATGAAAAATGTAATCGATTATCGTGACGATTACTATCTTTACCCTACGGGAACACTATGGACAAAGCTTTTGTGTTCCGGTTCGGGAACCGCGAAGGGTATCGATTTCAAGGTTTCGAAATCGTTCGGCAAAATTTCCGGACATGTCAGCTATTCGCTTTTATGGGCCGACAGGCAGTTTGACGAGAAAAACGGCGGCCGACGGTTCCCGGCGAGATTCGACAACAGGCATAAAATCAACGTCGCCGCCAACTGGGAAATCAATGAAAAATGGTCGGTCAATGCCGCGTGGACGGGAATGAGCGGCAATATGACCACAATCCAGGTGCAGAACTATGATATTCTCGACACTCCCGGAATACCTTACTATCATACAGGCCAGATGAGTTATGGTGGAAATTCCCATTATTACGGCTATATCGCTCTTGGTAATGGGATTAATAATTACCGCCTCCCGTTTTATCATAGGCTTGACCTGAGCGCCAACCGTAAAACAAAACATGGAATGTGGACATTCTCTCTCTACAATGCCTATTGCAACATGAACGTGATTTCAATCAAACCGAACGACAACGAATGGAAAGACGGCAAGCCATTCCAGAAATTCCGTCTAATCCCCGTTATCCCGTCGGTGTCTTACACATGGTTTTTCTAAGGTCTTTAAAAATGAAAAAGTATTTATCCTTCATAGTATCATTGCCGGTGTTGTTTGCTTCTTGCGGCGAATCGTTTACACCCGATTTCGATACCGAACCGATTGCTGTGCTCAATTCAATGATAATGCCGGGAAAAGTGGTGACAGCCTCCGTTTCCCACAGTTTTATCGGAACCATGGCATCTTTGCCGCAGGATGCTGACCGACGTCTTGTAAGAGATGCTAAGGTAGAGTTGTACGTCAACGGCGCATATCAGGATGAAATGAAATTTGATACGATCTACAATAAATTTGTCTCTTACGTCAAGGTGAACCCGGAGGATGAAATCGCCATTTATGCCCATACCGACAAATATGGCGATGCCAAAGGGCAGACGGTTGTGCCTGATTCCATAACGGGGGCATCGTGGACTTATACGGTCACCACCGAAACCGATTATGATACCGTTATAATCGGAGGCGGGGAGGTATTGCATCCCAAAGCGCATGTTTTCAATTATGCCATAACGTTTAAAGACCCTGCTGACGAAGAGAACTATTATTTCCTGATGTCGGAATCCACGGACTTTGAATGCAATGATCCGATAACGGGGGAGAATGATTCACCACTTGATGCCGTCTATTCCCAAGATGCGCGTTATCTGATATTCTCCGACAAATCCATTTCAGGAAAGGAATATACGCTCAACTGTAGTTTTAAAATTACCAACAGTTATTGGGACCCTGCGTATGGAATTAACCAAGTATGCCTATACTCAATTTCTAAAGACTATTATCTTTATCTGCTTTCCCTCTATAAGAAATATGAGGGACTTAACGGTGAACTTGAGAATCTCGGACTTGCAGAACCCAAGTTCATATATTCCAACGTCAATCCCGGAGTCGGGATAGTAGCTGCACAGACTCCGGTGGTGGATATCATCCACGACGTCAGGGAATATCTTGAAAACGACTGACGACGGTTCGTCGGCTTTTCAAACAGTTCAATACGGTGGAAATGCGGTCAACTTTCGGTTGGCCGCATTCGTTATATTATAAAATTCCACACTATGTCAAAACCGTTCACATTCGACAGGGTAGTGCGAATGATAATCGCACTTGCAATCGCTGCGGTCGCTGTCTGGCTGACCGGAGTGCTTTACAACGTCTTGTTGCCGTTCTGTCTGGCATGTCTGTTGTCTTACATTCTTGAACCGTTCGTAGAATTCAACCAACGTCTTCTGAAAATAAAAAAACGAGGGCCTGCCGTGTTTGTCACGTTGCTTGACTGCACCATTCTGATAGGGGCATTCATTTATTTTATGGTCCCTCCAATTTCAAACGAAATACATGGAATGGAAAAGATGATTTCGGATTTTTCATCACACAACACCAGCATACCGTTTATCCCCGAAGAATGGACCGACTATCTTAGAAAGAAATTCGACTTTACCCAGTTGCTTAATCAACTTACCCATAGCAACAGTTTCATCAATAAGGGTGAGAGCATCATCAGTGTATCTTTTGAATTTCTTTTGCATTCCCTCGAATGGCTTCTTACATTTATATATATCATCTTTATCCTTCTTGACTATGACAAGATGGGAGAGGGGTTCCGGTTGCTCGTGCCTCAGAAATATAAAGCTACGGTTTTCCAGATTGCCGACGATGTAAAGGTAAGCATGAACAAGTATTTCAGAAGCCAGTTGCTGATCGCATCCTGTGCTGCAGTTTTCTATTGCATCGGTTTTTCGATAGTCGGCATACCTCTCGCCATCGTTATGGGAATTTTGGTAGGCATTCTCTACATGATACCATATTTCCAGTATATAACGCTGATCCCGATCATCATTATCTGTTTTATCGATTCGCTTGACGGACACGTGGAGTTTTGGGCGGAACTTGGAGCGTGCGGCCTGGTGTATGTGGTCTGCCAATGTATATGTGATTATATTCTCACTCCCAAAATTATGGGCAAGTCGCTTGGCCTTAATCCTGCAATCATTTTGCTTTCGCTTTCCATATGGGGGACTCTTCTCGGAATAATCGGCATGATAATAGCATTGCCGCTCACAACTCTGATGCTTGCCTATTATAAGAAAGTGATAATCGACCACAAACCGTTGTCGGCCCCGACGTTTGTAAACTAATAACAACAAAGGATGGCTTTTTTAGCCATCCTTTGTTGTTTAGTATGACGGGCATGTCATACATCTATGGTGAAAGTCCATAAGGGGCGT
>CAJUCW010000061.1 GCA_910585275.1 uncultured Muribaculaceae bacterium
AAGATAACACTATACTCCGACATCTTCTCCGCCCACCGGAAAAATCCGCTGACCCCGAATTCATAAACCGTTATTTAAGCAGGCTTTCTGCAAACTTATAGTCCGGTTCTTCCGTGATTTCCTTACATACGCTCGTTCCCTTAACTTTTCCGTTTTCATCAATGACAACAAGCGCACGTGCATACAGACCACGCAACGGGCCGTCGATTATTTCCACACCGTATTCATTACCGAAATCGCTTCTGAACCCCGAAGCTGTATAAACGTTGTCAATCCCGTTGACCACACAGAACTTGGCGGCTGCAAAAGGAAGGTCTTTTGAAACGCAGAGCACAACCGTATTGGGCAACTCGGACGCGTCCTTATTAAACCGACGCACGGAAGCTGCGCATACATCCGTATCCAGACTCGGGAATATGTTCAAGATAACCCTCTTTCCCTTATAGTCATTAAGCTTAATTTCTGAAAGGTCTTTCGCAACAAGCACAAAACCGGGGGCAAAACTGTCAACAACCGGCATTTCACCGGAAGTATGCATTGGTGTTCCATTAAAAAATACTGTTTCCATAATCAAATTAAATTTCTGATGACTCAGCCGGGAAAGATATAATCTCCGCCAACTAATCAATTAACACTTCAACTCCTCATCATGTTCTGAAGAAAATGAATTCTTCCTATCAGCATTGACGTGAGCCTATGGAAACGACGGCTGTCAAGGATTTTCTCAAGTGCGGAAATCATCTGTGCGCCAAGACCGATTTCCGCAGCAAGCATATCCGCCCGTTGCTCGCAATCGGGTTCCCAGCTGCGGGTGTTATAGACGATATGGCCGACTTCATGGGCCAATGAAGCAAGAATCTCCACATCGGTAAGTCCTATTCCATAAACTTCCGAAGGAGAAAAATAAACTGTGTTGCCCACCCTGCCCATGATATCGTGATATTCGTTGTCTTCATTCTTCAGCAATCTGAACTCAATAACTCCGGTGTAATGAGGGGCGATTTCTTCGAGAAGACTTCCGAAAAGACGGATGAACGCATCTACAATTTCTATATTGTCGCGGTTTCTTAAATGCATTGATTTATAAAAGCTAATGGAGTGTTGCAAAACAATGGCGGAAATAATTCAGCACTTTGCAACACCTCCCGATTGAAAGTGCCGGTGGAAGCAAAACCGAAATACGGTTATCTTCCCGTATATTAACGTATACGCCAAACGTAATATTTACTCCCATCCCCCTCTCTTTTCTTGATTTTAAGCTTATATATGTTTTTTTCATTTCGTTTAATACTTATGACATGCTTTTACGTTATTAATGATGAAACATCGGATGCATCATTATGATGCGGCCAATAAAAATAAAAATATGAAAAGCACTTGGAATTTTACCCCTATAAATGAAAAAACGAACGACATAATGCAAGATTCCCACTATGACTGTCAACTTGGAGAAACCATCGAATCCGTGAGACAGCAGATAGAACTTATGACCACCCTAGGGGATTGTATGAGCGCCGGGTTCATACAGAAAAATATAAATCCGATTGAATCCGGTTTAATCGGACAGTTACAATTTTCAAAAGTCACACGGTCTTCAATTCCGGATTTACTACAATTCTTCAACACATTCAATTCAAGAAGCTGCGATTATTCCATCGGAGGAATATTGATGTGGACTGACTATTTCAAATATGAAATTGCATTTCTTAATTCCACCTTATTTATAAAAGGATATGACAAAGAATCGGATTTATTCTTATATTATTCCCCGTTGGGTATAATGGATAAGAATGAAGCTTTAACTTTAATTGAGAAGGATGCCGCATACAACGGAAATAAAGCAGTATTGATTTCCGATATTGAAACTAAATTTGATAATCAGGTAATAAATATCTCGGAAACCCATGAATATTGCGACAAGTGGATGGAGTATCTCTATGACATCGAAAAATTTCTTCATTTCAGCGGAAAGAAAATGGAGAAGAAGCGCAACCATCTCAATTATTTCTTAAAGCATTATCCCGACTATCGAATTGAAGCAATAACCACTGGGAACACAGCCGAACTTATCGATTTTACGAAAAGATTCGAGAAAACACATATAGATTCCGACCTATTCAACTACGAAAGTCGCCAAACGCTTGAAGTGCTGAAGCAATATGACTCCTTCCCCTTCGAAGGACTGCTTATCAGAATAAACGGCAACGTCGTAGGATACTCTTTCGGCGAAAAAATTGGCGATACATTTTTCGTGCATGTTGAAAAAGGCGACATAGCCTTCCAAGGCGTTTACCAAATGCTTGCATCAAGCTTGGCTCAATACGTCAACGATAAGCATCCCGAGGTGAAATATCTGAACCGGGAAGAGGATATGGGCAATGAAGCCCTAAGGAAAAGCAAGGAATCATACCATCCGTCGCTGCTAATAAACAAAAGAATCCAGGTTCTGAATCGGGAGCTCGTGAAAGAACCGCAAGCGGAAACAAAAATAGGGTAAACAGATTGGCGAGACCGGCGGGTTTTATTTTGTATAGTGGACGATTATGATTAACTTTGCACCGAAATCAAATACTATCTAAGAATCATGAGTGACGTTCTTGTCATAATTCCGACATATAATGAAATAGAGAACATCTCGAACATTCTTGAAACTGTCATGAAATATCCTGACAATTTCGACGTGCTCGTGATTGACGACAATTCTCCCGACGGCACCGCAGCTGCCGTTGAAAAAATGATGGAGTCTTACCCGGGAAGGATTTTTATCGAGAAGCGGGAAGGGAAACTCGGGCTCGGCACAGCCTATATACATGGTTTCAAATGGGCGCTCAAGCGCGACTACGGATATGTAATCGAAATGGATGCCGATTTTTCACACAATCCCGATGACCTCACCCGGCTCTACCACAACTGTAAAGACAACGGAGCCGACGTCACTATCGGCTCACGCTACATCACCGGGGTCAATGTCGTTAACTGGCCTATGGGAAGGGTGCTGATGTCTTATTTTGCCTCCGCATACGTAAGGTTTGTCACGAGGATGAAACTGCGCGACGCCACCGCCGGCTTCGTATGCTACAGACGGCGTGTGCTCGAAGCCATCAACCTCGACAAAATCGAATTCAAGGGCTATGCCTTCCAGATAGAAATGAAATTCAAGGCTTACACCAAGGGATTTAAAATCGTGGAGTTGCCCATAATTTTCATAAACCGTAGGCTTGGCACATCGAAAATGAACGGTTCCATTTTCGGGGAAGCCGTATTCGGGGTGATGAAACTGAAATTCGACAGCATCTTCCGTAAATCATGACGATAGTACAGCAAACTGTAAAAACAAATCCGGCATACGAGTAAAAAAATACGTATGCCGGATTTGTTTTATTTCTATTAAAAATATCCTTTTCTAAATTCAATCGCCCCTATAATACTGCTGAAGATAACACCGGGCAATAAAATCCCAATTCCTCGCTACGGTGTCATGGTCATCGGTACCGGGGAAAACAGCATCGGGCAGCCATCCGTTTTCGCAGACGTATTTGAGCAAATCGCCCGGACAGCATCCGCGCTCGGAAAGCAATTCCATGGCATGCAAGCGCGCATACTCCTTATCGTACATCGGGTTCTGCGGATGTGATATACACCTGGCAATATCCCTTGCAAGTAGCATACCCTTTGTCTTATTGACCATCAGGATGAAATCATGATGCCCTTTCATCTGAGGCAAGTGTTCCTCCCCCTCTTTCCAGCCGAGAGCCAAGATAAAGAATGAGTTCAATTCCTCATAGGAAGAGAAGAATTTAACAATCTCTCCTCCGGTTGCTTTGGTAAACGCCGTGTAATACTTATGTTCCACCTCGGGCTCTTTATTCTTTTCACGCGGAAGCTTACCCTCGATTATAAGATAGAGCCATTCTCTTAGATAAAGGGCCAACGGCCCCGTAGGGTCTTCTCCCATGCTTCTTTCCATAAGCTCCTGAAACTCTCGCATGCCCTCCTCTTTTGAAAGGTCAACCCTCGATGCTATTTCAGAAAGCGTCAAGGCATAGGCCGGGGTCATCAGGTAGCAATGCATGAAAAGCCAGTTGCCAAGTTTGTAAATGGCATCTGAATCTTCCTTCGCATGCATCTCCAGTTCATGGGTCATACGGAAGTCTTCCGGCATGGGAGATTCATCGTAGGCGTCGTCAAGAATCTTCCACCAGACGTCAGCACCGTGCAGTATCTCACGGTCAAACGGGTTCCATACCCTTCGGTCTTCGAAATTCATCGACAAGCCATACCAGACCATAAACCTTACGTCAATCCGGTTAAGCTCATAGTCCATATAATCGTCAGCGCCGTCATCATAAAAAGGAACCGTGTGGCCGTAAAGACGGCGGCATTCCGTTATAAACGATCGCCATACCCCGGCATCGCATATTACGTCTTGATAATACCCAATCACCGCCATGGCAGTCCTCTCCACCACCTTGACGGGATATGACGGAAACAATCCTTCCCGCGCGGCCGTTTCCACAAGCCGATTGGCAAGCGAGAAATAATATTTGTCGGTCGAGGTTTCTTCCGGAGCCGCCGGCTGGCGGAGGAGAAACTGCTGCATGGTTATCATGGTTCAGGCATTTTTTAATTTTTCCACAAGTTCTTCCGGTGTAAGCGTTTCCTGCTTACCGGTAGCCATGTCTTTGAGGTTTACCTTGCCCTCCTGAAGTTCCGTTTCGCCGATTATAGCCACGTAAGGGATGCTTTCGGAGTCAGCGAAGCCCATCTGTTTTTTCATCTTTGCGACATCGGGATATAATTCTGCCGCCACGCCTTCCTCGCGAAGAATCTTGACGGTCTTGGCTGCTGCGGCCGCCTCTTTCTCGCCGAAGTTTACGAAAAGCACCTTCACGCTCTCCGCCACATCCTCAGGATAGAGATTAAGTTGGTTGAGCACGTCGTATATACGGTCGGCCCCGAACGAGATACCCACGCCGGAAAGTCCCGGCATGCCGAACACGCCCGTAAGATTATCATATCTGCCGCCACCGGTGATGCTCCCGATTTGCACGTCGAGCGCCTTTACCTCGATGATGGTGCCGGTGTAATAGTTCAATCCTCTGGCGAGGGAAACGTCAATATCAGCCACGCAGTTATGGCCGAGACTGTCGAAGCCCTCCACAACGGTGCGGAGTTCTTCCACTCCCTTCATGCCGGTTTCCGATTCTGCAAGAAGCGTAGAAAGCGTGGTAAGCTTTTCTTCGTTGCTCCCGTTCATTTCCAGAAGCGGACGCAAGCGTTCGATGGCTTCTTCCGAAAGCCCTTTCGAACGTAACTCTTCATTGACGTTGTCTATGCCGATTTTGTCTATTTTATCGATAGCTACCGTTATATCCACAATTTTGTCTGCTTCACCTATAATCTCGGCTATGCCGGTAAGAATCTTGCGGTTGTTGATTTTTATGGCCACCCTGACTTTCAATCTTGAGAACACCATATCAATCATAGACAACAGTTCAATCTCATTCCAGAGTGAATCGCTCCCTACAACATCGGCGTCACACTGATAAAACTCCCTGTATCTCCCTTTCTGCGGACGGTCGGCACGCCACACGGGCTGAATCTGGTAACGCTTGAACGGCATCTGGAGCTGTCCGCGATATTGCACTACAAAACGTGCGAACGGCACCGTAAGGTCGTAGCGAAGTCCCTTTTCGCATAGCTTGTTGGTAAGTTTCACGAGATTGCGTTCCGCGAGCTCCTCTTCTCCGACGCTCTTCATGAAATCGCCGGAATTCAATATCTTAAACAACAGCTTGTCGCCTTCCTCGCCATATTTTCCCATCAACGTTGAGAGGTTCTCCATAGCGGGAGTCTCTATTTGCTGATAGCCGTAGAGGCGGAATACACTCTTGATAGTATCGAAAATATAGTTGCGACGCGCCATTTCATTAGGAGAAAAATCGCGGGTGCCTTTCGGTATGGATGGTTTCTGTGCCATTGTTATGTTCTTTTGTCTTTAATTTCGGGTAAACTTCCGCTTTTTCAATTAGCGGCTCCCCATTCGATTATATTTGCGAAATTACAAAACTTTTTTCAGATTTCTATCCGAAGGAAACTCTTTTTAAAAAATTATAGCTAATTTCGTGTCGTATTTTCCCGGACAACAACAAACAACGATAAAGACATGCTGGATATATTCTTTTCAGACAAAATAAAAGGGGCAGCACCGGCCCTTAAAGTGATTCAGATTGAAGCCTCCGTTTCCAATGCGCCAACCGACGATGCACTGTGGAATGAAATCGAGACAGCAGCGAAAGAGCTTCACTCCCGCTACGAACTATCGGAGATTAACAAACGAACAGGGATAAAGGCCACACGGGAGGCATATAAAGCCCTCGGTAAAGACCCAAACCGCTACCGTCCTTCGGCGGAAGCGTTGTGTCGGCGTATAATCAACGGGAAAGGAATCTATAGGCTTACAACACTAATCGACGCCATCAACCTCATTTCGATTGCCACGGGCTACAGCATCGGAGGGTTTGACCGCGACAAAATCCAAGGCCACAGTCTAACCCTGGATGCCGGCACGCACGATGACGTATTCGAGGCCATAGGGCGCGGAAAGCTGAATATAGAAGGACTACCGGTTTATCGCGACGAATACGGAGGTATAGGGACTCCCACAAGCGATGAGGAGCGAACCAAACTTACCCCAGGTACACGACATCTGCTGATGCTTGTCAACATATATGGTGAAGACATGCCTGCAGAAGACACCATAACCTATATTGAAGATATCCTCTCGCGCCACGCCTCCCTCTCTGATTTCCAATACAGGATACTGACAGTCTGACAACGGTTATATCTCAAAAGATAACCTAACGTTAAGCTGCCTTCTCGTCAGATAATTCGGAACGGCATATTGTATGTCGTTGACGTCGGTAACCCAATAATAACTGCTGACGTTTGATATGTCGAACAGATTGAAAACGTCAACTCCGAGGGTGACGCTTCTGAAATGTCTCCAGAAATTGTGTTGCCTTATGCCGTCGGTGGGCGCGCCTATAAGCTGGTAAGACAACCCGATGTCAACCCTTTTATATGCAGGTGACCTAAAATAAGCCACGTCCCTACTGATGCGCGGTGCGGTCAGCGTGAGCCCGTCGGAGAATACACCCCGGAGACTGAACTTCAGTTTAGGGAATTTCGGGAAATAATCGGTGAAATATAATCCTACGGAATAACGCTGGTCTGACGGCAACGGCACTTTCTTGCCATTCAGCGTCTGCTGCGTTTTCATAAGCGAGAAGGTAATCCAAGAGTCAGAACCCGGCACGAACTGTCCGAAAAGCTTACAGTCAAGGCCCATGGCATACCCTTTCGAATCATTGATGCCGGAATAAGACACTTTCAGATTGTCATATTCGTAAGATATCAGGTTGGCGAGATTCTTATAATATGCCTCGCACGTGATTTTGAAAGGACGGCTCATGGTTCTGAACACATAGTCCGCACCCAATACGAACTGTATGCTTCTCGGCGACTTTATCTTATCGTTAAGGCGTATATAGGAGTTCCCCAAATCGTCGGCAAGCGCTTCCCGATATTCTTTATAAAACGGCGACTGATAATAGAAGCCGAATGCCGCCCGGTAAGTCCAATTTCTGTTGCTTATCGGCGAAAAATTGAAATTGATACGCGGAGAGACAAGAAATTCTTTATTGAAATCCCAATAAGACCCTCTGATTCCAGCATTAAGCGTCATGAACGCCTTCGATGTTTCGAAATAGATTGCATCTTCCACAAACAATGCCATTCGGTTAGACTTCAGGTCCTGCCTTGACGTGAGGTTATATATGAGATGTACGCCGTCGGGTTGAGTAGGCATTGAGTACCCGGCGCTGTCGCGCCATTCCCACTCCTTAGTACGGTCCCGGAAATTTTCGTGCTGGTAAGATATTCCATACGAAAGATTGTTCCTGCCGATGGCAGTGGTGCCTTTCAAGGTTGCCGTAAGAACCGACGCCTTAAGACGGTTGCGTGAATGTTCCATATACTTCCCGACTCCAAGTTCGCCGCCGATTGCCCCGTCGCCACTGGTGCCAGCCTTGTCAAGCCAATATTCACCTGAGATGTCGTAGCTTACGAGCTCATTGGTAAGGAACCCGGAGAACTGCATGGTGAAGGTGGTTGACCTACTTTTTTTGTAATTTAATGAAAGCGTAGCGAGATACGTTTCGAACTTGTCTTTCTCCTGCCCGTCGAAATAGACCTTAAATTGCTTCACGTCGGAAATGGTGCCGAAAGAAGTCTCACGGTTTGCAGGCGTGAACTTATAGTCGTTGACAGAAATATTGCCGAGAAGATTAATGCTGAACTTGTCGCTACCTTTATAGTTGATGTTGGTTTGGTAATCTATATATGTCGGATCATATTCACCTCTTGTCTCCAACGAAGACAAGATGGAATTGTTCTTCTTAAAACGGAAACCATGCAACTGCGAAAACTTCCCGGAATTCTGTCCAAGAGCAAGGGAACCTCCCATCAAGCTGAGCGCAACCGCCCCTTCGAAAGCCTCAGGTTCGCGATAGCGGATATCGAGCACCGACGACATCTTGTCGGAATACCTTGCAGGAAATCCTCCGGTAGAAAAACGTATGTTGCCGACAAGATCAGGATTGATTATACTTAATCCCTCCTGTTCGCCACTACGCACAAGCTGTGGCCGATAAATTTCAACACCGTTAATATATACAGAATTTTCATCAAACGATCCACCTCTCACGGAATACTGCGAACTCATCTCGTTTGAAGAATTAACCCCGGCAAAGGTTGAAATCATAGCCTCGACACTTCCACCTGAAACGTCTGGCGAAAGTTTAAAGGAGTCGGCATTGAAACTCTGCATACCATTGATGTTATCGCGAAAAGAGGTAACCTCCAACTCCTGAAGATTATAATCCTCCGGATAGAGTTTAACATTCAACGTCAAGTCGCCCTTCGGCTTTATCAGTTTATGGTTTACCGTCTTGAATCCTATGCAACTAAAAATTACATTCAATGTATCCTTCTCAGCCACAGAAAGAGTATAATGTCCCTTCAAGTCAGTATTCGTTCCGATGGAAGTACCCTCGATGCGAACAGTGGCGAACTCCACAGGATTATTATCTTTATCACGAACATTGCCCGACAACCTCACATTATCAGCGAATGCATAATACGGTGTCAGGAAAACGAAAAACGATAATATGCCAACTATATAATATCTCATTAAAAGAAAAACGTAACACAATACCGAAATATTATCGTCAGCAATTCACACACATATATTTGTGCAATTAATACACAATCAATGCACAATGCAGAATTCACAATGCAGAATCTCTTTAGACCAATGCAGAATGCACAATTCATACTGCATACTGGATATGGTATAAGGCACAATCTCTTTTGATATCCTTTGATTATCCTTTGATTATCTTTTGGTCATCTTTTGATTCTCTTTTGACTATGCATTATGAATTATGAATTATGAATTAAAAAATAACTGCAAGCATTGTGCTTGCAACTCTCTAAGACGGCGATTACCTACTCTTCCGCTTTCGCATCACCATCGGCGTGATAAGGTTTAACTTCTCTGTTCGGCCTAATACGGCAAGCGAAGAGGGGGAGCCCGTGCACAATTAGCATTGAGCAATTAGTAATGAGTAATGAGAATTAGCATTGAGCAATTAGCTATGAGAAAAACCCTTTGCATATCTGAACATATGCAAAGGGTTATACAATATAAAATAAAAAGAATCCGGTCAAAATTGACCGGATTCCTAAGGCGGCGATTACCTACTCTTCCGCTTTCGCAGTACCATCGGCGTGATAAGG
>CAJUCW010000062.1 GCA_910585275.1 uncultured Muribaculaceae bacterium
AACTACGCCCCTTATGGACTTTCACCATAGATGTATGACATGCCCGTCATACTAATAAAGCAGGCTTCTTTCACAAGAAGCCTGCTGCATTGCGAATCAAAATTATTTCTACAAACCTAACATAAACGATTTATTTAATTTATCTCTCAGTGCCTGTTTTAGAACCTAAATCTTTTTTACTTTTAAGATTTCTATACTGAGAAACTAACCTTAACAACCTATTTCACCTATGAAACAAAATCCTGATGTTGCGGCATCGGCTGTGCGTCTCGCCGTGTGAGCGGGTGGCTCCGGCATGGGCGCCGCGTTGCCGTTATTTCCTCATGTTGCAAAGTTAGTCATGATTGCCATCTTCTCCAAACGATATGAGTGGTAAATTAACAGTAATATAGATGATATAAATGTTAATATGATGTAAATTAGTGATTTGCATTTTTAAAATATAGACCTCATATAAGCTGATATATGAGGTCGTAATTAGGTTTAAGGGTGCTTGTAAAGTGGTAAGGGAGGCTTGGAATGCTCATCGGGGGGCATGCTGGCCGGGCACGCCCCCCTCGGCGGCGGTGTTGCCCATGGCGGCCACCTGCTTGTCGAAATTGTCGCGGTCGATGGCGCGGTTGCGCATACGGTTGCGATAGGAATAGACCGTATTGACCGAGTAGTTCAGAATTTGGGCGATGCGGTTGCTTTGGTCAACGCCCAGCCTTACGAACGCATAGATGCGAAGTTCGGGAGTGAGCGGGTCGTTGTTGGATAGCGTTATTTGTTTTTCGGGTAGCAACAGAGTGTTGATGCTTTCCACAAAGTCCGGGAAAATGTCGAGGAGTGCCTTGTCGATTAGTTTATAGAATTCTTCGTTGTCGTCTTCCGTGAATTTACCGGAGCTTATCAGTTTCAATAGGTCGTCGCTTTGTCCGGCGCTGATTTTCCTTGTCACGAGTTTGGTGAGCATGTCGAGTCTGGAAGCGTAGTTGGAACATAAGCCTATAAAGTTTCCCACGTATGCTTCAAGTTTTTTCGAGGTGGAGGCAAGTTTCTTCTCGTTGGCGTGCATCCTCCGGTAGCCTCTTATCATTCCGGCAAGGGAGGCGGCTACAATCAGGAAGAGCACGAGTGTTATGATAAGGTATATTAAAATCTGATTCTTCGAAGCGTTGATTTTGCCTCGGTATGCTTCGTCGATGACCGGCATAAGGGTGGCGATAGTGACGGTGCGCATTCTGATGTTGCCGGTGTTGGCGCCTTCGAGGGCAAAATTGATATAATTGAAGGCATTGTCAAGGTCGCCGTGCTCGTAAAGCCAATTTGCGAGCGTTGGCAGCGCGATTCCCTCTCTCACGCATCCTTTGATGTCGCTCTCGGCAGCGAGAGCGAGTTTTATGGCATATCCCTTGAAATCACCTTTGCTTTTATATACTTCCGCAAGTTGGAAAGCGGCCATTCCATAGAGGTTGCTTTCCGCCGGAAGCAGCTTCATCAGATTCTCCAGATTGGTCTTGGCCTGAGACATGCGTCCTTCGCTCACGAGGTGTTCGCAGCGTATGAACTTATAAAAGTCGTCGTCTTTTGGCAGGTATGCAAGCAGGCTGTCGTCGCAGGCTATGTAATAGTTGCGGTAGCGTTCGGCAAGAATGCCGTGGTCTTGCACGTATGCCAGCATATAGGAATAGAGCATCCGCGACGATTTCCAAAATTCTATTTTCTCGGAAATGCTTTTCACGGAGTGCTTGATGGAGTCTATGGTATGGGTGGCGGGGATGAACAGCCCTGCCGTGCTCATGGCATTGGCTATGGCGAGATGCCCGCGCGTCTTGAGCCCGGCTGAGTCTTCCGGGGCGAGACGGAGGGCGCGGAAGGCGTAGAATAGAGAGGAATCGGCGTTGACTTGCCTGTATTGCTCTGTAAGTTTAAACGATATCATGCATTGCTCGAGCCTGTCGGGTGCTTCCGAAAGTTCTTTTTTGAGGGAATCGAAGGTTTGTTCTTTCTTTTCCTGATACTTTGATGCTTCGGCAATGGCACGGTTGAGGCGGCTCAACGCCTGGTCGGGCAAAAGGGAACCTGAATCGGGCAGTTTGTCTTGGCTCAATGAGCAGGCAACGGCGGCAAGCAGTGTCAAGATGACGGACGCCGTCGGCAGTAGATGTTTTTTTAGAGTCAACATGGAGCGCATGGCTTTCAGATACTTTCAAATAATTGAGGTGTCAGGTTTGTGCCGATGTGGTGTCGGTATGCAAAGTTAAGGAATTTTTATTAATTTTGCACATTAACTGATTTTGAAAAGTTAAGGATTTTATGACTGACCAACCATATACGGTTTTTACCCTTCCCAACGGACTCCGCACCGTGTGCTGGCACACCGACGGGCTCGTGAGCTACATAGGGATTGCTGTGAACGCCGGTAGCCGCGACGAGGATTCTTGTCATTACGGCCTTGCCCATTTTGTGGAACATACCATTTTTAAAGGGACTGCTAAAAGGAGGAGCTGGCAGGTTTCAAACCGTATGGAAGCGGTAGGCGGCGAGCTCAATGCATATACCTCCAAGGAGGAGACTATGGTCTATACCAATGCACCGACCGGATATGAGGAGCGGGCTGTTGAACTTCTTGCCGACCTGATTTCTTCCAGCGTGTTCCCTCCTGACGAGATTGACCGCGAGAGGGAAGTGGTGATTGAGGAAATCAACAGTTATCTCGACTCTCCGTCTGATTCCGTTTACGACGAGTTTGAAGAACTGGCGTATGCCGGTTCCGGCCTTGCCCACAACATCCTCGGCGATGCTGCAAGTGTGCGCGGACTCACCGGTGCCGACTGCAGGGAGTTTATCGACAGTTTCTATACACCGGCTGAAATGGTGGCATATTGTTGCTCTCCTCTTGACCCTGACAAAATCAGGAAACTGATGGAGCGCCATTTCGGTTCCCTTCATTTTGCCGACACTCCCAGAAGGAGGGTTGCCCCTCCTGCGATGTCGCCTTTCGAGTTGCGCCGCGACCGTGGCAACCATCAGGCCAATACCATAATAGGTGCGAGAGTGTTCGGCAGGCGCGATCCTCGCCGTTTCGCGCTTTTCCTTCTCAACAATTATCTCGGTGGACCATGCATGAACTCTCGCCTTAACCGTGAACTTCGTGAGAAAAGGGGATATGTATATACGGTAGATAGCAGTGTGAGCCTCATGAGCGACAGTGGGCTATGGCTCGTTTATTTCGGTTGCGATCCTTCCGCTGTAGGGAAATGCCGGCGTATCGTCTTCAACGAACTTGACAGGCTTGCGCAGTCGGCTATGTCGGAATCTGCTCTCGAAAAGATAAAGCGCCAGTATTGCGGACAGCTTCTTGTGAGTTCCGACCATCGTGAGAACCGTGCCATGGCTTTGGCGAAAAGTCTGCTTTATTACGGAGATATCTGCGATATCGCTTCTACGGCAGAGGCAATCAGGACGGTGACACCCGCGCAGTTCAGGGAAGTGGCTGAGCTTTTGGCACCTTCGGCCTGTGGTTCGCTTACGCTTGTGTGACGATATCGGTATGGTTAAAACTACTTTTTGATGAAAATTGGAAACATTGATCTTGGAGACAAGCCTGTGATGCTTGCCCCGATGGAGGACGTAACCGACCCTTCATTCCGTCTTATCTGCCACGAGCAGGGGGCGGCGATGGTTTACACTGAGTTCGTTTCGTCGGAAGCGCTTGTGCGTAACATCGCTTCCACGGCGAGAAAACTGCATATCGACGACCGTGAACGCCCTGTGGCCATACAGATTTATGGCCGCGACCCGGAAGCCATGGTAGAGGCGGCGAAAATGGTGGAAGACGCCGGGCCTGACCTTATCGACATCAATTTCGGTTGTCCCGTGAAGAAAGTGGCGGGGAAGGGAGCCGGTGCCGGTATGTTGCGCGATATTCCCAAGATGCTCGCCATAACGGAGGCGGTGGTGAAGGCGGTGAGTCTTCCCGTTACAGTCAAAACGAGGCTCGGCTGGGATTGTGAGAACAAAATCATTACCGACCTCGGTCCGCGCCTTCAGGATTGCGGTATAGCCGCAATCACGGTGCATGGGCGCACGCGTTCGCAGATGTACACCGGTGAGGCCGACTGGACGCTTATTGGCGAACTCAAGGCCGACCCGCGCATTGAGATTCCCGTAATAGGCAACGGCGATGTCACCACTCCGGAGCGCGCGGCGGATGTGTTTGAAAAATATGGTGTTGACGGCATTATGATCGGTAGGGGAGCCATCGGTTCCACATGGATTTTTCATGACGTGTGTCAATACCTGAAGGAGGGGCGGTGGACTCCTTTGCCCGACGCCGATAAGTTTGCGCTTATCCGCAGGCAGATAAAGGAGAGCATCGACCGCATCGACGAATATCGTGGCATCTTGCATATAAGGCGCCATCTTGCCGCTACGCCCCTTTTCAAAGGGCTTCCCGACTTCCGTCAGACGAGAATCAGGATGCTCAGGGCGGAAACGGCTGACGAACTTGGACATATAATCAGTGAAATAGAAGAAAAATACTTCGGCTAATTAGGGATGTAAATCCGTTATATAGGTGTATTATCCCGGTCGAGATGTCGGCCGGACCATTATTTTGATTGCTATGAATAGATTTTTACTTATGTTGTTGGCTGTGGCCGGGATGTTTTCGACACAGGCGCAGATTATGGAGAGGTATAAGGTGGAGGTCGGACAGTTTGACAAACTGAAGGTGACAGACAATGTGAATGTAGTTTACCGTTGTCTTCCGGATTCCAGCGGATACATCCAGTATGTCGGTAGCAAGGAGTTTGCCGATGCGTTTATCATAACCCCCAAGAACGGCACCTTGAAAATACAGGTCTCTACTGAAGACGTAGGCAACCCCGATCTTCCCACGCTCTTCGTTTATTCCGATTTCCTTACTTCGGTTGAGAATTCTTCGTCGTTCTCGGTGACGGTGGAGAATCCTGCCCCCTGTGCAGAATTCAGCGCCAAGGAAATCGGCAACGGTTCTATTACCGTTGAAAATCTGAAGGCCAATGTGGTGAAGGCTACCATAGCCACCGGGAAAGGCACGGTCAACATTTCGGGCAAATGCCAGGAGGCGGAGTTTAAGATGGTGGGTACGGGTGTGATTTCGGCAGACCGTCTGGAGGCCAACGACGTGAAATGTCTGATTCTCGGAAGCGGCTCGATAGGGTGCTGGCCTGTGGAAAAGATGTCGGTGAAAGGTATCGGCTCTACCAAGATTTATTATAAAGGCGACCCCGTGGTGAAGAAATCGGGTGGCGGCAAGGTGTTCCGGCTTCCGGAAGGGGAGAGGCTCGACACCATAGTGGTGGAAGAATCTGACGAAGACGCAACGACTGCATCCGACGAGGAAGATGAAGAATGAGGGGGATTCTGTGGAGTCCGCGCAATTGAAACTGAAGACGGCGCGGACCCTTAAATGGAACACTATCGACCGTCTGGCTTCGCAGGTGCTCTATAGCGTAGTGGGCATTGTGCTCGCGAACGTGGTCTCGCAGGAGGATTATGGTCTTGTAGGGGCGCTTCTCGTTTTCCAGGCGTTTGCCATAATTTTTGCCGACAGCGGTTTCGGTGCAGCCTTGCTGCAGAAGAAGGAACCTACGGAGGAAGATTATTCCACCGTGTTTTGGTTTAATCTTGTGGTGAGCGTGACGGTCTATTGGGTATTGTGGTTTGCATCGCCTCTGATAGCCGATATATTCCACGGCGAGCAGCGGCTTATTCCGTTGTCGAAGGCGATGTTTCTTACGTTTGTGCTCAATGCGCTTGCCATAGTACAGACCAACCGTCTTATGAAGCGCATGGACGTGAAGATGATTGCCGTTTCCAACGTCGTGGCGCAGGTGGCCGGCGGCGGCCTCGGCATTTATCTCGCACTTAAGGGATATGGTGCATGGGCACTTGTCTGGCAGTCGGTGGCTCTTGCCGGAATCAAGACGGTAATCCTTTGGGCCACCGGAAAATGGGTGCCGACATGCTGGATAAAGGTAGCCTCTCTGAAGCAGATTTGGCGTATAGGGTTGAGCGTGTTCTCTTCGTCGATGCTCAATACGTTCTTCCTTACGGTTTATTCCTTTGTTATCGGAGCGTTTTATTCCTTCAAATCGTTGGGCGTTTACTCCCAGGCCGATAAATGGAGCAAGATGGGCACCGCGTCGCTCTCGCAGGTGCTGACGGCATCGTTCGTGCCCCTCCTTTCCAAGTTTCAGGACAACGGCGATGATTTCCGCCGCTATGTGAAGAAAATAAACCGGTTTACGGCATTTGTTCTTTTCCCGGTCATGACGGGACTTGCCGTTGTCGGTGCGCCTCTGTTCCATTCATTTTTTGGAAACAAATGGGACGCTGCCATAATTCTCTTTCAGATTCTCTGCGTGAGAGGTATTTTTGTGGTGCTCGTGTCATTGTATGGCAACTATATCCTTTCCAAAGGGTATGGAAAACGTCTTTTCATAATAGAAGTGGTGAAAGATGTTTCTATTGTAGTCGCCATTCTTGTCACGGTGTTTTACCATAGCGTTGACCTTCTTGTTTGGGGACAGTTCTGGGCGTCGTTGCTGACGTGGGTGGTGATAGTATGGTTCACGGGGCGTTCCATTGGTTATTCTATAGCGGGGATGATTGCCGACCTTGTGCCATTTCTGTTGGCATCCTTGGCAATGTGCGGTGTATGTGTGGCTATAGGGGCGGCAGGGATGCCTCCGGTGATAAGTTTGCTTGTAGAGGTATGCGCCGGAGGGGCGACCTACGTAGTCATAATGTGGCTGTGTAGATTCCCTGAACTGAAAGACGCCTCCGCCTATCTCTTCGGTCGTTTCCGCCGCCGTTGACAATCCACTTTCCGCTACTCCCTTATCTATCACGGCAAATACCTGTTTTGTTTTCGATAGGAGGTTGGACTTATAATGGAATGGATATGATTGGAGACGAAGTTGTTTAAACTTTTTTCTTTTTCAAGATTTCGTCAGATTTTCGAGTTGATTTTGAAACTTGCATAGGGAGTTTAGCGGGCTAAACGACCGATGAAAGGTTCAAAAGCGACCGAAAAGATGGCGGAAGATTGGGAAAGAGGTCTTTTTAACATAAAAAGCCATAAGAAAATCAATCTCCGTAAAAAGTTTAAACAACTTCGACGTCTGCAACGTCTATTGTCACTACGATTCGTTATTATTTTGGAGTGGGGAATAGAAAATTTTATAAAAAAAAGTGTAGATGTAAATATATGGTATTTAACATGATATGAAATATGTGCATAAAATATCTTAAAAAATATGGCTAAAAATTTGGTAGATTCGTAAAAAGTGTCTAACTTTGCACTCGCAAACGGGAAGGAACGGTGCTCAAAAGAGCAGCCGAGACAATCCAAAAGGTGCCATAGCTCAGTTGGTAGAGCAAAGGACTGAAAATCCTTGTGTCC
>CAJUCW010000063.1 GCA_910585275.1 uncultured Muribaculaceae bacterium
CGTCTGTGACTGTTGCACAGACTAACGTGACCGGCAAAATCATCGACAGGGAGGACAATGAACCTCTTGTCGGGGCTTCGGTCATTGTCAAGGGTGCTGACGGCAAGATAAAGAAATTCGCCTCGTCAAAATCGGACGGCGGTTTCTCCATGACGATACCGTCAGTGAATAGCTGCCGTCTGGAGGTCACCATGATGAGCTTCGCCAAGCAGTCTATTCCGCTTGACAGCGTGGATTTTCCGTTGACCGTTTATATGGAGCCGGGAACAACCTTACTCAAGGAAGTGACGGTAAAAGCCGACCGAATACGGGAGCAGGGCGATACCATCACCTACAATGTCGGCAGCTTCGCCCAACAACAGGACCGCTCAATCGGTGATGTACTGAAGCGTATGCCGGGAATAGATGTGGCAAACAACGGCAAGATACAGTATCAGGGAGAGGACATCAACAAGTTCTACATCGAAGGCTCCGACCTTCTCGGCGGCAAATACGGCATAGCCACCAACGGCATAAGCCATGACGACGTGGGCGCGGTCGAGGTAATGGAGAACCATCAGCCGATGCAGGTTTTGTCGGGCATATCATTCTCCGACAAGGCGGCCATCAACCTCAAGCTGAAAAACAAGGCGAAAGCCACGTGGACTTTCCACGGCGATGCAGGAGGAGGCTGGTCGTGGCAACCTGAAGGAGCGATATGGGACGGAGAACTGTTCGCAATGGCTGTAATGCCGGGATTTCAGAACATAACCACCCTCCGCACCAACAACACAGGCGAGAACCTTTCATCGTCAAGCACCGATTTCTTCGCAGACCGCCGACAGACCGGACTCAGCCAGTATGTAGGTGTCGGTTTGCCCGGAGTGCCGTCACTAAGCGACAAACGGACGCTGTTCAACCGCTCCTTCCTCGTATCGACCAACAGCCTGTGGAAACTGAAAAACGGTGAGTTCAAGGCAAACATAGATTATTCTTTCAACCGAGTGACAGCCGACGCCTCGAATATCACGACTTATTTTCTCGACGAAGGGAACCGCGTAATTACCGAAAACCGCAGCGGCACGGAGCATACCCACTCACTGAGCGGCAAGTTCATCTATGAGCTTAACCAAAAGACGGCGTTCATCAACAACACGCTCCAGACAAATATAGACTGGAACGATGTGAGCCTCGCCACAACTGGGTCAATACCCAACGGACAGTCCGCTGATCTGCCGGATTACTATATAAGCAACAAGTTCAAGATGATAAAGCGCTTCAAAGGCAAACATCTTGTGACATTCCAGAGCGTAAACGAATGGGAATCACTGCCGCAGGCGCTTAATCTTGACATGAATGGTGAGTTGTTCCGGCAAAAAATCTCCGACCACGCTTTCTATACCCATGAGAGCGCGGCATACGCCTTCAATATAAATGGTGTGACGCTGAGCCTCGAAGGTGGCATAAATGGGTATCTGCGCTCGATGGACTCGCGGCTGCCGGACTTACCGGAGGAACTTCCGGGTCTGACTGAAAACGTGGTCAATACCAACTATCTCACCGTATATGCGACACCAAAGTTTGAATACTGGGTGCGCCGGGTGAATCTTTCGCTCAATCTGCCCGTAAGTTATGCCCATTATAACTTCGACAAGGCGATTGCAAACCGTGATGAAGTCTATTTCTCCCCGTCGCTCAGCTTCAACTGGAAGCCCAACAACCGCTTTTCGGGTACATTGCGCGGAGGTCTGGGGCGCTCGCCGATGAATCTCAACCTTATCCATCCCGGACTCATAATGACGAACTACCGGACTCTGAAATCGGGAGTGGATAATTTCTACAACTCGTCATCGCAGAACGTGTCGGCAAGCGTCAGCTACAAGCACACCCGCCACGGTCTGTTTGCCAACGGTATGGTGATGCACTCATGGAGCCACGTTCCATATACTATGGCGCAGCAGCTTTATGGAGACTATGTGGTCTATAGTTACGCTGATGCCAGGAACGACGGCAAGATGCTTATGGCGATGGGCAATATCGGAAAGACCCTCGACTTCATGCGCGGAAGCTGCAACGTGAACGGCTCGTTCAGCCGCAATGAATCGCATCTGCTTTCACAGCAGCAATCCGTCAACTCGGTCAGCACCGGCTGGAGTGTCGGCGGCAAAATCAACGGCAATCCATGCCGATGGTTCAGTTTCGATTACCGCATAGACTATTCCGACAGCCGCCTGACGATGAACGGACTTAGCGAATCATGGCTCTCGACGATGGAGAACGAACTGAGCCTGACGTTCATTCCACACCGCAAATGGCAATGGACTGTCAGCGGCGAGCATTACCGCAACGAACTGACCGAACATAACTATAAGAACGTAGTGATGCTTGACACCAAGCTGACCTTTCAGCTCAACAAAAAGATAGAGTTTGCCACATCGCTCACCAACATACTCAACAAACGAAGCTACAACTACACCACCTATTCGCAACTCTCATCTTTCGAGAGCCGGCGACAGCTCCGTGGCCGTCAACTCCTATTCTCTATAACCCTAAAAAAATAACAGAGATAGTTAAATTACACTTAGAAGCAAATTTTGTCAATGTAGTCCATTGTTAAAAATATATTATTCACAATCACAAAAACGTCCGTTTTTGAGAATGTCCGGCAACCGGGCTTCAGACAGCCTCAAGCCTATAAATATCCGTCTCAAAACCCATATCTAAATCAAGTTCTCTTTTCGTGAGAGAAGCTTGGTTTTAGAGACCCTTCAAAATCGACTTCTTGCCATAAGTGGCATTTTTAACCCACTTATGGCAAGAAGTCGGTCTATAAAAAGAATTCTCAACACTCAAATTTACCACCATACACCATATTTACCACCCCAGCAGTGGTAAATTCAATCACCGATTCATAGCTATAAGTGGCTTTTTATACCACTTATAGCTATGAATCGGTTCTTATGATAGCCTCCATCTCATCGAATAATTAGCCATAAGTCCGTTTTCACACCCACTTATGGCTATTAATCAATGCTTAATACAGCTAAATCTTCATTCATCCCAATAACCATACCCTTCAATCGAATTGCGGCTAAAAGTGGTAAAGTAAGCCCACTTTTAGCCGCAATTCAAGATTATGCCATTCCATTATCCTCGATGAAATCCCTTGCCGTATGATAAGGTATTTTTGGCATTCACCAACCATCCTCTCTTTTTACCTTCCGGTCGAGAGATATATTTTTTCTCTGCCAATGCGCTGATTTGCTTTTGTAGTGCGGATCTATTTATACCAAGAGCTACAGACATCTTATCCAATGTGATATTAGGATCCGACTGTAACAGAGAAAGAATTTTCCCTGGCGTTGCAGTGGAAAACTCTATGATATCACCTTCATACCACCAAGAGGAATTTTTATCCATGGATATAAACGAAATATATCCAACTACATCACTTAACAAAATTTTCTTCATGTGGTCAATAAAAGGCACAATGGCATCATATCCAGCATGCGCACCGTCTGATGGGACCAAACCAACATTAGCATCCGCTTGAGCAAGGGCAGCTAAATAAGCAGATTTGTTTTTCGTCTTGACAACCATCATCGGCCACCCATGCTGTTTTAATATGAAATTGACCATAAGCCGGGCAATCCTTCCATTACCATCCTCAAACGGATGAATTCTAATATATCTGTAATGGAATATTGCAGCAAGCTCTATAGGTGAAAACTTATGCGACATAACGGCTTCATTATACCACTGAACCAAATCATACATGAGAGCTGGAGTCTCCTCCGGCGTTGCATAGTAAAACATTGCTCCGGATGGTGTCTTTACAGAATTAGGTCGTGTCTTGTATATACCTGCATGGACTGTATAACTGCTTATGACTCCAGAAGGAGACTTAACCGGGACCTCATAGTCTTCCCTAAGCATGACCTTATGTAATTGTCTAATGAAAGCTTCTGTCAATGGTTTTCCACTCAAAGCTTCATCCATCATAAGATTCAGGCACAAGTTATGAGCTTTCATCTCTTCAAAATCCCTCATAGGAGCATTCCCAATTACCTCTCCAAATAGTAACAAGACTTCCGTCTGCCCATAAGTAAGGGTATTGCCCTCTATATGATTGCTGTTATAATTAAAGTCAAGCATAAATTTATTCTGCAACCTTAAAGTGTCCATCTCTGAAAGAGGTTGCAAAGATTTCCATTGCTCTATTATATTTTGGAGTTCCATATTTATAATTATTATTCTCTGCAAAGATACAAAATTTACCACCACACTCCAAATTTACCACCAATTTAGTGGTAAATTTAAGAATTAATTTTACCACCTACATTTGAATTTACCACTTTGAAAGTGGTAAATTCAAATAATAAACGGTAAATTTGACCCTAAAAAACATCATGACCATAGGATATGCAAGGGTATCGACAACCGGACAGAACCTTGACGGGCAATGCGACAGTCTCCGGCAAGCCGGATGCGAAAGGATATACAGTGAGAAAATATCGGGAGCCAAGGCGCAGCGTCCGGAACTGGAGCGGATGCTCGACGCTTTGAGGGAAGGGGACACAGTGGTTATAACGGAACTGACCCGGCTGGGTCGATCCGTCAAGGAACTGTTCGCCATCATCGAGAGAGTGCATGAAGCCGGAGCCTCGATAAAGTCTCTACGTGAGACATGGCTCGACACCACAACACCACAGGGCAACCTGCTCTTCACAATCTTCGCCGGACTCTCCCAGTTCGAGAGAGACCTCATAAGGCAGCGCACCAAGGCCGGACTTGAGGCGGCAAGGGCTCGGGGTCGCAACGGAGGTCGTCCCAAAGCATCCTCCGGCAAGATAGAGACAGCACTGAAGATGTATGACTCAAAGCTGCACACCATAGCCGATATAACCGATGCTACAGGAATAAGCCGCGCCACTCTCTACCGGGCTATCGAAGAACGCAAGGGGAATAAATCAATAAACAACTAAACAAATATTTATTGATACACATCACATCTTCATGCCACGCCTCGGAGTGTCCGGTTTCTGCCGACGCTGCTCTTCCTCCTGTCTCCTCTTCAGACCGAGGGCTTCCGTTACCTTAGCCCATATCTGCTTGAAGAAGTCTGCTATCCGCATCCCGCACATCGAGATAAAAGTGTCCTTCCCCCGGTTCTCCATCCTTACATCGACCTCCTGATAAAAATCCTCCGGAATTTCCCTGCCGTTGGAAGGGTCAGTCCATTTGCGGGGAGCGAATCTCAATGTCTCCCCACCGAGTATCTTGTCTTGCCAGTCTGGTCTATGTATCCCTATAGAAACGAGCTCCTCCAGCAGCCTCGCCTCCACAGGATGCCTCCGGGCAAGTGCCGACTGCGAAAACGAAACGGTATCCTTCAGACGCTCCATGCCTGCTTCCGCCCTCTCTCTTGCCTTCCGTTCCTTCTCCGTCTCATTCCTCTCCTTCTGAATATCGGTGTCCTTGCTTGAGACGAGCAGCTTGAGTCCGGCATTCTCCTTCGCCAGCTTCTCGACATCCTTCTTCGCCCAGAAACTTATAGACGCACTGTTGATACGTTCAAGAGCCTCCGACTCTATCCTCGCCACTTCGCTTTCCCTGCTGTCATACGATGCCAGCAACCTGTCGGCTGAAAGCTCGACGCCCTCAAGATACTCGTTGGCGGTAAACAGTGTGTCGAACCTAACCTGTTCCTTTTCAATCCTGGGCCTCAATCAAGCTCTCTCTGTTGACGGGCTATCTCACGGTTCTTCTCCGCAATCTCGGATTCCTTGACGGATATCACATCCTCCTTCTGCCGGATAACCTTGTCCCGGCTCTCTATCTCGGCATCCTTGCCGTCCAGAAGTTGCTCCACCTTGGCAAGCTCGGCAAGAACCTCGTCAAGCCGGGCGTGCATCTCCTCGCAATGCTCCTTATAATACTGTGCAAGCTCCTTGTGCCTCGCCGGACTGCCCTCCTCGCCACGGCGAAGTCCGAACTGCTCCATAGCCTCCGCATATTCCGTCTGTCTGCGCTTGAGTCCGGATTTAGTCATTATGTCGTCGGCGCACAGCCGCAGTGTCGATGCGTCAGCCTTCTTCTTGTAACGTCTCTTCTTTTTCGGTGCCTCCGTACCTTCGGTGGCAGCTTTCTCCTTGTCTTTGGCGAGCCGCTTTTTGGTGGTCGCCTGTTTCTTGCTCTCGCCCCGGACTACCGGGACAAGCGACACATGAAGGTGCGGGGTCTCCTCGTCCATGTGAAGAACCGCGCTCACGATGTTCTCCTTGCCGTGTTCCCTCTGCGCCCATTTCACGGATTCACGGCACCAGTCCATCAGCCTTCCCTGAGCGATAATCTCCGCCATCGCCTCCGGCGAAGCACTCAGCCGGATCTCGATGCAGCACACCTGGTCTTTCCGGATCTTGCGCTCGTATTCGTTGCCGTCCTTGTCCGTCTGATGCTTGACGGCCATGAGACGCTTCTCGATAGCGGCGGTGCGCCCGATCTTACCGGCTTCCGGAATGAACTCCCGGTTATGCTTTGTAAGGTCGGAACGCTTGATGTTGTAGGGTATGTGCTCCGAGCCGTCAGCCTTCTTCCTCTCGATGTGGGTCGTGTAGGAGACAGGAGGCCCGTAGCACTTGTCGTAATGGCAGACAACGTAATTGCTCATGTCGGGGATATATGGTTTTATGGACAAATGTACTTAAGTATATGTTTATATGTTCATCTGTCCGTTCTGATTGCTTGATTGCTGTTCATACGTATGAATGACTGAACGTACAGTCCTGCAATCAATCAAACATCTGATTGATCAATCGATCAACCAATCGAATGAATGATTGATTGATTAAATGATTGTTCATTCAATCATTCGAACATACGTTTGAATGTTCATTTGAACGTTTGATCAAACACACATTCAAACGGCAAGACAGATTCCTGATGTCTCCGGATACGGCCGGGAAGGGATGCAAGGGGAACGGCGGCCGCAGAGCGGTTCCCTTTGCCGGAGGGTGCAGGGAG
>CAJUCW010000064.1 GCA_910585275.1 uncultured Muribaculaceae bacterium
ATGTTTTTTAATAATTTAATATTTGGTTAGAATAGCTTTGGTAACCGGAAGGGGTCTCACCCCCTCCCGGCCAATCAAACAATTATATGCAATGAATCATATAATCCATTATTCTACCGGCTCTGTGAGATATCCTCTATACGCCTCAGAGAAATCAGGATCACTCATCAGCTCACTGAAGGTCTTGACAGTTACACTTCCACCACGTTGAAAATATGATTCGTTTAGTTTATTTGCATATGTTTCCCAAAACGACTTATAAACTTCATCAGAAACACAAAAAACATACTCAGGCCGAAAATTTAAATCATAAGTCTGATTAAATAACATACCGTTATTAAATGAGATATCTGGAAGAAGAATATACGTCTTAGAAGCATATCTGTCTGTGCCTTCCATGGAATTACTGGTATGATGGAATGCTTCAAAACAAATCTCCTGAAGTTGTTTACACTCCCTAAGATTAAACAACTCAAGATTCGAATAATCATCAAATACCCATCCCTCAGAAAGTTTTTTCAAAGTCTTTGGGAAATGCACTTCCCTCAATTTATTACAGTTTGCTTTATCTTCATCTGTAACAGTATATCCAGTCATATCTTCCAGCGGATGGAAATATTCCGAATCATATAAACCACTATACAAAGATTGGAAAACCTGATACCCAAACTCCTCGATACAAGTGTTACGGAAATCAAGTTTTTCAATACCTGCAAACTCACCGGAATTATAAAAAGCTCTTCCACCAAGAACTTTTACATTTTTACATAAACTCAATATACTATTCTGACTTAAGTGTACACAATCTGCAAAAGCTCCGGCACTATCATAGTCAGTTCCGTATATTTCCTCTATATTTCCTCCTGAAACTGACGTCAAGTTACACATCATAGCAAAAAATGGAGTCTCGATCTTCCTGGTATCGTCGGGCAACTCGATTTCCCTAATAGGATTTTTTGCATAAACCATCATATAAACCATATCAGAACCCTCTTCCCCAACGCCAAAATAAAAATTCGGGAATTGTTTATTCAATACGGGAAGACTTATATTTTTAAGATCAAGACTCTGCAAGCTACCCTCGCATTCATATATCTTAGAGCTATCATCACCCATATCTGCAAAAACCTTCTCTTTCATTCCAAGTATATCCCTACGGAAAAAAGTCCATTCGTCGTCGGTAAGTTCGGCTTTTGCGCCATCCTGCTCTTTGGAGATGCTGAGTTCCGTGATTGTAAGCAATTTCCCGTCAGTATCGTTTACTTCGCCGGTAGCTTCGTCAATCTGAACGCCAAGGATGTTGCATATCGCACTATTAAGGTCCTTACCACTTGCCTCGTATGAAGTGCCTCCTATCTTGAACGATGCAGAAACTGCCACGTTCTCCTGCTCCGGGCCTTCCACCACTACTGGGAGGTCAACCACGTTCCAGGGAGTGTCGATGATCTTCACTTCCACCTCCGAGCCGGGGGTGATGTCCTCGCCGTTGCCGAGCACCACCTTGTAGAGGTGGTTGCGCTCTATGTTGACGTAGCTTACAGCGCCGGTCGTTTCGTCAGTCTTAGTGAACGGCACGACCGCCTCGCCGGTAGTACCGTCGGCGAGTGCGTAGCTCACTACTATCTGCGTGCAGTCCCCTTCCGAGTTGTCGCGCTCGTACATGTAGAACGCCTTGCGCACGCCGGTGCCGTTGCCGTCGTTATACTGCTGGATGGCGCTTATCTCCGCACTGTAGCCCGAATTGGCCACAGGAAGGCACGCCTCGCCGCTCGCCGCTACGCCGGCATTCGCGTTGATGTCAAGAACGTCGATTTCACCGGGCATGTCGGTGGAGGTCAGCGAATGGTCGGCCATCAGGTAACCCTTCTCCGCCGCCTTCTCCATACGCGCACCCGTTATCACAAGGTTATCGGCATTCGAATAGAGGTCAACGCGCCCTACGATACGCGTGAGGTCAACATGCACGTTGTTCATCGCGCCGCTCTTGATGGTGATGTCGTTGCCGTTGGTCTCGGTGTTGACGGCCAGGCCGCTCATGGCTATGCCTCCCTCGGGACACAGCACCGACGAACCCGTACCCGACGCCAATGCTATGTCGGCGGCTTCGTCGCGAAGCCCTGTCTCATAGTCGGTGCCTGTGGCCGGAGTCACACCGTTGGCGTTGTTGGCCACAAAGTAGAACCGGCGCAGCGAACCTACCTCCGCAAGGTCTTCCGTTATGGTCACGGTATATTCTCCGGTGATGTTGCCCTCCCCCGCAGGACGGATGCTGCCGTCGGCTGCCGAGAACGTGTGCTTCGCCACGAAACCCGTGTTGACATCATATTCATAAACGTCGAGCGTCGTCACGTTGTATTCCGCCTCGTCGTGGATGGCGCGCGTGCCGCCGCCATATATCACCTTCTCCGTCGAGGGCAAAGAAATATTGAACGTAATGCCCTTCCCGGCGTTACCCTCCATGCCCGGCGCATTCAGGTCGTTCGAACATGACACGAGCATCGCCCCAGCCATTAAGGCGGCGAGCCACGGAGCCCGTCTTTTAATTGTCTCTTGTTTCATTTGTTTTGTTTAGTTTTTGTATTTCTGTCTGTCGGTACATACCCGGTCCGAAAGGACTTCTGCGCTATTCTAACCTAAAAATCTGTCCTGTCTCGCCGAATCTGTTCCGTTGTCGGTTAAAGTCCTTAAAGCTTTAAGGACTTTAAAGACTTTAAAGACTCTAAAGACAAATCCATCAATAATTGAAAAGCACGGTTACATATCCGCGGTAGCATTATGCATTATGAATTGTGCATTATGAATTAACCTCCAGATATCCGCTCTTCACATGATATTCCTCCTTCCAGTCGTCGAGGACCACGGTCGGAATCACCCCCCGCGTGCCACTCTCCCCATCAACTATATCTATGCGGTAAAGACGGTTGCGTTTCACCGGCATCGCCAACGTCTCCGATCCGTCCTGAAACGTGAACGGCACCTCTACGGTGATGTCTTCCTCCTCTCCTTCCGCATTATACGTCATCCGTATGCCGCACGGCGAAACGTCCCCTTCCCCTCCCATCGACTCGTAGAAATAGCCCAACGTCATCACCGAGGTGCCGTCGCCGTTACCTGCAAGGTCAAGCGAACTGCCGTCGGCAGGGAATACAATGTCGGAAGCCGACTGCACAACGTCGGCGGGGAACAGTCCCGACGACATGCGCGCGTTAATGACTTCTACCTTCTTTAAGGTAATCCCCTCCACCCTGTTGCGCACATCCAGGCGGGCGCACAGCCGCTCCAGAGAAGCCGTAACCCTCGCCACGTAACCATGCAGCGCGCGCACCTCTACGGCAGTCTGCGAAACCATCGCCATTTCTATAGGGGCAACTCCTGTAACAATCCCTTTCAGGTCGGATTCGCCGGCCTCGCCGACGCGTGCCGACAACCCATCCAGAAGGTCGGGCTCGGCGTTTGCCACGAGATAGAGACGGAACTCCCCGGCTTCCTTCATATCGAAATAAGGATAGAGCCTGCCCGTGCCCGAAGGGAGCGTAACGTCATACACGCCGCTCAGCAATCCGTCACTACCGAAACACACGGCCTGCATCCTGCTTACCGTCTTCTCCCTCCCCGTGGCTTCCACTGTAGTGCCGCCGGCACGGGTGGAGGCCAAATAATCCAGCGAAGAGTCGAGGAGAAGGACCACCGGGCATTCGCCCGGATAGTCCCACGCATCGCCGGCGGGCCCGCCTCCATCATGCGAGCATCCCGCCGACAATAAACCTAAAAACAAAGAGATGACTGAAAGTTTGTTCATTTCGATATGCTGTTTATAAGTTACATGCAACAAAAAAACGTTGCATACGGCGCACGCCTGCAGGGCGCGCGCCCCCGGTAACGGTAAGGGGTGTCACCCCCTTACCGCCGATTCAATATATGTATTCGAAAACTTGAAAATATCTGATCAATCATCAGAAGATATAGGTGCAATGACTACATTAACACCTTGTATATCTTCAAATGAATAATTATCATGATAAGAAATGAACTTATCCAGAGGTACAACTAAAGATATATTTATCTTACTTCTTCCACTGAAAGTTTCTAATCTACTATGTAAAGCTGTCATATTAGAACCAAAAGTATCATCTTCCCAAGCAGGCATAAGAATCCTTAAGTATTCCGGTGTCTCTAAATATACCAAATCTGAAAAAACAGGAAAATCCTCGAAATCGACACAACTACTTAAATCTATTTTTTTAAGGATTGGAAATCCACCAAATCCTACTTCATTAGGATTGAAATTCATGCTTGTACATGTAGATGGTAAGTAAATATGGTGAAGCATCTGTTTCTCCATATAATCTTCCTCTGTCAATTCCAAACCAGTATATTTATTAATATCAGTTACAATCTCTGAAATAGTGGAGTTATTGGGATATCCAATTGGAATAAAATTAATAATTTTTGAATCTCTTAAGTCATACTCAACAAGACTCATACATCCTTTAAAAGCATTAGATCCAATCTCAGTCAATTGGTGAGCACCAGCAATATTCTCTAAAATATCGATTCTCATAAGATTACTACAATAAGCAAAAGCATCGGATTCAATCCTTTCCACTGTGTAAGGAACATAGAAAATATTCAAATTGGTCATGCCATAGAAAGATTTACTAGCAATTCTTTTAACCCCTACAGGAATCGTAAGTGTCTTAATCGGACAATTTTTAAATGGGTGACCATCGTTAAGTTTCTTACCATCAAACACACCAGTAGTCGTGAAACTTACACCGCTAAAATCCAGAATTTCCAGATTTTCGTTATGACATTCTTTAAAAACTACCCCATCATAAGTGGCATCGACTGCACGAAGGATGTTCTCTTTTAAAAATGTCCAGTCATCGTCTATAAGCTCTCCCGATGCTTTTTCAATAGAAAGACTTTCAATTGCTTGCAACCATTTTACTCCTTCTGAATCTTCGATAAACGCTCCATTATTGTCCACGTTTATCTCACATCCAGCAGCCTTGAGTGCGCTTGCAAGCGAAGGATGAGCCGCGTCAATAACCACATCGTAAGAAGTTGGCAAAACAACGTCCGGACTGTCCGGGCCTTCCACCACTACGGGGAGGTCAACCACATTCCAAGGCTCGTCGATAATCTTCACCTCTACCTGTGAGCCGGGGGTGATGTCTTCGCCGTTGCCGAGCACCACCTTGTAGAGGTGGTTGCGCTCGATATTCACGTAGCTTACCTCTCCGGTCGTCTCGTCGGTCTTAGTAAACGGTACGACGGCTTCGCCCGTGGTGCCGTCGGCGAGAGCGTAGCTCACTACAATCTGCGTGCAGTCACCTTCCGAGTTGTCGCGCTCATACATGTAGAAGGCCTTGCGCACGCCTGTGCCGTTGCCGTCGTTATACTGCTGGATGGTGCTTATCTCCGCGCTGTAGCCAGCATTGGCTGCCGGAAGGCACGCCTCGCCGCTCGCCGCTACGCCGGCGTTAGCGTTGATGTCAAGCATCTCGATTTCACCCGGCATGTCGGTGGAGGTCAGCGAATGGTCGGCCATCAGGTAACCCTTCTCCGCAGCCTTCTCCATACGCGCACCCGTGATGACAAGGTTATCGGCGTTCGAATAGAGGTCAACACGACCCACGATACGAGTGAGGTCAACATGCACGTTGTTCATCGCGCCGCTCTTGATGGTGATGTCGCTGCCGTTCGTCTCGGTGTTCACGGCCAGGCCGCTCATGGCTATGCCTCCCTCGGGACACAGCACCGACGAACCGGAACCAGACGACAACGCGATGTCGGCGGCTTCGTCGCGAAGACCTG
>CAJUCW010000065.1 GCA_910585275.1 uncultured Muribaculaceae bacterium
ACACTATACTCTTGACATCTTCTCCGCCCACCGGAAAAATCCGTTGACCCAGAATAGATGCAAATTGGAAAGCTATGACAGGAAGCTGCGATATAAAAAAAGAAGCCGGAAACAATGTTTCCGACTTCCTGTGCCCTAAGCCGGGCTCGAACCGGCACGGATCGCTCCATTGGTGTTTGAGACCAACGCGTCTACCAATTCCGCCATCAGGGCTCTTGCGATGCATCCCTATTGCGAGGCATGCCGCTTATTTCGCCACAAAGTTAATGCATTTTTTTGAATTGTGCAAAAAAAACGACGGTCGATTTTTATTCATAATGTATTTTTGCCTTGCGGATAACTTTCCAGCATCCTCCTTCGAATATGGCGGTGCCTGACGAATCGTTGACGATGCGCTCTTTTCCTTGGGTGTCGTCGAGATCGGCGCAGACGCAAGCTCCGGATAGAGATTCGCGGGGGGTGAGCAATGCCATTTCCCATACTGTCGGGTCGTTGGCTACGCGGAATGTGCCGGCATAGCCGTCGGTGGTGTCAAGGCGATAGATGGAGTTGCCAATGTTGATGGTGCGGTCAGCCCTTACGAATATCCCTTTGGCGTTTGCGCGCCCGAGGAAGATTGTGCGCAATGGCGTTGCTTGAGGCTGTTGGGGACGGGTGACGGGGGGTGCCGCAGGTGCAGGTGCCGGTTTTAAATCGCGTGTCGGTGTTTGCGGCTGTGCCTCGGGGGCTACGCTTGGGGCTGCGCTTGAGGGCGAAGCCGTTGCCACCGCCGACACGGCGGCCAGTTTCCGTGTGGCTTCGGTGAGGCGGGTGCGAAGCGACGCCGTTTCCGCTGTCAAAGCTTCAAGATTTGTTTTAAGCGTGCGGTTCTGGTTGGTGAGTTCCTCCACCTTTTTATTAAGAGAAAGTATTTCGTTGTTCTTGGCGTTTAGTGTGGTCGCAAACTTTTCCCTGATGGCTTCAACATCTGCGCCTTGAGGAATTGCCACCTCTCCGTCGTTGCGCTTTGCGTGAATTTCTCCGCCGCTTTTTTTCATCACATTGGAGGCAAACACCACGAGGGCGACCACAACGCCAACAAGAATGCAGAGCACCACGATATAAATCCAGGTGTTGTCTTTCGCTTTGGGAATCTCTTCGTCGAGTTCGTTGTCGAGGGCCGCAGTGGCGGCGGCCTCAGCCTCGCTCATGGCTATCGCTGTGCTGTCGGCGGATGTCTGGGGGGCAGGGGTTTCCGCAGCAGGTTTCGAAGGAGTGGCTGTGTTCGCAGGTGTGGTTTCTTTAGTCTCTTCTTTTGTCGGTGTTTTAGCCTGTGTCGGCTCTGCTTTCGTTTGAGAAGCAGGTTTCGGGGCGGCCACGCTCATGGCGTTGAGGCGTTTTTTTGCACGGCTTTTGCCAATCTTCCCTTTTTCGAGAAGTCCTTTGGAAGCGAATACGGTAGAGCCCCAGTATTTCACGAGTTGAGCCTTGTCCCACGACGCATAGTCTTTGGGAACTCCGATGGCTTTGAATGCCTTGAGGTTCTCTTTTTCTTTAGGTTTCAGCACGCGTTCGAGTTCCGCCATGGTTTTGGGGTGGGTTTCGTCGAGATATCCCGACCCGTCGTTGGCGTAGCGCAGATATGCATGGGCTGCGATTGTCCTTGCCTGTTCCATCTCTTTTTCTGTAACGGCGAATGCCGGAACTGTTGAAATGGTAGAAATCAGGAAAGCGATGATGTAGATTATTTGTTTCATTTATAAAAATTGGTAAAAGCTTGAATGTTTTCCGGGGGCTTATGCCTTGAGGCAAGTCGGGAACCCGGTTAGGTTTATTCAGGATGCAAAAGTAATAAAAAAACTTTGAAATCGCATTTTTTATAACTCTTTTCGCAGCCTTGCCACGGGTATTCCCTGGCGGTCGCGGTATTTCGCCACGGTGCGTCGGCTCACTTCATAACCTTTCGATTCCATGATTTGTCGAATGCGCTCGTCGCTTAAGGGATGTTTTTTGTCTTCACCTTCGACGATAGAAGCAATCTCGGCTTCTATTTTTCTGTTGGTCAGGGCGTCAGAAGCGTTGTCCCCTTCCTCTCCGATGGAGTCGCTGAAGAAAAATCTCAAAGGGAACAGTCCCCAGGGTGTTTGCACGAATTTATTTGTAGTGGCTCTTGAAATCACGGAAAGGTCATAACCCGTAACGGCGGAAATGTCTTTTATCATCATTGGTTTCAGACGATAAACGTCTTCCGTGATGAAGTAGTCGTGCTGTATTTTCATGATGGCGGTCATCACATTGAGCAGCGTTTCCTGTCGTTGTTTCAATATCCGTATGAAATCACGGGCATCGTTATATCTCGATGTGACGAATTCGAGCCCTTTTTTTGCTTTTTTCCGTTTACCGTTTTCCATTTCCCTAACCGCTTCGGTGAATGTCTTGTCGATGGCGAGTTCCGGTATGCGGTTGTTTAAGGCCACTGAAAGGCGTCCTTCTTCATTGTTTATTATAAGGTCTGGCACAATCACGTTTGTGCTGGCCGAAGAGGAGTCTATCGACGCTCCGGGTTTGGGGTTAAGCGTAAGGATAAGGTCGATGGCGTTTTTCACACGTTCTTTATCAATCTTGAGGCCGGAAATAATCCTGTGTGTGTGTTTCATGGAAAACGCATCGAATTGCGAATCGATGATGTCGAGTGCGTCAGTGCGTGTCTGCGATTCCGGAAGGTGTTCTAATTGCAGCTTCAGGCATTCCTGAAGGGTGGTCGCGCCTACTCCGTATGGTTCAAGTTGCTGCACGGTTTTCAATGCCTCTTCCGCTTCTTGGCGGGTCACATTGATGCCCGGACCGAATGCCATGTCGTTGATCAGGGAAACGAGCGGACGCCTGAGATATCCGTTGGAGTCGAGGCTGCCGATGATGTAGCGGGCCGCTTGCTCGATGTTTTCAGGAAGGTTGCGCTCGGAGAGCTGGCGAAGCAATGCGTCGTAGAGCGATTCCTCCGAATCGGCGGGCGTGAAGTCGTAGTCGGCATAATCGTCGGGAGATGCATTCCGCGCCTCGTATCTGTAACGTGGCAGAGGGTCGTCGCCGTTGTCGGCATTGTCGATGGCTTCAAGGGCCGGATTGTCTTCAAGTTCGTTGTCGATGGCTTCTTCCAGTTCGGGCGCAGTGAGTTCCAGCAATTTCACGAAGCGGAGTTGCTGTGCTGATAGCCTCATCGAGAGGCGTTGGTCAAGGGTCAGCGTCTGATTGGGGTCCATGTTATCGATATTTTCACTGCGAATTTAGTATAAAATATGCATCTACAATAAAATTTCATGAAAAAAATTGGTCTTTCGATAAAAATTGCTTAATTTCGCGTCTTGAAATGCGGGCCGCATCGTCGCAGTCCGTTTTTTAACGGGGAAGGGCGGTTGTCCCTCGTCCCCGTAAAACTAAACGATAACAACGAAAGAATATAGCAAACAGAAATGGCATCCCAGAACCAAAACAATCAGGATGAGACTGCAATCGACAAAGTGAACACCCATCTCACCGAGGCGGGCGATAAGATTGCCAATAATAAAAAAATAATATTTTGGGGCGTTGGCGCTATCCTTGTGGTGGCATGTTTCACGCTCAGCTATCTTTTTATTTACCGTGCCCCGCATCTCCAGAAATCGTATGAGGCTTATAACCGTGTGGAAATAAACGCTATCAACGATTCAGTGGCGGCTGCCCAGTATAAGGAAGTGGCAGACAAATATAAGGGCGATGCCGCCGGAAATCTTGCTGCACTCAGTGCAGGCGAGGCTCTCTACAACCAGGGAAAATATCAGGAAGCAGCCGAATATCTTAAGAGATTTTCTTCGAAAGACGCCGTGCTGGACGCGAACGCTATGGTTCTGACAGGTGACTGCTATGTGAATCTTAAAAAATATGACGAGGCCCTGGAGTGCTACCAGAAAGCGGTGCGCAAGGCCGACGGAAATTCTCAGATTGTGCCGAGGACTCTTCTCAAAGAAGCCAACGTATATGACGAGCAGAAGAAATTCGACAAGGCGCTTGAGTGCTACACGACTATAAAGAATGATTTCCCTGAGTTCCGCCTTGGAAACGGCTTGGAAATCGACGCTTACATCGCACGTGAAAACGCACGTCTCGGCAAGTGACCGTCGGGATGCGTCGTTAATTCCTCAATAAGCATACACACTCCATAAAATAATAAAACATCTTTGCTTATTTTATGAAAAGGGCAGCGGCTTTAGAGCCGGCTGCCCTTTTTTAGATTTTCTCTTCAAACCATTGCAGGTGGCGTGCAATCGAGGTGATTTCTCCCGTGAGCCTGGCGGCTATCCTTACGGTGGAGTATGACACGAGGGCACAGATGCAAATCGGGAACAGGAACCCGTAGGCCTGGCTGAATTCCATTACCACGAAAATTGCCATCATGGGGGCCTGGATAGCTCCTGCCATCACCCCTGCCATGCCGAGAAATGCGAACAGAGGGGTCGGGATAGATGCGGGGAAAAGCAGATTTGCCAGACCCGCGAAAAGAAATCCGGCCATGCCTCCGGCAAACAGCGTGGGGGCGAAGTCGCCGCCTACGCCTCCGCTACTGTTGGTGGAACTGACGGCTATACCTTTGCACAGGAGTATGCCGGCGGCCACTATCATGAGTCCGGTGTCTCCCATGTTTGTGAACCAAGCCGACGGTCCTTTTGCCAATACCTCCGTATGACCGTCAATCATCGACTGGATTATAGGATAGCCGACGCTGAACATCGAAGGAAACACGAAGATTATTGCTCCTATTATCAGTCCGCCTGAAAGATTCCGCAGCCATGGGTTGCGGAAGGATTTAAAGAAGACGTCCATGCGGTTGACGCTCGCCGTATAATAAATGCAATATAGGCCGCAAAACACCCCGAGTCCTACCACCATGGGAATAAGCGACATGTCGAAACCGGAAAGATAGGTGAAATGGAAATATGGTTTCGACCCGCAGAGTACGTATGCCGTGAGGTAAGACATGACGCAGGAAGTGGTTACTGCGATTACGGAATAGGTGGAAATGTTGATGCATAGAAGTTCGAGGGAATACATGAGTCCTCCGATGGGTGCCATGAATATGCCTGAGATGCCGGCTGCCGCCCCGCATGCTATAAGCACTTTGAGCCGCCTGTCTTCCAATCCGAGGAGCTGCCCTATATTGCTGCCCATGGCGGCCCCGGTATATGCAATCGGGCCTTCGGAGCCCGACGAGCCTCCCAGACCAAGCGTGATTGTGCCGCCGACAATGGAGGAATAGACGAGGTTGTGCTTAAGCCTGTAGCATTTATGTTTCAGATCCTGTAGAAGTTTGGCCGCCCCGTGCGAGAGGTCGGTGTGTATAACATAGCGGGTAAATATACCCGTCAGAAGTATGCCGGCCACAGGGACTATAAGCAGCCACCAGTTGAATCCGTCGTTGCTTATATGAGGTATGAATTTGTCGGCAACAAAGCCAATCATTTTTTTGAAGACATACGCCGCCGCGCCTGCCATGAATCCGATGAGCATGGCAAGTAATATAAGGTATAGATGTGGCGAAAGGTGCCTGACGCACCATCCGTTTATTTTTATAGCCCACTTTATTCCTCCGGGTGCTTTGCAGGTGACGGGGTTTTCTGGATTCTGGTTTGACATAGCGCATGGAACTTTCCTGATATAACAAGCCACGCCCCTTTGATGTTTATAAGAGAATAGTTTCCAAAGCGTCTGTGCAGGTAATGGAAGCCTAATCGAGTAGGTCGGGAAACGAAAGATTTCTGACCTACTTTCGTTCCCTTTCCT
>CAJUCW010000066.1 GCA_910585275.1 uncultured Muribaculaceae bacterium
ACACTATACTCTTGACATCTTCTCCGCCCACCGGAAAAATCCGTTGACCCAGAATTCCCGCGCAGAACGATGCGTCTGCACGGGAATTTGTTTTATGCCTTTATGCAACCGGATATTACTTACGGATGCCGAGTTCCTTCTTGGCGATGATGGCACGATAACGGTTGATATCCTTGCGAATCAGATAGTCAAGGAGCGAACGACGCTGACCTACGAGCATCTTAAGTGCGCGTGCCGTGGCATAATCCTTGTGGTTTGCCTTCAAGTGCTCGGTGAGGTGCTTGATACGGATGGAGAAAAGTGCGATCTGGCTTTCGGGGCTGCCTGTATCATTCTTGCCCTGGCCATATTTCTCGAAGATGGCCTGCTTCTCTTCTGTTGAAAGATGCATGATAATTGAGAGTTTAATTGGTTAGTAAAAAGCCTTTCTTAAAAAAGCGAACGGCATCGGGACTCTCCCCCGCACCCACTTTTCGCGAAAAGCGCTGCAAAGTTACAAAATCCCGGCCACATTTCCAAACCCCTCCCCTTCTTTAATATGGCTTTTTTGCAGAGCCTTGAAAAAATTTATTAATTCGCGTTAATGCTCTTGGTTATAGCTTTTATTTTTATTAATTTCGCATAATAGAATATTGGCATTTCCGCAGTCCGCGGGATGCAGGCTTACCCAAAACCAAACTAAATAATCAATTCTTACATCCAAGGCATGAAGATTCAAAATTTTCTTTCATTGGCAGCACCCGTCATCTTTTCCATGACACTACTGAACTCACCAAGCATAGCGGCACAAAGCCAATATGACGCTCAGTTTATCGAGTATCCCACATATTCGGGCGACGACCTCGAATTGCTCGTTGACAACTCCGGCACCCATTTCCGACTCTGGAGCCCCAAAGCACAGGACGCCCGCGTCAACCTTTACGACAACGGCCACACCGGAACTCCCTTCCAGACCCTCCCCATGAAGTTCGACGCCTCCAACGGCACCTGGACTGCTTCGCTCCCCGAAAAACTTTATGGAAAGTTTTATACCTTCCAAATAAAATGGAACGGCGAATGGAAAAACGAAACTCCCGGCGTATGGGCCAAGGCCGTCGGTGTGAACGGGAAGCGGGCCGCCATCATCGACCTCGACAAGACCGACCCCGAAGGATGGGCCGCAGACAAGGGTCCGAAGGTTGACAACTTCTCGGACGTAATCGTCTATGAGATGCACCACCGCGACATGTCGATGCATCCCTCGTCGGGCATTGCCAACAAAGGGAAGTTCCTCGCCCTCACCGAAGACGGCACCGTGACTCCTCTCGGAGAAAAGACCGGAATCGACCATCTCAAGGAACTCGGTGTGACCCACGTGCACATCCTCCCTTCTTACGACTACAACTCGGTCGATGAGATAAACCTCCAGAACAACACCTACAACTGGGGCTACGACCCTCAAAACTATAACGCCCCGGAAGGCTCCTACTCCACCAACCCATCCGACCCCGAAACGCGAATACGCGAAATGAAGGAGATGGTGAAAGCCCTCCACGATGCCGGAATAGGCGTAATAATGGACGTGGTCTATAACCATACCGCCGAAAACGACAATTCCAATTTCGAGCTTACGGCTCCCGGATATTACCACCGCCATTGGGACGACGGACGCTATTCCGACGCTTCGGGTTGCGGCAACGAGACGGCATCCGACCTCAAGCAGATGCAAGACTACATAATCAATTCCACCAAATATTGGGCCGACGAATACCACATAGACGGATTCCGTTTCGACCTTATGGCAATCCACGACATCGACACGATGAACAAAGTGGCCGAGGAACTGAAGAAAGTCAATCCCTCAATCTTCGTATATGGCGAGGGGTGGACCGCCGGCGACTCCCCTCTTGCCGTTGAGCGCAGGGCTCTTAAAGAAAACGTGGGCAAGATGACCGATATAGCCGTCTTCTCCGACGACATCCGCGACGCAGTCAAAGGGCACTACACAGATGCTGCAGACAGAGGTTTCGCCACCGGAAAACCGGGCAACGAGGAGACCGTAAAAATCGGCATCGTAGCCGCCACAGCACATCCGCAGGTGGATTACACAAAAGGCAACAACTCTAAATTCGCCTATGCCAAATCGCCTGAAATGATTGTGAACTACGTTTCATGCCACGACGACCTTTGCCTGACCGACAAGCTTCACAAATCGATGGAAGGGGAGCCGGAACAAAACATGCTGGAAGCAGCCAAACTCGCCCAGACCATTGTGTTCACATCGCAAGGCACCCCGTTCATGTTTGCCGGAGAAGAGGTGTTCCGCGACAAAAAGGGAGTACACAATTCATACAACCGCCCCGACTCCATCAATGCCATCGACTGGACCAACAAATCGAAATATCGCGACCAGTTCGACTACTACAAAGGTCTCATCGCCCTTCGGAAAGCGCATCCGGCATTCCGCATGACTTCGGCCGACGACATCGCACGCCATCTCGTGTTTGACAAAATCGACTCCTCTAAAACCCCCAACCTCATCTCTTATTCGCTCAAAGACAACGCCAACGGCGACGAATGGAAAGAGATAAAGGTTGTCTTCAACGGGGCTTCCAAACCTCAGACAGTCAACGTAAAGAAAGGGAACTGGAAAATAGTGGCTAAAGACGGCAAGATATCACCCGACGCTTCGCTCGGGGCCAGCAAGGGTGGCAAGATAACCCTCGCACCTTATTCAGCCTTGATTCTGGCACAGTAAAATAATCCGAAAAAATCGCACCCCGGAATTATCCGATAAGCGCGATTATAATCCAAAAGTCTGCGTCGTGTCCCATGACACGGCGCAGATTTTCTATAAGCCGGCTTTTTCGCTTCTTTACGGTGATTTCCGCCACACCGAGCCGTCGGGCTATTTCAGGATTTCTCAACCCCTCCTCAAAGCTCAGATTGAACACCTGTCGCAACTCTTCCGGCAGCATCGCGATGGCATTATAAAGACGCGTGCGCGTTTCAACCTCTATATAGTCATGAAGGATGTCTTCAGAAACCGTCAGGTCATTGCCTACGCTTGCCACATAATTGTCGTAAGCGTCGCGATGGCGCTTCACGGATATCACCTTATTGCGAATGCATGTGATCATGAAAGCCTTCCATTGCCCTGCCGACACGAATTCATTACGCCTCCTATAGGAAGCCTCCACCGCCTCCTGCACATAGTCTTCCGCCCGAAACGCCTGTTCGCCCTGAAGCAACGACGTGGCATAAACGAGTATGTCGGGATAAAGATAGGTGTAAAAATCATCTATCTTCCCACGGCAAAAATTCTCGAATATCCTTTCAGACCATATCATGCGGCCAACAGTTTGCTTGTATTTATGCCACTAAATTACAAAAAATAATGAAAACGGACGAAACATCCTTAATAAAATTGGATGTCCCGTCCATTTCACATCAAAACTACAATCTATTTATCGTATCATAATCTTCTCCGTCTTGTCGCTACATTTACGGATATATACCCCTTTTCCGGGATTGTCTATACGAACGCCCTGAAGATTATAATATACCGGAGTCTTCTCTGCGTCGATTTCCACGCCATCCACGGCCGCCGGGTCATATACCTCGAAAGATACCGAACCAACGGTGTCGCCGCATGTAAATGTCACCCTATAATCGTTTTCAGGGAGTTCCCATTTCAGAGGCTCTCCATAAAGCGACAGGAAACCCATCGGCATAGACTCCGTCACCACACCTCCGAGAATCGCGGCCAACTCAGCATTAAGACCGAAACTGAACCCGCCGTCGGCTGTGGCGATCGTAAAGCCGTCGGGACAAGCCGTCAGATGGATTTTTTCAATCACATAGCTTACGGAAGTATAGGTTTCCCCGGTTTCTTCATCCTCAAAAGAACTTTCTTCTCGCTTGAATTTCACACTATCGGAAGGGGAAGAGACCCCATCGAATCCTAAAATATAATATTCACATTCATTTACAGGGGTCTGGTCCTCGCAACGTAGGAACGAAATCATATATGACGTGCCGGCAGATGCAAACATCACCTCATAGTAGCCGGGGGTAAGACTGCAAGGCACTGCTTTCCCGTCTGCTGAAAGAAACGCCATCGGCGACTCATCAGTCACAGCCGGAGCAAACGATTCAAAATTCGGGTCAAGTCCGAGTTTTGCGGAATTGGAATCGCCAACATAGAACCCATTATCGCAGCTCTCAACATAAAATTTCGGATAACGGTATGAAACTACCGTTTCGCCATCTTCCTCCGTCACCTCTTTCAGAAGCATATTGGCCTGCGACGGTTCGTCATCACCGTTGAAACCGAGAAGATAATAGTTAAGGTTTTCCTCTCCGCCCAAAGGCTGGAACATTATATTCCATGTATAGGAAACTTCATCTTCAGCAAACATGGTTGCAAGAATCACCTTATAATGGCCCGGACTCAATTCGCAATTTACGGCGGGGCCTCCCTCCGCCATACCGACCATATTCGACATATCGTTAACCATGTTGGTGGTAAAGAATTCATTATTCACGTCAAATCCGAGCTTCATCCCCTCTGCACCGACTGCATAAAACCCGCCCGGGCAATTCTCGACAACGAAATCATCGCAGACGTATCTGTTGATTCCTTCTTCCTCGTCATCGGCATCGCCAGGGATATATACGAGGGTATTCGATTCCGTGGCATCAGCAACCCCGTTGAATCCGGATAAATAGAAAGAAGTCTGAGGCGGCTCGGCCATTACACTGAAAGCCGAGGCAATAGCCACTGTGAGTAAAAGTTTTCTCATAAAAATACTATTTTGTTTTAGTAGATGACAAAAGTTGAATTTTGTCGGTTATATTGTTGATTTTTAAT
>CAJUCW010000067.1 GCA_910585275.1 uncultured Muribaculaceae bacterium
GCGACCCCGACCTTGGCAAGGTCGTGCTCTACCAACTGAGCTATTTTCGCATTTTTTGCTTGGCTTTTCAGCCCCGGGAAGCTCTCTCGTTTCCCTTTTTGCGTTGCAAAGTTACGACGTTTTTTTCATCCGTGCAAATATTTCTCAAAAAAAATTTCACATTTTTCACAACATTTTTAACAAATCTCTGATTTACAAACTTATAATTTTGATATTATTTTATCATTTTTTTCTCTCCCACTTGACGAATCATATCCAATTTTGCCTAAAACTAATTTATTAGTCATAAAACTAATTTATTAGTTGCATAACTAAAATATTAGTTTTATCTTTGCACCGTAAATAATCAAACATTCCACTATATGAACAGACAAAAGACTCTCTCCGCAAAAGAGGAAGAAATAATGACATGTTTCTGGCAGCGCGGCGCCCTGTTCGTCAGGGAAGTGGTGGATATGCTCCCCGACCCTAAGCCGCATTTCAACACGGTCGCCACTTTCGTGCGCGGGCTCGAATCGAAAGGATGGCTATCGCACGAACAACTGGGCAATTCCTTCCGATATTCTCCGCTCGTTTCGCTCCAGGAATACAGAAGCTCGTCACTTTCCAAACTTGTTGACCGCCTCTTCGGCCGCAACTATCTCGGCTTCGTATCGTCGCTCGTCAAAGATGAAAAAATATCCACCGACGAACTCAAAGAGCTTATCGAAAAAATCGAAAACCATAATAATAAGGAATAGCATGGGTGCCTTCACCGTATATGCCATCGAAGTGGCTGTGATAATGTCGGTCTTATACCTTGGTTATAAATGGATGCTATCCACTTCCACTTTCCATCGCTTCAACCGGACAATTCTTATCCTCATATATGCCGTCTCGTTCATCCTCCCGCTTGCCATGCCGTTTGAAAAGTTCGCCACAGAAGAGGCCAGCGTCTCGGCCGGGCTTCCCGTTGCCGTGGCCATACCCGACGACATCGACACAGCCCCGATGACGGAACGCCACATCATTAAATGGGGACTCCTGGCCGAAGCCATATATGCCCTGGGAATTTGTGTGGCGTTCGCGATTTCACTGATTTCGGTGATAAGAATGGCGCGTCTGTTCTATACCGGGCGTCGCATGGAAGAATACCGGGATGTTATGGTTTCATCCGTGGCTCCGGGTCCATTCAGCTGGGGCAACGTGATAATGATTCGCCCATGCGACATCGACGAAAACCTTCCAACAGTCGTAGCACATGAAAGGACGCACATCTTACACTACCATTGGCTCGACCTCATCATAAGCCACATAGTGATAGCGTTCCAATGGTTCAGCCCTGCGTCCTATCTTATGATGAGGGAAATGCGGATTGTACACGAATATGAGGTGGATGAAGAGATTTCCCGCCATGACCCCTATTCTTACCAGATGATGTTAATAAAAAAGGCTGCCGGCTCCAGTTTCCCGACCTTTGCCGACAGTCTGAATAGTCAACTTAAATTAAGAATAACTATGATGTTATCAAAGAAAAGCAACGGGAGCCGCCGCTTTGCCGCGCTCGCTCTCATTCCGATGGCGGCGATAGCCGTGGTCGGACTCAGTCAACCTGCCGTAGCGTCGGTGTTAGCCAAAATCGCGGAAAACGACGCAAATCCCACAAACACTATGGAATCCGCCTTGAAGCAGGTGGTTTCGAAAGGCGAATTTAGTAAATCTTATCCGGATTTACAAGTGCTGGAATCAAACGATGCGGATTCAGAATCCATTCTTTCTCCGGCGGCTCCCTCCGAAGCATCGGAAAATGTCTTTGCTATCTCTGAAAACAGCAAAGCCCCTGACGAAGACAAAGAGGAAGTCTATGTCGCAACTGAAAAAATGCCGGAATTTCCCGGCGGCATGAAGGCTCTCAATCAATTTCTTATCCAAAACATAAAAATGCCTAAAGATTTCGTGGGGAAGACGAGGGTGATTGTCCGTTTCCAAGTCTCGAAAGACGGGAGCCTGAAAGATTTCAAAATCCTTAAATCCGGCGGCAAAGAATGCGATGAGGAAGCAGTCCGCGTGCTCAAACTCTCCCCGAAATGGACTCCGGCAACGAATAATGACAAACCGGTAAACAGCTTCTACAACATCCCCGTCACCTTCACCGCAACTGATGAAGACGGCAATATCCCAGAAGACAAAAAAGACCAGTTTACAGAAGCATCCGGCAAATCCACATCACAAAACCCGGATGACGAGGTATTTACCGTCACGGAAAAATTTCCGGAATTTCCCGGTGGTCCCGCCGCTTTCCATAAATTTCTGAATGAAAATATGAAAATGCCGGAAGGTTTTGAAGGAAAAAACAGAGTGCTTATGCGTTTCAAAGTCCTTAAAGACGGAACCCTCACCGATTTCACTCTTCTAAAACCCTCTAGAGAAGACTGCGATAAAGAAGCTCTGCGCGTTATGAAGTTATCGCCGAAGTGGATCCCCGCTGAGAACAACGGCAAGCCTGTGAGCTGCTACTACAACCTGCCGATAACTTTCAACAATATTGACATAAAAGACGGCAAAGAATCCGCCTCAAAATAAATCATTAAAAAAATCATAAATTTACAGGCAAATCATAAATTGCTAAAAAAATCCTATCAAAATAGCTCAATCAAGCATGATTCAAGTCTTGATTGTGGTGCGCACGGAGTAAGCACAATCAGCATTATAATTTAGAGAAAAACCGGGGAGCCATCGCGACGACTGCTTCCCGGTTATTTTCATATCGGATTTATGCAAATATCGGAATCATATATTCCCGAGATGGATATTCAATATCAGACGCTGATAGAACATAAAATTTCCTTTCGCCACATTGAAATTCAACTGCGCCTCAAGGTCCATGAATTTGTTCTTCAAAACGCGGGCATATACATCCGTGCGATTGTAAAAACTCGACTGATAATACGATTCCCCCTGATAGAGCAACGTGCCGAACTGTCCGTAAAGCGGGAAGAGCTTGCCTCCGGCATAAAGGGAATTTTTCAAGCCGAGAAATTTCCATTCGAACGTAGCGTCGAGCCAAAATCCGCCGGGGGTTTTCCATCCGTCGTATTCACGGTACCGTTCTACAGTCACCAACGCCCCGGCTTTCACTATAAGACTGTCGAGCACGGTTTTTCGGCTCAAATCGATTCCGATATAAGGATTCACAAGGAAATTATCGACTATGCTCTGACTATCGTCGGCATGACGCGTTTTTGCAAAATGATTCATCATCACGTGCCCGCCAAGCAGCAACGACTTGGCTTTCGGACGCCATTCGCCGTGAAACACCACGTTAAACGCTTCCCTTCGTGTCTCCGTCTGCATCGCCCTCCAGTCGATATAAGCGTCGAAAAAACCGTTACGCTCCTCATATTGCACCAATGCCCCTCTGATGTTTTTCTGAAAATATGCAAGGGAATCACACCATAAGAACCCGGGCAACGGTTCGCGAAGCTGCGTGCGTGGAAACATACCCATTGAGAACTTCCACCTTTCCGATTCATGCCTATAATAAAGTGTTGGCATAATTTTCCCGTCTTTTACTCCGTTTTCGAGCGGTTGGTTCCATACCGCCCCGCCCGCAATCCTGTCGTGAGGCGTGAAGCGCAACCCAATTTCAGGAGCAAGCGTAGTAAAGAAAAAAGTTTTGTCTTCATACATCTTGTCGTCTCCTTCGCGGTTGTCAAACACAGAACCGAAATCTATGCTCCATGTCGGTTCCAATGCGTAGCATAAAGACGGGAACAGAAGCAATACGGCGGCCATCGCCACGAATCGTTGCAAAAATCGAAACATAAGGCTATCAAAACGTTAGTTGGTTTATTATATTTTTTGTTCTACAAAATTACAAAAAAGCGTTCGAAAAATTTGCACGGTTGAAAAAAAGGTTGTAATTTTGCATCGCAATTCGGGAAACAAACCTCCTGAAAAGCGACCCTCGCGGAAATTCCCGCAATAATGTCCAGGTGGCGGAATTGGTAGACGCGCTACTTTGAGGGGGTAGTGGCCGTTTGGCTGTGTGAGTTCGAGTCTCATCTTGGACACTGAAAAAGCAGAAGCAATTGCTTCTGCTTTTTTGTTTTCCTTTTATTTCATCACCCCTTAGGCCGACCGTTTTTGGGGGTCAACGGATTTTTCCGGTGGGCGGAGAAGATGTCAAGAGTATAGTGTAGCC
>CAJUCW010000068.1 GCA_910585275.1 uncultured Muribaculaceae bacterium
ATCCATTTTTGTTGCTAACGTATCAGATTGAGTTTGGAGTTTAGTTGATACCGTGTCAATAAGCAAGGTAAGGGCAGATGTCAATTCTTCACGCTGTTCGCGCATGGCTGACGAAATTGCAGATGAAATTCTATCTCCAACAGCCGAAGTAGTTGTGTCGACTGTCTCTATTTTAGAAAGAATCTGTTTAAGTCTGTTTGATGCGTTGTCGTTGTTGAATTTTAATTTTTCACATGTTTTAGTGCTGTTGTCTCTTATTGCGCTTATAATTTCCAACAATACCATTTCAGGAGAACTTGAAGCGGTTTTCTCTCCTAAAATTCGATTTTTAATTTTCAGGAATTGATTATTGTCAGCCCTCTCAATATTATCATTATCCCAACGATTTAATATCGTTGTAATAATGGCACCAATTATACCTATTATTGATGTTGAAAATGCAGGAATTACCTCCTTAATGAGCTTATTTATATCGAAACCATCCGGATTTGTGCCATTAATCCCAACATTTGAAGTACTTAATGTATAGTCAGCCAAACTGACGTATATCGCCATAAAGGTACATAGAATACCTAAGGATGTCCACAATGTAGGTATGTATCCTCGGAGATATTCGGCTCCTTTACCTTGAATCCAAAGAGTTATGCTCAGAGCAACTCCGATTACAATCATCCCGACATTCCAGGGATTCATTATAAACTCTACTAAGATGTTCATATCATTTTAACTGAATATGTATGTCTCTTGAATTGAATTATCGATTTTCTGTTTTAACTTTGAGCCTGCTATGTTTATCTCGTTAGTCGATATAGAAGGCTTAAGACTTAGATGTCTGTATATAAGGTTATATATTGCAGAAGCACATTCGGACATATAGCTTTTGAATCTATACTCGGGAAGAATGGCATACGTCATGAATGGGTCTTCCATTAGGTCATAGACAAGAATGAAACCGATGTTGTTTGATTTATATTCCACACACCACATAGCACCCAAGTCTTTGGTTGCGTTGACCTGCATTGACTCAATGAAGGAGCGTACTGATGCTACATCGGTATTAAACCAGTTAATTCCCTCGATATATGTCACAACATCGGGGTCGTTAAACAGTCCAAATAGCCAGTCTGCATCCTCCACCGTTGCCGGTCGAAGTGTGCATCGTTCCGTATGTAATATCTCTACCTCCATATCATATCAAATTTGCTTCTGCGAGTTCGCAAAAACATCTGAATTTTACTTGTTGCAGTATTTTTTGATTGTGACAGTACACATCGAGAATCTCGTCCGGTATTGACAAAACATCTGGGCAAATGTCGCAAACTCGAGCAATTTCGCAGGTACTACACCTTCTATCAATAAACGCGGACAAAGTTCCAACTATTCTATCAACTTCACTGAAATTTATTCCATCTTCTATTGAGCCAATACGAATTTCATCAGATATGCGTTCGCATATTCCTATCTTTTCTTTTGAATCAATATAAAGTTTCCTATTGTTTGGAACGCATGTCGGATATGCTTCTTTCCCTTCGATCCGCCCGATTGGCCGTTCAATCCATTCTCCCAACCACGTCTTGAAGAAAGTTTCGACAATTATGTTCTCAGAGTTGGCAATCCGGTATGCCACCAATGGCAGGTATAGATTTAATTCAGACTCTAAATCTGCGAGTGGAGTTGTCACATCGTATATTGTTGCAACCTCGGACATTCGGAAAGGAATCTTGTCTTTGAGGATTGGATGATACATCCACGCTTCTGACAACTCCGGCAGTTTTGCTATGTCGGGTATTGTCATCATTAGATGAACGTTGTCCTTCCAGAACAGTGGATACGATTCCTTGATATGGGCGATATTGGTGGCGATTCTTTGAAATGTTCCACTATGGTTCCTGTCTTTCCGGCATGAGTCATGGTACTGATCCGGGCCATCAATCGATATGAAAACATTGAACAAATGTTCTACAAGCCAATCAACAATCTGGGGAGTCAGAATCAATCCATTCGTCGATAACTCATATTTTGCTTTGGGAAATCTCTTCGAACACTTTGCAACAAATGATTGCACCCATCCGAATTCGAGCAAGCTTTCTCCTCCATAAAAGTCAATGGAAGGGTTGTCTCCATTAGCTACTGTACGTTCAATAAACTCAATGCAGGCTTCTATATTCGCCTCTCTTAACCTTGCGGAAGAGTGTTCCCGATGCTTGTTGTAGATGCCGGAATAGCAGCAATACGAGCACCTCATGTTGCACTGTTCTGTAACTCCAATTGTAAAAGAATCAATAGAAGGGAAATGGGTTATAGGATTTGCATCCTCAAAGGGTATCTTTATTGCCTCACCCGGGATACACCCCTCGACAATCGCATTGTCAATAGGATTATAGGAGTATGTAAATCCGTTTGTGGTAGTGATGGTCATTACTTACAGAAACGTTTGCTATGAAGGTTGTATGTAATGCATAACCCTTGACATGCAGATAGCCCCATAGCCTTTATCGTTGTCTTTGTGCCACTTTCATTTGTTACCCTTCGGTTCAGAATGGACATTGTATGCCGCGTTCTTTTATGGGTTGCGGTCGTTGATATTGTTGTTTGCGTCATCTTGCGTGCTTATTTATAATCTCAAGATAGTCTCCACTCTTGTACCAGCTATATAATTTAGCAGCTCGAACCACCAACCATGGTGCGCATGCTGTATTTATCGTAAGATTTTGGATTATACCGCTGGCAAGGTCTTGGTTTTTCCGTTCAAACTCGATTGCCTGAGACAAGATGGTTTCCGGCTTGATATTTTTGAAATATTTTTTTGGAAGACCGGACATCTTAATCATTGTCCTTAATGCTACGTCGATATTTTGACAGGCCAGCAGACCGGCTCGGTCTGCTGTATAGTCAGACACGCGATACCATTGAAGCATAAGCGGACGTAGGAGGGCTAACGCGATATTGGCATGCGGCACTTGATTAACGAGCGGGGTATATAGAGTTATAAGAAGGTTCTGGAACGGCTTATGCCCTGCCGCCAAGTGTCCAAGTTCATGCCCAAGCAAGAATAGAAGTTCCTCATCCTCCAAAAGGTCAATTGCCCCGTTAAGTGCTGTAATCCTTGGATTTGCAGCTCCTTCACTGCCGATTGAGATTTCATAACTCCACCTCAACGAGAAATCAGGAATCTTCTCAATGTTTAAAGTCTTGGCGGCGGTGTGGAGGATATTGTATAGCTCAGGGTAAGAGTCTGACGTTATATTTAGGCCGTCTCCCTGCATCTCAATAGAAAAGACTTTCTCACGAAACATAGAAACTGTATCGATGAGAAATTTCTTAACTCCCGGTATCGCATTTAATTTATCAAGTCCGGCTTTATCTTCAGGACTGATATAAGAATCTGCTTTGAGCCCGTGTAGAATCGATGGTATATTTACCATTTGATTTCCAATCCGCAACTGTCACATACAGTCGCATTTTTTGAAACGACATTTCCGCAGCCATGGGGGCATGGTACACCTGAATACTCTTCGAGAATCTTGTCATATTCTCCCGACTTGATCCACTTAAGCAATTCACCGGCTCTATAGACAGTCCAGGGATGTGTGCTTGAAGCAATCGAGATAGTTCTGATTGCAGAATCGGCCACAGAACTAAAACGAGTTTCAGAGGGTGTTTAATAACAAGTGTTAACGCCACTACATAAAAAAAGCCTCCATT
>CAJUCW010000069.1 GCA_910585275.1 uncultured Muribaculaceae bacterium
GATATCTGGAGGATAATTACCTCATATATCGCCAATAGGTTTTAGAGGAAAGTTAACAATTTTTTATGAAATCCATGCATCACTCCAAAGCCTTCATCACTTTCCGGTTTGCATTGTCCACCACCGAATTGTCGAGCGATGCCAGATAGATATGTGTAGTCATCTCCGAATCATGGCCCATCCCCTCGCTGATTACACTCACAGGCACCCCTCGCTGCCGTGCCACCGACGCCCAGCTGTGACGCGCCACATAAAGCGTAAGGGGCACCGACAAATCAATCTTCTCAGCAATCTTCTTCAAATTCTTATTGACGGAATAGGCCACGTTTCTGTAGGCATACCGTTCGTTACGCCCGGCCCTCCTTAATATAGGAAAGAGATACTCGGTGGTGTTTTCCGGATATTTCTTAAGAATCCCGGCCATCTCTTCCGTCCATTTGATTGTAAGAAGCTGTCCCGTTTTGCGGCGGCGATAAATCACGTAGCCGCATTTTCTGTCGCTCTTCCGCAGGTAGGCCATATCGATAAAACTCATTCCCCTCAAATAGAAACTAAGCATAAACATATCGCGGGCGAAATCAAGTTCATGGTCTTCCGACAAGTCCATAGTCTTTATTTTCTTTAATATCCGCAGTGGCAACGCCCGTTTCACGGTCTTATCCACTCCCGTATATACGCGCCTGAAAGGATGCCGGTCTTCGATGATGCCTTGCTCCACAGCCCGGTTATAGACAGCCCTTACAATCCTTGTGTAAAACGACACCGTGTTAGCGGCCTTCCCCTGCCCTCTAAGCCATCCCTCATAACATTCCATCATGTCCGGAGTGACACTGTCGAGCATAAGCTCGTCGCCCCCGTTGAACTTACGCAGACTCATGAGCGACGACCGGTAGGTTTCCGCTGTCCTCACCTTACCGTTCTGCTTCAGCCGCGCAATCACCTTCTCCATAAAATTGAACAGCGAACACTCCTCCGTACAACGATTAAACTCCTCCACCACGTCATCTACAGTATAGATGAGCCCTTTCATTTCGAAGCCATAAACAACTTTGTTGATTCTCTCCACATCCTGACGAATCCTCTCCCTGATAGCCAACACCTCGTCGCGTCGCGCACTCTTCGGACTCGTGACAACCATCTGTCGCTTCTCGTTCCACTCGTCTGTAAAGACCTGGTAATCCGTAGGGATACGGCGAGACTTTTTTTCATGAATCACCAGATAATAGACCGCCCCCGCCTCTCCCGGCTTCTCCGGACAACGTAACTTCACTTTAATCGTAGCCATAACGTTATAATTAACATTGAAAAAAGCAAAAATAACGTCATTAAAATTTCACTGCAATTCTAATTCCAACTTTTCTTGTCCAATTACAGTCACTATTTTTTCTCAAATTAACTGAAAAAATAACTCGCTATGGTAAAATCCAGACCAACCGCTTCAATCATTGTTTATCCGATAAATAATTCGTAAATTCGCATCATTAACTCAAATTGTTTATCCTCAAAACAGAAGAACAAATCATGAATATAGCAGTTGCCGGCACTGGATATGTCGGACTCTCAATAGCCACTCTCCTCGCTCAACATAACCACGTCACAGCCGTTGACGTCATCCCCGAGAAGGTGGAGCTTATCAATAGGCGTAAGTCTCCGATTCAGGATTATTATATCGAGAAATATTTCGCTGAAAAGGAACTCGACCTTACCGCGACCCTCGACGGTGCGTCAGCATATAAGGATGCCGACTTCGTGGTCATAGCCGCTCCCACCAACTACGACCCGGTTAAAAACTATTTCGACACCCATTGCATCGAAGATGTTATCGACTTGGTCCTTTCGGTCAACCCGGATGCCGTGATGGTAATCAAATCGACAATCCCTGTAGGATATTGCCGCTCACTATACCTCAAATACGCCAACCTGCTTGCTTCCGAAATCGCTCAAACCAGAACAACCAAGAACAACCGGGGTTGTTCTTGTTCAGGTCTTGATTGTGGCGTGAACGAAGTGAGCGCATCCTCCCATCAACTAAAAACCAACAACCGGAAACCATCCTTCAATCTCCTTTTCTTCCCGGAATTTCTCCGTGAAAGCAAAGCCCTTTACGATAACCTCTACCCTTCCCGAATCATTGCCGGTATCCCCAAGATTATCGATAAGCCGGAATTTGCCGAAGAGAATGCGGCCATAGCCGCAGTCACCGATATCGAGCGACTAAATGAAGCAGCCCATTCTTTTGCGGCGCTCCTTCAGCAGGGTGCTTTGAAAGAAAACATTCCCACCCTATATATGGGAATTAAGGAGGCTGAGGCCGTTAAGCTTTTCGCCAATACTTACCTCGCGCTTCGCGTAAGCTATTTCAACGAACTTGACACATATGCCGAAGTGAAAGGCCTCGACTCGCAAGCCATCATCGAGGGCGTGGGTCTTGACCCACGCATAGGCACCCACTACAACAACCCCTCCTTCGGCTACGGCGGCTATTGCCTTCCCAAAGACACGAAGCAACTCCTCGCCAATTATGCCGACGTGCCGCAAAACATGATGACAGCCATCGTGGAAAGCAACCGCACCCGCAAGGATTTCATTGCCGACCAGGTCCTCAAAATGGCCGGATGGTATGATTACTCCACATATAATTCCTATCACCAACAACAAACAACGGACAACGGAAAACAGAAAACGGAAAACCCGCCCACCATCGGAGTGTATCGCCTTACTATGAAGTCAAATTCCGACAACTTCCGTCAGTCGTCAATCCAGGGAGTCATGAAACGTATCAAGGCGAAGGGGGCTACTGTCATAATCTATGAACCGACCCTCGACGACGGCTCGACATTCTTCGGCAGCCGTGTGGTAAATGACATCGAGAAATTCAAACGCCTCAGTTCCGCCATACTCGCCAACCGGAATTCGGAAGACCTTGCCGACGTTGCCGACAAAGTCTATACCCGCGACCTCTTCTCCCGCGATTAACCGTCGTTCCGTTACCGTCCCTTCGGGGGAGGTAAGATACTGTTTCTTTGAGTGTGTCTGACGCCGGTCACTAAAAAAGGACCAGCCA
>CAJUCW010000070.1 GCA_910585275.1 uncultured Muribaculaceae bacterium
ACCCCTTCCGGTTACCAAAGCTATTCTAACCAAATATTAAATTATTAAAAAACATTTATGAAACAAACGAAAATGCTTTTCGGCTTAAGCGCGATGCTTGCGTCGATGGTTAGTGGGGTTGTGCTTCCGTCATGCACGCAGGAGGCTGAGCTGAGCCAGGCCCCCGTGATGACCGTTGAGGGTAAATATCCCGTGGTGCTCGACATCAAGGGCCTGTTCTCCTCCAACAGCACGCGAGCCGGCGAGCCGAACGAAACCTACGCGGCTCTTAAGCGCGAGCGCACCATCAAGTCGCTCTACGCGGTTGCGTTCACGAACGACGAACTCCTCTACAAGGTTTTTGACCTGACCTCGACACTTCCACAGACAGCGGACAACGGCGGCTACCTTCCGTCGGACTCCGACGTGGAGCTTCCGCATTTCGACCTCGAGGAGCTCAACGACTACCAGATTTATTTCGTGGCCAACCCCGGCGACGAATTCCTCGGTATGATCAACGGGCTGACCCCCGGGGTTGCGACGAAGGCGGAGTTCTGCGACCTCACGCAGACGGTGGCCGACGAGCGCGTGGGCAAGGAGAAAGGTACGCTCGACGAGTTCCTGATGGTATCGCCCAACGTGCAGTATGTAAGGCCCGTTCCGGAGCAGGTAACGAGGCTGACGGTTGTGTTGGAGCGTGCAGCGGCTCGTTTCGACATCTTCAACCAGATAGAGGGCGTCGCCATCACCGGGTTCACCTTCGAGAACTGCCTGCACTCGACCAAGCTATTCGCACCCACGAGCGTCACCGACGGGCAGGAATACCTTGTGTGCCGCAACCTTGACGTTGATTTCCAGGGTAATTTCGGCTACGGCGCCGACGGCATCGAGGGCAACATCACACAGCCAGGCGAATATGTGGCGGAGACCTATACCTACGAATACCTGACCGAAAACATCGAACAGGACACGAAGGCACCGAAGATAACAATCTCCTACAAGGTCAAGGGAGAGGACGACACTTACGGTGAAGTTAAGACTAAGCAGGTGATTTTCAAGGTTCCGCAGAAGAACGCCGACGGCACGTATAAATTCTCGGACGAGCTTGACGCCGACGGCAACGCAATGCTCGAATATAAAGACGAGAACGGCCAGGAGGAGATTATCCCCATCAAGAGGAACTACCTCTACCGCATCCGCCTGGTAGCCAAGGAAGACATCGACCGTCCGGTGATCTATCCGATCATCGAGGTTGTTGACTGGCAGGAGGGTGCAGTGCTCGACTATGCCGAATGGCACAAGGACCTCCCGTGGTATCAGCGCGTTCCGGGCCTTCTCGCCTACCGTTTCCTCCCATATGCACTTCAGAAGAATGACGACGGCCAGGTGATTGATATGGCATCGAAAGAGGCCTACTTCAATCCCTCCTCGGGTATGGTGAGCGTTTCCAGCTACGACTATAGGTTCGCCGGTTATGACGAGACCGGGTCCTTTGTATCGACGCCTTACTTCACGTTGCCATGGCAGGATGGTATCGAGAAACTTCGCTACAACTTCATCGATGCACGTTTCCGTCTGCCGTCGCCCGACGAATTGTGTGCCATCACGATGAACCTTACCGAAGCGGAAGCTGAGGCAGCCCTCGCTAACGGCGAGTATGAGCATACATATACCGACATGTTCGGCAGGGAGATTGTCGATAAGGGGTATGTAA